>JBBQUH010000010.1:0-88659 GCA_038212625.1 Gemmatimonadales bacterium | reverse complement strand
GGGCAGCACGGTGACCCGGTCGCGCTGTCCTTTGCCGCGACGCACCCGCAGCTCGCCGCGGTCAAAATCGAGGTCCTTCACGCGCAGCTGACAGCATTCCTGCAGGCGCAGGCCGCTCCCGTACAACAGCTGGGCCATCAGCAGCGGGGTGCCGGTCAGGCAGGACAGTACCCGCTGCACGGCCTCCCGCGACAGCACATTAGGGAGAGTGGTGGGCTTCCGCGCCGGCACGAGTCCGGACAACGCAGCCAAGGGCTGCTCCAACACATCGCGATACAGGAACTGCAGCGCCGCGAGTGCCTGGTTCTGCGTGGACGCCGCTACGTTCCGCTCGCGCGCCAGATACGTCAGGAAGTCTCGTACCTGCACGCCACCGAGCGTGGCGGGATGCTGCAGGTCATTCCATCGCACATAGCGCACAATCCAATGCATATACGCCTGCGTCGTGCGCGGACTATAGCGGCGCACGGCGGCCCGGTCACGGACCAGGAGCAGCAGACGTGAGGGCGACATGTCGTACGTTGTACCTTACAGGGCCCATCGCTGTCATCACAATATCGCGCGCCGCATCACTCGGACGCGCGTGACATCTCACCGTTCACGGCTCCGGTCATCACCGCCACCGCATCGGCCATGCCGATCTCGCTCGTGCGCACCAACGCCGCTCGTTTTCCCAGCCGCTGGATGTGAATGCGGTCGGCCAGTTCGAAGACGTGCGGCATGTTGTGGCTGATCAATATCACGCTCAGGCCGCGATCGCGCACGCGCTTGATGAGGTCGAGCACCATACCGCTTTCTTTCACGCCGAGCGCGGCGGTGGGTTCGTCGAGGATCACGACGTGCCGCGCAAACGCCGCGCTGCGCGCTACCGCGATACCCTGACGCTGGCCGCCCGAGAGGGTCTCCACGGCCTGCGTAATGGAGCGGATGCCGATGCCAAGTTGCCGTAACTGCGCCTCGGCTTCGCGCTCCATGCGCGGTCGATCGATGAAGCGCAGTAACGAACCCGCCAATCCCGCTCGACGATGCTCGCGCCCCAGAAACAGATTCTCGGCGATCGACATGGCCGGCGCCAGCGCGAGATCCTGATACACCGTTTCAAAACCCGCGCGGCGGGCGTCGATGGGTCCGTTGAAGTGCACGCGCGCGCCGTCGAGCCAGATCTCGCCGCGGTCGGGAAGCATGGCGCCCGACAGTGCCTTGATGAGCGATGACTTGCCAGCGCCGTTGTCGCCGATCACGGCCATGATCTCGCCGGCGTGTACTTCGAAGTCGGTGCCGTCGAGCGCGGTCACCTGTCCGTAGCGCTTCACGAGGCCGCGCGCCTCGAGCACCGTCATGCCTTTCTCGACCACTGGTCGGTGGCCACGGCCAAAATCACCAACACGCCGGTGACCAGAATCTGATACACCGACGACACGCCCATGAGCGTGAGTCCGTTGCGGAACACGCCCACGATCAGCGCGCCCACCAGTGACCCCACGATAATGCCACGTCCACCGAACAAGCTCGTACCGCCCAGCACCACGGCCGTCACGGTATCGAGATTTTCCGTCTGGCCGCTCTGTGGATCGCCCACGCCGGTGCGCGCAATCGACAGTAAGGCCGCGATACCGGCGCAGAGTCCCGACAACATGTACACGCTGAGCAGCACGTGATTGGTATTGATACCAGCCAGTCGTGCAGCCTCGCAGTTGTTGCCAACAGCGTATATATGCCGTCCCGCCGCCGTCTCGCGCAGCAACACAAAAGCAAGCGCATACACGCCAACATCGCCAGCGCGCCGTACGCAATCGGCGTGTTGCCCACCCGCACACTGTTGCCGAGCCAGGTGACCAAGTCCGGCCGCCTTACGGCAACGCCACCGCGCGCTTGCCCAGGGGAGCGAAACAGACGGCCGCCAGCCGAAAGTGCGCGAAACCGAAGGGAATGCCGATGATCGTGACGCAGTAGGCAATCCCCGCCAGCACATGCGAGATCCAGAGCCAGATCCCCGCGAAGACAATCCAAAACAGGTTGGCGATGCCGGTGCCGACCATCGTGTCCTCGCCAAGCGTGCGCGCGTCCACGAGGGTGCGCCCAAAGGGAAAGGCGGCGAACCCGGCAATACGGAAGGCCGCGAACGCGAAGGGAATACCGACCACGGTGATCGCCAGGAGGCAGCCCAGCAGCAGCCACGCGATCCCGGCCACGAAGCCGCCACCGATCACGAACCAGAGGATGTTGAGAAGCAGGGTCATGGATGGTGTGGGAGCGTTGAGACGGGAGGAGTGATGCCGGAAACATGCATAGACGGCCAACAGGCACCATACGTATTCGGCACGGTCGGGATTCAGTGGCGAACGTCGGCGGCTGTTGCCCGCGCCGGACCCGGGCCCGCGCCGCCGATCCGCGCCGATTAGTTTTCCAGGGATGACTACCGAAAAGCTCTACCAACTGATCGGCGCTGATGGCACCCGGTACACCAGCACCACGGCCGGCACGATCGGTGGCTACCGCAAGGAGCGGCGCTACGGGCGGCTCGACTGCAAGGCGGCGCGCCGCGCACTCGACAACGGGGCCCTCTATGCACAGCAGCGCGTGTTCTTCGCCGATGAGGCCACGGCCATCGCGGCAGGCTACCGGCCCTGCGGCGTGTGCATGAAGGCGGAATATGCGGCGTGGAAGCGCGGCAAGCGGTAAATCACGCGGTCGTCGCTCCCTGAGTATTTTTCGCGCATGACCACCATCACCCAAGCCGACTTCATCCAGTCCATCGCGGACGCCCTGCAGCACATCTCGTACTACCATCCGCTGGACTACATCCAGGCATTGGGTGCGGCGTACGAGCGCGAACAGAGCCCCGCCGCAAAGGATGCGATCGCGCAGATCCTCACCAATTCGCGCATGTGCGCCGAAGGCCACCGGCCAATCTGCCAGGATACCGGCATCGTGGTGGTCTTTCTCAAAGTGGGGATGAACGTACGCTGGGACGCCACGCTCTCCGTGCAGGAGATGGTCAACGAAGGCGTGCGACGCGCCTACCAACTGCCGGAGAATGTACTGCGGGCATCGATCGTAGCCGACCCGGCGTTCTCGCGCAAAAACACGCGCGACAACACGCCCGCCGTGGTGCACTGTGAGATCGTGCCCGGTGAGACGGTCGATGTAAAGGTCGCCGCCAAAGGCGGCGGCTCAGAAAACAAATCGAAGTTCGCGATGCTCGACCCCAACGACTCCATCGTGGACTGGGTCATGAAAACCGTGCCCCTCATGGGGGCTGGCTGGTGCCCCCCCGGTATGCTCGGCATCGGCATCGGCGGAACCGCCGAAAAAGCGATGCTCATGGCGAAGGAATCGCTCATGGAGCACATCGACATGACAGCACTCAAGGCGCGCGGCCCACAAAACAAGATCGAAGCGCTGCGCATCGAACTGTGCGACAAGATCAATGCCCTCGGCATCGGCGCCCAAGGTCTCGGCGGGCTCTCCACGGTGCTCGATGTCAAGATCTACGACTACCCCACGCATGCGGCCTCCAAGCCGATCGCGATGATCCCCAACTGCGCCGCCACCCGGCACGCGCACTTCACACTCGACGGCACCGGCGCTGCCACGCTGCCCATTCCCAGCCTCGCCGATTGGCCCGACGTCACGTGGCGCCCCGACGTGAATGCGAAGCGTGTGGATCTCGACACACTCACGCCGGACATTGTGGCCAGCTGGACCGCCGGTGATCGCCTGCTGCTCAGCGGCAAGCTCCTTACTGGACGGGACGCCGCCCACAAACGCATCGCCGATCTCTTCGCCCGCGGTGAAGCGCTCCCCGAGACCGTGGATTTCACCAATCGCGTGATCTACTACGTAGGGCCCGTTGATCCGGTACGCGACGAAGCGGTCGGCCCCGCCGGTCCCACCACGGCCACGCGGATGGATTCGCTCACCGAGATGATGCTCAGCAAAACGGGACTCATCGCGATGATTGGCAAGGCCGAACGCGGGCCCACCGGCCTCGCCGCCATCCGTTCGCACAAGGCCGCGTATTTAATGGCCGTTGGCGGCGCCGCCTACTTGGTGTCGAAAGCCATCCGCGCATCACGCGTAGTGGCCTTCGCCGACCTCGGCATGGAAGCCATCTACGAGTTCGACGTACAGGACATGCCGGTCACCGTGGCCGTCGATGCGGCGGGCAGCAACGTGCATGAAACGGGTCCGCGCGAATGGCAGGAAAAGATTCGGCACCTGCCGATCCTTGCGTCGTAGCACCGGGGCGCCATCGCGCACGGCGCCTACGATGAGTAGATGTAGCTGTTGAGATGCGCGATGGTGGATTCATGATCGGCGATGATGTCATCCATTAAGTCGCGGATGGAAATCATCCCGAGCACTTTCTGGCCGTCGAGCACCGGCAAGTGGCGGATTTTCCGCGTGCTCATGAGCGACATGCACTCCCGCGTACGCGTGGCGGCGCTCACCGTGATGACATCGGACGTCATGATGTCCGAGACCAGCGTCTCCTTCGAGTTGCGCCCCTGCAACGTGATCTTGCGTGTATAGTCGCGCTCGGAGAATACCCCCACCAAACGATCGCCGTCCATCACCAGCAGAGCGCCTGCGCCCAGTCGTGCGAGCGTCTCCACGGCGGCGTACACCGTTTGCTCAGGGCGCACATGCCAGAGTGTGCCATCATGCTTCTTGAGGAGTTCGCCGACACTTTTCATGAGCGGATACCAGGCGGAGGGACAGGCGGGGGGAAAGGCAGGGACCCCAAGCGTACGTCGGGCAGCCGACAAGCGCCATACGGCACCACGCCATATGGCGCGCCGCCATTCAGGACGGACGCCGGATGGTTTCGAGCACGGCCGCCAGGTCGGAGTCCTGACCCGTCACCTGTCCCGTGCCGAGGACGGTGCCGCCGCCAGCTGCCACCAATTCGGCAGCACGCCCCGTGCTCGCACCGTCAACGACGGCCACGACCATCGACGAATTGACCGTGAGCCCCTCGCCAAGCTGCTTGAGCAACGTGTCGGGAAAGCCAAGATCGAGGAAATAGGCAGCCAGTGCGCCGCCAGCGGCGAGCGTGATGGTGCCGACACCGGGCAGCAACAGTCCGGCGATCGCGCCGACGAGTGCACTTTTGCCGACCCCCCAATCCTGGGTCTCGGTGAACTCCACCTCACCGTCTTCATCGCGCACCACCAGGGCCACATTACCCAGCTTTATGGAGGCCGTCTTCAATTGATCCACGGCCAACGCGGCGCCGCCGCGCGTATTGAAATTCGCCACCAGAATGTGGCGGGCTCCGACATCCGTCATGTGCACTCCTCGAGAAAGGGGGATACCTGGACGGCGGGGTCCATGAAGCACCCCGCCGCGTATTGATGCAGACGGAGGCAATACCCCCAAACTTTCATTTTAGATCTCACACGGCTGGGCAAACCCGGAAGCGAATCTGGAAACTGACCACCGGGCACCGTTGCGCCACGCGGCCAGGCACTGGTAACGCCCAGTCTCCAGAGAGCCGTCAACATCCGGATGCAGATCAGCGAGTAGCGCTTGCGGGTTGCAAGCGCTTTCGTACGTGTGGATGTCTGTTGTTTTGAACGCGACCTGATTGTCGACGTTCGTCCCCTCCTCCCTGCCCTGCCATGCGCCGTTCTTTTTGGCTCGCCGGTCTTGCCAGCCTCGCCTGTCCACTCGTACTCTCCGCCACGCCGGTCAGCGACTCGATCACTCGAACCGTCGCCTCCGACGGCTCGGCTGCCCGTAGAATCTTTGGGGCATCCGTGGCCATCAGCGGCGGCGTGGCCTTTGTGGGTGAGCCGTACGGCCAGACGGCGGGCACGGTGCATATCTATACACGCGGCGCGACCACGTGGCGCGCCACCGGCACCCTCAATGCCCCCACCGGCGCCCCCAACAACGGATTCGGCGCCACGTTAGCCACCGACGGCACCACGCTGCTGGTGGGACAGGTGGATCAACCCACCGGCACCGACAGCGCCGGTGGGGCCGTGCATATCTACACAAAATCGGCCACCGGCACTTGGATGCATCGCGGCATGCTGCACACGTCCACACGGAAGCCGCGGGCGCTCTTCTCCAGCGCCCTCACCATGGCCGGCGACCTGGTGTACGTAGGCGCACCGGGTGAAGACGGTGGCGCGGTGTACGTCTTCCGCCGCACCGCGGCCGGCGTGTACACGCCGGTCGAACGCCTGAGCGGCGAGGGCACGGTCGCGGGCGACAGCTATGGCGCCTCCATTACGGTGGACGGAAATCGTATGGCGATCGGTGCGCCGGGGCGCGCGACGCGACGCGGTGCGGTGTTCGTGTATCGTCGGGACGACGCGAGCGATTGGACGCAAGACGCGCTCGTCGTATCCGCACGGGGTGCCGATAACGCCCGCTTCGGCCAAGCGGTGCAGCTCACGGGCACGCGGCTCGCCGTGGGCGCCCCCGGTGCACTCCCGGTTGTCGGTATGGGCGGCAACGCCGCGGCCGGTCTCGTCACGGTTTTTGATTACAGCGATATCGCCGAGATATGGCGCGAACGGCAATCGTTCACGCAGGTCGTGTATGCGCCGTCCCGCCTGGGCACGCAAATCGTGCGCGCGGGCAACGAGCTCTGGCTCTCGGCGCCAGCCGCCGAACGGAACACCGGAGCCATTCAACGGCTGCGGCAGAGCGCCGACGGCGTGTGGTCGATGAATCCGCTTACAACATCGGAGATCGAGCCTGGCGCGTCATTCGGCGCCGCCGTGGCGGTTTCCGGAAACTTTGCCGTGGTGGGAATGCCCAACGACGCCGGTGCGGCGGGCAGTGTGATGTTCCTCGAGCGTACGCCGGCCGGTACGTGGAGCTCGAAGGGCGTGCTCTTCCCCGCCGAGAAGGAAAAGATTTACGGCGCGGTGAAAGGCAAGGAAGTGCAGTGCGGCAGCAACGGAAAAGCCGGCGAGTTCGAATGCGGCAGCACGGGCCTGATGTCGTTCCTGCCGATTTCCGCGATCGGCGGCAAGCGCGGTACCAACATGAACGACAACTGGGGCTGGACGGACCCCGTGACGAAGCGTGAGATCGCCATTCTTGGACGCACCGACGGTACCTCCTTCGTTGACGTCACCGACCCCATCAACCCGCGCTACCTCGGCAACCTTCCGAAAACCAAAGGCTCACCGTCGTCCGCGTGGCGTGATATGAAAGTGTACAAAGATCATGTGTATATCGTGGCCGACAATGCGGGTGAGCATGGCATGCAGGTGTTCGACCTCACGCGTCTTCGCGCCGTGAAGACGTCCCAGCTGTTTACTCCCGATGTCACGTACGATCGCATCAACAGCGCACACAACATTGTCGCGAACGAAGAGACTGGCTTCATGTACGCCGTGGGGAGCTCAGGCGGTGGAGAAACATGCGGTGGTGGCTACCACATGATCGACGTGCGGACGCCGAAGAAGCCGAAGTTTGCGGGCTGCTTCGGTGATCCGAAAACCGGGTCTGCGGGCACGGGCTATTCGCACGATGCGCAGTGTGTGACGTACCACGGTCCCGACCAGAAGTATGCGGGTAAAGAGATCTGCGTGGGCTCGAACGAGAACGCGATCAGTATTGCCGACCTCACGGACAAGAAAAACCCGGTGGCGATTTCGCGCGCGAGCTATCCGAATGTGGCGTATGCCCATCAGGCGTGGTTCACCGATGATCATCGGTTTCTGTATCTGAACGATGAAGGTGACGAGTCGTCCGGCAAGGGCGAGGCCGCCAAGGGTACCCGCACCATGGTGTGGGATCTTGCCGATCTGTCCGATCCCATTCTCGTAAAGGAGCACATCGGAACGACCAAGGCGATCGATCACAACCTGTACGTGAAGGGCGATCGGATGTATCAGGCCAACTATCGCTCAGGGCTCCGTATTCTGGATATCAGTGACCCGCGCAACCCCAAGGAAGTGGGCTTCATGGACACACACCCCGGCGACGACGGCACGCCCGGCTTCGATGGCGCGTGGAGCGTATATCCGTATTTCAAGAGCGGCGCCATTGTGGTCACGAGCATCGGCGAAGGCGTGTTCTTTATCAGGGACATGTCGCGTAAAGTGATTCCGTGAGGGTGTTCGCCGTGCGATGTCTGCGCATCCTGGCGGTCAGCGCAATGCTTGGCGCTCCGTCAGTCGCGGCTGGTGCTCAGCCGCCCAACACCGAAACAGCGCGCTCATCATCGCCCGGCGACAAGCTCTACATCGTGAACCAAGCCGGCGCCTCGATTACGGTGGTTGATCAGGCGCGCTTGGTCATCGACACCGTGCTCGATCTGCGCACACTCGGCTTTACCGCGAACGCCAAGCCGCATCATGTCGTCGTCGAAGACAACGGCGACTTCTGGTACGTGTCGCTTATCGGCGACGGACGCGTGCTCAAGTTTGATCGCGCCAATCACCTGCTCGCGCAGGTGCCGATGGAAACACCGGGGCTGCTTTCACTCGACCCGGTACACGATTCGTTGTACGTGGGACGTTCGATGACGGCGGTGAATCCCCCGAAATCGCTGGGCGTCATTCGTCGCTCCACGTTTACACTCGTGGACGAGCAGGAGATCGTCATCGCGCGTCCGCATGCGGTGGCCGCCACAAACGACGGGCGGTTTGTGCACACGGCGTCGCTGGCGGAGAACCGCATCGCGTCGGTGGAGACAGCCACGGCGCGCGTCACGCTGTCTGTGATCGCGGGGGTGCCGCGGTCACTCGTCACCTTCGCGCTGAGCCCCGATGGCACCACCATGGTGTCGGCGGGCGAACTGTCCAATACGCTGCTGGTGTTTGATCTGCGACAGCCGCCGCCGTTGCAGCCGGTGCGCGAAATTCCACTTGGCGGTAAGCCGTGGGAGCCGCGCTTCACGCCGGACGGGAAGCGAGTGCTCGTTACGCTGTTGTCCAAGAATGTCGTGGCCGAGGTGGAGCTTGCCACCGGCCATGTCGTGCGTACGCTCACTGGGCGACTCGCGCAGCCGTACAGCATGATTGTGCGCCGAGATGGCCGGTATGCCTTTGTTGCCAGCCAGAACACCGGAGCGGTAGCCGCCGATCACAGTGGTCACGCCATGCACGGTATGGGTGCGCAGGAGCGGATGACCGATGGCTGGCTCACCATTTTTGATCTCCGCGACGGCTCGGTGGCTGGCACATTGATGCTTGGCGCCGGTCCCACCGGCATGGGTGCGGCCGGGGCGCGATGACGAGGCCAACACGGGCTGCGCCGTGGGGTGTGGCTTGCGCTGCGATAGCCCGACGCGGAGTGGGCGCTCTGCTGTACCCCGCCGTGCTGGCGACGGTTTTAACGTCGACGCCGCTGGTCGCCCCCCTGTCGGCACAGGGCGCCTTCGTGCGGCGCGTGGCCCCGTTTGCTGTGACCGACCGCGACGGCCTGCCCTTACCCGAGGCGTTTCTTGGCGGGTTTGATGTGCCGCGCCCGCAATTGGTGGACATCGATGGGGATGGCGACCTCGATCTGTTTGTGCAGGAGCGCTCCTCGTCACTCATGTATTTCGAGAATGTGAACGGTCGCTTTGTGTGGCGGTCCGATCGGTTTCTTGATCTACCCATTGGCGAGTGGTATCGTTTTGTAGACCTCGACGGTGACGGGCGGGTGGATTTGCTGAGCGAATCCCCCACCAGCTACATCCGCGCGTGGCACAACAGCGGCACGCGCACCGCACCCGCTTTTCGCGTGGCGGTGGACTCATTACGCGACGCCAACAACGCGCCCATTCCCGCCGATCGGCAGAATATCCTCAACATCGTGGATATCGACTGCAACGGACGCCTCGATCTCTTCCTCGGCCGCGTGGCCGGCACGGTAGATCGGTTCGAAGCGGTGCTGGGGACTGAACAGAACGGCGTCCCGCGCTTTGCGTTGCACACCGAGCAGTTTGAAGGCATTGAGGTGCTCGGCCCGGTGCCGGGGCAACCCATTCAGGGGCGCGGCTCGCGACACGGCGCCAACACACTGGCGTTCGGTGATATCGACGGAGACCGGGACATCGATCTCTTCTGGGGTGACTACTTCGAACCAGGCGTCCTCTGGTTCGAGAACCGCGCCAGCGGGTGTGGCGTGCCACTCATGCGTGACGTTGCCCCGCGTCTCTTTCCGGTGCAGACGCCGGTGCGCACCAGCGGATACAACGCGCCCACCATTGGCGATATCGACGGCAACGGTTTGGCGGATTTGCTGATCGGCGTGATTGGAGGCGCCTACACCCCACGCACCACCAGCATCGACAATTTGCTGCTCGTGTCGCAGCAGAGCGCGGGAAACTTTGCGCTGACCACACGGCGTCTGCTCCGCACCATCGACGTGGGCAGCGATGCCATCCCCACCATGGCCGATCTCGATGGCGATGGCGATTTCGATTTACTCATCGGCAATCGCATCGATCCCGCGAGCGACTCGGCCGGGACCATCGCGTGGTTTGAGAATACGGGGAGTTCGCGCGCTCCAGCGTACCGGCATCGGGGCATGTTGCCCATGCAGTCGGAGTACCACTATGCCCCCACCGTAGCCGATCTCGATGGGGATGGGCTCCCGGATCTCGTGCTCGGCACGTGGCGCGATCGCGTACAGTTCTGGCGCAATACCGGCACACGCACCGCACCAGCGTGGACGCTCGCTGACAGCGCCCTCGTTGTCTTGACGCGCGGCAGCAATAGCGCACCCGCACTCGCCGATCTCGATGGCGACGGTGACCTCGATCTGTTCGTTGGCGAGGCATCGGGGCAGCTGAATTTTTACCGAAACATCGGCACGCGGTCGGTGCCTCGATTCGCACTGGTGTCCGACGTTTTCCAGGCGATCGATGTGGGACGTCGCAGCACGCCGACCTTCGCCGATCTCACGGGGGACGGGCGCGCCGACCTGTTGCTCGGCAGCGAGGACGGCGGCATTCAGCTCTGGCGGAATGTCTCGGATGCCGTGACCGTGCGTTTTGTACGAGACACCACGTTTCTCGTGCCCAGTGGCCCGTACTCCAGCGTCACCGCCGCAGATATTGACGGTGACGGCGATCTGGATTTGGTCGTGGGGATTTCGTCGGGCGGGCTGCTCTACTTCGAGCACGAACGCGACGCGCGCACTGATGCGCCGCGTAACCGTGCAGCGGGCACGGCCGAGCGAGCGGTCTGGTTTCCGGCCGCCTCAGCTACTCAGCCAAGCTGCCACGAGCGTCTGACGGGCCGGCAAGCTGCGATCATGGAGACGTCCGACCTACGAGGCACCAGGAGTCTTCGATTGCTGAATCCGGCGAGGGCCGTTTCCGCTGCGCGGCAAACCCGTCGGTAGAAGCCAGAAACACGGCGCGCCGTTTGATTCGCCAGCCTTGCTCCACCTCGCGATCGATCGCTCGAGATCGCCCAGCCTGTAGGTGCAGCTGCTCGTCCCCGCGGCCCGAGCCACCGGGAGTGACTCGGATCGACCTACGCCCCGCTGCACCTCATGCGCGTACCGCGGCGGGACGCGGCATATGCCGCATGTGCTTTCGGAAGTTCAGCACCGTGCCGGTGAATACGTTTGTGACGACAAACACAATGGGTAAATCCGGCTCCACGTCGAGGACGACCTCTGCGTGGAATCCCCGTTGTTGCAAGAACGCGGCGGCAGCTTTCGCGCTGGCCACGGGATCCTCCGCCACGAGGCCGATGCTGGCCGCCGGCTGTTTGAGCTTCTGCATCACGGTGTCGCTGGAGGTGTTGATGATTGTACCGTCCCAGAGGATTGAACGAAGCACACCTGCTGAATCGGCGCGAAAGCGTTCCTGCAGGCCGTGTTGCCGCAGGAGCGCGATGACCGCAGCCTTCGCTTCGGGGGATGGGGTCGTAAAGATGCGCGACCCACCATCAGGAAACGGCAGCGGATTGCGACCGCGCAGGAACGCAGCGAGCCAGCCAAGGACGCCGAGGAAGGAGACCGCGACAACGCCGACAATCCAGAGGGGAATAAACATCGTGACATTCCTCGTGTTGAGTGACGGACACCGTGCAGTCGCGAGCGTTCAACACGGGCGTCCGCCTGCAGCGACTGCCGCAGCGCGATGCGGCCACGAATGCCGCGTGGTGACGCTCATATGCTATCGCGCACGCCACCAATGTGCCAGCGCTCCCGCGTACGATCCCCAGGTATGGTGTGCTGCAGATCCATGCTGGAGTGGCCGATGCCGACGCTGTCAGCACGTCCTCGCAGGGACGTTCACAACGCCGCGTGACAGTGCTCCTCCCGTGGGCTACTGCCGCGGGTCGCGCACCACCCCCGTAAAGAGAATCGTGCCGGCAAAGCGCTCCCGTATGAAGAAGACAAACGGGCGATCGGCACGAAACTGCGGAGGCAGTGACACAGGCACGATGCCCACGACCGTGACTGCCGCGGCGCGTGTGCCGCGCTCATCTACGTCGAGCGCTACACTGTGTTGTACGAAGCCCACTTTCACCCGCTCCCCCAGCAGACGCGGAAACTCCGCCGCGTCACTGAAAGCGCGTGGCATCCCCAACTGTGCCAGATGCGGTTTCAGCTCCACGGACCCCTTTACAGAGAAGCGCGGCAGAAAGAGCTGAGCGCGCTCACCCTGCGTCTGTAGCCCAGCGACAATCTCCGTCAGGCGGGCGGGTGTCAATCCCGCCACCAACTCCGCGATGTTGCCCTCCTGCGGCACCACCAGCAGCATCGCGTACGCACTATTTCCGTAGGGAAGTTCTGCGGCGACGTACGTGGAGGTCTGCGCTCCGCGGAAGCTGCCGGTGCGCTGCATCATCGGCACCGACACCTCGGTGCCCGACTCCAGGCGGAACGGCGCTGGCCGCGTATCCGCCACATTGAAGCGATCGCGCCACCTGCCCGAGAAGTACACGGCGTTGGCAAGCAGCATCAGTAAATCGTCCGGCGGCGGTTCGGTCAGCACGCGCGGAATCATCCCGTCGGTTTGCTGGTTCCCCCAGCTGTTCACCGCATCGAACATCGCCTGCGGATTCGCGGCGCGGCGCACGTCGGCGCCGAAGTAGCGTCGCACGTCCCCACCGAATGCGGTGTCGACGACCAACGGTTGCCGCACCCAGATGCCATTGGCGATGCGTATCGTGACGGTCGTGTCGAGCGAGGGCAGCAGCGTCATCAGATCACGATATGCCGTATTGATCTCCGCCCGTGGTCGCGCGCCCCAGCCTAGGGTGCGCGTCATTTCGCTGAGTGTGGTGCCGGCGGCACCGTTCATCGTCATGCCAAGCGACAGCGACACACTGAGCGGGGAGAGCAGCACGTTTTTTCCGTTGGCGCGCGTGTCGGATTCGCGGAGCAGCGAGAGTGCGAACGTATTGCCCGCAGCGACCGCGTCCTGTTCAGCGGTGCTGAGTGCCCGCGGGAGTGCGGCCAGCGAGTCGACGCTGGCGCAGCATCCGGGGCCGGTGTTTTCGCCACAGGCGGCCAACAACAGCACCAACGGCGTAAGGACGAACGCGGCGAGACGGGACGTCCGGTGGCGGCGAGAAACGGGCAGGCGCAAAACAGACATGACGATTGGCGGGTGCACGATGTCGTGGTTGATGTCGCGGTCGTGGTAGACGGTCCCTCCTGCTACCCGCGCATCGCACGAAAAGTCACCGATCCGAGAGTCGCCGGTGCGGTGGCTCGTTACGCGGGTGGCACCGGCACGGACGGGGCGAGCACTGGCGCCGCGACGGCATCGCGTACTCGTCCCGTGCGCTCCAACTTGCCCCACCCCGGCGCCCATCCTTTGAGAGCAGCGCGCATCGCCTTCACCAACGCCACGTACAACACTTGGCGGTACGCCACCCGTTGCAGGGGCACCAGCAGTGCCTGCGACAAGCGCTCGCCCGGCTCGAGGGCCACCCCGAGTACGGCGGTCGCCGTGTCAATGAGCAGGAAGAGCCCGTAAAGTGCGAGCACCGGCTCCGCGTGCCCCCATGCCGCGTGGGTCCCGAGAGCGGGCGCCTCTACCGCCAGACGGACCAGCGTGGCCATGAGCGCGATGTCCGCAGCGGGCGCCAGCAGCGGAAAAAGTAGCTGAAACAGCCAGATGTTGGGGAGTCCCACCGTGCCGACCGCGCCCGCGCTGGGACGCCCGAGCGCGCCACGATGCTTCCACGCACACTGCAGCGTGCCGAAGCTCCACCGGAAACGCTGCTTGAGGAGTGCCTGAAACGTCTCCGGCGCTTCGGTAAGTGCGACGGCCCGATCGGCCAGTGCCACGCGATGCCCTGCCCGTAACAGCGTGAGCGTGAGGTCCTGATCTTCGGCCAGTGTGTCGGTGCGGAACCCACCGGCAGCGAGTACCGCGTCACGCCGCCAGGCGCCGATCGCGCCCGGGACGACGGTAATACAGTTCAGCATGACGAACGCACGGCGGTCGAGATTCTGACTGGTCACATACTCGACGGCCTGCCACCGCGTGACCAGGTTCACGCGGTTCCCAACCTTCGCATTACCGGCCACCGCTCCAACCCGCGTGTCGGCCAGCGGCTGCACGAGATGCATGATGGCATCGGGAGCCAGCAGCGTATCGGCGTCGATGACGACGATGACGTCGCCGGTTGCTTCGGCGATGCCGGTATTGAGCGCGGCCGCTTTGCCGGCGTTCGCTTGACGCAGCACGCGCACCCGCGCATCGGTGCACGCCGCACGGGCCACATCGAATGTGTCGTCGCTCGAGCCATCGTCGATGACGAGCACTTCTAAATCCGGATACTGTTGCGTACACACCGAGCTGATCGTACGCGCAATCACCGCCGCCTCATTGTACGACGGCACGAGCACTGTCACACGCGGCTGATAGCCTTGGTCGTCGGTACGCCGCGCGTATCGCGGCAAGAATCGCTGCGCCGTGGCGAGCCCGCCGATTGCCACAAGACGAAGGATCCCGAGGAGAAGCGCGACGAAGAAGGCACCGGCAAGCAGCGCTTCGGCGACGTTGGCCAGATGCATCGCAACGCGGTCGAATAATCGTTGCGGCGCTTCGCCGGTCGGTGACGCCGGCATGCCTTGCTCCGCACTCACGTCGAGTAGCCCGGCGACTGTGCTGGGTTCGTAGCCACGCGCGCGCAACGAGTCGATGAGCGGACCGAGCGCCGCAATGGTCGACGAGCGATCGCCGCCCGCATCGTGCAGCAGGATGATGCGACCGTTGCCGCGCTCCACCCCATGAATCGCGTTGGCCACGATGGTCTGTGGATTGGTTTCGAACCAGTCCTTGGTGTCGACCTCGAGACCGGCCACGCGATACCCCAGCGCGTTCGCTACCGCCATGGGGCGCAGTCGTTCTTCCGTCGAGGGCCGCGCGTCCCCGATGTACGGGGGGCGAAAGAGCATCGGCCGATGGCCGGTGACCGCTTCGATCACGCGCCCAGTCGCCGCGAGCTCCACTTTGATCGCCGATTCGCTCAAGCCGGTGAGATCCGGGTGGCTCCAGGAGTGGTTCCCGATTTCGTGGCCTTCGTTGGCGATGCGCCGTGTGAGCTCCGGTAAGCGTTGCACTTGGCGGCCCACCACGAAGAAGCTGGCCACCGCACCCCGCGCCTTGAGCGTATCCAGGATCTGGGCGGTGAATTCCGGGTCAGGCCCGTCGTCGAATGTCAGCGCGACGCGACCGGCGCGTGTGCCGGCGCGCGACACCACATAGCCGCCCGGAGCGCGTTCCACCGTTTCGGTAGCGATGAACCCTGCCGCATCGAGTGTCAGCGCCCGGAGGCCGACTCCGGTGCGCCCCTCCACCGCGAGCACCTCCCCCTCACCGGCAAGTACCGCCACGCCGTTGTTCGGGAGCTCCTTGAGTGCGTCGGGAGACCCGTCCAATCCGGTGCGTCCCAGCACTCGCCAGAGCGTCGCGTCTTCACTGCCCAGTCGCCAGAACGCCACTCCGGCCACGCCGGTACGCTGCGCCAGCGTGACCTGATTCCACGCGGTCGCCGCGTCGAGGTACCACACCGCGTGACGGACACCGGCGCCATCGCGCCATTCGGCGTGCGGATTTCGCGTGGCCGCATCGAACACCGGACCTCCTGTGGCGGCGCGGCCCAGGGCCATCGCTTCCCCCACACTCACCGTCGCCGCCTGCGGGCGGTCGCTGCGCCAGTGGTAGCCATACTGTCCAAGCCCCAACACCAGCTTTCCGGCCGGTACCGCCGCCAGCACGGTATCGAGTCGCGCCGCAAACCACGACGCACTGGCAACCGCGCCTGACGCTCCTTCGTCGGCGTGCTCGTCGTAGAGCATCGGAATGAGATAGTCCACCGCCGCGCCATACGCCGCCAACGGATACCCATCCCCGTCACCGACCGGGACTGCGGCGGACACCAGCGCGTCCAATGGCTGCAACGCGGCGCGCAGGTCGGCGATGAACGCCAGCACCTGCGGATGCGCAGCGTCCGGCACCAACTCGAAATCCACCGTGACACCGCGCAACCCCGCCGTGCGCACAACATCGGTCAGCTGCGCAATCGCCCGGCGCCGACGGTCGGCCGTGCCGACCACCGACATCACGAGCGACGAATCGAAACCCGACGCGCCGAAGTTGGTCACCATCAGGTGCACGGCGGCGTTTGCGCGGCGTGCATCGTCGAGCAAGTCCGGGTCGAGCGTAATGGTGAGTTCGCCTGGTGCGGCACGCCCAAGAAACGCGCCTTCCACAATCACCCAATCCAACCGGTGCCCAATGCGTTTGAGCGCCGCGCGACTCCCGGCGTCCCACTGCACGGCGAACGCGGCCACGATGGGGTCGGCGACGGGCGGGCCGACAGCTTGCGGCACCGGCATCGCCACACACGCTACAGCGCCGGACGATCCGGCACGAGCGCTCGGCGTGGACGCTGCAGATGCTGTGCAGGGTACGCCTGACGTTGCCACACGCCCTTTGGTGGCACCGCGCGGCATGGTCGGCATGGGCAGTGGTTCCACCACCGGAGGTTGCAGCACCCCGATGGCCAACAGGCCACCCTCTAAAAAAACAGCGGCAGCCGCTACGAACAGTACCGCGCGAATTGCGCGGCCGCGGCGGCCGGACGGATCATGGAAGACAGGACGAAGGGACACCGCAAGAGCATCGGCGCCAGCGGGAGCGAACTGAACGTTCGCGGGTCGGCTTCGGTCAATCTCGCCCGGCTGTGGCTTCTGAGCGACGCCCGCACCCCGTTCGTCCGGCTATCCGTCCTGCGCCGCCTCGTCGCGTTCACGCGCCCGCTCCCGACTGGTGCGCAACAAGCGATGCGTCGTGGTGCCCGTGATGAGCCGCACCCCACGCTGATACGTGAAGTACTGAAAGGCCCACTGCAGCAACACGGTCAGGCGATTGCGGAAACTGGCGAGATACGCAATGTGCACGAAGAGCCAGACAATCCAGGCCGGGTAGCCGGTCAGCTTGAGAGGGCCGACCGCGGCGACGGCACGATGCCGACCGATCGTGGCCAGCCGACCCTTGTCGGCGTACTCGAACGCCGTGCGGGGTAGGCCTGCGAGATCGTGCATGATACCGCGGGCCGCGTGGGCGCCCATCTGATTGGCGGCGGGGGCCACCGCCGGTACCGGCGTTCCGTCCGCCATGTTCGCGCTGGCCAGATCGCCCACGGCAAATACGTGGGGATGGCCGGGGAGCGAAAGATCGGGTGAGACCGCCACTCGCCCGGCGCGATCCAGCGGCGCCCCTAGCTGCTTGCCCAGTGGGGAGGCTTCATTGCCCGCGCCCCAGAACACCGTGTGCGCCAGAATACGTTCACCGGAGGCGAGCGTGACGCCGTCGTCGTCCACGCTCGTGACAGCCGTGTTGGTGCAGACCTCCACACCGAGTTCCCACAGATCCTGCTCCGCGCGTTCGCTGAGCGACTCGGGAAATTGTGCCAGCAGGCGCGGCCCCGCTTCCACCAGAATCACGCGGGCGGTGCGCGGATCGATGCGGCGGAAGTCGTGCTTCAGCGCTTTGCGGGTGATCTCCGGAATCATGCCGGCCAACTCCACGCCGGTGGGTCCCCCGCCCACAATTACAAACGTCAGCAGCGCCTCGCGTTGCGATTCCGCGCTCGCGCGCTCCGCCGCTTCGAAGCTGAGTAAAAAGCGCCGTCGCATTTCCAGCGCGTCCTCGATGCTTTTAAGCCCCGGCGCATCGGCTTCCCATTGCGGGTTGCCGAAGTACGCATGACGCGCCCCGGTGGCCACGATCAGATAGTCCCACATCACCGTGCTGGTGCCGCCGTCCAGCGTGAGCGTGTGGCTCGCCACATCGATCGAATCGACGTCGGCCATGATGACCGTGGCATTCGGCTGCTCGCGCAGTAACCACCGAATCGGGACGGTGATGTCGGACGGATTGAGCACCGCGAGCGCGACTTGATAGAGCAGCGGCTGAAAGCAATGATGGTTGGTGCGATCAATGAGCGTGACGCGCACATCGGCCTTGGCGAGCGTGCGAGCCGCCGTCAGCCCACCGAATCCGCCGCCCACGATGACCACGTGCGGTCGTTGGTCGGTCGAATGCATACTCGTATGCCGCCTACTGGTATTCGGTTCGGCATTCATTGGTGTGCTCCGTCGTCGGTATCCATGGATTCAAGCAGGAATCAGGACCGCATGGGCGACTGCATCCTTTGGCAGCGGGGCTGCTTGTGAAATCTTTCACAAGTGGTCGGGCAAAGCAAGTGGGGTGGGGCGTACGCTGAGCGGGGCGGCGCCCGTCACTTGGACGTCAGCTCGCGCACCCACACCGTCATGGCCCGTTCGATTGACGCCTTGCGGGCCATCCCGTCGCCGTTCACCATACCGCCATGCCCCGGCACCAGCGTACGGCGCGCGTCGGGCGGTCCGGCGCGATGATGACCACGTCAGCGAATGCGCGAGTGAGGGCGTCGTTGCGCGGCGGTGCCACCGGCCCGCCGCCGAGCGCCGCTATGCGCGTACTCATGGTCGCATGCAGCGACGGTGTGCGTTCGCCCTCGGCGACAAAACCCCCCAAGCCGCCCGCATGATCGTGGTGGTAGTGTGTCAGCACCACATGCGTGGGCCATTGTCCTGTGAGCGCCCGCGCCTGACGTGCCAGCCACTCGGTGTCGGCGGGACGCTAGTACCCGTCCACGCCAATCACCCCGCTGCGGCCGGCGATGATCCCGCCGTTGCCGAACGTGGTGCGCTCCTCGCCGAGCGGCGTGGAGATGACCGCCCACGTATCAGGACCGATCGCATCGAGCGTCGCGAACGGTGTCGTGGTGACCGTAACATTCTGCGGCCCGGTCCATGTAGCGCGGGTACGCCGCGGTGCGCAGGCAGCGTTCATAAACACATGCGCCACGCAGGTGACGGCGACGTGGAGGGCCTCACGACGGGAGATTGGCATGGGTGAGGGAAAAGGTACCGACAATGCCCCATGCGCCAAAACTCAGCATCGATCACCGCGCCGTCTCACGTGGATTCGCCGTCGAGCGCCCACCTTTACTTGAAAATGTCGAAACTCCCCAGCAGCCACCACAACAGCACGAACACCAACACCGTCGTAAAACACCCGCCCCCCAGCTTACTCGCGCCCCAACCGGCCGCGACGCCCCGCAATAGCTTGCTCATGATCTGGATCCCTCCATTGTCGATGAACGTGATGCACACACCGGTGCGGCCGGTACGTCACGCCGCGTGACGCCACTTGGACCGCCGGGTTCCCGGGCTTCATACTCCAGAGCCCCCAAGAGGTTGTCAGCGCAACCGCGTGAATCGTCGGTAGCTTGGGGAATGCGTCTCCCCACCACTTTGCCTACCTACGTGCCTGCACGCCGCGCCCTCAATGCTGCGAATCGCGCGCTCCCCGCGCTGGCACTGTGCCTGATCTCCGCCTGCATCTCCGCCGCACGAACGGATGGCACCGCTACCGCAGAGAACGCTGCGGATCTCATCCTCGTCAACGCGCACGCCTACACCCTCGCCTGGAACGATCCTTCACGCGCCGGTCGTCCCGACGCCACCGCCCCCTTCGACAGCGCCTCCGGCTGGCACCACGATGCCACGGCAGTGGCGGTCCGCGACGGACGGATCGTCTATGTCGGCACCAACTCCGGCGCGCTCACCCGGCGCGCGGCCACCTCGCGCGTGATCGACCTGCAGGGGCAGACGCTCCTGCCCGGCTTTGTGGACGCCCACACGCACGTGGCCGAGCTCGGGCAGTCGCTCGATCGGGTCAACCTCACGGGCGTCACCACCGAAGCCGAAGCCGTGGCGCGCATCGTCGAGCGCGCTGCGCGCACACCCAACGGCGCATGGATTCTCGGCTACGGCTGGGACGAGGGCGCCTGGGCCAACCGCATGCCCGACCGTCGCCTCTTGTCCGCGCAGGTGCCCGATCATCCGGTCATCCTGCGCAGCCTGCACGGCTTTGCCTCGTGGGCCAATACGCGCGCACTCGACTTGGCGGGGATCACGCGCAGTACGCCGGTGCCCAATGGCGGCGAGATCCGCAAAGACGCCAACGGCGAGCCCACTGGCCTCGTGCTCAACCGGGCGGTGGCTTTGCTTGACGATGCGGTCCCCCTGCCCACCCCCGCGCAGCGCGATACGCAAGTGCTGCAAGCACTGCAGGTGATGGCCGCGGCGGGCTACACCGGCGTGCACGAAGCCGGGGTCGCGCCCGATGTGCTGGACAGTTTTGAGCGACTCGCGGCACACGATGCGCTGCCGCTGCGCGTCTATGCGATGCTCAGCGCCCGCGACTCAGCGCTGATTCGACGCTGGATTGTTCGCGGACCGCATACGGCGCCCAACGGCATGTTGGTGGTGCGCGCCGTCAAGGCGTATTTCGACGGCGCACTCGGTTCGCGCGGCGCGCAACTGCTGGACGCCTACAGCGACCGACCGGGTCATCGCGGTGTCAGCGGTGGAGCGTACGGATTCGATCAGCAACTCGTGGCCGACGCCATGACCGCAGGCTTTCAGGTAGGCATTCATGCCATCGGTGACGCCGGCAACCGCGCCACACTCAATTTCTTTGACTCCGTTATGCAGGCCGCGCCCACGGCCCGCGCACTCCGTCATCGCGTGGAGCACGCGCAAGTTGTGTCACCGGCCGATTGGTCGCGCTTTGCCACACTCGGCGTGATCGCGTCGGTGCAGCCGCCCCATGCCGTGGAAGACAAAAACTGGGCCGAAACCCGCGTGGGCCCACAACGCGTGGCGGGTGCGTACGCGTGGCGCACTCTGCGCGAGGCCGGCGCCTCGCTGGTTTTTTCCTCCGATCTGCCAGGCTCCGATTGGAGCATCGGCTATGGTCTCCACTCCGCCATCACGCGTCAGGACACCAGCGGCGCCCCACCGGGCGGGTGGTACCCCGCGCAACGCATGACGCCGGAAGAAGCCGTACGCGGCTACACCGTCTGGGGAGCGTTCGCGGGCTTTGACGAACAGCAGGCCGGCACCATCGCCGTTGGTCAACGTGCCGATTTCACCGTACTCACGGTTGATCCGTTCCGACTTGCGACGTCGGCCGACCTGCTGCGCACGGCGATCGCCCTCACCGTGTCACGTGGACGGGTGACGTACGAGCGGACCGCGAACCGCTAGGCGTAGGGGTGTAGCAAGCGTCCCTGCGTCACCGGCGTCCGCCTTTCGCGTCCGCGGCGCGCAGAAACTCACGAAGGGCCGCGACATACTCCGTGGGCTTCTCGCGCATCGCCGCGTGGGCGGCACCGGGAATCACCACCAGCCGCGCATCCGGCATGGTGCGCCGAAACTCCTCGAGCGTCGTAGGACGCGCTTCGTCGAACTCACCGGCGATGAAGAGGGCGGGTACCGTGATCTCATCGAGATCCGCCGCGCGGGTCCATGTGCGCAATGAGCCAGTGGACCGGAACTCCGTAGGTCCCCACATCTGCCGGTAAATGGTGTCGTTCGACGTGACGCCTTCGCACCGCGGCTCCGGCCCCACGGGCAACCGACGCACAAACCGCGCGTAGAACGAATCCGTCGCCGCCTGATATTCCTTCGAGTCGATCGTGCCCGCCCGCTCATTGGCATCAAGCACGCCCTGAATCGGCGCCGGAAGGGTGGCGCGCAGGCTATCCGCATCGGCGATCCAACGCGGCGTGGACAGCAGCGGACTGCTGAATACCACCGACGCGATACCACGCGGCTTGGCCGCAATCAGATACTCGGCGGCCAGCGCGCCGCCCCATGAGTGGCCGAGCACGTGCACCGAATCGAGCTGCAACCCGCGCCGCACTGCGTCGACCTCGTCCACAAACCGCGCCAGCCGCCAGAGCGTGGTATCGGTGGGGTGGTCCGAACGCCCCGACCCCAACTGGTCGTAGAAAATGACCGGCCGATCAGCGCCAATGGGAGCCAGCACCTCGAATCGGCACGACACGCCGCCCGGCCCACCGTGCAGTGCCAGGAGTGGAACGCCCGGACCATCACCAATCACGCGGTACCACACCTTCCCGCCCGGGACCTCCAGCATACCTTCACGCGATGCTGGCGGCGGCGACGTTGCGGCCGAGTCGGAGGTCGCGGCGTCTGGAGACGGAGTGCAGGCGCTCAGTGCCAACACGGTGACCACCGAGTGGGCGGCGAGCCTCCGAAACAAACGGTGGACAGACATGGGCAGCTCCAGCAAGAAGTGACGTGCGACGATGCGGCGGAACGGCTACCAGTCGGTGGGAACGTAGTCTTTCAGGAACTGCCCCCACACATGCTCGCCGGTGTTCACGCCCACCATGATCGGATCCACGATCCGCGCGGCCCCATCGACGATATCGAGCGGCGGATGGAATCGATGGTTGGCCACCTTGCGCGCCGCCAACTCCGCCGCGTCTTCATCGGTCACCCAGCCGGTATCCACACTGTTCATGTGAATCCCATCCTGCTGATAATCGGTGGCCGACGTGCGCGTCATCATGTTTAAGGCCGCCTTGGCCATGTTCGTGTGCGGATGCCGCGTGGTCTTGTTACGCCGGTAGAACTGTCCTTCCATGGCCGACACATTCACGATGTGCTTGTCGTGGTTCTCGGTGCGCATCATGAGCGGCTTGAGTCGCGCATTCAGGATGAACGGCGCAATCGCATTCACCAACTGCACCTCCAGCAACTCCACGCTCGGCACTTCATCCAGCAGCAATCGCCACGAGTTGCGGTCGCGCAAATCCACCTGCTGCAGATCCTGATCGAGTTGGCCTACGGGAAATAGATGCTGCGCGACCAGATGATCCTCAGGCAACAACGCCACCTGCGACAGCGCGGCCGCTTGCGATAATCCGATCGTATCCCGCGTCGTACCTGCGGCCAATACCGGTATACTTGCCGTCGCTGCGGCATCGCCCAGCACGTGCACACCGCGCAGCCCTTCGTACCGTCCGAGCACCGAGCGTGCGCCCGGTGACAACGATTGGAGCGGCGCGTGTTCGCCTTCCATCATGTGGGCATAGAACGCCGGTGGTCGACGCACGGTCTGGCAGGCGTTGTTGACAATGAAATCCAGTCGCGACTCCTGCTGCAGAATCGCCTGACAGAACGCCTCGACGCTTGGCGTGTGCCGCAGATCGAGTCCGAAGACTTCCAGCCGATCGCTCCACTCACCGAAGTCGGGCTCCGCCGCGTATCGCGCCGCTGAGTCGCGGGGAAAGCGCGTAGTCACCAGCAAGCGGGCACCGGCCCGGAGCAGCTTGAGACCGGCCTGATAGCCGATCTTGACCCGACCGCCGGTGAGGAGCGCCGTGCGTCCGCGCAGATCGGCCAGTTCGGTGCGCTTCGCGTAGTTGAAGTCCGCGCAGCTCCCGCACAACTGATCGTAGAAATGATGAACCACGGTGTAGGGCGACTTGCAGATGTAGCAGAAAAGCGTCGCCTCCGACTCCCCAACCGCCAGCGCGACCGGCGCGGACTCCACCGGCGGCAGAATATTCGGCGTGGTGAACACGGGACGACGGCGCAGCTCCCTGATCCCCGTGTCGTGCAACACCGCGTCCACACGGGCCGCCGCTGCGGCTTTGCGATCGCGCGAGGTGGCCTTGACCATCGACCGGCGCGCCTTGGCGTCGGGATGAAACACGGTGGTCACGGCATTGAGAAACCGCTGACGCGCCTCCGGCGCGCAGGGTACGAGCAGGGCGCGGTCGTCGGCGATGCGCTCGAGTAGCGCGGTGGCGGCGCGGAGCTGCTCCGCAAAGGGCAGTTCCGGGGTCGGCGGCTCATCGAGCAGCCGAAGATCGGTCGAAGTCACGGGTACCTGCAGAAAGTCGCGGTCGGGCACTCCCAGCAGGGAGGCGGGTGCCAAGAAGCCTGGAAGCGAAATCTAGTCGGGTCTGGACCCTGGCAAACTCTGCTGCCACGTGGCAGGCCGACGCTGCGCACCCATCGGCCCCCACCTCATCACCCGCGACCGCGCGATCGTGAAACACCCGGCCTCCGACCACCACGAGCAGCGCCGGATTCTTCGACGTGCGACGCACCGTGGCAATCATCTGCTCCATGCGCGACAGCCGATGCTCGCGCCGGAAGGCGAGGCTCAGCGTCAGGTCGATGGCATCGAACCACGTGGCGGCCACCAGGCGCTGCAACGCCAACTCGGTATCCGGGAAGCCGATGCGGATGTCATGTCCCGCCTCCCAGAGTGCCTCCGCATCGAGCGAAGCGCCGAGCAGGTGGACTTCGCCTGGCATGGGCGCGACCAAGATCACCAGCGGATGCGCAATAAAGTGCTGCGCCCGACCCGCAGACAGTTCGCGTACGAACGACTGCAGACGGCACAACGCCATGGTGACATCGTACTCACCACAGTCATCGTTGGCCCAGCGGTCGCCAAGTTCGCGCGCCGTCGGTTCGAGAATGCACTCGGTGAGCGCACCCATCGACCCACAAGCGCTGTACGCGCGGATTAGAAGCCCTCGGGCCTCTTCAGGATCCGTCGCCAGCGAAAGCGCAGCGAGTCGCAACGCTACGTCGTGATGCTTCCCCGCGCCGAACGGTCCTACGCCGGAAGCAGAATCTGCCCAGGTCTGCAACGCCACCTCGCACATCGTGACCACCAAGTGGGGGGGTGGCATGATTGTCTTCGCGAACGACTGTTGGAGCATTTCCAGAATCTCTCCCGTGACGCGGCGGTGTCAAGTGAAGGTTTCCTGAGGGCTCTTCAGATTGACTCCGCACGAGCCGACAGGACCTGGCGCAGTTATATCAGGCTTTGCCTTTTCTCCGTGCTGTTTCCGTGTAAATCCGTGGGAGAGCTCTTCAGCAGCCATCGCGGAAGCATCTATGCCCTCAATACGCATCCACTGCCATCCATGAACGACCCCACACCGATCGCGGTACACAAGCTCGCCGTCACGCGCACGGCACGCTACGCAACCGCCGGCGCCGAGGCCCGGCACGCGGCGCGCTGCTGGATCGTCTTTCACGGGTACGGACAGCGTGCGTCGGATTTCATTGCGCCGTTCGCCGAATCGGCGCCCGCCGACACGCGGATCATTGCGCCTGAAGGGCTCTCACGCTTTTACGCCCAGATGCCACGCGCCGATGGGAGTCATCTCACGCAAACCGGCGCCACCTGGCTCACCCGCGATGATCGGGACGACGAACTGCGCGACGCACTCGGCATGTTGCGCGCAGTCGTCGCGCAAGAAATATCCGCCATTCACGCGGCACGTAAACAGGCACCGCAGCTCCAGGTGCTCGGTTTTTCGCAAGGCGTCGCCATGAGCATGCGCTGGGTGGTTGACTACGCCGCGATCAATCGGGCCGTGATCGACCATGTCACCACATCACCCACATCTCCGCACCGCCCGCCGCCTCCGATCCTGCGCCACGTGCTCTGGGCCGGCAGCCTCGCCCACGATGTAGCCGACAGCGCGCTACGCGCCGCGTGGACCGGTACCGCGCTCGATGTGGTGGTGGGAGACCGCGATCATTTCGCCACCGACGCCTATCGCACCGCCATCGCGGATCGGCTGATGGCGATCGGCCACCCAGCAACCACGCATCAGTTCAGCGGTGGCCATCGCCTGCACACGCCGCTGCTCGCGCAATTGCTCGCAGAGCCGCACCGCAGCTGCTAATCCACCACCGCCTCCGCTTCGATTTCGACCAAATACTCGTCGCCGATCAACGTCGCGCTCACCAACGTGTTCGCGGGCTGAATACCCGCAAAGCGCACGCCATGCGCGCGCGCCACGGCCTCCCAATCGTCGATGTGCGGCACGAATACCCGCGTGCGCACCACGTCGTCCAAGCGCCCGCCCAACGATTCAATCGCGCCGGCGATCTTGTCGAGCACGAAATGCGTTTGTGCTGCCGCATCGGTGCCGCCGATCACGCGTTCCCCGTGTGTGGCCGTCGTGCCCGACACCAGAATCCGATTGCCCACCCGCACCGCGCGCGAGTAGCCGGCAAAGGTCTCCCACACCGTGCCCGACAGCACACGGCGCCGACCGTTGGCGTCCTCGCGCACGGGATATGGCGCCGGGAACGAGGCCACGTGATGGCTGAGATCACCGCTCGCCGTGAGGAAAGGTGGCTTGCGGTATTCGTCGCCGCAGTCCCCGGGAATCGGCGTCAGCGTGGCGAGTACGTCGGCCAGCTCTTGGTGCGCCGACGCATCCAGCTGCAAGCCATTGATGCGCGCGTTGTCGGTAATGTGCGCCGACTGCCCGAGACGCGCCCCGACAATCACACCACCCACCGCCGGCGCATCGAGCATCGCGCGTACGGCCACGTTGGCCATCGAGACCTCATGGCGCACCGCAATGTGCGACAGCACCTGCAGCACACGCTGCAACGCGTCCCATCCGCCTGCCGCCCGGATGAATCGTCCATACTTCATCTGCGACCACGTGTCGAGCGCCTGCCAGTCAGGCTCCGGCGCTCCCAACCAGCGCTCGGACAAGAACCCGCCGGCCAATGTGCCGAACGCCAACAGCGTGATCCCACGCGACGCGCAATAGGCCGCCATCGCACCCGCTGCGCGTTGGTCGAGTAACGAATAGCACACCTGATTACTCACGATCGGAATCCCGCTTTCCACCACCAGCCGCAGATGCGCCGTATCGGTGTTGGTGAGCCCGAGATGGCGGATCAGTCCTTCTTGGCGTAGCTCGTCCAGCCAGAAGAGCGCATCCAGCCAGCTCGGATGCGAGTAGGACCACGCATGAAACTGCAATAGATCGATCGCATCGACCTGCATGCGGGTGCGCGCGCGCTGCACCGCCTCGCGCACCTGCTCGCGAGTGATCGGTCCCGGCTCGGGCACCCACTTGGTGAGCAATTCCACCCGCGGCGCCTCGGGGCGTGTGTGAAACCGCCCGACGATGTCTTCCGCTGACCCGTAGTGATCGGCCATATCGAACGTCGTGAAACCAGCCGCCGCATACGGCGCCATCGCATTGGCGGCATCATCGAGTGCGAGCGTCCGGCCATCACGCTCGAGATCGGCGATTTGCCAAAGCCCCGTGAGCACACGGGCGACGGAAAAGCCGGAAGCCAGTTCGTGACGTTCGACCAGAGATTCGTTCAACGCAGACATGGCAGCAACCGGTGAAGGGAAGACGGACGACGCGGCGCGTGGTGCACCGCGTGGCGTACCGGTTTGCGCAACGCGTCACACACCGCGAACAGACTATTCAGGGGGCAGCACGGCGAAGCGCTCGCGCAGGGAAACGCCGGTACGTTCGAGCGCCGCCACCTCGCGGCGGTAAATCAGCGTGCCGACGACCATCACCAACACCCATACGGGCGTCGAGCGGAAATACCACGCGCTGACCGGCGCGGTCAGGTCCTTCCACACATGGACCGTGAGAAAGAGCAGAAGCAGGGCCATACCAAACACGGCCACACCGCTGCGCAGTGCAGAATTGGTGATCACGCGCATATCGGCCGCAAGTACTGCATTCGTGCGTGGCAACGCCAGCACCGACGCGCACATCAGCAAAAAATTCACCAGCATGGACACCACGAGCAAGTCCACGCCGAGAAAGAAATCCCCGGCAAAGTGGCTGCCGAATATTCCCAGGCTCGCGACCACACCACTCAGCACAATCGCCACAGCCGGGGTGCGGTACACCGGGTGAATCGTCCCCACCGCCGCGGGGAAAATTCCGTCGGCCGC
The DNA here is from genome assembly GCA_038212625.1 of Gemmatimonadales bacterium. Lineage (GTDB taxonomy): Bacteria > Gemmatimonadota > Gemmatimonadetes > Gemmatimonadales > Gemmatimonadaceae > Gemmatimonas. Next base: position 60,581 of record JBBQUH010000010.1, on the reverse strand, counting down.
CCACGCAAACATGAGGCGCGACACGGCCAGAATCATCGCCGGCAAATCATTGGTGAGCGCAATCGCCGCCCCGGCAACGATCAACACGGTGAGTGATGGATCCAGCAGGTACCCCAGCAGACCCGGCGCCGTGAGATCACGTGACGTGGCCTCCGCAGCCACAAACCACCACGGCACCGTGTGATACACGGCACCGGCAAACGCGAAGTAGAACGCGGCGGTCACCAGGACGGCCAGCCCAATCGCTCGCGGCAGATCACGCGCCGGATGTCGCGCTTCACCGCCCGCCTGCGCAATCGCATCGAAACCAATGAAGCTCGAGAAGAGCACCGCCGACGCGGACAGCAACGTGCGCAGATTGAACGGCGCTTCAGGCATCGGCGGCAGCGCCCGCTGTTCACGCACCATCAGCGCCGCGGCAAAATCGTCATGCGTAAAGCGCCACCCCAGCACAATCACGATGGCGCCCGCCATGAACATGAGCACCATCAGCGGAATGAGCGTGCGTTGATATGCCCCCAGTCCACGCACATTGATGCCCACGAATAGCCACAACAGCGTAAGCGCGAGCGCCACACGCACAACGCCCGTCTGCAACACCGACGCCAGCCCGGTCCAAGCCAGTGCGGTCGCGATGTCACGCAGAAAAGTGGGAATGATGTACGACACCACCCCAATCGCGATGGAGAGTCCGAACCATTGCGAAAAGGACGCGACGAAGCCGAGGTACGGCGACAGCGCACGACTCGCGTACAGGTAGCTGCCGCCCGCCCGTGGCATCGCGGACGCCAGCATGGCATAACAGAGCGCCGCCAGCAGCGCGGGCAATGCGGCGAACGCGAACGCCGGAAGCACCCATGGCCCGATGCCCGGCACGTTCCGCTGAATCATGATCGGCACCACGTTGATCGAGGCCCCGATCATGGAGCAGATCCCCGTGGCGGTCAGCGCTACGAGTCCAAGGTCACGCGCCAGGCGCGGTGGGGAAGTCATCTCCTAAACTAGCGTCGGGGCTGGCGCCGCCAGGTGGTCGGTCCATCGGCCGCGAAGCGCGGATTGTAGCTGCCCGTCATTGCATCTGCCGAAAGCCGCCCGGTGAACACGGACAACGTGTCGGCGCGTGAGATCCCCTTGAGCGTGATCAGTCGCAAGGCATCTCCCTCGAGAGTGCCGACCACGTACCGGCCGGGCGTCGTGAGCACACGCCCGCTCACCGACGAAATCGTGGGTCCGGGCGTCTCCAGCCAGAGATCCAATTCCGAAAGCGCGCCGGCTCCGGTGGTGCCCACCCACCGCGCATCCAGCGGGACCCGGTCGCGGTCGGTCACCGTGACATCGCGACGCACCAGCATACGCACGCTGCCAAAGAGCCCGAGGCCGCCGCGCACACTGCTGATCAGCCCCGTGCCGCCGAACGGATCGTTCCCCGACCGGTTGTAGTCGTAAAAGTTGCGATCCACGGCGACCACAGAGAGCGGTTGGATGAACCCGGGATACCACAGCGCCGGCAACCCGCCGGCAAAGAAATTGCGCGACGTACCGGGCAGCGCGAAGCGCGTACTGTCGGAGAAGAGAAACCATGGTCCATCGGCCGTCTCCACGCGAATGGCATACGTGCGAACGTTCGCCACCGAGGGCCACGACAAGCGCAACGTGTCCGTGCTGCGCGAAAGCGCCACCGGCGCGGATATCGTGGCCACACCCGGCACCCAGTCGGCCGGCGCCGACGGTACGAGCGTCTCCCCGGTCACCGTGAGTCCCTCCACCGTACGAATGCGTAGCCGATACGCCCGCCCCGGCACAATGGCCAGTGCCGCACGGGGCACCACGTAGCGCCCAGTGCCTCGGCCGTTCAGTTGACTCTCGGTGGCCTGCACGCCCACCGTGTCGGCGTCCGGCAACAGACGCACATCGGCGTTACTGATCGGCACACCACCGGCCGTGCGTATGGGATCCGACGCGTTGAAACGAACCGTGTCGTTGATCGTGGCCCGTCCCGTGAGTGACGACTCCACCAGCAGCACCTGTTCGGCGGCATCCGGATTGAGCACGGCGTGCACGACTACTGTGGCGGTCGGCGGCGCAACGTCGACTGCCGACAATTCACACCCGGCGACGACAACCAGCGAGACCAGACCGATCAGCGCACGATGCCTTACCATGAGGCCTTCACCCCGAACGTCGGCAGCAGCGGAAACTGCGAGAACGCCGTGCGGGTCGGTGGATTTTTCGCATAGTCGAACACGTACGTGAACACGTTGCGCGCATTGTACGCGTTGATCAGCGACAGATACGGCGCCCACTGCAAACCGCCGGCGCCCTCGCGAGTAATGCTCAGGTCCAATCGCTGCACCAACGGAAAGCGGGCTCCATTGCGTACCCCACCAATCGGCTCCACCTGCTGGTCGATCGAGCCGGTTTCGAACGTGTTGCCGATGGCGTCGTAGCGTCGCCGTACAATCTGCCCAACAACATCGGTGAACGGCGTGCCGGTGCCAATGCCCAGCCGCGCCCCGTAACTCCAGCGTCCGCCTGGGCGGTACGACGACACGATATTGAGATTGTGCCGCCGGTCCTGCACCGGCGCAAACCGACCGTCCGGGCCATCGCGCGTGCTCACGCCGTAGGAATAGGCAATCCATCCTGCGACTCGTTCACTCTCCAGCTGCCGCACCAGCACATCGAGACCGTACGACCGACCGGTGGTCACGATGAACTCGTCGCCCGGCACGGCAGGATCATTGAACAGATTCGACGCCGGCAGCTGACTGTATGTCTTGTGCCACCCTTCCACCCGCACAAAGCGCGAGCGCGAGAGCCAGCGCTCTACGCCGGCGATTTGCTGCCAGGCGCGGGCAACGGGTGTGGCGCGGTCGCTGGTGAGCCAGAAATCGAACACGCGCACCGGCGCCTGTTCATTACGCAGCGCCGGCGTCCATTGCGACGTGGCGCCACCCGCCAACGTGAACGCCAGATCGGGCGTGGCAAACCACTTCACCGACACCCGCGGTGAGAGCCCCGCCCAATCCGTGCCGGTGACTGTTTCGGCGCGTAATCCCGCGCGGGCCGCGATCGAGCCCGTACGCACCGTGTGATCGACGTACACCGACGCCGCCGACGGCTGCTGCCGCAACTGAAAGAGTGCGTCGTCACCGGCGGCCGCCGCATCGACGTCGTAGCGTACGCGATACGCCGACCACTCATAGCCCAGCAACGTTTCGTGCGCCCCACGCCAGCGCGTGAGTTCGCCCCACGCCCGCGCCTCCCCCAACCGATTGCGCAAACTGAACGACCCACCGCCCAGATCGAGCGTAGTGGCAAAGCCGGTGTGCGATATCCGCTGCATGACGCGCCCCGAATCGCCGCCCGCCACGCGCCCCAACGGCTGCGTATAGGCCAGCCCCAGCATGGTGTTGCCCCAATCGAAACGCAGCGCCCCACCGCCGGCCTGCGTGGTGTCTCCAAAGCTCGCCAGCGACGCAGCCAGCACGTCCGAGCCGGCATAACCGGTGAGTGAGAGCGTGCCGCCGTTGCCGAACTGATGCTTCACATGCGTCTGCATGTCGGTAAACCAGTAGGGCAACTGATTGTCCGACACCAGCGCAATAAACTTGTCCGCGTACGTGCGACGGACGGCCACATTCCACGAGGTCGTGCCGCGGGCCGTACCACCAAGCGCCACGGTACTCGCCAGCAGCGACACACTCACACTGCCATGCACGCCACCGCGTGGCTCCACGCGCGGCACCACACTCAACACACTCGACAGCCGCGTACCGTACCGCGCGGGAAACCCACCGGGGATCAGTTCGAACTCACCCACCGTCTCATCGATGAACGTGCCGAACAACCCACCTAGGTGAAACGGGTTGTAAATGGGGAATCCATCGAGCAACACCAAATTCTGATCACTCTCCCCACCGCGCACGTTGTAGCCCGCCGTGAAGTCGTTGGTGGCCACCACACCCGGCAGCAGTTGCACCACCCGCAACACATCGGGCTCGCCAATGACCGGCACGCGCTTGAACGTTTCGCGCCCCACATTCACCACACCGGGGTTGGGCGACAACCGAAACTGCTCCCGTTCCTTAGCCGAAGCCTGCACCTTGACGGCGGCCAACTCCGGCGCCGCCGACCGCAGCACTACATCGAGCACAGTGGCCCGATCCGCGACAATCGTCACTGTGCGCCGTTCCGTGGCGTAGCCCACTCGCTGCACCACCACCGTTGCCGTACCGGCGGGCGCGCGCAACACTACGTACCGGCCGTCGTCGTCGGTCAGCGCACCGAGACGGGTGCCATCCAGGCGCACGGTGGCGGCGACCACGCCGGCGCCGCTTACGGCATCGCTGATGCGACCGCGAAGCTCGCCTGTCGAATCGACCTGTATGGAGCGTGTGGGTACGAGGGCGAACACCAAGCCGGAAAGCAACGCAAGCATCATCGGGACATCGTGGGGCGGAGAGTCTCAGGCAAAGTCACACGCGAAATATGCGGTGGCGTTGCGTGAAACTACGGCTGCTTCACCAACTCCACCCGACGATTCTGCTGCCGACCTTCCGGCGTGGTGTTCGGCGCCGCCGGCACCGTCTGACCCATACCCTTCGCCGAGAGCCGCGTGGCCTCGATACTGAACGTCGTGGTCAGATAGGCGCGCACGGCCTCTGCGCGCTTCTGTGACAACGACAGGTTCGTTGCGGCAACGCCGGTGTTATCGGTGTGCCCTTCAATCAGCAGCTTGAGCGTCGCGTTTTCGGTGAGCATCTCACCGATCTCCTTGAGCGTAGGCGAGCTTTCCGGACGAATCCGATCGGAGCCCACATCAAAGAAGATGCCCTGCGTCGCCACCCGCCCAGTCTCCTCGAGTGCGTCGTACAACTTTCGACCGCCCGAGGCGAGCCGGACGTTCGCGATCATCACGGGCTTGCTCGGCGTACCGTCGCAAAAAAAGAGCACCTTGTCGCCGCGCGTGTAGTCCAGGTTGGGAATGTTCACCACCCGTCGCTCGTTCACGTAGGCTTTGATGTACCGACCATCAACCATTACGCGCGCGGTAAACGGCGTACCGGCCTCCGCATCGTCTGCCGGACGGCTTCCCACCGAGCGGCCGTCAGCTCGCGTGAGGCCTCCGTCTTGTGCCCCGCTAAATCGTACGTAATCGGCTTTCTGGGTGCCCGATGGGTAGATCCAGCACTCCCCCCGCTCGGACACCATGTCAAACTCCAGCGTCCATCGCGAAGGAAGCGGAGAGCCAGCCGGTACGAAAAACTTGTTGTCGTTGTTACCGTTCAACTGCAGCCAGCGCCCTCCCTTCCAGAGGACGAGCTCGGCGTTGCCCTCCGACGCTTCCAGGCGGCGAGGAAAGTCGCCAATGACGTCTTTGCTGAAGTCGTCGGTCATTAACGGCTTTTCGCCGGGCACGAAATCGTAATTCGCCCACGCGCCTTCTCCCGCCCGGAGCCGCGGCGCGGCGGGCCCACTCTCCTCCGCCGCCCCAACGGCCGCCCCAGAGTTCGCCGAACCGGCCTTGGCCGTCGCCGGCTTCCGCGACAGCTCCTTGCCATCCCCGTCGGTCAGAATCACCGCACTGCCGGATTTCTCCGCCTTCTGGATACATGCCTGGTCCGTAGCCAAGCAGGAGATCGCGCTCTCCGCGCCATCGAGCACCTTGTCGATACCGGCGTCCGTCTTCCGGTTCACGCGGTCCTCGATTTTTTGCTTCGTGCTTTCCTCAGCCCGCTTCTTGATGCGGCTCAGGGCACCCTGCGATTCGGCAGGCGCCGGAGCAAATGCGAAAAAGAGACCCGCAGCCAAGGCGCTACGGCAAACGGTCGGAAAGGTCATAATGCACTCCAGAAAGCGAGACGATGAGACTTGTATCATCTGGTGTTGCCCATCATTCGTCAAGCAGAGTCGGCGCACGGTGGCCGCCGAGCGGCAATCAGGCGAGCCACTCCTTCCAGAGCTTCTCGTCCACGCCGATGCACACCTTTTGCTGCAACCGCACCAGCGGCTGACGCAAAATGAACGGCTCCTCGGCCAGAATGTTCAGCCACCGCTCCTCCCCATACAGCGCGGTGCGCAGTCCGAGATCGGTAAATCGCTTCGAATCGCGATCGATCAGCGCTTCCACCCCGAACTTCTGCGAGAAGCGCCGCAGCTCACCAAGCGCGGCAGCCCGCTCGGCCAGGTCCACGAAGTGCACCTTGATACGACGGTCCGCAAAGAACCGCTGCGCTTTGCGCGTATCGGCACTTTTCTTGGTGCCGAAAATTTGCACGAGGAGATCGGCCGGGGGCATCTGCCAAGTATATCGCGTTGCGGCAGGGAGTGCCCCTCGGCGCCCACCGCTTCCCAACGCTCGCGGGATCCACAATCTTTCGACTATGGCGAACGCACAGCGCAGCATATGAAGGGCGGCAAGGGCGGCGTAGGCCGCAAGCGGAACTCCCCCACCAAGGCCGCCGAGAATGCCGCGCCGCGTGACTTCGTGAAGAAGGGCGCCGCCAAAAAGGACTGGGGGGCAACGCCGACTGACGACTTTGACGGTCCGCCAAAGATCGGAGGCAAGCTGCCGGTTGAGCCCACCGCCAAGCCCGCCGCCAAGCCAGCGCTGACGACCAAGTCGGGAACCAAGCCATCCGCGACCACCAAACCGGGCGGCCGGCGGCGCTGAGTCGGGGCGGCTCGACGGTCGCATGCGCCCTAAGGCGAACGCCGCCGCAGTCACCTGCACAGGCCGCTGACACCGCCGGACGTCGGCAGCACCGTCTTGCGAGGCCGCCTTGAAATGGTACATTTGCGCATCTCGCCCCGTCTGAGGCACTGATGGCCCCTGCAATTCCAACCTCTCGTCGCTCCGCACTGCTTGCCCTTGTGGCCTCCGGCCTCGGCATCCTGATGCCACGTCGTGCCACCGCCGTCCGACGCTTCGCGCATCCCACGCCACGAGCTGGCATTACGGGCGCGAAGGTGCTCAAGGCCGCCGATCTCACCAAGTCCCCGTATCTCGTCGAGTTGTTCGACGGCATTCGCGCCATACCGCAGATCGCAGATGGGATTGGCTGTCACTGCGGCTGCGCCGAACTGAATAGCCACTACTCATTGCTGAGCTGCTACGAGGGTGACGCCATGGCCAAGTCCTGCCCGATTTGTCAGGGAGAGGGACGGGTCACGGTGCGCCTTGCGAAAGCCGGGAAGTCACTGAGCGAAATCCGCGTAGCGATCGATGCCCAGTTCGGCTGATCGCATCTCCTCATCGTGAGTGCACGCATGCCTGCAATCCGTAGTCACCTCCTCGCTCGGAGCCTGCTGGCCGCGTCGCTGGCTTTCGTGCTGACACCAGTGAAGGCCGATGCTCAGATCAGAGCCAGCGAACTGCAGAGCATTGCGCAAACAGTGGACGGGACAACGCTCAAGGTCAGCTACTCCCGACCGCGCCTGCGTGGTCGCTGGCCTATGTTCGGCACGAGGGCCGTGCACTGGGGCGAGGTGTGGACGCCCGGTGCCAATTGGGCTACGCTCATCGAGTCGAACAAGGATTTTACGATCTCGGGCGTCAAGGTTCCGAAAGGCAAGTATGGCGTTTGGATGGTGGTGGACACATCGAGCACGTGGACCATGCTGCTTGACCCTAAGTGGAAGCAGTTTCACATGGCGCACCCGAAGCCGAACGACACACAGATCAAGGTGAGCGTGCGCGCCGATTCCAACGCCGCACGTGAGGAGATTCTGACGTGGTCGTTCCCTGCGGTCAACGTGCGTGGCGGCACCATGGCCATGCATTGGGCCAACATGCGCGTGACCATGGATTTTGCGGTCGAGCCGTCCCTCTCCGAGTTGCTTCCTGAGTCGGAGGCCGACCCATACATCGGCACCTACGAGCTCATCAACCCGTGGACGAAAAAGCCCGAGGGAAAGCTGATGGTGAGCTACGCCCGCGGCGGCCTCAAGGCGCGTTTCGATCCGCAGGATACGTACATGAAGACCTTCGCGCTGATGCGAACAGCGCCGCATGTCTTCACAGTTGGGCTGTACGAAAGCGCCGAGGTGTACGCCGGAGGCGAGATCTATGAAGTGCTCAAGCCAGATATGATGTACACATTCACAATTTCCGGCAGTACCGTGACGCTGGCGTGTCGGAACGAGAACGATTTCCTGTACCTCACGGGGAAGAAGCTGCCGTAGCTCAGGGGAGGTCCTCGCCAATCCCCCCGCTCAAGCGTCCAACGTCACGCACCACCCATCGCCGCCTCCGCCAGTGCGCGCTTCTCATCATCGAACGCCCCCTCGCTCCGCGACACCACCAACGTCGCCACGCCGTTCCCGATCAAATTCGTAATCGCGCGCGCCTCCGACATGAATCGGTCTACGCCCAGTAACAGCGCTACCCCTTCTACCGGCACGGTGCGCGTAGCGGCAAGCGTGCTGGCGAGTACGATGAAGCCCGAGCCCGTGACACCCGCGGCACCCTTGCTCGTCAGCATCAGTACGCCCAAAAGCGCCAGCTGATCGCCAATGGTCAGATCCACGCCGTACACCTGCGCAATGAAAATCGTGGCCATGCTCAGGTAAATGCTCGTTCCATCAAGATTGAACGAATACCCCGTGGGAATCACCAACCCCACCACCGGCTTGGCACAGCCGTAGCGCTCCATTTTCTCCAACATGCGCGGTAGTGCGGCCTCCGAACTCGACGTGCCCAGTACCAGAAGAATTTCCTCGCGGATGTAGCGCAGGAATTTCAGCAGCCGGAATCCGTACGCACGACAAATCAGCCCGAGCACCACGAAGATGAACACGGCCATGGTGAGATAGACATCGAGCATCAGTCGGCCAAGCGGCAAGAGCGTCTTCAATCCAAACGCACCCACCGTGTACGCCATCGCGCCGAACGCACCAATCGGTGCCACCACCATCACCATCGACACGATCTTGAAAAACACCGCCTGAAAACGAACCAGCAGATCGGCGATGTCACGCCCTGCATCACCCACCGCCGTCAGCGCTACGCCAAAGAGCACAGAGAAGAACACCACCGGCAACAACTCGCCACCCGCAAACGCCGCCACCACATTGCTCGGCACGATGTGCAACAGAAATTCCATCGTGCTCTGATCTTTGCCAGCCGTGGTGTATTTGCTCACATCGCCCATTTCGATCATGGAAATATCGAGGCCGGCCCCGGGCTTCGTGATGTTCACAATGACTAAGCCAATGGCCAGTGCCAGTGTGGACACCACTTCGAAATACAGCAGCGCCTTGCCACCCACCCGCCCAAGTTTCCGCAGATCCGCCATGCTCGCGATCCCGTGCACAATCGTGAGAAAGATGACTGGCGTGATCACCATCTTCACGAGATTGATGAACGTGTCGCCGAGCGGCTTGAGCGACCGGCCCATGTCGGGTGCGAGCACGCCCACGAGCACGCCGAGCGACACAGCCACCAGAACCTGAAACGTCAGATTACGCGCGATACGAGCGAGCACAGGGGGAGGTTGGAGAAGCGGGAAGACCCGCACACGGTAGATCGGCGGCGGCGCGCCACACATTATGCGGTATATGGCTGCGCTCAGGAGCACTGTCCCAAACATCGTGGTACCGCACGCCAGCGCCTACCGGCCTGCATGGTGGCTTCCCGACCCGCATTCCGCCACTCTTTGGGGGCGATTGGGACGCCGCGAGCCTTCGCTCACCGGCGACCTCGCCGTGCGCATGGAGCGCTGGGACACCCCCGACGGCGACTTCCTCGAACTCGCGCGCCTCGATGCGCCCGCCGACCGGCCGAATGCCCCGCGACTTCTGCTCTTCCACGGTCTCGAGGGCGGTCTGCATTCACACTACGCGCGCGCGATGTTTCGCGAGGCACGCGCCCGTGGCTGGGCAGCCGACTTGCTCCTATTTCGGACCTGTGGTTCGGCGCCGAACCGACTGGCGCGCAGCTACCACTCCGGCGAGACCTCCGACCCACGTTGGGTCATCGATCGAATCACCCGCACTTTCCCTACCGCCTCTCTCGGGCTCATGGGCGTCTCACTCGGCGGCAATGTCCTCTGCAAACTACTTGGCGAACTCAACCATAAAGTGCCCGAACAGGTCGTGGGTGCCGTGGCGGTGTCCGTACCGTTCGACCTGGCGCGGGCTTCTCGGCACATCGGGCAGGGTTTTGGTGTGGTTTACGAGAAGTCGTTCCTTCGCTCGCTCATTCCTAAAGCGCTGGCCAAGATCGCCCGCCATCCGGAGCTTGAGCCACTGACCATCGTGCGCACCGCCCGCACGCTCTGGGAGTTCGATGACCAGTTTACGGCGCCACTGCACGGATTTCTCGATGCCGCCGACTATTATGCACAAGCGAGTTCGTTGTCGTACCTGGCCGGTATTCAGCGGCCAACGCTGTTGTTGAGCGCTGTTGACGACCCCTTCCTGCCGCCCGTCGTGCTCCACGACGTACGGCGTGAGGCACAAGGCAACGCCCACCTGACCCTCGAATTCCCCGCACGCGGGGGGCACGTGGGCTTCACGGCCGGCGCGTGGCCGTGGAAACCTTTCTATTATGGCGAGTGGCGGGCGGCCGAATTTCTGGCGCCGCTTCTGCATGCGACCAAATAACCGGAGGATCGCATTGTGAGTGTAATCGCGTTGGCGGTGTTTCTGACAGGGATCGTACTGGGCGTGTTCGCCATGCTCTATGGCACCGAACGCCAAGTGCAGACCGCCGTGGCACCCCACGAACGGCAGGGAGAGCATGAGCCGGCTACTGAACCGTCGCCGGCACTCAACCGCGCCACCATCGCCGCGTTCGCGGTGGCGTTCGGGCTCACGGCATATCTCCTGGACCGCGCCGATCTGGGCGTCATCTGGCTCCAGCTTCTGGCAGCCTTCGCAGCCGGCACCGTCGCGTTTGCTCTGCAGGCGCTTCTCTTTGCCCGCTGGGCGATTCCCGGCGCCCGCGTGGAGCATGTCGAACCTCGCTTCCTGCTGCAGGGTACGATTGGCCACGTGTTTCGCGACGCGCCAGCCAAGGGAACCGGCCAGATGCGCTATGCGCTCGACATGCGGGAGTACACGCTGCCCGTCCGCTCCATGCACGGCGGCGCGATCCCTGCGGGCACCGACGTCGTGATGGACCGCGTAGAAGACGGCATTGCCTACGTGGAGCTCTGGTCGGTCGTGGAAGGGCGCCTCTAGTCCACGAATTTCTTTTGCGGGTCGCCTGATGCCCGGACGCTGGACGTGGACCGACGCCTGGATCTTTATCGCTGTCTTTGTCGGCATCCGGATTGCTGTCATCTGGATGGCCACCAAAGCGTTCGTAGCGGTCATTCCCGATGGTGACGTCTGCCCGATCTGCGACAGCGAAACGCTCGCCATCGAGCGTAGCGGCTGGTGGAGAGTGTTGGGCGCGCGCTTTCGTCGCAGCTGGTGCATCGGCTGCGGATGGGAAGGTGTGCTCCGGCGCAGCGACAGTTGGCTGGCGCAGTTCCAAGCGCGCCAGCGCGACCTTCAGCGCGAGGTGTCCATGGCGAAGACGCGCACCCAGTCGGGCCAGTTGCCACTGAACTCGAAGAAGTCCTCGTAGTACACGAGACCCACCCGTTCGAGCTCGTCGATCAGTTCGGTCAGTGCCGATTCACCGACCAGCGGGCCAATGGCAATGAGCGTGCCTTCCATCTGGAATTCGTCGGCTGTCAGTCCGAGCGCCTCGTCGAACTGGGCGCGGGTCAGCCCCACCCGTTCAAACGCATCTTTGCGAATAAGCAGGGTCGGCGCGGAGTTCGGGAGCGTGAGTGGCATGGGCCCAAGCTACGATGCTTCGGCGCGCGGTGGTACCTTCTCGGTATGAACGACCGCATCGCGTCACCCGACAGCGCCTCCCTTGAGGCCACCTTCGACGTGCTCGTAGTGGGCGGCGGACACGCTGGCACCGAAGCGGCCGTCGCCGCCGCTCGGTCCGGGGCGTCGGTGGCGCTGGTCACAGGATCACTGGAGCAGATCGGGCAGCTCTCCTGCAACCCCGCTATCGGCGGCATCGCCAAAGGCACCGTGGTGCGCGAGGTCGACGCACTGGGCGGCATCATCGCGCGCGCCACCGACCTGGCGAGCGTGCAGTTCCGCATGCTCAACGTGGGCAAAGGACCGGCCGTCTGGGCGCCGCGCGCGCAGTGCGACCGCGGACTGTACCGGCGCGCGGTGCGGCAGCTACTCGAAGCGCACGACAACCTGCTCACCATGCAGGGCATGGTCGCGCGTCTGCTGTTCGATCAGAGCGGCGAACGGGTGGCCGGCGTGGAAACCGTGGAGGGGCGTCGCTTCGGCGCGCGCGCCGTGGTGCTCACCACCGGCACGTTCGGTCGCGGCACCATGCATATCGGCACCGGCACACAAATCCGTGGTGGCCGTGCGGGCGAAGCGTCGTCAACGCTGTTGGGCGAGCAGCTCGATGCGGTCGGTCTCACCACCGATCGCTTCAAGACGGGCACACCGCCGCGCATCGATGGGCGCAGCGTGCGCCTGCACGAACTGGTCGAGCAGCCGAGCGAGATTGACGCGTTCGATTACTCGTGGTCGCACTTCTGGACCTCACCGCGCGCGGAGCACGGCGTGCAGGGTGTGCGTACCCGACATCCGCAGCAGATGCCCTGCTGGCTGACGTGGCTGGAGGCCGACGGCACGGCGTTGATCGCCGAGCATATTGCGGAGTCGGCGATGTACGGGGGGGCGATTGCGTCCCGCGGGCCGCGGTACTGTCCGAGTGTCGAAGACAAAGTCGTGAAGTTTCCCGACAAGAGTCGTCATCAGCTGTTCCTCGAACCCGAGGGGCATGACACGCGCGAGCTGTATGTGAACGGGCTGAGTACCTCCCTGCCCGCCCCTGTACAACTCGCACTGCTGCGCACCGTGCCCGGTCTCGACCAGGTGCGGATGACGCGCGCCGGGTACGCCATCGAGTACGACTATTATCCGCCCACGCAGCTCGCGCCTACGCTGGCGTCGCGCGCAATCGCGGGGTTGTACTTCGCGGGTCAGGTGAACGGCACCACCGGCTACGAAGAGGCGGCGGGACAGGGTGTGGTGGCCGGCCTGAATGCCGCGCGATGGGTGCAGGAGCGTGATCCGGTCATTCTCGGGCGCGAGACGAGCTACATCGGCGTGCTCGTGGACGATCTCGTCACGCGGGGTGTCGACGAGCCGTATCGGCTGTTCACCTCACGCAGCGAGTTCCGACTCACGGTGCGTCAGGACAACGCGCTGTCGCGTTTGGGGCCGCTGGCGGACTCCTACGGGCTGCTCACGCCGTCGGAGCGAACGACGATGGACGAACGACTCGATGCCGTGCGGAAGGCGCATCGGTTGGCCTCGGCCACGAGCATGACGCCGCTTGTGGCTGACCCACTGTTGGTGCGCGTGGGTTCAGCGCCGCTTGCCCATGCGGTGCGGGCGTCCGAGTTGGCCAAGCGTCACGACGTGTCGCTGCAGGCGTTGTTTACGGCAGCGGGCGTGGGCGCGGATCTGCCGCGCGACGCGGTGGTCGGTGCCGAACTGGAGATCAAATACGCCGGTTATTTCGACAAGGAGCGCTTGCGGGCCAGTCGACTCAAGGCACAGGGTGGGATACGCCTGGCGGACACGCTCGATTACGCGGTCATGCTGACACTCTCGATCGAGGCGCGAGAGAAGTTCGCGCGCGTGAAGCCTGCGACGCTCGCGCAAGCTGGGTCGATTCCCGGGATCAGTCCGGCCGATCTGCAGAATCTCGTGTTTGAGCTCCATCGTCGCGTGACGGTGGCCGAATGACGGTACCGTGATGATCGACTCAAGAGCATCGCAGAATTTTGAGAAGCGATTTTTTGAGTAAACTGTCTTTAAGGTGTTCTTATTGTATTGCTTGTGTGTATCGAAAAGCAATCCGGCGTGCGTCGGTGCGCTCTGTACCCCCCTCAAAGAAAGCTGTCCCGACCCATCAGCAGCTCCACTGCGGCTTTCCTACGCTTCTCCGGAAGGCCGCCGGGTGAACGAGTGAACATTGGCCATCGATCGGGGTCTCTCGCGAATACCCATCCCTTCTCCAGGAGTCCCATGAAATCCCGATTGACGAAGTCATTCCGCTGGCGCTTCGCTGCCATGGCTGGCAGCGCGGCCTTTCTGGCGGCGACCCCGTCGGCCCATTCGCAGGGCATGATGAGTCCACCACCCATTCCGCAAATCACAGTAGTCGCGTCGGGCGAGGTGCAGGTGGCCCCGGATCGAGCACGCGTGCAAGTGGGGGTAGAGACCCAAGCCACCACCGCACCGCTCGCGTCACAGGAAAACAACCGGAAACAAACGGCTATTCTTGCAGCGCTCCGGGCGCTGGGGATTCCGGCTTCTCAGATCAAGACGCTCAACTACAGCGTCATGCCGATGCAGCGGTACGACGAGAAAACGAAGCGGGTGGTGATCGACGGCTATCGGGTCAGTAACGTCGTGCAGGTGGAAACCGATAAGCTCGAGCAAGCCGGCCCGATCATCGACGCCGGACTCACCAATGGTGCCAACCGCGTGGCGGGGTTGGATTTCCTCGTGAAAAACAGGACGCAACCGCAGGAGGAGGCACTGACACAGGCCGTGTCCAAAGCCCGCCGTCAGGCTGACGTCGCGGCTCGTGCCGCTGGTGGCGAGGTCGTGGCCCTCCTCGAGCTCACGATCAACAGCAACGACCGTCCCGAGCCGCGGGCCATGATGGCCATGGCCAAGATGGAGATGGCCGACGCCTCGATGCCCACGCCGGTCGCTGAAGGCATGGAGACCGTGACCGTGAACGTCGTGACACGCTGGCAATTCGCAAAAAAGCCGTAAGCCGTTGGCACACTGGGCTTGCCACCCCTCTCGGCATTCCACCGTTTCACGTGAAACGTCGCGATGGCTCGGCGTTGTGCCGATCGCGCGATTCAATCCCGCGGCACGCCCTGCCCCGTCGGCGCATCGATACGCCCAACAAACACGGAGACCCGCGAGAGACCACGGTCTCCGCAATCCAACGTGCGCCCCACCAACAGGCCCGTTTCACGTGAAACCTGGCAATCTCGCCCAGCGGCATGGTCCACCGCGCGGGCGCGACCTATACTTCCCGTCCCCCCGCGATTCTCTCTCGCCAAGGCCCTGTGGGACGCATCCTCGCTATCGCCAACCAGAAAGGTGGAGTCGGTAAGACCACCACCGCCGTCAACCTCGCTGCCTCACTGGCGGTTGCGGAACAGCGCACCCTCCTGATCGACGCTGATCCGCAGGGCAATGCCACCAGCGGCTGCGGGATTACCCCCGATCAGTTCACCGCCAGCACCTACGACGTGCTCCTCGGCGAAGCCACCATCGATCACGCCCTCGTGCGCCACGTGCACTTTCGGCATCTCGATGTGCTCCCCACCACACCCGATCTCGCCGGCGCCGAAGTCGAACTTGTCGATGACCCCGAGCGCGGTACCCGCATGCGCGAGGCACTCGCGGGCATGCGTGATCGCTACGACTATATCCTCATTGATTGCCCACCGTCGCTGGGACTCATCACGCTCAACATGCTGGTGGCGGCGGATGCCATACTCATTCCGCTCCAGTGCGAGTACTACGCGCTCGAAGGACTGACGCAGCTCCTGAGTACCGTGCAACGCGTCCAGGATACACTCAATCCCGACCTCACCGTGCACGGCGTCCTCCTCACCATGTACGACGCCCGGCTCAACCTGTCTCGACAGGTGGCCACCGACGCCCGTGAGCATTTCGGCGACCGCGTCTTTCAGACCGTGATCCCACGCAATATCCGACTCGCCGAAGCGCCAAGTTTCGGCAAACCCATCGTGGTGTATGACGTCGCCTCGGTCGGCGCCCAAGCGTACATGGCCGTGGCCCGCGAATTGATGGACCGCGACCAACCGCCGACCGACACCACACCCGAAGCCCCAAGCTCGCCATGACCCCCGAACCACCTCGACGACTCGGACGCGGGCTCGACGCCCTCCTCGCACGACGAGAACCGACCGACCGCGCCAAAACCGCCAGCACAACGCCACGAGGAAGAAACGCCGACGGCACCACGGCCGGTGCACCCGCCGACACCGCCGGTGATAGCACGCTCCGGATGCTGCCGCTCTCGGACATCCGCGCCAACCCGTTCCAGCCGCGCCAGGAATTTCGCGCCGAAGAGCTCGCTGATCTTCAAGCGAGCCTCAAGGTGAATGGACTGCTGCAACCGATCACCGTCCGACCCGCGCCGAATGGCAACGGCTACGAACTCATCGCCGGCGAGCGACGGTTCCGCGCAGCGAGCAAACTCGGCTGGAAAGACATCCCCGCCCTCATAAAACCCGTCGACGACAAAACGCTGTTGACGCTGGCGATGATCGAAAACCTCCAACGCGCTGACCTCGATCCCATCGAAGAAGCCGACGGCTACCAGCGCCTCATCGACGAGTTTCTGCTCACCAATCAGGAAGTGGCCGACGTCGTCGGGAAAGATCGCTCCACCGTTGCTAACGCCCTCCGACTCCGCCAGCTGCCCGCCTCCGTCCGGCGCATGCTCCAGGACAAACAGCTCAGCGCCGGACACGCTCGCGCCCTCCTCGCCCTCGGCCAGGAACGCGCCATCGTGGACATGGCCCGCAATGTCGCCACCCACGGACTCTCCGTCCGCGAAGTCGAACGGCGCGTCCAGGCCGGACGCCCCACCCCGCCCGCCGCCGGCAAGAAACCGGCTCCAGCCGCCAAGGCGCTGCCACCCGGTGCCTCCGGGGCCACCGTCCGCCAGATCGAAGAAAAATTGCGGCGGAAACTCCAGACCGGCGTGTCCATTCACTTGGAAGCGAAAGACAAAGGCGAAGTGCGCATCGCCTTCTTTTCGAACGACGACCTGGAGCGCGTTCTCGAAATACTGGGTGTTTCACTCGAGTAGTAAAATAGCGACATCAAAGGGCCAGCAAAGAAACATCAGAAGAACGTCAAGGCGCCTAAAAAACAGCACACAGCAGCCATAATAGCAACACAGAGGAATTCGATGACTCGCTCGGCTCCGATCCGCCGCCTGACGGCGGCTCTGTTCATCCTCGCAACCGCCTGTGGCGGAACCCGCGAGTCGGCCGCCGCCGATACCGCTCGCGGGGGCGCAAACACGCTCCGTGTCGCGCTCCTCACCCCGGGGCCCATCTCCGATAAATCGTGGAACGGGATCGCCCACGAAGGGCTGCTCGCAGTTCGCGATTCCCTGGGCGCTCAGACGTCGCACATCCAGACCAAGACGCCCGCCGAGTTCGAGGAAAACTTCCGGCAGTATGGCGCTCAAGGCTACGACCTCGTGATCGGCAACGGCTTCGAGTATCAAGAGGCCGCCTCCCGCGTCGCACCGAACTACCCGAACACCAATTACGCGATCACCTCAGGTCGGGCCACCGCGCCCAATTTGGCGGGGTTCGCCTTCGCCTTCGAAGAAGTCGCGTACCAAGCCGGCATACTCGCCGGTGCCATGACCACAACGAACAAGATCGGCCTCATCGCCGGCCAGGAATTGCCGCCGGTAAAGTCGAGCTTCATCGCCTTCGAGCGCGGCGCGAAGTCGGTCAATCCGAAGGTCGCCATCATTACGTCGTACATCGGCAACTGGGAGGACGTGAGCGCCGGCAAGGAACAGGCGCTCGCCCAGATCGCGCAGGGCGTCGATATCATCTTGCAGAATGCCGACGCCGCCGGGCTGGGGGTTTTTCAGGCGGCCCGCGAAAAAAACATCCTCGTATTCGGCACCAATGCGGATCAGAATAGCGTCGCTCCCGACGTGATCGTGGCCAGCCTGCTGATCGACCTCCCCAAGGCGTTTCTCATGGTTGCGCGCGACGTGCAAGCCGGTACCTTCACGGGTCGCGTCATCAACCTCGGCGTCAAGGACAGCGTGGTCCGGCTGGTGATCAATCCCTCGATGGCGAGCCGCATTCCCGCCGCCGCCCTTGCCGCCGTCGATTCCGTCGGAGCACAGCTGATCGCCGGTACCTTCACTGCACTCGCCGATGTGCTTAGCGGCACCGACAACGCCAAGCCCATCGCCCCGCCCCGCGCACCATGATGTCCACGCCCTTGAACGATCGAATCCTCGATTCAGCGAACGGCGACAGCGATGGTGGTTTGTCCGTTCCGCTGGCCGACATCGTCGCCGCCCTCAACGCCGAGTTGCGGACCGCCGACGTGCCGGACTACCCCGGCGCGCTCAACGGTCTGCAGGTAGCCAACCGTGGCACCGTGCGCCGTATCGCCGTAGCCGTCGATGCATCGCGAGCCGCTATTACGGAATGTGCGATCTCCGGCTCCGACCTGCTGATCGTCCATCATGGCCTGTTCTGGGGAGGCGTGCAGCCGCTGACCGGCGTGAGCTACGAGAAGTACCGCTCACTCTTCGGCAGTGACATCGCCGTCTACAGCTCCCACCTGCCGCTCGATCTGCACCCGACCATCGGAAACAACACGCGACTCGCCGAAGCGCTCGGGCTCACGCCGAGCGGGGGATTCGCGCGGTTCAAGACGATGGACGTCGGCGTGCGCGGCACCGCCGATGAACCCACCACCGACCTCCTCGAGCGGATCCAGGCATTCGTGGCCCGATACGGCGGCAGTGTGCGAACGTCGGTACCGGCCGAAGGACGACACACCGTCCGCTGGGCCCTCTGCACTGGCGGCGGCGCCTCATTGGAGACGCTCCGCGAAGCGCGCGACCTGGGCGTGGACACACTCATTGTCGGTGAAGGACCACACCACACCACGGTCGACGCCATCGAGCACGACCTATGCGTGATCTACGCCGGCCACTACGCCACGGAGACGCTCGGCGTGCAAGCGCTGGGCGCGTTCCTTGAAACGCGCTTCGGCCTGCCGTGGACCTTTCTGCACCTGCCCACCGGATCGTGACGACCGTCGGAGCGGGAGCGCCCATGCTCTCGCTGGAGGGAATCACCCAGCGCTTCGGACGCGTGACGGCACTCGACGGTGCCTCACTCACTGTGCGCGCCGGCACCGTACACGCCGTGCTCGGAGAGAACGGCGCCGGCAAGACCACGCTGATGCGTGTGGCGTTCGGCGCGCTGCAACCCACCGCCGGTGTGATTCGGCTGGATGGTGCACCGGTGATCCTCCCCTCGCCTGCCGCAGCGCTGACCCGTGGCGTGGGCATGGTGCATCAGCACTTTACACTCGTCCAGGCCATGACCGTGGCTGAGAACGTCGCGCTCGGTGGCCACGGGCGTTTCGATCCGTCGGCTGCGTCGCAGCGCGTCCGCGACGTGGCGCAACGCGCCGGACTGGCGCTCGATCCGCAGGCCCTCGTGGCCGATCTGTCGGTGGGCGCCCAACAGCGCTGTGAGATTATCAAAGCGTTGGCGCGTAACGTGCGCTTGCTCATCCTCGACGAACCAACGGCGGTGCTTGCGCCGTCGGAAGCAGCAGAACTGCTGCGGTGGGTTCGCGATTTTGCTGACGCCGGCCATGCCGTGGTGCTGATCACCCACAAGCTGCGCGATGCCTTGGCGGTAGCCGACGAGCTTACCGTGCTGCGGCGCGGACGTACCGTGTTGAGCATTGGGGCCAGCGACGCAACCGAAACACTCGTAAGTGACGCGATGCTCGGTCGCGCCACTTCCGCGCACCGACAGACTGCGAAACCACTCGACGCCAATTACGCGATCGACGGTGTCTCCACGCGCACCACGCGACCGTTCGTCAGCAACGAGGTCGTGCTCCGGCTCGATCAGGTGCATGTAGTGGACATGCGTGGAGTGACGCGATTGCGCAACGCAACACTTGCCGTAACGCGCGGTGAAATCGTCGGCATTGCGGGCGTGGAAGGCGCCGGCCAACACGAGTTGCTCCGAGTGCTCGCAGGACGAATGCTCGCTACACGCGGTACAGTGACCGCGCCGGCGCAGGTGGGTTTCGTACCGGAGGATCGACATCGCGATGCGATGATGCTCGACGCCAGTCTGAGTGAGAATCTGGCGCTCCGGGACGCGGGCAGTCGTCGAGGTCTCATGCCTTGGGATGTCATGGAACGGACGACGTCCACGCTGCTCGCCCAGTATGACGTACGCGCCACCGGCGCTTCCGCGATGGCGCGTACACTGTCGGGCGGCAATCAGCAAAAGTTCGTCCTCGCCCGGGAACTTGACGGCGCACACGATGCGCTGGTCGTAGAAAACCCTTCGCGGGGGCTCGATTTTCATGCCACCGATGCGGTCCACCGCGCACTCCGTGCGGCACGTGCCCGTGGTGCGGCCATCGTGCTGTACAGCAGCGACCTCGATGAGCTGCTAATGCTCGCCGACCGTACGTTGGCGATGTACGACGGCGCGCTCATTCCTGCGGAGTGCGAACGCAACGCCATCGGACTGGCGATGCTCGGGAGTACGCTGCCGCAGGCCACGAAATGAGCAGTGAACGAACACCACCACGGGTACGCCACTGGTTATTCCACGTTGTCACCGTCGTGCTGTTGCTGGTTGCGGCGCTTGGCTTGCTCTCCCTCCTGTTGGTGCTCACTGGGCATCCCGTGGTGCCCGCGTTGAGCGCGCTCGTCCGCGGCGCGTTCGGGTCGTATTACGCGATCACGTCGGCCACGCTCGTGCGCATGGTACCACTCGCACTCGCCGGGCTGGCCGTGGCCGTGGCGTTTCGCGCGGGAATTCTGAATATCGGTGCCGAAGGGCAGCTGCTCATGGGCGCCGCTGCCGCCACTGCCATCAGCGGTATAATGACGGGCGTACCATCGCTCGTGGCGATCCCGGCGTTGCTCGTGGTGGGATCGTTGGCCGGTGGTGCGTGGGCGGCTATTGCCGGTGCACTGCGACTACGCTTCGGGGTGCTCGAAGTGATCAGCACCATCATGCTCAACTTCATCGCGCTCTACGTCACAGGGTGGCTCGTGCGCGGTCCGCTGCAAGAACCCACGCGGATCAATCCGCAGTCCGTGTCACTTCCCACCGCCCTGCAGCTTCCCGTGCTCCTTCCGGGAACGCGACTCCACGCGGGCGTACTCCTCACGGTCATCGTGGCCGCTGTCTTGTGGTGGTGGCTGCGCACGACCGCCAGCGGATTCCGCCTGCGTGCCGTAGGGGCGAACCCTCTCGCCGCAGCGAGCGCGGGACGTATTGCGGTGCCGCGCACACTGTTCGGAGCCTTCGCTCTCAGCGGCGTGCTCGCCGGCCTCGCTGGAGCCACCGAGTATACTGGTATCACGTACGCCCTGTACGAGAACTTCTCGCCCGGGTACGGATACACCGCGATCGCCGTGGCCCTGCTGGCGCGGCTGCATCCACTCGGCGTCCTGGCCACGGCCACGCTCTTCGGCGCGCTGCAGGCAGGCGCGAACGCCATGCAGCGTGATGCCGGCGTCCCGAACGTGGTGGTCTCGGTGGTGGAAGCCATGCTCATACTGCTGGTGGTGGCGGCTGACCGCTGGCGGGAGCACACGAGCCAACAGCGCGTGCCGGCGGAGTCGAGCGCATGAGTGCGCTGGAGATCGGCTCCAGCTTCCTTGAGGCCACCGTGCGCACCGCCACGCCACTCGCCCTTGCGGCACTTGGCGAAGCCGTGAGTGAGCGGGCCGGGGTCATCAACATCGGGCTGGAAGGGGCCATCATCGCCGGGGCGCTGGGCGGCACCGTGGCGGCGGGGGTGCTCGGGGTGGGGGGCGGGTTCGTGGCCGGAGCGCTAGCCGGCGTGCTGGTGGCGGCGCTCTTCGCGCTCTTCACCATTGGCTTTCGCGCCGATCAGATCATCACCGGCACAGCGATTACGCTCCTGTCGCTGGGCCTTACCGGCACGCTGTACCGTACACTGTACGGCGCCAGCGGCGTCGCCCTTTCCATACCCACGTCCGGCGCGCTGGTCATTCCGGGGCTATCGGAAATTCCGCTAGTTGGGCGCGCACTTTTTGCGCAGCCGCTCATCACCTACGCGCTCTACGTGGCCGTCCCCGCCCTCGCGTGGTGGATGCAGCGCAGCCATGCGGGACTCGCGGTCCGCGCCCTCGGCGAGTATCCCGAGGCCGCCATCGCCGCCGGCGTACACCCGCGACGCATACAGACCCTCGCGGTGCTCTTCGCCGGAGCCATGGCCGGCCTGGCCGGCGCCACGCTCGTACTGGCGCAGGCTGGCACGTTCGTAGAGGGGATGTCTGCGGGTCGCGGCTTCATCGCCATCGCTATCGTGGTACTGGGCCGGTGGCGTCCCTTTACTGTGGCCGCAGCGGCACTGCTGTTCGGAGGCGCCAATTCGTTGCAGGCGGTCTTTCAGGCCATGGGCTGGACGGGTGTGCCGTATCAGCTCTTCCTGGCCGTCCCGTATCTGCTCACCTTGGTGGTTCTCGCCGGGGCGAGTGCACGGAGCGCCGCCCCTGCAGCGCTGGGGCGGCGCCCGGACTGAATCCGGAACACGCGAACGTTTACCTCGCTGATATAGACACGGTGTGGCGCTAAAAGCGATACACCGCCGCCACGCCGGTTTTGCTTGGCATCCGATCACGCGCCACCACCATCACCTGTCCGCCCTGGCGCAGCACGATTTCCGCCAGATCATCCACCACGTCATCGGTACGCGGATCGTCGAGCGCCCCACGCACCACCACACCCGTGGCGTGATCGACATACCCCGGGACGATCTGATCGGCATCGACAAGCAGCGAGGCTACCCGGCCACCGATGGCAGCCATCGCCACGTCGTTGAGATCGTCCGTTGCCAGTCCTCGCGGAACACCTGCACCAAATTCATTGATCAGCCGGTCCACGCGCGCTGTATAAGCAGGCTCCACGATCTCCCACGCCTTTTGGCGCAAATCATCGGCGGAAAACACATCAGGATTACCCGCGATACTGTCAGGCAGAAGTCGCGGATTGTGACTCACGGCGTGAAACACCGCGTGATACTCCGGCAACGCGGCCAGCACCAGCGGCACCCCGTCGTGTTTGTTGTGATGCTCGAGAATCGCCCGGTCAATCACACGAAAATAACGCTCGGTATCCTTCTCTACCTCGTCGCTCTTTGAGCTGATGCCGTAGTGCATCGCGGCGGCACCGGCGCGTCCCGCGCCACCACCAACCGTCCGTACGGCGTCGTGCGGCTCCGTGAGCTCCTCGCCGAGCGCGGCGGTCAGACTGCGCGGAATATCCGTGTCGAGCTCCGACTCATCGAGTGAATCGCGGTTTCCATGAAACAATCGCACGTGCTCCCTCGTGATCGCCAACACCTCGAAGCGATCAGCGGCCTGCATCACGCGTAGCAACGGCTTGATGTGAAAACTGTCCGCAACGATCACGCGCTCGGGAAGATGACGCTGCACCTTGAACACTTTGAAAAAATCGGACGACCGCATGACCGCCATGCCATCCTGCGTATGCTGCCAGAACCGCTCGTTGGTGATCAACTCGTGGAGTGGTGCGATCAACGCCTCACGCGCGGCGACGCTCAGCGTGGCCGGCAACCTGTTTCCTGCATCGCGCACCGCATTGCGATATCGCACCACATCCTGCTGACGATCCGGAAACTTGCGAGCGGTTGGGAGATACAACGAGATGCATGGGCCGACTCGTTCTTCGAGGAGCACGGCGAACGGATTATGCGCTGAAGACGTCATGAGTATCTCCTCACAGGGAGAGCGGTCCTTCACGCGGCTGATCGTACGGATCAAGTCCCTTTGGAGGCCTGTTCTTGCTGATTTTCCGTTCGAGCACCCGGGCCAGCTTGTCGCGAGCCCCGACTAGCGCTCCTTTGAGTGAATCCGCCGTGTTGGTTACCGCCAACGGCTCCACACCGCGCATTCGCGCCTCGAGCATGCATCGCTTGTCATTCGCACCGCCTTTCTCGGCGTTTTCATCCTGAAAATGGACCTCGATACGAGTAATGTGACTGGCGAATCGGTCGAGGGACCGCCTCAACTCCTCCTCGACCTCAGTCGCGAACTCCGGTCCCGCCGTAACATTCTTATCGGTGTTGAGTTGAATCAGCATAATTGCCCGGTTAAAGGTGAGTGATCGAAGTCATACCCCGACAGCAGAGACCCCGTTCCGCGCGCCGGCCTCAGCGTGACCGACCCTGTGGCCGTACTATCTGCAGCTGCAACCTTCCCGGGATTTCCCCGTCGGCACTGCTCCCATCTCACCGTTCACGCCCATGATTACTCGTTCGCTCACTGCGGCCCTGCTCGCCAGCGCCATTCCATATTTTCTCGACGCACAGGCAGCGACGGACGACGCAGCCATGGTGGCCAAGGCACGAGCCATTCACGCCCGGGTACTCGCCATTGATACCCACGTGGATATCGCGCCGGCCAATTTCACCACCACCGGCCCGAACTACGCGCAAAAACTACCGCGCACGCAGGTCGATCTGGTCAAGATGGAGGAAGGCGGACTCGGCGGCGCATTTCTCATCGTCTACGTAGGACAGTCACCACAACTCGACAACGCAAGCTTCGCCCGCGCCAACGCGCAGGCGCTCGAGAAATTCGATGCCATCCATCAGCTCACCGAGGTCATCGCGCCCACGCGCGCGGAAATTGCCTTTACGGCCGCCGACGCGCGGCGTATCTTCAAGATCGGAAAGCGTGTAATCTTTATCGGCGTAGAGAACGGCTTCCCGATCGGCGCGGATATCACGAACGTCAAGACGTTCTACGATCGGGGCGGGCGCTACATGTCGCTCGCACACAATGGACACAGTCAGCTCTCCGATTCGAACACCGGTGAACGCGATGGGGTGTGGCTGCACAACGGCCTCAGCCCGCTCGGCAAGCAAGTCGTAGCCGAAATGAACCGTCTGGGGATGATGATCGATGTGTCGCATCCCTCGAAGCAGTCAATGTTGCAGACCATCGCGCTTTCCAAAGCCCCGATCATCGGCTCGCATTCCGGTGTACGCGCGATTTGCGGACATAGTCGCAACATGGACGACGAACAACTGGACGCCTTGAAGAAGAACGGCGGCGTGATTCAGCTGGTGGCGTTCAACAGCTACGTGAAGTGCAATACGACACGGGACGCCGAGCGCACTGCCGCCGTGGAAACGCTGCGCAAGGTATACGGCATCACGGCGACCGGGCGTGTCGAAGTGCAGCAAGCCATTCAAGCGCTAACGGATGTAAAGCGGAACGAGTTTCTCGCGAAGCAAGAGGACATCACGGCGCGCCGCTATCCTTCCGATCCGCCGGCCAACGTGAAAGACTTCGTGGATCACATCGACTATGTGGTCCAGCGTATCGGCATCGACCACGTGGGAATCAGCTCCGACTTCGACGGCGGTGGCGGCGTGGATGGCTGGCGCAGTGCGACTGAAACGCCCAACGTCACAGTGGAGCTGGTGCGCCGCGGCTATACGGAATCGCAGATCGCACAGATCTGGAGTGGCAATCTGCTGCGCGTCATGGAGGCGGTAGAAAAAGCGGCGCGGAAATAGCCCACGAAGTCAAACCGCCTCGGACAGACTCGTGAAGTTGAAATCCCGCACCTTCATCGACGGCATCACCACATCCCCACCTTGCTCAGTGCCAGCCAACCGTTCGGTGCGACCAAGCGCCTCGATGTTATTGAGGACGAACAGCGGCGACTCATTGAACCGGAAGTTTCGCAGCGACTTGGTGATGTTGCCGTTCTCCACCAGGAACGTGCCATCGCGTGTGAGCCCCGTGTAGAGAATCGTGCGTGGATCCACTTCCCGCAGGTACCAGAGGCGCGTTACGAGAACGCCACGCGTCGTCCCTTTGATCAGATCCTCCACCGATTGCGACCCGCCGGCCATCTTGAAGCTGCTCGGCCCGCCGGTGGGTGTCTTGCTTTGCTTCTTCGCCCAGAAGCGCGAATAGATCAGCTGTTTGAGCACGCCGTTTTCGATCCACACCTGGCGGCCAAGCGGCATTCCCTCAAAATCCCACGGCCGGCCGAGCAACTGCGGGTCAGAGGGATCGGAGGAAATGGTGACACGCTCATCCACGATCTTCTCACCC
This sequence comes from Gemmatimonadales bacterium, assembly GCA_038212625.1. GTDB lineage: Bacteria > Gemmatimonadota > Gemmatimonadetes > Gemmatimonadales > Gemmatimonadaceae > Gemmatimonas. The sequence continues at coordinate 34,588 of JBBQUH010000010.1, read as the reverse complement.
ACCTTGTTACCGCCACCGGCTTTCACAAACGGACTACGTCCTTCGTCGGCGCTGCGTGCGTCGGCGTAACTCGAAACGAGCTGCACCAGATCGCCGACCGCTTGTGGTTCGAGAATCACCGTATAGCGCCCGGGCTCGAGCGCCACGGGATTTTGCGAGAGACGCGCCTTCTGCACCGCGGTCTCCGCCACCCGCCGTACATCGAGCTGCGCCCAGTCGGCGTGATCTGCGGCGGCCCAGCCGGAGCCGGTGCCATCGGTGGTTCGTGCCGTTAGCGTGTAGTTGGCGTTCGTGCTGGGATGGTAGGCAAACATGCCCGTGCTGTTACCAATGGCGAGTGCACCGGCTGTGGTCACGAGATATCCGGCCGCCTTCACATCACCGGCCTTGCGCGCCATCTCGAGCGCCACCAGCGCGGCCTGCGCGCGATCATCGGCTGAAATGCGCGCCGTGGATTCGAAGTACGCATTCACCGGCGCGTACGTCTGCGCCCCAAGTTGCGGCATCGCCTCGGGGTCATCAGGTGCCAGCCTCGCCAACCGCTCGCTCTGTTCCACGGCCCGTCGGATCGCGTCGTCGGAGAGATCGTTGGTGGTGACCACGGCATGCTTTGGACCGAACGCACTTTGAATGCCGAGCTGCGCATCGGTGGTGATGCCCGCAGTGGAGACCTGATTGTCCGCGAAGCGGATGTTGCCGGCCGTGTAGCTGTTCACCTGCACATCGACGGCGTCGGCCTTCGACCATTTGACGGCCTTCTCGACGATTGCTTGCGCCTGCTCGCGCGTGAGCATTGCATTCTGGGCGTTGTCGTGTGCACGCATCAGCCTTTCCTCCCCGTATTGATCACGTTCACGTTGCGAAAACGCGCTGGTGGTGAGCCATGGCTCACCGCATTGACCTGCGGCGGCTGCCCTTTGCCATCAAAGAAGCTCCCGCCGAGCACATAGCTCGACTTACCGCCGATCATGTCCATGGAATTCCAGAAGTCTGGCGTGCGGATCTGGTACGCCACATCCTTGAGCACACCCACGATCTTGCCACCTTTGATCTCGTGGTACGTCTGACCGCCGAACTGCGCGTTGAAGCGCTGCTGATCGATGGAGAAGCTGCCGTCACCCTGAATGAGAATGCCGCGATCGGTGCCGGCCACCAGATCGTTCATGGAGAGATCCTCTGTGCCCGGCAACAACGACACATTGGGCATCCGCTGGAACTGCACGTTGTCCCATCCCTGCGCGTACGAACAGCCATGGGACTGCACCGGTCGACCATTCTTGTCGTACCACCAACGCAACCACGGGGCTTGTTCGCGCGTGGTTTGATAGTCATTAAAGACGCCGTCCTTCACAATCAGGAACTCGTCCGGCTTGACGCCGTCATCATCCCAACCGATCGTGGACAAGCCTCCAACCTGGTTGCGGTCCCCCTGCACGTTCATGAAACCTGGCCCGTACTTGAGGCTCCCCAACATCTTCTCCGGCGGCGCGATGAAGCTGGTGCCGGCGTAGTTGGCTTCGTAGCCCATCGCGCGATCGAGCTCGGTGGGATGCCCGATACTTTCATGGATGGTGAGCCAGAGATTGGCCGAATCGAGTACCAGATCATAGCGGCCCACATCAACCGCCTTGGCGGTGAGCTTGGCCGCCGCATCCTCGCCCCACGCGGGCGCGTTCTTCACCAACTCTGCCTGCAGCACGTACTCCCAGCCCTTCGCCATGGGCTGGATCATGTTGCTGCGGCTCTGAAAATCCGTGAAGTCGCTCGAGACCGCCGTGATCTGCATGGTCGGCCACGATCGCACCACGTCCTGCTTGATGACCGAGCCATCGGTGTTGGCGTAGTGCCGCTCATCTTTCACGAAGAAGAAGCCGCTCGACACGAACTTCACCGACTTCGCCGTGAGCGCGGCCGCATTCGCCGCCAGCAGCAGTTCGGCTTTCTGCTCGATCGGGATATCAAACGGGTCCTGCGTGTAAGCGCCCTTCCAGTAGCCATCAGCAACCACTGGGGCCGGCAGCCATTCCACCGGTCGGGCGCGCGCGATGCGCGACGCCTTGGCCACCGCCACCGCTTCCCGCGCCGCCGCCGCTGCGCCATCGGCGCTCAGCACGCGGGTGGCCGCAAAGCCCCAGGTACCGTCGACCAGCGCGCGCACACCGATCCCGACCGTGTCCGTGTCCACCACGTTCTGAATTTGCTGCTCACGCGTGAACACAAAATTCTGTCGCTGCCGACTGCAGCGGACGTCCGCGTACGTCGCGCCGGCCATCGTGGCGGCATTCAACGCAGCGTTCATGAACTCCCGGACACCGGGAATATCGGTGAACGCATCGATCGCGCCCGGATCGGGCGCTGGGGCGGCACTCAGGAACCGCGGGATAGCCGCCAGCGAACTGCCGGCCAGCAGCGAGGCGCCGAGCGCGGCACCACCTTGCTTCATGAAGTCACGACGGGAGGTCATGGGACTCCGTACGCCACGAGGGAAAATCGAATACGACGAGGGTCGCGTTGCTGTCAACATACGACAGAAACGCGACCCTCGTTTCGGCACTCACGACCTTCCGGCAAATGCGACACACTCTGCGACTACGGCACAGCGGCCTGAAGCCTTCGAGAAGCCTCCTACTTGAAACGAATGCCGTTCGGCGCCACCGCTCCCTTGCTGGGCACGAACGGCTTGGGCGCGGGCGTCCGGGACGGCTCCGGACGTGCCGGCCCGCGGTTACTCGCGATCACATCACGCCGCGTGCCGCCTTCCGCCTGCTCCCCACCCTGCCCACGCGCCCCCTGCGGCTTCACCCCGGTGCCGCCATCACTGCGCATGCTCAACGCGATCCGATTGCGCGGCAAGTCGATGCTCTGCACGGTCACCTTCACTTTCTGTCCCACCTTGACCGCATCGTTGGGATCCTTCACGAACCGATCAGCCAGCTGGCTCACATGCACCAAGCCGTCCTGGTGCACACCGATATCCACGAATGCGCCGAAGGCCACGATGTTGGTGACCACACCCTCAAGCACCATGCCAGGCAGTAGATCGGTCGGCTTCTGAATATCCTCGCGAAACGCGGGCGGCTCGAAGGCCGCCCGTGGATCGCGACCAGGCTTCTTGAGTTCGGCCACGATATCGCGCAACGTCGGCATCCCGACGTCGTCACGCACGTACTGCGTGAGTTCGATCGATTCCACCAGCGTATCCGCGCCAACCAACGCGCTGACAGCCACACCCAGATCTTTGGCCATGCGCTCCACCAGCGTGTATCGCTCGGGGTGCACCGCACTGGCATCGAGAGGATGCGCGCCGCCGCGCACGCGCAAGAAGCCCGCCGCCTGCTCAAACGCCTTCGCGCCCAACCGCGGCACCTCTTTCAGATCAGCACGTGATTTGAGTCCACCACGCGCATCACGCAGCGCAACAATCGACTGCGCCAACGTCGGACCGATGCCAGCCACGTAGCCCAGCAACGCCGCCGACGCCGTGTTGATCTCCACACCCACGCGGTTCACGCAGCTCTCCACGATGTCGTCGAGCCGCTGCTTGAGTCGAGACTGATTCACATCGTGCTGGTACTGCCCCACGCCGATGCTTTTGGGATCGATCTTCACCAACTCGGCCAGTGGATCCTGCAAGCGCCGCGCAATCGACACCGCCCCGCGCAACGACACGTCAAGTTCAGGAAACTCCGCGCGGGCCATGTCCGACGCCGAGTATACCGACGCGCCCGCTTCACTCACCACCACCACCTGGGGACGTGGCGTGTCCATCTCGCGCAGCGCCGCTTTCGTGATGGTTTCTGTTTCACGGCTCGCAGTACCGTTGCCGATGGCAATCAAGTCCGGCGTGAAGCGCTGGACCAGCATGCGGATCGCGCCGGCAAAGCGGTCTTCCTGGTGCAAGTACAGCGTGTCGGTATGCACCAGTGCGCCCGTGGCACTCACCACCGCCACCTTCACACCCGAGCGGAAGCCCGGATCGAGCCCTACCACCTTCTTTTCACCGGCCGGCGAGGACAGCAAAAGCTGCTCGAGATTACGACCGAAAATCGTGATCGCTTCATCGTCGGCGCGTGTCTTGAGCTCGACACGAAGCTCCACCTCGATCGCCGGCGACAGCAGACGCTTGTACGCCTCGGCCGCGACCAAGGCGAGCTGTTGCGTTGCGCGTCGCGAGCCCTGCACATCGTGCGTGAGTTTGGCCGTGAGCTCTTCCACCGGCGCCTCAATGCGCCACAAGAGGTCGCCTTCGGTTTCGCCGCGCCGGATGGCGAGCATACGATGACTGGGGATCGTGCCCAGCGACTCCGAGAAGTCGAAATAGTCCTTGAACTTCGATTCGTCGCTGGCCTTACCCGTCATGACGCTACTCTTGACCAGCCCGCGCGCCCGGGTCGCTTCGCGCACCCAGCCGCGAATCACCGCGTCTTCGGCCACCTGTTCGCTGAGAATATCACGCGCGCCCTGCAGTGCGGCGTCTACCGTTGGCACGTCCGATGGCTTGCCGTCGACCTCGGGCAACACAAACTCTGCCGCACGAACCGCCGCCTCGGCATCGGTCAGTGATCCATCCCACAACCCATCGGCCAGCGGTGCCAGTCCTCGCTCGCGCGCGATCATGGCCCGGGTGCGCCGCTTGGGCTTGTACGGCAAATACAGGTCTTCGATCGCCTGTTTGGTGTCGGCCTTGAGAATCGCCGTCTTGAGCGCATCATCGAGCTTGCCTTGCTCGTCGATACTCTTGAGCACCGCCGCGCGACGCTCTTCGAGTTCGTGCAGGTAATCGGCGCGCTCACGCACATCGCGGAGCTGCACCTCGTCGAGTCCGCCCGTGACTTCCTTGCGGTAGCGGGCAATGAATGGGAGAGTGGCCCCTTCGGCGTAGAGGGCCAGCGTGCGCTCAACCTGCTGAGGATTGAGCGAGAGTTCGGTCGCAACCCGTGCGACCAGGGCGGGAGCAAGCGTTATGGACATGTTCGCGCAACGTACGCAAGCAACGCGGCGAATACCACGGCTTGCGGAATCGGCGCCGTCCGCATCGGCGCGCTAGTTACATCCCGCCAGTGCGCTTTCCCATTCCAGACGCCACCGGCCAGCCGAGCGTACGAGAACGGCTGCACTCAACGCGACACCATCGTCACGCCCGAAGAGCAGATGGACATCGGCCGTGCGTGCAGTGCGGTAGGCAAGCAACGGTTCGGCGACCACGAGCTCCTCTTCGCGACCAGCGGCCCGCTCGTGCCAGGACACCTTCCAGTCACGGGGGGACGTGGCAAGCGCCTCGACGACGAGCAACAGCCGCTCTTCACGCGGATCGTCTTCCTGATTCAACCGACGGGCAAGAGTCGCGACCACGACCGTGGAGTCGAGGCCCCGGGTCCGCCAAGCTCGCAGCACAACAAACGGCAGGCCACGAAACGACCCGCTGGTATCATCGGCGAGCGCCGACGCCAAGCGTGTGAGATTAGCGGCGAGCAATCCTGAATCGCGCGGGGCGAGTCCCTCGATCGAGTCCAGGGGAATCGCCGTCACGCGACCGGATGCAAAGGCGGCGGTCCATGGAGTGAGCGAGGCGCCGGCGTCCACCGACAGATGCGCGACCGGCCATGCACTGCATCCCGGATCCACGGGCGTCCCCGCTTCCACACGCAGCCGCGCAACACCCACCAACCCGCTGCGAGCAAACAGCTCCACGCGCCCATCGGGCAGCTCGGTCGCCAATCCCAGGGTGTCACTGACGGTCGCGTCGGTTGCTGACGCGCGAAGCACCGATCCGGCGAAGAGGCCGTCCCCTGAGAACGGCAACACCACCAACGGACCGGCCGATGACTCCCAGCCGGTCGCCACCGCCACGGAACCTTCACGCGGTGCTTCAAGAGCTGGTACGCTGGTACTCGTGCTGTCGGTTGCCACCGACGGTGCCGGGCGATCACAGGCCACCGGGAGCACGCTGCCAACCAGCGCAGCGCCAAGCAGCGCACAGCGGGCAAGACGCCGCGTTACCGGGCGCGAGCCAACGGCACGCAGCGCAATGCGCACCACGACAGCGACAGCGACACTGGACGGCCGAGGGGAATTCACAGTCACTAATCTGCGGCAATCCGATGCCGAAGACGAGCGGTCCTTTGGAACGCGCTAAGAGCTAAGAGCTAAGAGCTAAGAGCTAAGAGCTAAGAGCTAGGAGCTCTTCATCCGGTCCCGGCAGCACTGGCCCGCCCAAATCCCAGTGCCACGCGTCGCGGCGTACGGCTGTGCGCGGATCGCGGAGGGGTTTGTACTGGAGCCGTTCTGGGGGCATACCGATGGCAGCGCCATACGCCAGCAATCGCGCGTGGTCGGTGCTCACCAGATGAACCATCGGCCGTCCTTGCCAGACGTGCCGGTGCAACCAGAGGCCGCCGTCCATGGCGTGAATCATTCCCTCTCGCCGTTTGGCGAATTCCCGAGCCCCGGCGTCCCGTGTGACCTGCCGGAGCCGGGCGCGGCGGCGATCCGCATCGGGATCGTGACGTATTGATGGGAGCGAAGACTCTGCGGCGTCAGACAGTGTCGGCAAGTGCAAGGAGTGATGACAGGTCGCGCCAGTCATCATTCAGGTGACGTGGCACTACTCGCACCGGACCACACCCTCTTGGACCGCAGGGGGCACGGGAGCGGCCTGTCCATAGAAAATCGCGCAAGTCAGGGGGAAGGCCAAAGGGTGCGTTGCCGTGGCCGCCCACCCCCGGGCATCGGCTTCCACGATCGTGATCTCGACCAAGTCCGTCGGCACAAAAGAGATGTTGCCGAGGACCGTCGTGTATTGCTCGTGGCGGAAGAAATAGTCCTCTTCCATCATCGTCAAGTTCTTCAGGTCGCTCTTGATCGACGCGGCATAGGCTCTACCCTTCGTCGCCCGGAATTTCGGAATGGCGACTGCCGCGAGAATGCCGATGATCACGACGACGATCAGCAGTTCGATTAACGTGAACCCTTTGGCGGGGCGAGTGGGGCGCATACAGGATCCTCAGGGGTTGGTTCAGGAGCGTGAGACCCCGAACGCAATCGGCGCGGTAAGGCCCTGTGCCCCCCGACGCGTTCTTGTATCGCAACCCCGATGCCGCAAGGCACGAACTACGGTAAACAACGATCCTGTAGCACTTTACGTCAATACTTCTCATCCTTGGACGCTGAAACGAGTATCGCAGCGCCCACTAGTTCATGCAATATGCAAGAGTCACCCCTTCGTGACTCAAAGCAAGACTGCATCAGGACTTGGCGCTAACCCAGTCGGTACCGATCCCCATGTCCACGAGCAGCGGCACCTCCAGCTGGGCCGCTCCCTCCATCTCCCGCTTCACCAGTGCCCGGACCGCCAGCTCTTCCTCCGGGGGGAGTTCGAACACCAGTTCGTCGTGCACCTGGAGCAGCATGCGCGCCGCCAGCCTTTCGCGCGCCAACGCGTCCTGCACCCTGAGCATGGCGATCTTGATCAGATCGGCCGCCGACCCTTGGATCGGCGCATTCCCGGCGATCCGCTCACCGAACGCCCGCATGTTGCGGTTACGCTCTTTCAGCTCGGGGATGTAGCGGCGACGCTTGAACAGCGTCTCCACATAGCCGCGCGCCGACGCGTCGGTGACACTCTGCTCGAGAAACGCGCGAACGCCCGCGAAGCGCTCGAAGTAGGTATCAATGAATGCCTTTGCTTCCGCATTCGAGATCCGCAACTGCCGCGACAGGGCGTGCGCGCCCTGACCATAGATCGTGGCAAAATTGATCGTCTTCGCCCGCGCCCGCATCTCGCTGGTCACATCCGCCACGTCCACGCCAAAAATGATCGCCGCGGTCTGCTTGTGGATGTCTCCACCGGCGCGGAAGGCCGACACGAACGCCGGATCGCCGGAAAGATGCGCGAGTAACCGAAGCTCGATTTGCGAATAGTCCGCACTCAGCAATCGCCAGCCCGCACGCGGGACGAAGCCCCGACGGATCTCTCGCCCCAACTCCCGACGGTTGGGAATGTTCTGCAGATTCGGATCACTCGATGACAGACGGCCCGTGGCGGCCACGGTCTGGTTGAACGACGTGTGCAACCGGTGATCTCGCGGATGCACGAGCCGCGGCAAGGCATCGATATACGTGCTTTCGAGCTTGGCGATCTCGCGATACTCCATGAGCAGCGCTGGCAGCGGATGCCCCTCCTCCGCCAGCTCCTGCAACACACTCGCATCCGTACTCGGCCCCGTGGCGGTCTTCTTCTTCACCGGCAAGCCCAGCTCTTCAAAGAGCACTTTGCGCAACTGCGGGTTGGAGTTGATGTTGAACTCCTTACCCGCCTCCGCATAGATCACCTGTTCCACCCGCGACCGCTCACTCGCGAAACGCGTCTTCAGCGACGCGAACCACGCGAGATCGATGGCAATCCCATCCCACTCCATCTCCGCCAGCACGTTCACCAACGGGACTTCCATATCGGCCATCAAGGCGCGCATGCCTTGTGCGTCCAGCATCGGTTCCAGCACCGCGCGCAGTCGCATCGTGACGTCGACATCTTCACACGAGTAATCGCGCGCGGCATCCACCGGAACCACGTCAAAGGGCAGCTGCGCTTTGCCCTTGCCACAGAGCGTGTCGTACGAGGTGGTGGTGTGGCCGAGAAACTCCAGCGCCAACAGGTCCATCCCGTGGGACCGACGGCCCGGATCGAGCACGTAGCTCGCGAGCATCGTATCGAAATCCAGGCCCGCCAGGCGCACGCCGGCACCGCGTAACACCAGCACGTCGTACTTGGCGTTTTGCGCGATCTTCTTCACGGTGGCGTCTTCGAGCATCGCCCGCAGCGGTGCCATCTCCGGCGCCAGGATCGGCGGCAGATTCACCGGCGGCTCCACGCCCGCGTTGAGCCGACGTCCCGCCAGGCCCGCATCGCCCGACAACAGCGCAAGATTCCCACCGCCGTCGTCGTGACGGTGCGCCAGCGGTAGGTAATACGCTTCACCCGGCGCAACGGCGATCGAGAGTCCCACCAAATGCGCCCACAACGGATCGATAGCCACCGGGGCGTTCGGCGCACTCACGGTTTCCGTATCAATGGCGATATACGGTACCTCGCGAACCCGCGCGAGCAGTGCGTCGAGCGCCGACAGCGTATCCACCGTGACATACCGTGCATCGGCGAGCACCGGCACACCGCTGGAGGACACCACGACCGGCAAGTCGGCCACGGGGCCAACCGACGGTGCGGTCGTGTCCATGAGCCCAACGCCTGGTGATGTGATCCCCGACGCACTGGGTGCCGTTGTTTCGGAGGCTCCTGCTGCCACACCGCCGACATCCTTGAGCATCGACGTGAACTCGAGCTCGAGATACAGGCGGCGCAACATCGCAACGTCCGGCGCGCTCAGTTGCAGCGCGGTCGGATCGAGCGAGATGGGGACCTCCTGATGAATGGTCACCAGCTGCTTCGACAACCGGGCCATCTCCGCCTGTTCAAGCAGCGCGTCTCGCGGGCGCTTCTTCGTGATCTCGTGCACGTGCGCGAGGATCTCCTCCAACGCACCGAACTGGGCGATCAACTCCTGCGCGCCCTTTTCCCCGATGCCTTTCACCCCGGGCACGTTGTCCGAGCTGTCACCCACCAGCGCGAGATAGTCGATGACGCGTTCGGGCGGCACGCCGAGCCGCTCGCTCCCATTTTCAACACCCACCCACTGCTCGTCCACACTCGCCGGACCACCGCGGCCGGGATTGAGTAGCCACACACCGGGACGCACGAGCTGCTGAAAGTCTTTGTCGCCTGACACAATGACCACGTTGTATCCGGCCTCGACGCCCTGGCGCGCCAGCGTCCCGATCACATCGTCCGCTTCAAAGCCCGGCACAGCCAGAACCGGGATCTGATACGCCGCCAGTAGTTGCGTCACCCGATCAAGGCCGCGATCAAAATCGGCTTGCAGCTCGTCGCTGAGCTTCTCACGCGTGGCCTTGTAGGCGGGATACAGATCGTCCCGAAACGTGGCCCCCGAGTCATGCACCCACCCGAGCAGTTCGGGCTGGTGCGTCGCCACGAGTCGCTTGAGGAAATTGGCAATCCCCCAAGCGGCCGAGGTGTTTTCGCCACGGCTCGTGCTGAGCGGGCGGGCCATCAGCGCGAAGAACGCGCGGTAAATCAACGCGTAGCCATCAACCAGAAAGAGGCGTGGCGCGGTGGGCCGAGTCACCTCGCTCACAGCTTTTCGGCCAGACGACGGCGAATCGCATTCTCAAGGTCCGCGCGACCTTGCGGCGTGAGGCGCCAACGACCGAAGCCACTCTGGTCGACAAAAATCAGCTGCATCCGCAACCCACGATACTCCCAGATCTGCTGCCGAATGCGGGCGCTCGGATCGATCATGCCTGTGTCCACGATGTTATCGGGATCGCCCAACGCCACAAACGCGATGCCCCGGTCGGATTGCCAGCCCACTTGGGCGTCATCACGGAAGCGCACATTGGCCGTGCGAATGCGCAGAAAATAATCGCGCAGCCCCTCGTGCTCCGACGTCGCGGGCACAGGATCCGTCTCTTTGAGAAACGCCGCCCAGACCTCGGCACGCTGGACCGGCGTGGCGTCGCGGAGCGGCTTGATGCGATCGGCCGTGGTGTAGTAGCGCAGGTAGGTGAGCATTTCGGCGAACGACGCAATCGGCAGGTCATCGCCGAGACTCACCAGAATCCGCGTGCGGACGGTGTCGGTGCGACCCGCTGCCGTGATCTGCAGCGTATTCACCCCCACGGCCATGCGCCCCACGGGGATACCCAGCGTGGCGCTGTGACCGGTGCCGCGCACCGGCAGGGTGGTCGCGTTGTCCCAGAGGACGACATCGCCGTCACCGATCAGCTGCATCTGCACCTGGGCGGGCGATTCCGGCCCGACCGCGTCGAGATAGACCGGGAGCAGCGAATCCTGACCAAACACCACTGTGCTGCGCGGACGGGCCAGAATGCGCGGCAGGGAATCGATCGCCGATCGGGGAATGGCTTCGTATACTGGCACCGGCGTGGCAAGCTGCCCCACCGACAGACGGGGCACTTCGAGGGCCACCTCTTCCGAGGAGGCGCGGATGCTCGACTCGTCCTTCACATTCATCGCCAGCGTGTACCGACCCGGCGCGAGTCGGACAAACTGCTGCCAGATGACGCTTTCGTCGGTCCGTGACGTTTCCCGGAACGTGGGCACGCGGACGATCTCCGTGGCCTCGATCTGCCGGACGACCGTTCCGCCCTGGCGGACCTCGACGCGGACGGTATAGCTGGCCGCATACCGGTCGCCCTCACGGGCGAAACCGAGCGAGCGGGCCGATAGCGATACCGCCAGCAGCGCCAACGTGCTGTCGGCGGTGGGGGAACGCAGAAACGACACCGACGAGACGAACGGGATGGCCCCGCCACTCGCGATCAGCCCCATGCCACCGTACAACCGCTGCATGGCACCGGGACCGCCGGTGGCGGTCGGGGAGCCCGGTGGCCCGGGGAGCGCGCCTCGCGGCGGTCCCCCGCCAACGGCGGGACGACTGCCCGCACAGCCGAGCACGCCAGCCGCCAGGACCACGGCGACCATGGTGCGCACAGACCCGACAGCGATCCACTGAAGCTTCTTCACACGCATCCGTTCACCCACCTTTGAATGTTCTGCTTGCTGCGAGTGCTCGCCGGCATTACGTTCGCCCCGTGGCTATCGAGACGTTAGTCGGAACGACGCTGGCCGGCTATATGGTCCGCGGAAAGGTTGGCGAAGGTGGAACTTCGACCGTCTTTCGCGCGGATCATCCCAAGCACGGAACCGTCGCCCTCAAGGTGTTGCGCGAGAAGCTGCAACACGATAAAACTGCTGTCGCGCGTTTTTTGCGCGAGGCGCAGTTTGGCGCACGAGTAGAACACCCCAACATCATCCGCACCCTCGATTACGGGCAGTCGGATGGCGATCGCTATTATCTCGCGATCGAATGGGCCAGCGGAGAAATCCTCGATAAGCATGCCGATAAGTCGGGTCCGCTGCCCAGCAAAGAAGTGGCGGACATCATGGCGCAGATCTGCGGCGCCGTGCAGGCCGCCCACGACGTCGGCATCGTCCATCGGGATTTGAAACCCGAAAACGTCATGTACGATCCCGCCACCCGGCATGTCAAACTGCTGGACTTCGGGATCGCCGCCGACACCGAGGCGGCACCCGATCAACGGCTGACACGCGCCGGCTTCTTCGTCGGTACGCTCATGTACGTGGCCCCGGAAGCGCTCTCCGGAGAGCTCGTCGGGCCGGCCGCCGACCAATACTCGTTGGCCACCATCACGTATTACCTGCTCACCGGCACCCTGCCCTACACCGGCAAGTCGCCGCGCGAGCTCTTTTCCCAGCTGCTCACCCAGCCGCCCGTCGCACTCAATAAAGCCAAACCGCAGCTTTCCTTCCCGATCGCCATCGAAGATGTGGTCATGAAGGGACTCGCCAAACAGCCCAGCGACCGGTATTCCTCGGTGCAGGCGTTCTCCGACGCCTTCACCGCCGCAGCGAACAGTGCCGCCACCCCGATCAGCCGCAGTAGTGTGCCTGCGAACGACGCCCCGGCCGGCGCCGACGACAAAACCGGCCTCTTCGATAAGATGAAAGGGCTCTTTCGTCGCGGGTAACCTCTCGCCTCACGTGTCGTGACTGATTCCACCATGTCTGCCCTCCTCGCCCTGCTCGCCGACAAGTCGGCCGAGCGGGGCGATTTCGTACTCGCCTCCGGTCGTCGCTCCACCCTCTACGTCGACTGCCGCCTGACCACCATGAGCCCCGAAGGCCAACTGCTCGTCGGACGCGCTGGGCTCGCCGCCCTCCGCGCCAGCGGCTGGCCGATTGATGCCGTCGGTGGTCTGACCCTGGGCGCGGATCCCATCAGCTACGCCATCGCCCACACCAGTGCCCTCCAGGCGGAAGCCGGCACCGGTTCCACCGTGCGAGCCTTCACCGTGCGGAAAGAAGCCAAACAGCATGGCACCGCCAAGCTCATCGAAGGGCCGTTTCAGCCCGGAGACCGGGTGGTTGTCGTGGAAGACGTGATCACCACCGGCGGATCGGCCCTCAAGGCCGTCGACGCCATCCGCGCCGCCGGCGGCGAGGTCCTCGGCGTGCTGGCGCTGGTGGATCGCGAGGAAGGCGGCCGAGAGGCGCTCGAAGCGGCCGGCCTGCAGGTGATCCGGCTGGTCACCGCCAGCGACTTGCTCCCGCTGATCACACGGCGCTGATCGCACGGCGACGCGCGAGACCCGAAGGGGCTCTCGCGCGTCTGCCGTGTATATGCAGACACCCCGGGCCGCCGCCGCACTCTTCGACGAAGAACGCGCGAAAGACATCGCCACCTTCCGAATCGCTACGAAACGGCGCTTTTGGAGCACCATCTTCCTTGCCGGCGCCCTCATCGCCGGCATGCGACTGGGGTTGGCCCACGTACCGATCCCAGCCATTCTCGCGCTTTTCGCGGTCGCGATCGTCGCGAACTGGGTACTCAGTGCCATCGGTCACTCGGTGCGCTGGTACCGGCCGTGGTTCAAGTATTGCTTCGCGACCTGCGACACCCTCCTGATCAGTGGGGTCGTCTTCCTGTTCGGTTCGCCGGTGCTGGTGCTCACGTACATCCTCGCGATCGTCCCCTATTCGTTCGATCGTGGTCCCAGCCTCGGCTATGTCACCACATTCGCTTCGACGCTCGGCTTTCTCGTCGCGAGCTGGGGATACGCCGCACTCCGGCCCGCAGACGCCGCTCCGTGGGCGCAAGTCCTGCTCGCTGCGGTGCTCCTCCTGGTCGTTGCGCAGCAGGTCATCCAAATGCCGTCACGCCTGATCATGCGTATTCGTCGCACGCGGGAACGCATGGCACTCGTTGAACAGGGTGAGCTGACTGCGCGTGCCGACGCTCGGCACGCTGACGAGCTGGGATTCCTTGAGCGAAGCTTCAACCACATGCTCGACGAACTGACCCTGCTCATCGACACCGTGCAGCGCGAAGCGGATGCGCTGGCAGCCGCCGCTGTGCAGGTGCATGGCGCCGTCTCAGACTTGCATCGCCGTGCAGGGGACGTGAGCACCGGGGCACACAGCCTGAGCGACGACATTGCGCAGCAGCGCGACCAGGCCCGAACCGGTGCAGCCCACAGTGAATCGCTTCGTCGAACGGCGACGGCTACGCACACCACGGCCGATCTGATGGCTCAGGAAGCGCATGGACTCGATGCGGCCGCCGCTGCCAGCCGCGCAGCGATCGAGCGCGCGTCGTACACGCTACTCGCCCTTGGCGCCGACGTGGAGGCCACCGCCTCGCGTGTCCGACAACTGGCCCCGGCATCAGACCGCGTGGGCGAGTTGGTCGACACGGTGTCGCGAATCGCCCGACAAACCAACCTGTTGGCGCTCAACGCCGCCATCGAGGCTTCACGGGCCGGCGACGATGGCGCGGGCTTCGCTGTGGTGGCCGATGAGATTCGCACGCTCGCCGTGGAGAGCGCTGGTGCGGCCCGCAGTATCGCCACCCTCGTTCAGCGCGTCCGGGACGATGTGGCCATTGCGGTGCAGTCCATGGATGTGACCGCCAGCGAGGTGACGGGTGCGGGAGCGATCGCGCGGAGTGCCACCACCGCACTGGGTAGCATGGTAAGCGGCATTTCCCGTCTCGCGACGCACAGTGACGCCGTGGCCTCGATGGCGCAGACGCAGGCGCGCTTGTCGGCCGACGTGGCGCAGACGCTGGATGGGCTGGCTGCGTCCAGTCACCGTGCGTCACTCGGTGCCCGTGCCACGGCCGACTCCGTCGTGGCACAACGCGTCAACATCGAAGAGCTCTCGCGAACAGCGGCGCTGCTCTCGGATTCGGCGGCGCGTATGCGCGCGGTGGCCTTGCGGCATACGGCAGAATACTCTGTCGCGCGCTTTGCTCCGGTTGCGGACACGTCGATGCCTGCACACGTGGCACCTGCTACTTCACCCGGCGCACGATCCATTGCGGCGTAACCGTGAGGGCCTCGAATGAGGGCCAGACCTCGAGATACGGTAGCACCAGATCATGCCGCATGCGATCAAGCATACCGTGGCCCGTAAACTGCTGGCGGAAATCTGCGGCGCCCATCCGCATGACGTGATGAACGTGCCGAGAAAAACTCTGCGGTGAGGAATACTCCAGCAGGAACGCCACGTGGGTGATGCTGTAACCGGGATTCTCAAAGAGCCGTGCCGCACGCACCAGCCGAGCGGCCGCGAGATATTGTTTGGGTGCCGGCAACTTCGCGCGGAAGAAGCGACTCATGAACGTGGTGGGTAACACCCCCAGCAGTCGAGACAGATCGCGGACCGTGGTCAGTGAGCGCGGCGCGGTGAACAGTGCTTCGAAAAAGCGGTGCGTGTCTGGACTGCCTGCCGCCAGGTCTTGCCGAATGCGCTGAATGGCAATCGGCTCAATGCCATTCTCGTCTTCGCGCGTCACGAACTGTCGGAGATCCCGCCACCCGGACGGCTCGCGGACATCAACCAGCGACCGGATCCCGTGCTGTCCCAGGGCCAGCAGCGCATGGGTGGTCCGCGTCTCGTTCGCTGCCAGCAGTGCAACGGCCGGCACGCGCGGAAATTCTCGCACGAGTCGTGCCATTTGCGGTGCGTGCTGCTGCTGATAGCGCGCCACCGACACCACCACGGCGGAGACCGGTTGCGTACGGAGATCGACCAGCAGATCGTCGAGATTCTCGCGATGCAATGTGGTGTAGCAGCCATAGCCAGCCGCATCGACGCGTTCTCGTTCTGCCGGCGTGAGGAACGTGACGATCGCGCGTGGGGACGCGGATGGCGTGGGTACCATGGTGGCGTGGCGTGACGATAAGTCGGGAGTGAAGACCACTGTGACCTCGCGCGAATCTGGGATCGGGCATGGCGACACGCGGCGTCTGCCGAGAGCGTTGAGCGGAGCCTAGGTGCGGGTCGTCAGCCTCCTGTCACTCTGCCGCAGCCTGTGGTATGGCGCGGCAATCGATTGATCGGTGCTCGTGCGTGGCGCGTCGAGGACGCGCCGAACGGCTGACCCTCACTTCTCGGTCGGTGCGGCGCGTGACGTTATATTTCGGAAGTCTCACGGACGTCGTCGGCCGGACGGTCGCGAAGTCGCGGTGCAAGCCGTGGCTCCGAGGAAAGTCCGGGCTCCATAGGGTAGATCGCCAGGTAACGCCTGGGCACACACGGCGCGAGCGGTGTGTGACGGACAGTGCAACAGAAAGCAAACCGCCGTCGCGTTCCGGGAAACTGGTCGAGGCGGTAAGGGTGAAAGGGTGGGGTAAGAGCCCACCGCGCGTTCGGTAACGAACGTGGCTCGGTAAACCCCGGTCGGAGCAAGGTCAAATAGGCGGTGAGAGACGACCCGTCTCGCCAGGATGTTGCAAGACATCGAACCGCGGGTAGGCTGCTGGAGCGTGTGGGTGACTGCATGCCGAGAGGAATGACCGTCCGGTATGCGCAAGCATACTGACAGAACCCGGCTTACAGGCCGGCGACGCTCCGTGAGGCGTCTTCTGCATAGCCCGTCGTGAGGTGCGTCTGGTGAGGTGTCTGCGGCGGGTCGGTCGGATCCCTTCTTTCGGGCGCATCGTGAATGCGGTCGTGCTCGTGACGGTGGGCGCGGCGTGTTCGCCAGCACTGACGCCGTTGCCGGCCCCGGTGCCTGTCAATGTCCCGGCCCCGCTGCCCGTTGCCCGCCGCGTTCCGCGCGTTGCCTTGCCGGCGCGACTGCCAAGCACGGCCTGGCGCGTCACGTCGACCACGCGTCTGAGTGCCAGCCCCCCGGTCGAAACGCCGGTCGGTGTGCGCGAGACCCGTTCGGCCACCTCGCGTCTCGACGAGCAACAGGTCGAAACGCGGGCGCTGGTGTCACTGATGTTTGACCGCACGCCGTCCGGGGCACTGCGCGGGACGGGGCAGGTGGATTCGTTCACTGTGCGTTCCACGATGGACACGGCCGACGCTGCGGTGCGGCAGGTGACCGCCACCGGACAGGAGGCGCCCCGCCGCGCGCCGTCGGCGCGGCTCCTCATCGACGCGTTGCTGGACAGCACAGTGTCCCGGGTGGTGGTCCGACCGGCACTTGGCAACGAATGCGACCGGTCGGAAATGAGCGCCGTCCAACTGGTGCGGGAGCTGCTGGTTCGCGTGCCGGATGGCGCGACCGTGGGCGATCAGTGGCGCGACAGTACGGTGGCGCTGGTGTGCCGCCTCGGGGTACCGATCACGGTCTTCACCGCGACGCAATCCACGCTCATGCGGATAGATGGCGATCTTATCACGATTCGTCGCGAGATATCGAGCCGTTTGTCCGGCACCGGAGGTTCGGCCTTTCGCGCCCTTGAAGTCACTGGGGCATCCACTGGTATGCAGACGGCGGAGTTAAGCGCTTCACGGGGCACCCTGGAGCAATTACGGGGCACTCGTTCGACAACGCTGACCCTCCGCGAGCGCTCCGCGCCGGCCTCGCCCCGCGTGCAGCGGGTCACCCAACAAGTGGAGTTGCGCGTGGAGCGAATCAGGCCGTAGCCGCCTCGCCACTCAGTCCATGAGGCGAAGCGGCATCACGAGGCAGAGGTACTGGGCGGGATCGTCCCACCCTTCGGGCTCGATCGTGGCGGCCCGCTCCGGGGCCTTGAACGTCAGCCGCACCTGTTCGGTGGGCATGAAGCGCAGGATCTCCAGCAGGTAGGTGGCGTTGAACCCGATGTCGAGCTGATCGCCGTTGTAGTTGATCGGCAGTTCGTCGGACGCCTCGCCGAGGTCGGGCGTGGTCACGCTGAACTTCAGCATGCCTGTGGTGAACGACATTTTGATCCGGTGTGTCTGGTCGGACGCGATGACGCTCATGCGTTTGAGCGCACTGGTGAGCGCCGCCTTGTCGCACAGGCAGAACCGATCGTTGTCTTTCGGGATGACCTGTTCGTAGTTCGGATAGGGGCCTTCGACCAGGCGCGTAAAAACCGAGGTGAACGGCGAGCGGAAGCCGAGGTGATTGTCTCCGCGCGCGATCTCGAGCTCCTCTTCGGCCGGGAACAGTCGCTTGATCTGTTCGAGTGCCTTGGGCGGGACGATGAGGTCACCGGGCGGTGCGGTGCTGCCGGTCACCGGCAGCTCCATCTTGGCCAGGCGGTGCCCGTTCGTGGCCACCATGCGCATGCGATCATCGCGCAGCTCCCACAGCACGCCATTGAGAATGGGGCGTGATTCTTCGGTGCTCGCGGCAAACGCCGTATGCAAAATGAGTTTCTGCAACGCACCCGATTTCACGCGCCACGATTCGTTGAATCGCACGGTGGGGAACGAGGGGAATTCGTCCTTGGGCAGTCCCAACAGCTTGAATTTGGAGCGCCCGCATTCGAGCGTCACGCGTTGTTCACCGCTGGCCGAAATCTTGACCGGCGACGGTGGCAACTCGCGCGCGATCTCGCTGAGCTTCTTGGCGGGGATCGTGATGGCGCCCGGCGTCTCGACGTCAGCACTGACTTCCGTGCTCACGGCAATATCGAGATCGGTGGCCGAGAAACGAATTCCCCGGTCGGTCGTCTCGACGAGCAGATTCGCGAGCACCGGCAAGGTGGTCTTGGCCGGTACTGCGGCGGTCACTGCCTGCAGGCCTTCTTGGAGTTTCTCGCGCGAGATCGTGAAGCGCATGCCCGTTATGTGGAGGGACTGCTGTTAAAGGTTCTCTTAAAGATAAAAACCGTAGTAGCAGTAGGGACTGTGGGCGAGTGTGGAAACGCCGCAAGCTACGTGAGAGGAAGCACTTTCGCCATGTCTGGTCATGTGGGTTCCATGTCGACAGGTGCCAAGTCTCCGCAGCCGTGCACAGTGGGGGGGTCAGTTTATGTGGAGCAGTGTGGATGTGTGGGGAGTCAGGTGCCCAGTTGTCCGGTAGTCCGCAGAGTTTCCAACATGCCCCGGACTTTGAGCACGCGCTCCCCGAAACCGGGCTCTTTGGCCGTGTCTTCGGCCACCCGGTCGAGGGAATGGATCACGGTGGAGTGATCGCGGCCACCAAAGGCGTTACCGATCTCCACGAGCTGGAGCGCAAGGAGTTCGCGGCAGAGGTACATCGCCACTTGGCGGGGCGTGGTGAGCTGCTTGGTCCGGGTTTTGGAGCGGAGCCCATCCGGAGTAACCCCCCACTCCCGGGCGACCACCTGCTGGATGGTGGCGACGGTGATGGTGGTGGGGGGGACGTCCGGAAACTCAGAGGCGTTCGCCCCCCGGAGCTTGTCGCGCAGGGCTTCGCGGGCCAGCTCGACCGAGATCTCGCGGTGTTTAAGCGAGGCATAGGCGAGCAGCTTGATGATGGACCCTTCGAGCTCACGCACCGACGACTTGACGTGTTGGGCGATGAACTCGATGACTTCGTCGGGGATCGTGAGCTCGAGGTGGTCGAGGCTCGCTTTCTTTTTGAGGATGGCGATCCGGTGCTCGAGATCGGGCGAGTCGATGTTGGCGACCATGCCCCATTCGAACCGTGATACGAGGCGGGCTTCGAGTCCCGGGATTTCCCGCGGCGGGCGATCGGAGTTGAGGACGATCTGCCGACCCGATTCATAGATCGCGTTGAAGGTGTGGAAGAATTCCTCCTGGGTGGACTCCTTCCCTTTCAGGAACTGGACGTCGTCGACCAGGAGCAGGTCGATTTCGCGGAACCGGCGCCGGAAATCCCCCATCTGGCCGGTTTGAATGGCCGTCACGAACTCATTGGTGAATTGCTCGGTGCCGATGTAGGCCAGGCGAAGCGAGGGGGTGCGGCGGAGCAGTTCGTGGGCGATGCCCTGCATGAGGTGGGTTTTGCCGAGCCCGGTTTCGCCGTAGATGAAGAGCGGATTGTAAACCTTGCCCGGGGCCTGCGCGGCGGCTTGGGCGGCAGCGGCGGCGACGTCATTGGACTTGCCGATGACGAACTGGTCAAAGGTATAGCGTGGGTTGAGTGGCGCTGAGATGCGCGATTGCTGCTTGAGTGGTGCCGCGACAATGGGTGCAGGTGGAGGCTGCACGAACATGTCCATCTGGACCCGCGTGACGCGTTCCTCGTGGACTTTGAAGCGGACCTTGAGGGGGTGGCCGAGGGCGACGGCGGCGAAGCTGGTGAGGAGATCGGCGTGTTTGGATTCGTTCCAGTCGGCCGAAAACTGATCGGGGGCGCCGATCAGGAGGGTATCGCCTTCGACGCCGAGGGCTTCGGTGGGCTCGAGCCAGGTACGATAGGTTTGCTCCGGCAGCACCTGTTTAGCGCGCTGGCGCAGACGATCCCAGAGTTCGGCGGGCGAGAGCGACATGGAGGGGTCACGGGGACGAGCGGACCTGACGGGCGGCGGGAGGCGCTGCGGGTTCAGGGCGAACCGTCCGTGAGGAACGGGCGGGGGTGGCGAAGCTATCCGCTGGAGTGTGGATAAGTCAATCGGATCAATTGCGTGACGCGGACATTCGGTTCGTGACTGGAAGCAAGTCGTCACCGCGGAGAATTTCGTGCGCCAAGACCTTGACCGAAGCCTATGGCGGGACGTATGTTACGAGGCTGCACCTGCTATCGATTCTGTACGTCGCTTTCGCACGACGTTTCTCCGAACTCATCGAGCATTCTTATGGGCAAGCCCACTTATCGTCCGCGCAACACGCGTCGTATCCGTAAGCACGGTTTCCGTGCGCGCATGGAGACGAAGTGGGGGCGCGCCATCCTCGCTCGCCGCCGCCGCAAGGGCCGCAAGATTTTAACCGTGCAGATCCCGTCCAAGTACGCTGGCGCCTGATCCGCGACCGTTCCCACGCGCACAGCGTCTGACGCGCGGGGCAGATCTCGAACGGGTGCGACACGAAGGGAAGCGCGCGCGCACCGCCTCTATGGACGTGCGAGCGACGGCTTCCCTTCTGTCGTATCCACGGGTGGGGTTTGTGGTTCCGCGATACAAACACAGCGCCGTGGCGCGCAATCAGTTGAAACGCCGGCTGCGCGAACTCGTTCGCCTTGAGGTGCTGCCGGCGTTGCGACCCCTCGATCTCGTGGTGCGGGTGACGCCATCGGCCTATCACCGGGATTTCGACGCCCTGCGGGCCGACTTGCGGCAGGCTGTGGCCCGACTGGTGTAACAGTGTCATGACCCTCGTGACTCGCTCCTCGCGTCTCGCGACGCTACCCCGGACGCTGCTCATTCTGGGCGTACGTGGCTACCAGCTCGTGCTTTCGCCCATCTTCGGCGGGGCGTGTCGGTATTATCCTTCATGTTCTGCGTACGCGATCGAGGCGCTCGAGCGTCACGGTGCGTTGCGTGGAGGATGGATGGCATTGCGTCGCATCGGACGCTGTCATCCCTTCCGGCCCGGCGGATTTGATCCGGTGCCCTGAGCGTTTCCCTTTTCTTCTCATGGAACCACGCCGCGTAGCCCTCGCCGTCGTCCTCATGGCGGCGGTCCTGATTGTGACCCCCATCCTGTTTCCCACGCCGGTTCCGGCGCCGGGAACGCCCGTGGTGGCCGCCGATTCCTTGGCGACGGATTCCCTCGCCCCCGCCGCCGCCGCGCTCGACGCGGTGCCGACCCCGACGGCGGTCGCACCCTTGGCTGGCATGCAGGCGCTCCCTGAGGCAGCCGTTCCGAGCGTCGTGCCCGTGGATACCACGGTGGTGACCACCACGCCGGTCGTCTTCCGCACGACCAATCGTGGGGCAGCGCTGATTGGCGCGCAACTCACGCAATATCAAACGCTTAAGGACCGCGGCCGCATCAAGACCGGGCCCGTGGAGCTGGCCGACACCGGCGATCGGCTACTCAGCTATCGGCTGGTGGTACCTGGCGACACGATCCGTCTGGACAGGCAGATCTTTTCGGCGACCACCAGCGAAGAAGCGGGGGTGACTACGGTGCGTTACGAGGCCACCGTGGGCGCGCGCGCAGTCGCCATTTCCTACTCGTTCCTCCCCGACAGCTACCGAGTGAATATCGCGGCCGTCGTGCAAGGCGCGCCGGAGAATAGCTTTCTGCTGGTGGATATGCCCCCCGGCTTCAACTCGGCCGAGTCTGACACCACCGAAGATCGCTCGCATCTCTCGTACGCCTACAAGGTGGATCTGCAGAGCGCGGACGGCGTGAAGTTCAGCTCACTCGATCCGGGAGAGCGTCGGATCGAAGGCGGCCCGCTCACTTGGGTGGTGGCGAAGAACAAGTATTTCCTGCTCGGACTGCTCGCTCCGGTCGGTCAGGCGGGGTACGCCGAAGTGGACTTTACCGGTGGAGTCCGGGTGGCGAAGGAGGCCACCCGTGCGCAAGCCACGGTAATCGCCCCGCTCAAGGGCGGTATGACGGCCTTTGAGGTGTATGCCGGCCCGCAAGAGTTCAATCGCCTCGTGGCAATGGGCCGCGAATTCGAAACGTCCAATCCGTACGGTGGGTGGTTGCAGGGGGTGGTCCAGCCGTTTGCGACCATGATCATCAAGCTGCTGCTCTGGATGAAGGCGACCCTTGGCCTGTCCTACGGGTGGATCCTCGTGATCTTCGGCATCGCCGTGCGCATCATCCTGTGGCCGCTCAATCAACGCGCCATGCGCAGCTCCATGGCGATGCAGCGCATCCAGCCCGAGCTGCAGGAAATCCAGACCAAGTACAAGGGCGAGCCGCAGAAGCTGCAGGTCGAACTGATGCGCGTGTACAAAGAGCATGGCATGAGTCCGTTCAGTTCGTTGTCCGGCTGTCTGCCGATGCTCATTCCCCTGCCCGTCTTTTTCGCCCTGTTCTTCGTCTTCCAGAATACGATCGAGTTCCGGGGCGTGTCGTTCCTGTGGTTCCCGGACATCTCGGTAAAGGACCCGTTCTACGTGATCCCCATTCTGGTGGCCATTACCGCCATGGGATTGTCGTGGATCGGCATGAAGGGCATCAAGGCCAACGAGCAGCAGAAGATGATGATGTATCTGATGCCCGCCGCGATGATGGTGATTTTCTTCAACATGGCGTCGGGTCTCAACCTGTATTACTTCGTGCAGAATCTCGCCTCGTTGCCGCAACAGTGGCTCATCGCACGCGAACGCACGAAGGCCGCCCCACCCATTGTGCGCGGCTAGCGTTCAATGCAGCCTGCGTCCACGACGCTGGCCGGTGGTGACGCCACGATCGTTGCCATCGCCACCGCCGCCGGGCGCGGCGCCGTGGCATTGGTCCGACTCTCCGGGGCGCGCGCGATCGACATCGCACGCGCCCTGGGCGTTTCCTCGCGATATGAAACCATAGGCGCTCCCACGCCGCGCCGCGCCACCCGTGTGCGACTCGTGCACCCGATCACGCACGCGCCGCTCGACGACGCGCTCGTCACGGTCTTTCCGGGACCTCGCTCCTACACAGGCGAAGATGTCGTCGAGTTCTCCACCCACGGCGGGCAGGTAGTACCGACCGCCGTGCTGGCCGCCTGTATCAGCGCCGGCGCACGGCTGGCCTTCCCGGGCGAGTTCACCAGACGGGCGGTGCTCAATGGGCGGCTCGATCTTGTGCAGGCCGAAGCGGTCGCGGACCTCATTGATGCGCGCACGGCGGGGATGCACCAGCAGGCGCTCTCGCAACTCGATGGTGGGCTGTCGGAGCGACTCCTCGCGTTACGGCAGGACGTCATTCACCTCGAAGCGCTCCTCGCCTACGACCTCGATTTTCCCGAGGAAGACGATGGCCCGATTGCGCCTGCGCGCATTCCCGCCGCCGCCACCGCGCTCGCCCGCGCGTTGCGCGCGCTCCTCGACACCGCACCCCGGGGCGCCGTTCTGCGCGACGGGCTCCTGGTGGTGATCGCCGGCCCGCCGAACGCGGGCAAATCGTCGCTCTTCAATGCGCTGTTGGGAGAAGCCCGTGCGCTCGTGACTCCGGTGGCCGGCACCACGCGCGATGCCATCGAAGCCGTGCTCGACGTTGCCCCGGTACCACTCCGGCTGGTGGATACCGCCGGACTCCGCGAAACCGACGACCCGATCGAGCAGCTGGGTATCGAGGTGAGTAGCCGCTATCTCGCGCGTGCGGCGCTGGTGATCGCGTGCGGAGCCACCGTGGGCGAGGTCATCGCGACGCACGATGCCCTGCAGCAGCTGGACCCGCACAGCGCAGCGCGCACGGTCTCGGTCCTCAGCAAGCGCGACCTCGCGATGCAGGAGCTGGTGCCCGATGGATGGGTGGGCGTCAGTGCGACGTCAGGCGCTGGCGTTGGTGCGCTCCTTGATACGCTGTCAACGCGCGCAGCGGCGAGCCTTCACCGCGCCACGGCCGGCGAGCACACCGTGGACGTGCTGGTCACCCGCGCCCGTCACGTGGCAGGGCTTTCGGCCGCCGCCGCAGAGCTCGACGCGTTCCACGAGGGATGGACCAGCGGGCATCTGCCGGCGCCGGTCGCCGCCGTGCATCTGCACAGTGCTCGCGAGGCCCTGTCGGATCTGATTGGTATCGTGGACACCGAGGACGTGCTCGATCGCGTATTCCGGGACTTCTGCATCGGCAAGTAGCACCGTGCCACGCGCGCGTGCACGAACCAGACCGCCACGAGCTTACGATCGCTACCCGACGATCGCTACCCGACGATCGTCAAGCGTGGTCGTGCACTGACGACCGGCTCCGCCGCTGCGGTAATCTCGTGGGCGCTGGCGCGGACGGTCCACGCGTAGCCGTTGGCTGTGATGGCGGCCTCCACGAGTCGTGCGCCCAGAAAATACCCGGCACGTTCGGGCAGGACGACCCGCTCCACCGTCCGGGCTTCATCACTCATGCCACCGGACAGGTAGCGCAGCCGCAGCCCAAGGGCCGCCCGGTCGAAGTCTGCGATCGCGGCGCGCGTGAGCATGGGCTCGACCTCACGGGCGCGGGCATACTGCTTGCGCCCGAAGCCCAGATATTCCCATGCCGCGTGGCCTGGACTCACGGCACGCGACACCTGGACCGCTACGCCCTCGTTGATCAGGAGTTCGCGCAACGTCGCGTGTCGGCCGGTCTCCCAATACGAGTAATACCCGCCGGCATCCTGCACGAGGGCGCGCATTTCGCTGCGGCTGGCCGGGGAGGTGTAGCGGACCACGTGGGTGAGCTCATGCGCCAGCCAGAGCGGGATGAGCTCGGGGTCGAGCCCCAGTCCCTGCGTGTCCGGATTGGCCACGCCGGTGAAGTGCTCGAGACACACAAACGCGACGCCACGTCCGTTGATGACCAACTCTCCGGCGTTGGCCGCGCCCACGCCCACCATGAGGACCACGTCGTACGGCACATCGGGTTGGAGGATGGCCTGCACCTTCTGTTCGGCGAGCCGAGCCAAGGCCAGCACGTCGGTGCCGGCGAGCAACGCGCGGAGATCGTCGCGCGACGCCTGCACCGTGGCGCGCACAACGTCGTCGAAGTGCGGGCCGGAGGGCTCCAGCACATAGTTGTCCCAGTACGCCGTCAGCAGCGCCCGGTGACGCTCGAAATATTCGAGGTACGCCGCGTGACGATCATCGGCGTCGAGTACGGCAAGAAAATCTGGTACGAGATTGATCAACATCAACAACCCGGGTAACGGGAAGCCGGCGCGATCGTGAACATCCACTCGCCGAACGAGACGCGGCAAGATAGCCCGTCGCGTGTGGTGCAACAAGAGACGCGGGATGTCTTCGCGAGGGTGAACGATTCAACCTTCGGGCAGCGGGTGCCGAAACCTTTCACCAACCCCCTCGGCCTCATCGACCCATGACGACACTGCACCTCATCGATCTCACCTGCCCGATCTGTACGCAATCGTTCCGCTCCCAGAGTGTGGTGGCGACGAATGCGTTCGGCGGCAAGCGCACCGACTTCCACGAACGTGCGGCGGGCATGCAACCGCTGCCGTACTTTGTGCATCTGTGCACCCAGTGCGGATACGGCGGGGTGGCCCACGACTTTTCTTCGGAGGCCGAGCCGAGCGAAGCGTTGCGGGCGTTTGTATTCCGCACGCTGACGCCGGCGCTGACGCAACAGGCGCCGTCCGGTTCGCTCAAATATGAGCATGCCGCGCGCGCGGCCGAATGGCAGGGTGGCGAGCCGCGCTATCTTGCGGATCTGTACCTACGTGCCGCGTGGTGCTGCGTCGATGAAGACGATACGGAAGCGGAGCGGTACTTTCGTCGGCAGGCGGCCTGGCGTTTCGAGGAGGCGCTCGCGCAATACGACGGCGTTCCCGCAGACGAACGCGCGGTGCTCACGTACTTGGTGGGGGAGCTGTGGCGCCGCATCGGTGATCCGTCCCGTGCTGACGCGTGGTTTGAGCGGGTGATCGACGAGGTGCAGGAGCCCGAGGCACAGTCCTGGGTGCTGGCCGTGGCCGAACAGCAACAGCGCGCGCCGCGCGAGTGGTTTGGCTAGCGCGTGCCGAACAACCGGTCGCCGGCATCACCGAGTCCGGGCAGGATGTACCCCAGTTCGTTCAGCTCGCGATCGAGACAGGCCGCGAGTACCGGCACATCGGGGTGGGTCCGGGCCAAACGGGCCACCCCTTCCGGCGCGGCGACCAGACAGAGAAAGCGGATGCGCGTCGCGCCTGCGCGCTTGAGGGAGGTCACCGCTGCGGCGGCACTGCCGCCCGTGGCGAGCATCGGATCAAGCAGGAGAAAATCGCGCTCGCTCACATCGCCAGGCACCTTGAAGTAGTAGTCCACGGGCTCGAGCGTGCCGTGATCGCGGTAGAGTCCGATGTGTCCTACCCGCGCCGACGGGATGAGGCGGAGAATGCCCTCCACCATCCCCAGTCCTGCGCGCAGAATGGGTACCAGCGTGAGTTTCTTGCCGCGCACCGCCCACCCGGTCGTGGTTTCGAGCGGGGTCTCCACCGAAACCGCATCGAGCGCAAGATCGCGCGTGGCCTCATACGCCATCAGCATGGCGATCTCGTCCACCAGCTCTTTGAACTGCTTGGTGGGGGTTGCGCGGTCTCGCAGGAGCGTGATTTTGTGCCGCACCAGCGGGTGATCGACCACGCGGAGCGTTGGAGCGAGCTGGGATACGTCAGCCATAGGCGTTACACCAGAAAAAGCCGAGTCGGGACACGTTGGAGCCAATGGTAGCGTACGGGCCGTTGTCGCCGCTACCTTCGCCGTGTGCTTCCGTCTTCTCGTGATGATGCGCGTGCGCTGGCGCTGATCGCGCGTTACGGGCGAACCGCGACGGCGTTTCAGGCGCTTGGTCGCGGCCTGTCGCATTGGTTTGCGCCGCGCGCGGACCTTCAGCGTGACGACACCGGCCTGGTCGCGTTCGCCATGGTGCCGGGCGGCGTCGTCGCGGTCGGTGAGCCGACGGCTGCCCCGGACGAGGCCATGGCGGTGGCGGAGGCGTTTGTCGCGTCTGCGCGCACAGCCAAGCGCCGGGTGAGCTTCTTTGCGGCCGAGGGGAACCTGGCCGCCTCGCCGCACTTCGGCCGGCTGTTGCTTGGCGAACAGCCGGTGTGGAATCCGCAGCACTGGCGCGCGCAATTGCAGGGCCACCGCTCGTTGCGGGAGCAGGTGCGACGTGCCCGGGCCAAAGGGGTACGCGTGGTTCCGTTGGCCGACGCGACCCACCAGGTCCAAGGCGCGGTTGATGCGCTGTTGCACCGATGGGTCGCCACGCGGAGTATGGCCGCGATGCATTTTGTGGTGGACGTCGACCCACTGGGCCACGCGTCAACGCGACGCCTGTTCGCGGCCATGCAGGGCACGCGCATGGTGGCGTTGCTGTCGATGGCGCCGGTGCCGGCGCGCAACGGTTGGCTGTTCGAACATCTGCTGCGCGACCCCGAGGCACCGAATGGCACGGCTGAATTGCTGGTGGACGCCGGCATGCAGGCGCTCGCGGCCGATGAGGTCACCTGGGCCACGCTTGGCTTGGCTCCGCTCAAGGGTCCGATCAGGGGATGGTTACGTGTCGTGCGCGCGCTTTCGCGCCCCTTGTTCAACTTTGCCGGGCTGGCCGCCTTCAAGCGCAAGCTGGGCCCCGAACGCTGGGAGCCGATCTATTTGGTGTACCCGCAGGCGCAGGGCAGCGTGCGGTCGGTGATCGATGTGCTGCGTGCGTTCGCTGGTGGCTCACTCCTGCTCTTCGGGTGGCGCACGGTACGCCGCGGATCGCCCGCGGTGCTGCGGGCCTTGGAGTGGTTGCTGATCCCATGGACGATTGCGCTGGCCCTTGCTCCCGCCGCGGTCCCGTGGTTTCCTCATACGGGCGTGCACACCGCGTGGGTGCTGTTCGATATAGGGCTCGTGATCGCACTCCGCGCCCTGCGGCAGACGCCCGCGACGGCTCCTCGCGCGCTTAGACTGGCAACCGGGTTGGCGGTCGCTGTGACGGTCGACGCGGTGTGCACTGCGGCGCAGGCGGTACTCTGGACCGTGCCGCACCTGCCGGCCAACCGCGGAACGGCGGGGCTCGTGGTGGTCCTCGTTGCGTGCGCCGGACCGTTGCTGGCTGCGCGCGTTTTATGGGGGCTGCAGCGGCGCCTGCGGTCTCTCCGATCCGCGCCAGCGCGTTAGTTTCCGGCATGACCGACAACACGTCTTTGCAGCGCGTGGCTGTGTATTGCGCCTCGAACGACGGTGCGCATCCGGCCTATCTCGAATCGGCACGTACCTTCGGTACGCTCCTCGCGTCGCGTGGGCACGCCATCGTGTATGGAGGCGGACGGACGGGCCTGATGGGGGCGCTCGCGGATGCCGCATTGGCAGCGGGAGGCGAAGTGATCGGGATCATGCCTCACGCGCTCGTGCAACGCGAAGTCGCACACCACCAGTTGACCGCTTTACACATTGTGGAATCCATGCACGAGCGAAAGGCGATGATCGCCGATTTGGCCGATGGATTCGTTGCGCTCCCGGGTGGGCTGGGTACTCTCGAAGAGCTGTTCGAAACGTGGACGTGGGCGCAGCTCGGGGTGCATCGCAAGCCAGTGGGGGTGCTCAACGTGCATGCCTATTGGGCGCCGTTGCTCACCATGCTGGCGCATGTGGAAGCGGAAGGCTTTTTGCGCGGCATGCCACTGAGTTGGTTGCAGGTGCACGACGACCCCGCCGCGTTGCTCGACGCCCTGCAGTCGTTCGATCCCCCTGCGGTACGGCGCTGGTTACGACTCGGCGAGACCTGACAGCACTCGCGACGTGTGACCATGCGTGCGCTGAACACTTCGCGCCAGTCTTGCATTTTGCGAGAGTGCACAACGCGTGCGCTCTCGCGTCAATGTCCCCCTGTCTTTTTGCAGACATTCGGTTAGTGTGCGCCATGTCACGGTTTACGTGTGGCTAATGGTTACACTCTCGGCACCCACCTCACCGACTTCACCCGTGGAGACCCCCATGCCGACTTCCGACAACACTTCTGTTCGGGTCTTGCGTTTTCCAGTACGTGCAATCGTGGAACATCCGGTCACGCGCTGGGAGCGCGTTCATCGTTGGCTGTCCCGGCGCGTGAGTACCTGGCGCACGGATGCGCTGCGTCGCGCTCGTCAGCCGTGGACGGTGCGCAGCGAGTGGTAGCTGGCCCGTAGCCCTCTGGTCCAGATGCCCGGTATCGGTCATTCTCCCTATTTCGCATTACCGAACTGGTGTGTAGCGTACACGTTGGTCATACGTGAAGTTTGGCGACGCTGCTGAGCCACGGTATGCTCGAATGGTCAATGTGAGGCCGAATCCGGGGTGTTTCGATGGGGCGCAGTTTGTTGTCGCACGATGTCGTGGAATTGGTGGCCAATCGGTTTAAAGCGCTGGCCGAGCCGGCGCGGTTGTCATTGCTGAGCGCGTTGCAGCATGGTGAGCGAACGGTGAACCAATTGGTGCAGGACACCGGAATGGGGCAGGCGAACGTCTCGAAGCATCTGCAAATGCTGCATACGCTTGGATTCGTCCATCGACGGAAAGCCGGGCTTTATGTGTTTTACACGCTGGCGGATCGCCAAGTACTCCAGCTCTGCAATCTGATGTGCACGCGCGTTCGAGGGACAACGCTCGGGTCGTCGTGAGCTCGCGACCGACGTCCGGTCTCTTGTGAGGGAGGCTCCACGCGACGCAGTTTATGAAGCACGCTGCGGGTAGACGCTGCCAGCGGGTTGGTTCGCCATCGGCCGGATTTTCCACATGCAGATCGAATTTTCAGGTGCCGCACAGGAAGTGACCGGCTCCTGCCATATTTTGCGCGTCGGCACGCGTACGGTGTTGCTCGATTGCGGCCTCTTTCAGGGCCGGCGCAGCGAAAGCCGCGAGAAGAACCTTCGGCTGCCCCTGCCGGTTGATGAGATCGATGCGGTGGTGCTGTCGCATGCCCACATCGATCACGCCGGCCGACTGCCGTACTTGGTGGCGCAGGGCTACAGCGGCACTATCTGGGCCACGAGTGCCACGCGCGATCTGTGCGCCATCATGCTCGCCGATTCTGCGCATATTCAGGAAAAAGATGCCGACTTTCTTGAGCGCCACGGACGACCGCACGCTGAGCCGTTGTATCGCATTGCCGACGCCACACGGACGCTCGACCACATGGTCGGCATGCCCTACCACAAGTGGTTTGACGTCACCGACGGCGTGCGGGCCATGTTCTGCGAGGCTGGGCACATTCTGGGCAGCGCGTCGGTGGTGCTCGAGCTCCGTGAAGGCACAGCGTTTCGCCGCGTCGTCTTTTCGGGAGACGTGGGGCGCACGGGCCTGCCGATCATCCGCGACCCGCAGCCGCCCACCGGCGGTGCCGACGTGATCATCTGCGAGAGCACGTATGGCAATCGCGATCATGAATCGGTAGCGGGCGCGCGCGACGAGTTGGCACGCGTGGTCCGCGAGACGGCGGCACGCGGCGGCCGAGTGCTCATTCCGGCATTCGCGGTCGGCCGTACACAAGAATTGGTGTACGATCTGCACAGCTTGTATCGGGAGGGAAAGATCCCCGCGATCCCGATTTTCATCGATTCGCCGCTCGCGACCGATGCCACGTCGGTGTTTGCGATGCACCCCGAGGTGTTCGATCAGAGCGAATCGCTGGTCCGCGAATCCTTCAGTCTCTTCAATTTTCCGCTTGTCACATTCACCCGCGACGTGCAGGAGTCCAAGGCGCTGAATAGTCGCCACGGACCGATGGTGATCATTGCGGCGTCGGGGATGGCCGAGTCGGGCCGCATTTTGCATCATCTGCGCGATGGTGCAAGCGACCCCCGCAACACGATTCTGGTAGTTGGATTCATGGCGGAACACACCTTGGGGCGTCGCATCGTGGAGCAACGCCCGGTGCTGCGCATTTTTGGCGATGAAGTGCCACTTGCCGCCAGCGTCGAGATCCTCAATGGCTACAGTGCGCATGCCGATCGTACGGGACTGCAATGGTGGCTCGGTGCGGTGCGCGCCGGTGGTGCGGCGGAAGGTCGCACGACACCGCATGTGTATCTGGTGCACGGCGAGCATAAGGCGCAGGAGGCCTTTGCGGAGCAGTTGCAGCGTGACGGCTACAGAGTGGACGTGCCGGCGCCGGGTGAGCGGGTGACCATCTGAGACCCGAACGGGTAGGTGTCAGGACATCGCAACGCCAACCAAGTACTTTGCCCGTATGCGTCGTCGCGCTCCCCGCTCTGTGTTCCGGGTCGTCAGCCGTCTCGTCAGTCTGCTCCTGGTGGGGTGGCTGCTTACGGTGGCGACCATCTTCGGATGGTCCACCCGGTCGGCTGACGGCACGGCCGATGCGATTGTGGTGCTGGGGGCGGCGCACTACGCCGGCCGGCCATCGCCGGTACTCAAGGCGCGTCTCGACCAGGCGTTCAATTTGTATTCGGCGGACCGCGCGCCGGTGGTCGTGCTCACTGGCGGCCGTCGCGACGGTGATCTGATCAGCGAAGCGGCCGCAGGTCGGCGGTATTTGCTACGCCGCGGCGTGGCCGCGCCCGCCATGCGTCTCGAAGCGGTAGGACGTACGTCGCTGGCATCCATGCATGGTGCCGCGCTACTGGTGCACGCATTGCATGATTCGCTCCGCGCGGCCGATCGCGCCACGTTGCCAACGGTCATGCCGAAACGTCCGCGGGTGCTGCTGGTGAGCGATCCCTTTCACATGCTGCGACTTCACGTCCTGGCGCGATTGCATGGACTCACGCCGCTCCCATCACCGACGCGGACCAGCCCGATCTCTGCCCGACCGTGGATTGCCGTGGAGTACATGCTGCGTGAGTCGCTCGCCTTGCCGGCGGACGTCGTGCTTTGGAGTTGGCTCACGTTAACGGACTCGACGGCGCAGCTCGAGCATTGAGCGCCGTACTATGCGCGGACCGCGCGTTGGCCACGCTGCCAGCTACCTTCCGGGTATGCCGTTCGACTACGCCCGGCGACTGACCGCCGCCGTTCGCACGAAGCGCGAAAATATTCACCTTGGTGCGGGGCTGGCGTTCGTCGCTGGCGCGACCAATGCCGGGGCGTTTCTGGCGGTAAACCAGTACACGTCCCACATGACCGGCATCGTGTCCGCGATGGCCGACGCCGTGATACTCGGTCAGCGCACCGTGCTCGTAACCGGCATTGGCGCGCTCGTCGCATTCACCGGCGGCGCGGCGACCACGGCGATCATGGTGAATGCGGCGCGGCGCCGGGGGCTCAGCAGTGCGTACGCGCAGCCGCTGCTCCTCGAGGCCGCACTCCTGTTGCTCTTTGGTGTCGTGGGGGCGAGGCTGAATGAGGTGCACGCCATGTTCGTGCCGGTGACGGTCGGTCTGCTCTGCTATCTGATGGGCCTGCAGAACGCGGTGATCTCGAAAATCTCGCACGCCGTGATCCGGACCACACACGTGACTGGCATCATTACCGACCTCGGCATTGAACTGGGCAAGCTGTTCTACATCAATCGCGGTACACACGCGGCGGGCGACCGCGTGCTCGCAGACCGCGACCGGCTTGGGGTGTTGACCCTTTTACTCGTGGCGTTCTTCGGTGGCGGCATTGTGGGCGCTGCCGGGTTTCACCGGCTTGGCTACGTCGCGACGGTCCCCTTGGCACTCGTGTTGGTGGCGCTGGCGGTCGTGCCTGTTGCGGACGACCTGCGCAGCGCCACTCGGCGTCATGGGTGATCTACCGTGTGCGTGTTGAGGAGCGGGTGGCGGCACGAATCAATCGCGGTGCCCCACCCGCCCCCACTTCATACAGCGGAAGATCGGCCGTGTCGTCGAGCAATGGGATGCTGACGTTGAATGAGTAGCTGAGCGACGCCACGAGTGAGAACGGATCGGCCGCGGCCAGATTGACGATGTAGCCGAGATCCTGCAATGATGCCGCCGTGACGCGGCTGAGCGGCATGCCACCTTGCTTCGCGAACCCTTGCATCAGTTCACGGCCGAAGATCGATTCACGCCAATGCGCGTCGCGGGTACCAGTCCCTCCGGCATTCGCCACCGGCACGGGGTTGCCGGAGTACGTGACGGTATTGATGTTCGCGAATTGCGCCCGCGCCACGGTGCCCACGAAAAACGGGTCGTCGCTGCCGCGTCCTTCAAGCAGCGAGCGCCCACTCGCCGACCAAAGCGTTCCCACGCCGAGCACATGCCCCATCTCATGCAGAACGACGTCAGTGAGCGTGCCATTGCCGATCAGATTGGGCAGATCATCCTCGTCGAACTCCATGATGCCAACGGCCGTGAGGCGGCTGGTCACGTTGATGAAGCATGGCCCCGCCTGCGCCAGTACCCGGCCGGGACCATCGATTGACGTGATGCGCGCGTAAATGAGCAGATCGTTGACAACTTCGTCGATCGCCGGTGTCCAGCTCGTGCACACGCCGGCGTCCGCGATGACTCGCGTGGTGTGCACATCGCCCACAATCACGCGTCGCCACTTAGCCGCCGCATTGACGAACGCTTGGCGCTGGGCGGGCGTCCCGCCGTCGCCAATGAAGCGGACATCGATATCAAACTGCGTCTGCACCGCGGTGGCGGTAAACGTCACGGTGCGGCCAGGGAGCAGCGTGCTGCTGGCGACCAGCGATTGCGTGGGGGATCCGCTCAGCGTCCAGCTTCCCACGAAGGCCGTGCCGGTGGCCGGATCGGTGACCGTGGTAGCGGCCGTGACTGAGCCGGAGCCCAACGACGGCGTAAACGTGACCGGTACGTTGCCCACCGGATTGGCGAACGCATCCACCACCCGAACACCGGGTGCAAGGCTCACTGGCACCCCGCTAATGCCCTGCTGATTGTCTCCCGCGACCCGAACAAGGCTCTCCGGTGGGCCAGCCGTGGCGGTGGCCGAAAAGGCGGTCTGTTGCGCACCCGGAGCGGTCGCTCGCGCTAGCTGTTGCCCCGTCGCGGTGCCCAGCCGCCAGGCGGTCGCCGTGGCGATGCCCGCCGCATTGCTCATCTGCTCCGCCCCGTCAATGCTGCCTGTGCCAATGGCCACACTGAAGGCCACCGGTACTCCCGCCACGACATTGCCGAACTGATCTTCCGCGCGCACCGACGGCGCCGCCGCAACCGGTGTGTTGACCACCGCCACCTGCGGATCGGGATTCACGCGCACCAAGCGGGCCACCGGTCCCGCCTCGGCCGACGCCGTGAAGGTGACGGTGGGGACGCCGTCGACCGTCGCCGTGAGCGTCTGC
>JBBQUH010000009.1:0-92355 GCA_038212625.1 Gemmatimonadales bacterium | reverse complement strand
GTGGCCAGCACCGCATCGAACGCCTGCACCATCTTGAACTCGAGGCGTTCGTTCACTTCCTTCTCGGTCCAGAAGTAGCCGTGGCGGTCCTGTACCCACTCGAAGTACGAGGTGGTGACACCGCCGGCGTTGGCCAGGATGTCCGGCACCACGAAGACGCCGCGGGCATGCAGCGCGTGATGGGCCGCGGGTGTGGTCGGGCCGTTGGCGCCTTCGACCACCATCTTGGCCTTGATGACGTGGGCGTTGGCCGCGGTGATTTGATTCTCCAGCGCCGCCGGCACCAGGATGTCGACGTCGAGCGCGAACAGCTGGTCGTTGGTGATCGGCTCGGAGCCGGGGAAGCCGGCGACGGTTTTGTGTTCGGTGGCGTAGCGCAGCAGGCCGGGCATGTCGAGCCCGGCCGCGTTGTAGACGCCGCCCTTCCAGTCGGTGGCGGCGACGATCTTGGCGCCTTCGGCATGGAGCAGTTCCGCGCCGATCGAGCCGACGTTGCCGAAGCCCTGCACGGCCACCGTCGACCCCTTGAGTTCGAAGCCCAGGTGCTTGGCCGATTCGCGGGCCACGATCATCACGCCGCGCCCGGTCGCTTCACGGCGTCCGAGCGAGCCGCCCATCTCGACCGGCTTGCCGGTGACGACGGCGGTCGAGGTGTGGCCGACGTGCATCGAATAGGTGTCCATGAACCACGCCATGATCTGCGGGTCGGTGTTCACGTCGGGCGCCGGCACGTCCTTCTCGGGGCCGATGGCGTCGATGATCTCGGCCGTGTAGCGCCGGGTCAGCGCTTCGAGCTCGCGCTTCGACATGGTGCTCGGGTCGCAGATGACGCCGCCCTTGCCGCCGCCGAAGGGCACCTGCGCCACGGCGCACTTCCAGGTCATCCACGCAGCCAGCGCGGTCACTTCGTCGAGCGTGACGCCGGGGTGGTAGCGGATACCGCCCTTGGCCGGCCCGAGCGTGATGTTGTACTGCACCCGGTAGCCCGTGAAGACCTCGATCTGTCCGTTGTCCCGCTGAATGGGACACGAGACCACGATCTGCCGCTTCGGATGAGTCAGGATCTGCCAGATGCCCGGGTCGAGATTCAGAATCCGCGCCGCCCCTTCGAATTCCTGGAGCATTGCCCCGATGACGGTACCGTGTGCTGCCATGTGCTGTGACCCTCGCGTCGTCGCCCGGCCGGAGAAGGCGTCATCGGCCCCGGGAACAAACGATCAAAGCTAGCGTGGGACGATCGTCGATGTCAATTGGGAATCAAAGTCATGCGCTGAGCGCGTGGACCGCTTCTCTGGACAGCGTCAGGCGCATGGGAGCCAGGCCGAGGTCCGGTCCGTCGGGCCGGCCGGCCTCACTTGATCCTCTATACTGAGCCACGATGTCGATTGCGGTTAAGGGTCCCACTGGCGACAAGGCACGCTGGACGCGCGAGGTGCTCGAACCGACCCTCGAGAAGTCCCCGGAACGCCCCGGCCCATTCACGACCATCTCCGGGCGGGCTGTCGAGCGCCTCTACAGCGCCGACGATGTGGCCGGCCTCGACTACCCGCGGGATATCGGCAATCCCGGGGAATATCCGTATGTGCGCGGCATCCACCCGAGTGGCTACCGCGGCAAGCTGTGGACGATGCGCCAGTTCGCCGGCTTTGGAACGGCACACGAGACCAATCAGCGCTACAAATTCCTGCTGTCGAAGGGGCAGACGGGGCTTTCGGTGGCCTTCGACTTCCCGACGCTGATGGGGTATGACTCCGATCATCCGCGATCGGAGGGCGAGGTCGGCAAATGTGGCGTGGCGATCTCGTCACTCGCCGATATGGAGACACTGTTCGAGGGCATCCCGCTCGATAAGGTCTCCACGTCGATGACGATCAACGGTCCGGCGATCATCCTCTTGTGCTTCTATATCGCGGCTGCCGAGAAGCAGGGCGTGAGTGCGGAAAAGCTGCAGGGTACCGTACAGAACGACATCTTGAAAGAGTACATGGCGCAGCATGCCTGGTGCTTCCCGATCGAACCGGCGCTCCGGCTGATCGTGGATGGGTTCGAGTGGTGCGCCGAGCATACGCCTAACTGGAATACCATTTCCATCTCGGGCTACCACATCCGCGAAGCGGGTTCGACGGCGGCGCAGGAGCTTGCTTTTACGCTGGCCGACGGATTCACCTACGTGGAACGCGGCGTTGCGCGCGGGTTGGACGTGGATGAGTTTGCCCCGCGCCTGTCATTCTTTTGGGACATTCACAACGATTTCTTTGAGGAGATCGCCAAGTTGCGTGCGGCACGCCGCATCTGGGCGCGTCACCTCAAGGAGCGGTTCGGTGCCAAGAATCCGCGCTCGTGGATGATGCGATTCCATTCGCAGACCGCCGGGGTGACTCTGACGGCGCAGCAGCCCACCAACAATGTGGTCCGCGTGGCGTATC
This sequence comes from Gemmatimonadales bacterium, assembly GCA_038212625.1. Taxonomy (GTDB): domain Bacteria; phylum Gemmatimonadota; class Gemmatimonadetes; order Gemmatimonadales; family Gemmatimonadaceae; genus Gemmatimonas. The sequence goes on along the minus strand of JBBQUH010000009.1, from coordinate 89,929 downwards.
AGGCGCTCGCGGCGGTCCTCGGCGGTACCCAATCGCTGCATACGAACTCGATGGACGAGACCCTCTCGCTGCCTACCGAAAGTGCAGTGCAGGTGGCACTCCGCACGCAGCAGATCCTCGCGTACGAAACTGGCGTGCCGAACGTCATGGATCCGCTCGGCGGCTCATACTATGTAGAAGCGCTGACGGATCAGCTAGAGCGAGAAGCAGAAGCGCTCTTCGCGGATATTGAAGAAATCGGTGGCGTGGTGAAGGGTCTCGAGGAGGGGTGGTTTCAAAAGCGGATCGCCGAAAGTGCGTCGCGCCAGCAATGGGAAATCGAGCAGCGCCGGAAACTGGTGGTCGGCGTCAATGAGTTCGTGACCGACGAACCCGAGCTGGGTATTCCGATTTTGCGCGTTGGCGAGGAAGCCGACCGCCAGCAGCGCGAACGCCTGGCTCGTGTGAAGGCGACGCGCGACAACGCCGTAGTCGCTGAATGTCTTGAAGCGCTCCGAGTAGCGGCTCGCGGTACCGAGAATGTGGTGCCACGCATTCTTGATTGTGCCCGCGCGTACTGTACCCTCTATGAAATCCGCGCTGCGTTGGAATCTGAATTTGGAGCCTATCGCGAACCGGTGTTTTTCTAACGCGATGCCGGGACCGGTCGCCGTTCCGGTCCCGCTACTCCAGCAGCATCCGTTCCATTTCAGCCAGTTCCTGCAGGAACTCGACCGCTTGGCGTGCATGCATACTCCGCGGGTCGAACGTCGCAGTCTGGGCATGATCGAGCAGTGTCGCGCGCTGCGCAGCACTGATGCCGTCGGTCCAGTCCACGATCTTCATCAGCCACTCGCCAAAGTCGCGGGTCGCGATCTCCTCAACGCTCAGCAACTGGCAGTTCACGTGGCGCGGATCGCGCGCGATGTGGTGATAGAGCGCATTCACCGCGTATCGCTGGCCCTCCAGCGCTTGAAGAAATTGCCCTGAGCCGTAGCACAGCATGCCGGTAATGCCGTATTCGCGATTCTTTTCGGCCGCCCGGGTGAGCAACGTCATGAAGTCGCTGTAGCGGAGTCCGTCGGCCGCATCACTAGCGTAGATCAACCGGATGGCCGTCACTGCCTCTCCTGAAAGTCGGTGGTCCTCGTGCTATGTGCACCCGTCGTCGGTCGAATGGCCGACGGCTTGTGCGAACTGTACAGAGCGCCTAGCCTCAGGGAATGAAGACGACAAGTCCCTGGTGGGCAACCCATTTCGATGCGCAGTATCTCCACGAGTATGAGCCCCTGTTCACTTTGGAGCAGGACCGTCGGGAGGTTGCCCGGTTACTGGACGTACTGGAGCTACCCTCCGGTTCCCGAATTCTGGATTGTCCCTGCGGTCAGGGGCGGCATGCGCACCTGCTCGCGGAAGCGGGTTTCAATGTGGACGGCCTCGATTACTCGACGCCGCTTCTCGACGTGGCTCGGCGCCGCGGCACCGGGAAGACCCTCCGGTATACCCAAGGCGACATGCGGACTCTGCCGGCCAAGTGGAGCGGCCGGTTCGACGCGGTAGTCAATTTGTTCACGTCGTTCGGCTTTTTCAACCATCCACACGACGACCGGCGCGTCTTGGCCCAGTTCGCAAGAGTCCTCAAGCCGGGCGGTGTGTTGATTTGGCACGGTGGCAGCCGAGATGGGGTGATGGCACGCTTTCTGACGCGCGACTGGTGGAGCACCGCCGACGGCACCGTGTTTGGCCAAGAGCGGCGCTTCGATCCGCTCTCGGGATTTCTCGATATCACGTCCACGTGGCGGGGCCCCAACGGTGACGGCGAGCGCACGCATCGCATTCGGTTGTACACGGCCTCTGAACTGGCCGCACGCATGCAAGAGGTCGGGCTCGTGGTGGAGCAGGCGTTTGACGCCTGGACAGAGCGCCCACTCACCAGGAAGTCCAGCGAAATGCTGCTGGTGGCGCGGAAGGACGGGTGAGTATCTTAGAGGTCTGCCGCGTGGACGTCTTCGCTGCGGTGGAACCCGACTTCGGGCTCTTCTCCTGTTTGCCCTCCGATGACTCGACCGATTCGCGTGCTTGTAGCCAAGCCTGGCCTCGATGGCCATGATCGTGGCGCCAAAGTAGTGGCGGCCGCACTTCGTGACGCCGGCATGGAAGTGATTTACACCGGACTCCACCAGACGCCGGAGATGATCGCCACGGCTGCCGTGCAGGAAGACGTGGACGTGGTGGGACTTTCCATATTGAGCGGCGCGCACATGACGCTGTTCCCTCGGGTGCACGACCTGCTTGTGGAAGCCGGTCGTGATGATATCCTGCTCACCGGCGGCGGCATCATTCCGAAAGAGGACATGGAGTCGCTGCAGCAGCGAGGGATTGCTCGGCTCTTCGGCCCCGGCACCAGTACGCAAGATCTCGTGGACTACATCCGCGAGTGGTTTGCGGCACGCGCGCAGCAGGACGCGTGAGCGGTCGCCTGAGACAGCTCGCCGACGAGATCCGCGCGCTGGAGGCCCGTCTCCGCGTTGGCGGCGGCCCGGACAAAATTGAGAAACAGCACAAGCAGGGCAAGCTCACGGCGCGCGAGCGCGTGGAGCGTCTTGCTGACCCCGAGACGCCGTTTCTGGAGATCGGCTTGCTCGTGGCGCACGATCGCTACGATGGACAAGCACCCGCCGCCGGCGTGATCACGGGAATCGCGGTCGTCGAGGGGCGGGAAGTGGTCGTTGTGGCGAACGACGCGACGGTGAAGGCCGGCTCATGGTGGCCAGAGACGATCACGAAGATTCTCCGCGCGCAGGAAGTGGCGATGCGCTGCCGGATTCCTATCATCTATCTCGTTGATTCGGCGGGCGTCAATCTGCCGTATCAGGGCGGCGTCTTTCCGGGACAGTACGGCGCCGCGCGTATTTTCTACTACAACTCCATCATGCGTCGGTATCTGCGTATACCGCAGTTCGCCGCTGTGATGGGACAGTGTGTGGCGGGCGGCGCCTACCTTCCGGCCCTCAGCGACGTCATCCTGATGGTCAAAGGGACCTCGTTCATGGGGCTTGGCGGGCCGAATCTGGTGAAAGGTGCCACCGGTCAGACGGTGGACGGAGAAACCCTCGGCGGGGCTATCACCCACACCGAGATTTCCGGTGTGGCCCACTACGCGCTCGACGACGATGCGAGCTGCCTGGACAAGGTGCGCGACTTGGTGGCCCGCCTACCGCGTGCCGTACACACGGAAGCCGGAACGTACCGCCCACCCGCCGAGCCACCGCAGGCGCTGTACGAGCTGCTGCCGGCCGACCACCGCATGTCGTACGACATGCACGCCATTCTCCGCACCGTACTCGATGACGGGGAGCTCGATGAATTCCAGCCACATCTCGCGAAGGAAATGATCTGCGGCGATGCCCGGATTGAAGGGATGGTGGTCGGGGTAGTCGCGAACCAGCGCGGTCTCATCAAGGGGCGGCCGGGCGAGCGCCCGCGCTTTGGCGGAATCATTTACGCCGAGAGCGCGGAGAAGGTTGCCTTCTTTATCGAGCGGTGCGATCGACAGGGCATTCCGCTGCTCTTCGTGCAGGATGTTTCGGGCTTTATGGTGGGGCCCGATGCCGAGCACGAAGGCATCATTCGCGCTGGTGCACGGTTCGTGGAGGCGATGGCGTGTGCACGCGTGCCCAAGATCGTGCTGACGGTGAATCACGCGAGTGGTGCCGGCTACTACGCGATGGCCGGACAGGGATTCGATCCGGATTTCGTGTTCAGCTGGCCCACCGGCCGCATGGCCGTCATGGAAGGCGAGGCGGCCATACAGGCGGTGCACGGCCCGGCGCTCGACGCCGCAAAAAAGTCCGGTGTTGAGCCCGCACAGGACGTGCTAGAAGCGGTCGCCGCAATGCGCGCCGATTACGAGGTGCAGCTCGACGCTCGCTACGCAGCGGCGCGCGGTTTTGCCGATGCCATTTTGTATCCCGAAGACACGCGCGCCATGCTCGCCTTGGCGTTGCGTGCATCCTCGCACAACGCCGGTCCGCACCTTGGAGCGTTCGTGCTGCCTCCCATGCCAACGTTTGGTGCGCCGGGTTCCGGCGTGGAGCTGTGATGAGTCAGGAGTTGCGCGTGGTACGAGTTGCCAGTGGCCAGGGTTTCTGGGGCGATTGGTTGGAGGCGCCGCGTCGGCAGGTGGAGGGTGGCGCGGTGGACTACCTCATGCTCGACTATCTGGCCGAAGTCACGATGTCCATTCTGCAGAAGCAGAAGGAGCGGGATCCGCGCATGGGCTATGCGCGCGATTTCATCGGCGCGATGGAGAGCGTGTTCACCGCAGTCGCCGAGCGGGGCGTGAAGGTCATCGCGAATGCCGGCGGCGTGAATCCGGAGGCGTGTGCGGCCGCCGTGCTGGAAGCCGCCACGAAGCACGGGCTTCGCGGTAAGATCAGGATCGGTGTCGTCACCGGTGATGACATTCTTGATCGCCTCGATGAGTTGCTCGCGGCTGGCCACGAACTCAAGAACATGGATACCGGTGCGCCACTGTCCACGATCCGGGCGCACGTCCTGTCGGCCAATGCGTACATCGGCTCCACGCCCATCGTCGAGGCGCTCGCCTTGGGGGCGAACGTGGTCGTCACCGGTCGCAGTACGGACACCGCGCTGACCATGGCGCCGCTGCGCCACGAGTTCGGATGGGCCGCCGATGATTGGGATAAGCTGGCTGCGGGGATCGTGGCCGGACATATCCTCGAGTGCGGGGCGCAGTCGTCAGGTGGAAATTGCCTGTATGACTGGCGTACTATCCCGGATCTCGCGAATGTCGGGTATCCGATCGCCGAGGCCTCGGCCGATGGCTCGTTTGTGATCACCAAACACCCGGGAACCGGCGGTCGTGTGAACATACCGGGCGTGACGGAGCAGCTGGTGTACGAGATGGGAGATCCCAACGCCTATATCACCCCCGATGTCGTGGCGGATTTTACCAGTATCCGTCTCGAAGGTGGTGGTGAAAACCGGGTGCGCGTGCACGGTATCACCGGTGGGCCTTCAACACCGTTCCTGAAGGTGTCCATCGCGTACCGCGCCGGATACAAGGCCGTTGGCTCGCTGGTGTACTCATGGCCCGATGCCATGGAGAAGGCGCAGTTGGCCGACAAAGTGTTGCGCGAGCGCCTCGACAATCTTGGCCTGCACTTCGATCAGGTGCTCACGGAATTCGTCGGCGCCACGTCCACCCATGGCGCGTTGGCTGGCGACGGGCATGACGCACCGGAAGTGATGTTCCGGATCGGTGTGCGCGGTCCGGATCGCGCGGCCGTGGAGCGCTTCACGCGTGAAATCGTTCCTTTGGTGCTCAATGGTCCGCCAAGCGTGACCGGATTCGCCGGCGGCCGACCGAAGGTTGAAGAAATCGTGGCCTACTGGCCCGCGCTACTCGATAAGCGCGCCGTGTCCACCGCCGTCCGTATCCTGGAGTAGCCGCCATGCACGTTCGATTGCTCGATATCGCGCACGCCCGCAGCGGCGACAAGGGTGATACCGCAAATGTGGGATTGATCGCGCTCAAGCCCGAGTGGTACCCCGTGCTGGTGCAGTATGTCACCACGCAGCGCGTCGCACAGCATTTCACCAACCAGATTCATGGCAGTGTGGAACGCTTCGAACTGCCCAATCTGAATGCCCTGAACTTCCTGTTGCACGGCGCACTCGATGGCGGCGGAACCTTTTCGCTCAAGACCGACGCTCAGGGCAAGGTGTATTCCACGGCGCTGTTGCGGATGGTGCTCGACATCCCTGACGACGCGGCACGGGCGGCGGGGCTCCCCAGCGTCGCGTGATCCTCAGGGCACGCATTCTGATGATCGTTGCCGGAGCCGTGGCGTTTGCGTACGCCATGCGCTCCGGCACCGAGTGGGCGCGCTGGGTCGGCATCGGGCTGGTCGGCGCCGCCCTGCTCCTGCGCTTCATCGGGAAACCGCGCGGATAGAATGTCACCTCCTCGAGCCACCGTGCGAGGAGCAACCTTCCCGGCGTGACTAGATTTCATGGGATGACTGTGTCCCGCGTTCCCGAACTCCTTGCGCCCGCCGGTACCCTCGACGCCGTGCGAGCCGCCGTTGCTAATGGCGCCAACGCTGTCTACCTCGGCGCCTCGCTGTACAACGCCCGTGACGAAGGGGCCCAGCTCTCGCTCGATGAATTAGCGCAAGCGTGCGCGCTGGCACATGCCCGCGGGGTGCGCGTGTACCTCACGTTCAACGTCCTCATCAAGCCGCAGGAACTCGCTGAGGCGCTGACGTACCTTGGCGAATGCGTTGACCGTGGCATCGACGCCGCGATCGTGCAGGACCTTGGCGTGGTGCGCCTTATCCAGCAGGTCTACCCTGCGCTGGAAGTGCACGGATCGACGCAAATGACCGTACACGACGCCGCCGGCGCACTGGTCATGCAACGGTTGGGGGTCGAACGGGTGGTCCTGGCGCGCGAGAACACGCTGGCGGACATCCGGGCTATCCGGCAGGCGGTCCCGGAACTCGGGCTCGAAACGTTCGTTCATGGCGCCCTCTGCATTTCGTACTCCGGGCAGTGTTTTATGTCGGGTATGATCAGTGAACGTAGCGCGAATCGTGGGTCATGTGCCCAGTCCTGTCGCAAGGATTACACGCTGACCGACGACCGCACCGGTGATACGCTCGACAGCGGTTTCCTGATTTCCGCGAAGGATCTGGCGGCGCACGATCATCTCGAGGCGCTCGCGGAGCTCGGCGTAGGATGCCTCAAGGTGGAAGGCCGCAAGAAGAAGCCGGAGTATGTGGCGACGGTCACCAAGGCGTATCGTGGCTGGTTGGACGCCATCGGGCGCGGCGAGACCGGAGCGGCCCCGCGCATCGAGGACGTGGAACCCCTTGTACAGATTTTCAGTCGCGGGAACACCGGCGGGATGTACGGCGGGCGTGAAGGGCGGGAGTACATCACCCGCACGCAGCCTGACAACAAAGGCCTGCCAATCGGTGACGTGGTGGGACGCGACGGCACCGACGTCATCGTGGAGGTGTTGCGACCGATTGCCGTGGGTGATGGGTTGGGCTTTGAACCCCCCGAGGCAGGGGCGGCCGCCGCGCTTGGCGGCAGCGTGCTCTCGGTGCGCACGGTGCACGTGCGTAACGGCCGCCATCGTCAGCTGCTGGGCATGCGGCTGAGCGCCACGCTCCCGCGCGTGGACGCTGGTTGGCGTGTGGTGCGCACCAGTGACGCTACGCTGCTCCGTACCGCGCAGGCGTCGTATGCCTTGGTGACAATGCCGGACCGCCTCGGATTCACGCGCGTAGATGTGCGCGTGTTCGGCCACGCGGGGGGACCGCTGAAGACCATCTGGCAGATGGGCGACAGCGAAGTCTCGGTGCGTGGCGAGGTTCCGCTCGCGCCGGCGAGTAAACGCGCGCTCGACATGACACAGCTGCGCGAGCAGCTCGGGCGATTGGGTGAAACACCATTCAAGCTTGGCCATGTGGATGTGGCGGGGCTCGCGGAGGGGCTATTTCTGCCCGTCAGTGAACTCAACCGGATTCGCCAGGATGCCACGGAGCAGTTGAGCGAATGCCTCGGATGGGCGAAATCCAGCGACGCCGCGATTCGCGCCACGCAGATTGTGGATGCTGTGGGAGGCATCGAGGTGTCCGCACGTCCGACGTCCTCGGCTAGCCCCGAATTGCCAGCGATACGCGCCATTGTCTTCGATCTTGCCGACGCGCGCGAAGCCGCGATTGGCGGTGCCACCGAGATCGTGCTGGATCCGTTCCTCCGCCATCCAGCGCCACCCCTGGCGCGTGTGACGGCATTGCGCGAGGAGTTGGCGGCCGCAGGAATCAGCCTGCGCTTGCGCACCCCTACCATTGTGCGTCCCGAAGAGCGGAAGCGGCTTGAGAAGTGGCTGGCGCTCGACCTGCCCATACTCACCGGGCACCTCGGACTCCTCGCTGAATTGGGTGGGCAGGGGCGGGATGTGATTGCCGACTACGCAACCAACGTATTCAACCAGCATACCGCCGCGTGTATGTTTGCACTCGGTGCGTCGCGTCAGGTGGCGAGTATCGAGTTGACCATCGACGAACTCGGGCAGCTCGTCGCACCGTGGACCGGTCACGGCTTCGACGTCCTCGTGTACGGACGTCCCGAAGGGATGACCATCGAGCATTGCGTGCTCTCGGCAGCGTTCGACCGCGAACCGACCACGTGTCGCGATCTTTGCGTGCAGAAGCATCCGAACGTGTCGCTCACCGATCCGGCGGGGTACACCTTCGCGGTGGCGACCGATTCGGCGTGCCGGAACCGGTTACTGCATTCGCGACCCATCGACGCATCGGAATTTCTGCCCACGCTCTGGGCGCACGGGATTCGCGGGTTTCAGCTCGTATTCAACGTGGCGGGCGATCCCGTTCAGGATATCGTGCGCGGATATCGCGCGGCTATCGACGCGATGGTCGCCGAGCGCACTCCGGATCTCGGAGTCACGCGTCGGTTACTCGATGGCGCGTTTACGCGTGGACACTTTGTGAGGGCTGTGTAGCATGCCGAAAGTTCTTCGTTCCCTGATGCCGCTTCTGCCATTGGTGCTGGCAGTGCTTGCCGCACTCGACTTGGTGGAGGCGGTGCAGGGCAGTCGCTACGGACGCGCCGCCTTTAAGGCGTTGTTCGCTCTGATTTGGTTGCTCATGGCGTACCTGATGTACGAAACGAACAAGCGGATTCCGACCGAGCCGAAGGAGTAGCGGCGCGGCGCCGAGTGATGCGCGGTGTGACGATGGATCTGGCGGTGCGGTGATGCGGCGTCGCCACGGCACATACGGTACCATGTGGGATGCACACGTTGGATCAAGCGCGCGCCGTCTTGCGTGACACGTTCGGCTACCCGGACTTCCGCCCCCCACAGATCAAGGCCGTGCAGGCCGTGTTGTCGGGGCGCGATGCGCTGCTGCTGCTGCCAACCGGTGGCGGAAAATCCCTCTGCTATCAGGTACCAGCGCTCCTCCGAGACGGGTTGACGATCGTCGTGTCGCCCCTGATCTCCTTGATGAAGGATCAGGTCGATGCACTGACGCGCAAAGGAGTTGGCGCCGCGTACATCAACTCCACGCTGAGCGTGGGTGAGGTCGCCAGTCGGATGGCCGCAGCGCGGGACGGCGCCGTGCGCATGCTCTATCTCGCCCCAGAGCGACTGGAAGGCGATCGGACGCTGCAGCGCTTGCTGGATATCGGGATTTCGCTGCTCGCGGTTGATGAAGCCCACTGCATCAGCGAGTGGGGTCATGATTTCCGTCCGAGCTACCGCCGGCTCGGCAAACTGCGCGAGCGACTTGGCACGCCACAGACGGTGGCGCTGACTGCAACGGCAACACCGGATGTTCGGCGCGACATCGTGCGCCAATTGGCGCTGCGCGATGCCGAGGTGGTGGTGGCCGGATTCGATCGAGTCAATCTCACCTATCATGTGGCGTCCTCTCGCACGCCGGCCGACAAAGACCGGGCAGCGATCACGTGGCTGCGTCGGGCCGACGGGCCGGCCATCGTCTATGCGCCCACTCGCAACGCGGTGGAAGGGGTCACGGCCACGCTGGTGCGCGGACGCATCAATGCGGTGGCGTATCATGCCGGAATGCACGACGCGTTTCGTCAGCGGGCGCAGGACGCGTTCATGGGCGGTCGGTCCCGCGTGATCGTCGCTACCAGCGCGTTCGGGATGGGCATCGACAAACCCGATGTCCGCTTGGTGGTGCATCACGCCATGCCGGGAACGCTGGAATCGTACTATCAGGAGGCCGGACGTGCCGGACGCGACGGTCAACCGTCGACGTGCGTGCTGCTACACCGCGTTCCCGATCGGTTCACCCACGAGTTCTTCATGAACGGGTCCCATCCGCCGCGCGTACTCGTGGAGCAGGTATGGCACGAGTTACGAGCACGCGCCGATCGCGAACGCCTCGTGAGCCTGTCGCTTCCCGATATCGCAGCGCTGCTGCCGAAAACGGCCGACGAACGCCACGCCGCCGCCGCGCTCCGAGTGCTCGCAGCGGCCGATGCCCTCACCATCGAGCCGCCGTGTCTGAATCGCGTGATCGTGCGCCTGCTCGCCGTGCCGACGCGCATTACGCGAGAACTCATCGGACCGCGCGCGGTGGAACGGGATCTGTTGCGCGCCTTGTGGCGTGCAACCCGCGGCGGCCTGCAGTCCGGAACTTTGGTCAATCTTGACGATCTTCCCCGAAATTTCGGCGGATCAATGGCAGTCATCCCCATTTTACAACGTCTCGCATCCGAACAGTTTCTCTGGTGGAAGCGAACAGGTGATGGATTCCGGCTGAATATTCGCGCCGCGGACCCCGCGTGGCTGCCGGTCAATTGGGCCGCACTGCAGCGGCGGCGACTGACGGACTTGGCACGCCTCGACGCCATGCAGCGTTACGCACAAACCCGCCATTGCCGAAGAGCGTTCGTCCTGCGCTATTTCGGAGACCCTGAGGTGCGGACTGCGTGTGGTGCCTGTGATCGGTGCCTTGGCACCACTTTTGCTCGCCCGTCTCCGAGTGCGCCGAACCCTCTGCGGTTTCGGCCCCGTCTTCCCCGTTCCTGAATCCCTATGGACGACAGTCTTTATTTTTCTGAGCAGCACCTGGCCGTGCGCGACATGGTGCGTACGTTCGCCCGTGAACGCATCGCCCCCGTTGCGTCGAAACACGACGATGAATCCTCATTTCCTTGGGAGAATGTCAAGGCGATGGGCGAGTTGGGGCTGCTCGGCGTGCCCTGGCCGGAAGAAGTCGGCGGCGCTGGTTTCGATACACTGAGCTTCATGATCGCAATTGAGGAACTCGCCAAGGTGTGCGCCTCGCACTCGATCACGATCAGCGCGCATACCACGCTTGGCACCTCGCCCATTCTCAGCTTCGGCACGCCGGAGCAGATCCAGCGTTATGTCCCATTGCTTGCCAGCGGTCAGGTGCTCGGCGGCTTTGGCCTGACCGAAGAAAGCGCCGGCAGCGACGCCGGCGGCACGCGCACCACGGCCGTCAAGAAGGATGGCTACTATGTGCTGAACGGCTCCAAGCGCTTCATCACACACGCTGGCGTTGGTGAAGTGTTCGTGGTCACGGCGGTCACGGATCCCACCAAGGGCACGAAAGGCATCTCCTCGTTCATCCTGACCAAGGAAAACGTGGATGCCGCCCAGTGCCGCGCGCTGGGGATGGGCACCGACGCCTCACTGCCGAACATGGCGGGCTTCAAGGCGGGCAAAAAGGAAGACAAGCTGGGCTGGCGGGCCTCGGACACGCGCGAACTGCTATTCGATAATGTGGAGGTCCCCGCAGAGAATCTGCTCGGCACCGAGGGGCTGGGGTTCATCAACTTCATGAAAACCCTCGACGCCGGTCGGATCGGCATCGCCGCCTTGTCGCTAGGTATTGCGCAAGGTGCGCTCGACGAGTCGCTCAAGTACTCGTCGGTGCGCAAACAGTTTGGGGCCGCGATCGCCAGCTTCCAGGGCATTCAGTTCCAGCTGTCCGACATGGCCACGGAAATCGAGGCTGGACGACATCTCATGTACCACGCCGCCTGGCTCTCCCAAAACGGCAAGCCCTTCGGCAAGGAAGCCGCGATGGCCAAGCTCTTTTGCTCGGAACTGGCCATGCGGGCCACGATCAAGGCCATTCAGATCCACGGCGGCTATGGCTACACCAAGGACTACCCGGTGGAGCGCTACATGCGGGACGCCAAGATCTGCGAGATCGGCGAGGGAACGAGTGAAATTCAGCGCATGGTGATCGCTCGGCATCTGCTCAAGGGGTTGCTGGCGTAACAGCACCTCGAATTTTGCGCGTCCCCATCGTGGTTTGCGCATTGCGGGAGTCGTTCAGTTGTGTGTACACTTCGTGGTGGCGTCGTACTGGCGCCACCACATGTTGTGTTGTTCCGGTCCGTAACCTTTTTCGTAACCGTTGCCAATGGCGCCGTCGACTCGTGCGATTCACGAGTCGTTTGCGTTTGTGGTGGGGGCCAAGCGGCGCCAGCGTGCGCCCGTTTGACGCTCTCCACACGTCCCACCGCTTGACACGCCTGTGCGTCACGATTGCCGGCGACCGCGTTCTTCCTGATGTCTGCGCCTCCCCCCGCATTGCGGTTGGGGACGGTTCGCGGCCTTGGGCGCGGTTCGACGGGTCAATCAGTCAAGGGGTTTGGGGGAGCCGAGTGACGTCGTCCGTGTCGCCGCCGCCTGGCGCGATCGGGTTGCCCGTAGGATCACCGTGTTCGTCGCCGCCCTGGTTCAGTGGAGTCGCCACCGCCGGGGCGCGTGGCACGAGTCAATGAAGCGAGAAATCCTGGTGAATGCGACACCGCGTGAAACGCGGGTCGCCATTCTCGAGGACGGTCAGATGGTGGAGTTGCTGGTCGATCGGCCCGACGCGCGCCGGATGGTAGGCGACGTGTACTTGGGCAAGGTTGAAGCAGTACTTCCCGGCATTCAGGCCGCCTTCGTGAACATCGGTACCGAAAAATCTGCGTTTTTGCATGCCGCCGATGTGGTGGTCGACGACGCGCAAGTCGTGGACGACGATGACGACGACGATGAGGATGGCGCCGACGACGCTAGCGGCGGCGGTCGGCGGGGCCGTCGCGAAGTGCGTCCCATCCAGGACGTGCTCAAGCGCGGTCAGGATATCCTCGTGCAGATCTCCAAGGAGCCGATCTCGACCAAGGGCCCGCGCGTGACCGCGCAGGTGTCGCTGGCCGGTCGGTTTCTAGTGTATATGCCCTTCGCCTCCAAAGTGGGCGTGAGCCGCAAGATCGACGAACGGAGCGAGCGCCAGCGACTGCGCGCCATGCTCCAGGAGATCCTGCCGGACGACGTCGGTGGCTTGATTGTGCGCACCGTGTCGGAGGACGCCACCCAGGAGACGTTTGAGCGCGAGTTGACTACGCTCATCAACAACTGGAAGCGGATCAAACGCAAGACGCAGTTTACGCGTGCGCCAGCGCTGGTCCATCGCGAAACCAATGTCACCCGGGGACTGGTGCGTGACCTCTTCTCGGCCAAGGTTGAGGGCGTCACGGTCGACTCCAAGCAGGTGTACAACGAGATCACCGAGTATCTGCAGGGCATCGCGCCGGAACTCGTGGAGCGGGTCAAGCTCTACGAGGACACCATCCCGTTGTTCGACAAGTACGAGATCGAAACCGAGATTCGCGACCTGTTTCAGCGGCGCTGCGAACTGCCGAGCGGTGGCTATCTGATAATCGAGCCCACGGAAGCGCTCGTTTCGATCGATGTGAACTCAGGTCGCTACACCGGCAAGCGCGACCCCGAGAAGACCATTCTCAAGACCAACACCGAAGCGGCCCGTGAGATTGCGCGCCAGCTGCGGCTGCGCGACGTCGGCGGCATCATTGTCTGTGATTTCATCGACATGGAGACGCAGTCCAATCGGGACAAGGTGTTGCACGAGCTGCGTGCCAATCTCGGTCGTGATCGGGCGCGCACCAAGGCCTTCGCCGTGTCTGATCTCGGCCTGGTGGAAATGACGCGCCAGCGGGTGCGGCAGAGCCATTGGCAGAGCATGACGGACTCGTGCCCCACCTGTGCGGGAAGCGGGCGGATCTTCAGCCCCGAGACCATCGTGCGGCGCACCGAACGCGCCGTGCGGCGGATGGCGGCGGAGGGGCGGCGGGATCCGGTCACGGTGCGTATGCACCCCGAGGTCGCTCTCCACGTGCTGGAGCAGGAACACGATTTCGTGAAGCGGCTGGAAAAGATGGCTGGATTTTCGCTGGAACTGCGGGATGACCCGTTGCTCAAACCCGACGAGATCAAACTCGTCATGCGGGGTGCGCAACGGGACGTGACCCAGCAATACGCGCTGGCGTGATCGGGGCCCGAAACCCCGATCGTCCAGCTTGACTCTTCAGCTGAAGCTAGATAAGCTTCTAGGCTACGTTCCGCACGCCTTACACCAGATAGAGCTATGAGCTACGCGATCATTCGCACCGGCGGCAAGCAGTTTCGTGCCGAACCGGGCAAGACCCTCCGGATTCCTTCGTTGCTGGGTGAAGCCGGCACGGCCGTCGATTTCAACGACGTCCTCCTTGGCTCCGACGGCACCTCGGTCCGAATGGGCGTGCCTACGCTCTCTGGCGCCAAGGTGACGGCCGAAATCGTCAAACATGGTCTCGACGACAAGATCATCGTCTTCAAGTTCAAGCGCCGCAAGAATTACGCCCGCAAGCAGGGACATCGGCAGAAGTTCACGGAAGTCCGCATCAAGGATATCACCCTCGGCTGAGCGCCGGCGGCGCGCTCATCCAGCGCGCTTCCCTCCTGGAGTTACGAACAATGGCACATAAGAAAGGCGTAGGCTCCTCACGCAACGGTCGCGATTCGAACCCGAAGTACCGCGGGATCAAAAAGTACGGCGGTGAGGTCGTGGTGGCCGGCAACATCATCCTGCGTCAGTGCGGGACCAAGTGGCATCCGGGCAGCAATGTCGGGATGGGCAGAGATTACACCATCTACTCCCTGGTAGATGGCGTCGTGCAGTTCCAGCACAAGAACAAGAAGAAGTACAAGGTCAGCGTGCTCCCGATGGAGTACGTCGAAGAGACGTCGGAAGAACTGGTCGAAGCCTAAGCCTCTCCAGTCTGTTTGCTCCATGCACGGCCTCCGCTGCGGCGGGGGCCGTCGTGCGTTCCCCCCACACGCGCAGCCTCCTGTCCGTAACTTCCATCGGTACCGACACGTAGAGTCTCGTATCGCTTATCAACCGTGGAGGATTCGCATCATGGAACTTTGGGACAAAGTCCGACAGGGCATCGACAAAGCGGGCAAGGCCGCCCAAGACGTGCTCGACGAGGGCAAGCTTCGTATCGACGCATACCGCGCTCGGGAGCTCGCCGATAAGTCAGCCGAGGCCCTGGGCTACGCCATATTCCGGGCGGTCGAAGCGGGAGGGGTGCTAGACGCCGATGCCAACGACCGCCTCATGGCCGCGCTTCGTATGCGTGATACTGAAGCCAAACGTTTGGAGACGGCGTTGGCAGCGGCCAACCCGCACCCCGCCGAGACCGCGCCGCCGGATGCGCCGCCGCCGAGGGCCGACGTGCCGCCCAGTTACTGAACGCGTCGCACGGCGCGATCCGGTTCGCACATGGCCAAGAGCGCCGCGCGCAACTCCCCCGGTATGTCTGTGCACAATCCGTCCACACCAAGCTGCATCAGGTGGTGCGCGTGGACAGGGTCGTTCTCTGTCCACGCGATCACGCGGGCTCCATGTCGGTGGGCATCGCGCACGATGGCGTCATCAATGAGCGGGGCGAATTGCCACAGGGCGTCTGGTCGGGCCGCCCGAATGACCGCATCCATATCCAACGGGTATGAGTAGCTTAAAATGCCAATCGATGTCCCACCGCGCTGGGCGCGAACGGCCACCGGAATGCGATGGTCGAACGCATGCACCGCCGTCTGAACCGCAGGGTGCCGGTCGAGACACGCCACCACCAACTCTTCCACGCGGCGCGCCTTGACCTCCACGTATACGATGGCTTGGTCGGCAACCAAGGCGAGCACCTCGTCCAGCGTCGGAATCGTTTCCTGTCCGGGGAGCACGTGCTCGGCTACCTCACGCGCCATCAACGTCGACAACTCCCGTCCGTTAATCGTCGAATCGTGGTGGACCACCAGCACGCCATCGGCGGTGCCGTGGACGTCGAGCTCGATCCCGTCCGCCTTCTCCTCGAGGGCCTGGCGGAATGCACCCATCGTGTTCTCTCGGCAGGCACGGGAGGCGCCGCGATGTGCGATGATTTCAGGGAGGCGATGTGCAGACATGGGTCAAAAGCTGCTGTGGAGGCCCCCGTGGGGTCAACTCCCCGCAACCGGCGTTGCGTGGTCCTTAACACCGCACCGGCCCGGTCGTCTAACAGGGCGGAGCGTATGACCGATGCCGAACTGTTGGAAGACGCGTTGCTGGACGGCGTCCTCATCGACCGATGGAAAGCGGGTGACGAGCGGGCGGCTACTGAGATCGTAGCCCGACACGCCGCGGCCTTGGCGCGATTTGCGGTGCGGTTGGGGGTGGAGACGGATGTTGAGGAAGTGGTGCAGGATACCTTTGTCCGTGCGTTTGGGGCACTCGATGGGTTCCGCGCAGACAGCTCGTTGCGTACATGGTTGTTTACGATCGAACGGCGATTGGTGATTGATCGGCGTCGCGCGACGCTGCGTCGCGGTCGCGAGGTCGAGGTGGAAGATGGGCACGCGGCTTCAGGCTTTGACGCACTTGATACGATCGTGGCGAACGAAGTGTCGGAGCGGATACTTCTGGCGATCGCCCGTCTGACGCGCATGCAGCGCGACGTGTTCGCGTTGCGTGTGCAGGAAGGGCGGAGTTACAAAGACATTGCGGATATCCTGGATACGTCCGAAGGAGCCGCTCGAGTGCACTATCACAACGCCATGCGCGCGGTGAAGGAGTTTCTGGATGACTGAGTGCCATAGCCCGATGATGCAGGACGTCCTGCCCGACTATCTCAGCCTCTCGCTGAGCGACGTTGAGCGGACGGCTGTTGACGTGCATCTGTCCACCTGCTCGGCCTGTCGTGCGGATCTCGTCATTTTGCGCGAGATGCGGGCACTGCGTCCGCGTGTGGCGACGGTTGATGTGGCGCGAATCGTTGCCGCGTTGCCTCGGCCGGTCGTGGTCAGTACGCCGCCGAGCGAGCCGTCGCTGGTGTTGCTGCCTTCGTCTGCGCGTCCGTCGCCGATTGGCGAGCGGGGTACAACCACCAGTGTACCGACTCGGCGCTGGTCGCGGTCGGTGTGGCAGATTGCGGCGACCATCGGCGTGATGGTGGCCGGTGGCACCTCGGTGTACATGGCGCGGAACAGTACGGTGAGCGTCACCGAGAGCGCGCGATCCGACGCTGCGAGACTTGGAGCGGTGGCGGAGTCGGCGATGGTCGAGCCCAGCCAAAGGCTCGCGTTGACGCCTGACGCGGAGTCCCTGGACTTTGGGGCACGTCGGTCGGCGGGCGCCGCGGCATCAGCGGTGTCCGTTTCCTACGGGGACCTCGGGGATTACACCGATGATGAACTGCAGCGGGTGCTGGATCGCCTGAACCGGTGGGATGGAGCGAGCTCCACGGATCCGTTGCCCTCGTTCCCAATCGTCAGTGGCGGCGGAGGCGGGCTATGAAACGGGGACTGAGCTCTGGCCGTCTGGGTCGTGCGCTGTTCATGTCGCTGGTGGTGTCGCTCGGCGCGCCGGTCACTGCCATCGCGCAGGGCGGGCCACCGCCGCAGCGACGGAATGCCGCGTCAATGGATGCGGAGCGGACGGAAATGGAGCGCCGGTTTCAGGCGCGGCTCGACACCATTGTGCGGGAGCGGTTGCAGCTCACCGACGAGCAGTTCACCAAGCTGCGTGACGTGGCGTCGCGCACCGAAAGCGTGCGTCGTGCCCTCCGACGTGACGAGTACACGGCGCGTTACGCCCTGCGGCGCGAACTCATGGCCGGTGCACGCGCCAGCGAGACGCGGGTGGCGGAGATCCTCGATCAGATGCCCAAGCTGGAACAGCGAAAGCTGGATCTGCTCGAGACGGAGCAGCGCGAACTTGCGACGTTCTTGACCGCGATTCAGCGGGCCCGATACTTCGCGTTGCAGGATGAGCTGCGTCGCAGCATGCAAGAGCTGCAGCGAAACCGTATGGAGCGCCGGGACACCGTGCCGGGCGGCGACTCCAGCTCTGTGGTGCGCCGTCGCGGGCCACCGCCAACGCAGTAGTCACCACGTGCCGGTAGCGGGCCATCCGGCTTCAGTGTACTCTATCTGAGTGCGTGTACGCACGTAGCCCAGATGGCGGAATTGGCAGACGCAGGGGACTCAAAATCCCCCACTCGCAAGGGTTTCCGGGTTCGACCCCCGGTCTGGGCATGGTACGACCACAACTGGCGCGTAGTTGAACTGGGGACGGCGGCGCTGTCCCGCATTGTACTGTCGTCTTAATTGCGGTGCCGAGTTTTGGTTGCACGAGCCTGGCCAGCGGGATCAGTGCGAGGCCGAGCACGAGGCCCCGTCGGCAAGAAAACCCGTGCACGTATTTAGGCGTCACGGCCGAATCGTCGATCACTGCACCAGCGGCCTTGGCGCCGGCCTTGGTGGCCGCTGCCGCGATGTCGTCGACCGAAACGGCGGCCACCTTGGCGATCGTGGCCACGTCGTCCAGCAGCGTCAGGAGTCCGCTCATTGGTTGTCCCATTGTGTGAGTTGACCGCCGCAGGGTCGCGCGGCCGCAAGGGCGATTGCGTGCGATCCGACTTACCGGTGCTGTGCATGATACCCGCCGGGTCCGCTAGATCTGCAACCATCCTTTCGGCCCACTGGTTTGAGCGCTAACTAACAGTAGAGTGTGCAATCCACCCTTCCCCCTGCAGCGTGCTCTACCTGACCTTCAAATTCCTCCACGTCCTCGGCGTGATTCTCTTGATCGGCAACGTGACCGTCACCGCCGTGTGGAAGGTGTTCGCCGATCGCACGCGCGAACCCCGGGTGATCGCGTTCGGTCAGCATCTGGTGACCATCACCGATTGGTTTCTCACGGCCACTGGTGTCGTGCTACTGATGATCGGCGGCTATGGTGCAGCGATGGTGACGAAGCTCGACCTCTTCGGCGCACGCTGGTTGGTATGGGGACAGGTGCTGCTTGGAATTTCCGGTCTCATTTGGATGGGCATCCTGATTCCGGCGCAGATTCGTCAGGCCAAAGCGGCGCGCGCGTTCGCGAACGGTGGTGAGATTCCGGCCTCGTATCGTCGCGATGCGAACCGGTGGCTATGGTGGGGAATTATCGCGACGGTGCCGCTGGTGGTGGCGCTCTGGTTGATGGTGTTCAAGCCGATATAGCGGGACGGCACATTGCACTTCCGGCGCTTAGGAGGAACAGGTAGATCGGTACTTGACAGATTGGGGGGTACAATGATGGTGGCGGCACGCCCCTACTAAATTTCGCAGGCCACGGTCATGAAGAAGCTGCTGATGCTCGGTGTTCTTTTGCTCGTTGGCGCGATCGTCCAGCCCGCTGTGAGTGACGCGCTTTTTGAGACCGACGGAACGGCGCTTGCGCAAGTCGCTCCGGGTGACGGCGGTGGTGAGGGTTGTACGCCAACGTGTGCACCGATGCCGGCGAGTTGTAACGAATCCCGAGTTGCATGCGATGATCTGCCAGGTTGCAATACATGCATGTGCACCACGAAAGACCGAAACGGCAATTGCACCCACTGGTCCGAGGTCATGCAATCGCCGAAGCAGAAGTAGGCGAGGACTATTCTTATCGTTTGGCGTGTTGAATACTCAACCGACGTTTCGGTTGAACATTTAACAGGCACCATCGCTCTCCCATCGAACCATGAGATCGATCGCCCTTGCTGTTGTGCTGTCCGCAGCTGTGTTTGCAGGATGTGGGCGAGAGGTGGCAACGCAAAGGGCACGGGTGTTCCGCGCTCTTCCTACGCCTTCGCTTACGCTTGACAATTCGAGCGCCATTATGATGAGCGAAGTCGAAGACGCTTTTCTCGATGGTTCGCGCGTAATTCTCCTACAGGCGGCCGACGCGCGCGTAACGGCAGTAGACCTACCGACCGGCGAAGTTGCTTGGCGGTTTGGACGGCGAGGCGCGGGCCCCGGCGAGTTCATCGCGCCCACCACACTTTTCGCATTGACAGGTGGCGGTGTGGGGGTAGTGGACCCGCGCCAAGGTCGCATCACGCGCATCGACACCTCCGGACAACTTGTCGGTTGAATCAACGGAGAATTGTTCGGTAAAGAACCGCACAACGTATGCGATGCGGGCGCGAGAGGGCTGCTGGCAATCCGACTACCCGGATACGAAGTCGTGCGCGCGTCCTTGCAGGGCGACATTATGGTTCAAGATTCTTTGATTTGGCCAAACCAGTTGATGAATGACACCTATTTATTTCGACAGGGATATTTTGCGTACTTCCGGGCGGGTCGTTGTGTAGTCATCTCGTTTCGGGGAAATTACTTCGCTGAATTTGATGCCGAGACTGCGAAGCCGCTTCGGTACTTTCGCTACCGTGATGCGTTCGAGTTTCCTGCAATCGTGGAACGTCACGGACGCATGGTGCCGAATTTAAGCGTTACTCTGCGGTGGCGGCGGCCGTAGCAGGCGGCACTGTGTTTGTGCTCAAGGGCGGGGAAGGAAACGCATCAGGACGGATCGTCGACGCGTATTCGCTTGAGGATGGGCGGTATCTGTATTCATTTAACCTGCCTAGAAACGCCTACAACATCGACGTCAATTCGGGTCGGCTGATGGTCCTCGAATGGCCAGATAGCGGGTCCCGTCTCGACATTTACCAACTTCCAACAGCACAGGAGGGTCGTCAATGAGCATCCGCCAGCACGTAAAAGTCTGTCGGCTGTTGCCGTCTCCGCCGTCGTTCCCAGCACGCCCGCACTAAGTCCACACCACGTCGTGGTGGGCGAAGACGGTTGCCCAATCTCGAATGACGCGCACTCCGAGTCGGTCACCAACAGCGCTCGTGCGCGCGAGGTCGCGATTGTGTACGTACCACCGAACGAAAACCGATCCTGAACGCCGCGATGCGCGTCGGCATTGATTCGCTGGCGTTCCTGTCGTGCCTGCAGTCGACCAGTACCGCCTCGGCGCTCGCTTGGAGCACTGCGGTGGCCGACTCCGTCGGCGTTTGGAATCTGCCGGTGTTGATTAGCGCGGATACCGCCTGGGTTGGCATGCAAGCGGCGAGTCGGCTGTCCAAACGGTAGGCGCTTGCATCTCCGCTCGGATCGATTTCCCGCCCGCGGCGTATTACGCCGCGGGCGCCGGACGTCCCGCTGGGAAGCGGACGGAGCGACTCCCGACCGGTGACGTCACGGTGCCGGGGTCGTCTTCCGTGTACCGCCAGAACGCTTCTCTAACGGTCGCCATGTTCAAGTCATTTCGGAATCTCGCCGGTGCGCTGCTGCTGCTGGCTCCGCTGCCCGTGGTGGCACAGGGGGAGAAAACTGCGCCCGCCCGCGGCGGCACGTCGCGCGCCTCCGCCTCTCGGGATACGGTCGTGCCGGAATGGCTGCCCACATACCGGCTGCTCGATCAGTTCAACCGGCTCATCACCGACTCGGCGCTGACCCGGCGGGCATCCATCATTATCGTGGCCAGCCGCAACGGCGCTGCCGCAGCGGAGCGCTGGACGCAGAGCTTGCGTGCGGCGCTCACGCCCAGTGGTCCGAGTGTCATTCCAGTGGCCGACCTTGTCGGGGCTCCGCGCATGCTGCGCGGGCTGATCCGCGGAATGTTTCCCAAGGATAGCAGCGCCGGCGTGGCGCTCGATTGGGAGGGTGTGATCGGTCGGCCAATTCGCGGCGACCGGGCGCCACTGATTGCCGCCGTGTACGGCGCCGATGGCCGCCTCAAGGAGTGGATGTCGTTGTCCACCAAGAGCGAGGACGTAGCGACGCTTCGACGACTGGTGGCGCTCGTAAACTGACCGTGGTCGCACGGGGGCGTCGACGCGGGCGAGCGGAGCTCGTGGCAGCGACCGAACCCTAGTGTTTTCTGCCCGGGTTTGGTTACTTTTTATCCTGTTGGGGTGTACACGTGTCCTGGCTGAATCTGGGCGTGTCCGATGGGGTGTAGCTCAATGGCAGAGCGCTCGACTGTTAATCGAGTGGTTGAAGGTTCGACTCCTTCCGCCCCAGTTGTTCCGCCCGGCCCGCTTTGCGCGGCCGGGCGTTTTTTTTCCGGGGTGCCGGTTGCCTGCCGCGTCTTTGTCGGGCCGTCTAGCTTCCAGTGTTCCCGTGGCCTGTGTGGCGCCTCCGGTGCCCACGTCGCCGTGGCTCCGCCTCCTCTCTGCCTGTTGATCTCATGCCTTGCTCGTTTCACGTCAGTCATGCACAACCAGCTGCGCTGGACACGCCGTTACTTATGATCGTGTTGCCGCAGGATACGGCAATGGCGCCGATGCTGGAGCCGATCGACGCGCTGCTGCAGGGGGCTTTGTCTCGGTCTTTGGCGCGCCGGGATTTCCGAGGCGGCCGTGACGAAACGCTCCTGCTGGTGGGCGCCGAGACGGGGGTGCAGCGCGTATTGCTGGTGGGTCGAGGGAGCGTCGCGCCGACGCGAGTTAGCGCCCGCCGTGCGGCTGCGATCGGTGCGCGGCAGGCCACGAAATTGGGCACAGGCGGTCTACATCTGGTGATGCCCGATGCCACGCCGGATGCCGTGGAAGGGCTGGTGATCGGTGCGGCGGCGGGCTGCTGGTCGTATCGCGATCTCATGTCGCCGCCGCCGGAAAAGGATCGCCGAGCGCTGATCAGCGACGTGACGCTGGTCATCGCGGACGACGCCGCATCGCGCGAGGCGTTCGCCGCCGGTGTGGCCGTTGCGGAGGGCCACGCCATCGCCAAGCGCCTGGGGATGATGCCGGGCAACGTGTGCACGCCGGACATGTTCGTGGAGGTGGGTCAGGACATTGCGGCCCGTCATGGCATGGGCATCACGGTGCTTGGTCGCGCCGAGATGGAGCAGGAGAAGATGGGATCGTTTTTGTGCGTGGCGCAGGGCACACCCGAGGAGCCGCGTCTCGTGGCGCTGGAGCATCGCGGAGGACCGGCGGATCAACCGCCGATCGTACTTATCGGCAAGGGACTGTGCTTTGACACCGGCGGGATTTCGATCAAGCCTGCGCCGGAGATGGAGTGGATGAAGTACGACATGATGGGGGCCGCCGGGGTCATGGGCGCCATGGACGCCATCGGTCGTCTGAATCTGCCCATCAATGTGGTGGGCATCGTGGGCTCGACCACCAACATGCCGTCGGGGACGGCGGTCAAGCCCGGTGACGTGGTGCGTGCGTCCAATGGGAAAACCATCGAGATCATTAATACCGATGCCGAGGGACGGTTGGTGTTGGCCGATCTGCTGGTGTTTGCCAAGCGCTACCATCCCGCGTTGGTCGTCGATGCGGCCACGCTCACCGGCGCGATCGTGATGGGGCTCGGGCACAATGCCGTGGGCGTGTTCGGTGGCGACCAAGCGGCGGTGGACGAAGTACTTGCCGCAGGAAACGCCGCGGGAGAGCCTGGCTGGCCGATGCCGATGTGGGATGAGTACAAGGAGCAGATCAAGTCCGATGTAGCCGATGTCAAGAACACCGGCGGACGTCCAGCCGGGTCGATCACCGCCGCCCTGTTCCTGCAGGAGTTCGTAGACGGCTATCCGTGGGTGCATCTCGACGTCGCCGGCACAGCGTATTCGCAGACCGATCTGGGTTGGATCCCCAAGGGACCGACCGGTACGCCGGTGGCAACCTTCGTGGAGATCGCCCGCGCTCGTGCTCGCCGCTGATCACCTTGCGGTGTTGGTTCACCATGGGCTGTTCTGTCGCGTGACGTTACGCCTCGCCGGATGCGTGGTGCCTCGGGCGACCGCACGCCTGCTAGCACACGTTGGCGTCCACCTCACCGTGTTCGCGGTGCTGCACGGCGCCGTGGCATCCGTGGCGCACTCACAGGTGCGCCCCGATTCCGTGCGTAAGGATTCAGTGGCAGCGCCGGTCACGCCGTCTGCGGCCGCGGCAGCAGCGGCGGCGGACTCGGTGGTGTTCGCGCGCGAGGTGGCACGCGTGGACAGCATCAAGAACGCCATCCTCGCCGATTCGATCAAGGCACCGATCGTGAAGTGGGAGGTGCCGGTATCAACCGAAATTACCAATCGGTTGGAGTGGAAGCGCGACGAGATCCTGTCATCCGGTGCGGTGAATCTCGCGGATTTGCTCGATCGCGTGCCGGGCATGACCACATTCCGCACGGCGTGGGCCGCAGGGTATCACGCCGCGTCGTTGTTCGGGGATTTCGGTCGGGTGCGGTTATTCCTCGATGGCGTCGAGATGGATGCCATTGAGGCGCGCAACGCCGGTGTCCTTGATCTCACGGACGTGCAGCTGTGGACGCTCGATGAGATTGTGATCGAGCGCGCGGCGGGTGAAGTGCGCGTCTGGTTGCGCACATGGACGGTGGAGCGCACCACGCCGTACACGCGCGTGGATATTTTTACCGGTGATCTCAATACCAATGCGTTTCGCGGCATGTTTGCGCGGCGATGGCGGAACGGCTTCCTGCTGCAGGCGGGCGGGCAGCAAGTGGCCACGCAGAGCGGTCGCGTGTCCGCCTTTGGCGCCCCTGGGCAGGCCAGTGCACGGGGCGACGGGACGGTGCAGGGCGTCATGTCGCGGTTGGGATGGTCCCGCGGACGAGTGAGCGTCGATGCCTTCGCCACGGTGTCGAGTCGTGAGCGCGACGGGCATAGGGCGCGCGAGAATTTCACCGATCTCCCGGCCTTCAAGGGTTCGCGGCGCGAGGCCTATGTTCGTGTTGGCTACGGCGATACCACACGCGGCGTGTGGTCGCAGGCACTGGTCGGGGTGTTGCGGACACGGTTGGAAGGGATACCGGCCGTTGGCGCAACCGAACGTCCCGATCTGAACGACTCGCTCCAGGTGGAGACCGACTCGATACGCGGCCGGACCCAACAACTGCTGGCCGTGGGCTACCGCGGAGCGCGATGGAGCGTGTCGCTCACCAATCGCGTGCGCCCAATCGCCGGCATCTCGGTGCAGTCACCGGCGGCTCGTGCATACTTCGGGACTTCGCGCTATAAGATCGGGGCCTATGCGGAGCGCACGGGGGTCGACTCGGTGCGCCGGGTGGATCTATTTGCGCGCGCGCAGCCGCTGTCGTGGTTGGCGTTCTCGGCGGCCCGCTCGTCGCGCACGCCCGACGATTCGACGCTGCGCGTCAGCAGCGGCACCGTGCGGGCTGAAGCAGCTATTCGATTAGGCGACGTGTGGGTGGGAGGCGGCGTGATTCGGGCGGACGAGTCCGACTACACTGCACCACAGTTTCTGGGCACGCCGTCCGCGCTGCTTTCGGCACTGGCGACGCAGGGCCTCCTCGTCTCAGCGCGAGGTCGTCTGTACAAAGACGTGCAGCTTGACGTGCAGGCCGTCCGCTGGGATGAGGCACAGTTCGGCCGCCCGCGCATGCAGGTGCGAACAGAAGTCGCCATGGTCAGCAACTGGCTGCGCCAGTTCCCGAAGGGAGAGTTCGGAATCAATCTGCGATTGGCACACGAGTTGCGCGATCCGGTGCCATTTTTCTACGGCACGGGCAGTGACGACGCGCAGGATATCCGGCTGACCGCGCGTGCCCAAGTGGTGATCGGTACGCTCGAATTGCGCATCCAGCGTGCGACGCTGTTCTACCAGTATCGCAACCTGACGGGCGGCGATTATGAGCAGATTCCCGGCATCACGATGCCTCCGGGCCTTCAGGTGTACGGCGTCCGCTGGGAGTTCTGGAATTGACGGATCCGCGCTGGGACGTTTCATTGCCGCGTTCATGATTCGTTCTATGACCGGCTTCGGCCAAGCCGACGGGCTCGTGGGCACATCGCGCCTCACCGTCGAAGTACGCACCGTCAACCATCGGTTCTTCTCGCCAAGCATCAAGCTGCCGGGGGCCTACGGCCGGTGGGAATCCGAGGTGCGGGAGGCCATGCGCGCCAAGGTCAGCCGCGGTCATGTGACGCTGACGGCCCGTGCGGAGCGGCAGGCCGAGGGTGTCATCGCCATTGACGAGACGCGGTTTGCCGCTGTGGTGGATCAGCTGCGTACTTTGTGCAATCGGCACGCACTGACCGGCGGTGTGGACGTGTCGACCGTGTTGCGGATGCCGGATGTGATGTCCGCCGCGCGAGAAGAGGACACGAGCGGGACCGTGGGGGAGTTGGTCTCGATAGTCGATCGCGCCCTCGATGCCCTGGCTAAGGCCCGCGCCGACGAAGGCGAGCGGCTGGCGGCGGTGCTCACGGAGCGCCTCGATCTGGTGTCGGGGGCCCTGTCGCGGATCGCGTTGCGTGCGCCGGAGCGGCTGGTGGCCCATCGGGATCGCCTGCGGGCGGCGGTGCGCGAACTGACCGAGGGGCTGGTGATCGACGAAGCGCGCCTCGCGCAGGAGATCGCCATCCTGGCCGACCGGATGGATGTCAGTGAGGAGCTGGATCGGTTTGCGTCCCACTTGGTCGCGTTTCGCGCCACGTTGTCGGAACCGCATGGGGAACCCGTGGGCAAGCGCCTGGGCTTTCTGTTACAGGAAATGCTCCGGGAAGCGAATACCACGGGCAGCAAAGGGGCCGATGCCGTCATTCTCCACGAGGTCGTGGCTGTGAAAGAGGAACTGGAGCGCATCCGCGAGCAGGTCGAGAACCTCGAGTGAGCTACTTTCCGGTCATCCTGTCCGCCCCATCGGGCGGTGGAAAGACGACGATTGCCCGCCGGCTGCTGGAGCGGCGACGCGATATCGGTTATTCTGTAAGTGGTACGACGCGACCCCCCCGGGAGGGGGAGGTGGACGGCGTCGACTATCGGTTTCTTTCGATGGACGACTTTACCGCCGCTCGCCAATCGGGGGAGTTTGCGGAGTGGGCGGAGGTGCATGGGCACTACTACGGGACGGCGCGCGCTGAAGTAGAGCGGGTGCTCGGCGCGGGGCAGCACGTGCTCATGGATATCGATGTGCAGGGGGCGCGGCAGTTTCACGCCGCATTTCCCGACACGGTGTTGATCTTCGTGTTACCACCGTCTGGGGAGGTGCTGAAAACGCGCTTGTCGGGTCGGAAGAGTGAGAGCCGCGAACGGTTGCTCGTCAGACTCCGCAACGCCCGTATGGAACTGGGCGAGGTGGGGCGGTATCACTACGTTGTAGTGAACGACAACCTTGAGCGTGCGGTTAACCAAGTGAGTTCGATTGTCGATGCGGAAGCGCTGCGACACGACCGGGTGCATGCGGTTGAGGAGCAGGTTGAGGCATTGATCGCACAACTCGAGCAGGAAATTCACGATTTCAGCAGGGGCGACTGACACATGCAGGTTTTTACTCCGAAAGACGTATCGACGCACGCCGCAAACAAGTATCTGAGCGTGTTGATCGCTGCCAAGTTCGCCCGTGTCCTCAACGAGTTTCCGCGTGACCGTTCACTGCACGAGAAGAAGCTCACCACGCGCGCGCTCGAAGAGCTGACCAGTGGCGAGATCGAGTACCGGGTAGTGCCGCGTCGTCGTCCTGGCTGAGCTCCTCACGTCCCGCTGTACCTGCGCCGCGCCGCAACTGCACGTTGCGGCGCGTCGCCTTTTCTTCCCCTCCGCCCCCTGATTGCCCACGTGCGTCCCTACAACGGCCAGCGCATTATGCTCGCGATTACCGGTGGCGTCGCGACTTGGGCCATTGCCAACGTCATCCGCGATCGGGTGCAGGAGCTGCGCTGTGGATGCTAAGGAACGCCTCCGGCGATACCTCGAGCAACGCAGGGAACTGGGCGAGTCGGAGATGGTGCTCGACTCCATGCCCGTTGACGACGTGCTGGCGATGTTGGGCGCTTTGCGTGGCGGAACCGGCGCGGCCAAATCCGCGCGCGCGCGCTCGGCCCCGTCGGACACCGTCGCGCCTCCCCCCCGCCACGACGACGCACCGCCGCGACTGGTGTCGCCGGAGGTTTCCGTCGCCCACCCCGTCGCGCCAGCGCCCCCCACGGTGCGCTTCGAGGCGTCGGCGAGTACCGATTGGCGCGAGACGTTGCGACGCTCCGGTGTGGCTGGCACGAATGGACCGGCGGTTCCCGGCAGCGGCGGAAGCGCGACCGGCGAGCCACCGCCAGCTACCGCCTCACCCAAAGCCGATGCCCGGCAGGCGCCTCAGTCTTCGGAGGTCCCGGCGCATCGTGTGGCCTCTTCCCCGGAACTGCCGTCTTGGCTGGCCACGCTCGACCTACCGTTTGGCATTACCACGCCGGCGCTGCGTGGCAGCGAGACCGACCACGTCACCGCGTGGCCGTCGCTCGATGCCCTCGCGCAGCACGTCGCGGGCTGTGCGCGATGTAGCTTGGCGCAGTCGGCAACACACCCCGTGCCCGGCGAAGGCAATCCACGCGCGGAATTTCTGTGTGTGGGCGAAGCCCCAGGCGCGAGCGAGGATGAGCAGGGACGCCCGTTCGTGGGAGAGGCCGGTGAGTTGCTCACCAAGATTCTTGGAGCGATCCAGCTCACGCGCGATGACGTGTATATCTGCAACGTGCTCAAGCACCGGCCGCCGGGAAACCGGGACCCATTGCCAGAGGAGGTGGCCGCGTGCCAACCCTATCTCACGCGGCAACTGGAGTTGGTGCAACCGCGCGTCATTCTCGCGCTCGGACGTTTTGCGGCACAAACGCTCCTGCAAACGACCGCCGCGATCGGTGCGCTGCGCGGGAAAGTACATCGCTACGGTGATATCCCGGTTATCGTGACCTACCACCCGGCAGCGCTCCTGCGCAACGAAGCCTGGAAGCGTCCCACGTGGGAAGACGTTCAACTCGCCCGTCGTATTCTTGATGCATCACGCGCTGCGCGCAGCGCGGAGTCTGTGTAACATGACGAATCTGCCAGTCCCCGCGATGTCGGGCGTTCCTGCGCCGCGCGATCCGTATAAAGAACGGCGTCCCCCGTGGTCGGAGGAAGCGGAGCAGGCGGTGCTCGGCGCCATGCTGCTCGATGCCGACGCCGTGATGCGCGCGGCGGAACACGTGGATGACACGATGTTCTATCGCGAGGGGCACCGCCGATTGTTTCGCGCGATGTTCGCGATCACCGAGCGCGGCAGCGTGGTGGACCCGCTGACACTGGCCGACGAACTCGAGCGACGCGGCGAGTTGGAGCATGCCGGGGGGCGCGAGTATCTCGCGTTCCTGCTCGATGCGGTCCCCACGGTCGCGAATGTGGAATACCACGCGCGCATCGTCAAGGAACGCGCCTTGTTGCGTCGGCTCATTGAAGTCTCCACAGAAGTTGTCAGTGAGGCGTTCGAGGGGCGCACGACGGCTTCGGAGTTGCTGGATTCGGCAGAGTCGCGAATCTTCGCGCTTGGGCAATCGAAAGAACGATCCGGCTTCGCCCGTATCAAAGAGCTGCTTTGGCCGGCCATGGAGAAGCTTGAGCTGCTCGCGCAGCGGGAATCGGCGATCACTGGAGTTCCCACCGGTTTCTCCGAGCTCGATCACATGACGTCGGGATTCCAGCCGGCCGATCTGATCATTGTGGCCGCGCGTCCCTCCATGGGGAAAACGGCGTTTACGCTGAACATCGCCCAGCATGCTGCGATCACGGCGAAAGTGCCCGTGGCGTTCTTCTCGCTCGAAATGAGCAAGGAATCGCTGGTGCAGCGTATGCTGGCCTCCGAAGCGCTCATCGACGCGCAGGCGCTGCGTAAAGGGGGTAGGGCGCTCGATGAATCGATGCCACGCCTGGCGCAAGCTGCCGGTATTCTGAGTCATGCTCCGATCTTCATCGACGATACACCCGGCATCGGTCTGCTTGAGATGCGCGCGAAAGCGCGACGGCTCAAATCCGAACACGATCTCGGGCTCATTATGGTGGACTACCTCCAGCTTATGACCGGCCCGAGTGGCGTGGAGAACCGCCAGCAGGAAGTGTCACAGATCTCGCGCGGCCTCAAGGCACTCGCGAAAGAGCTCAGCGTGCCGGTGGTGGCGCTCTCGCAGCTCTCCCGTGCTCCCGAGCAGCGCACCGGCGACGACAAGGGTCGCCCGCAGCTCTCCGATTTGCGGGAGTCGGGCGCCATCGAGCAAGATGCCGACGTGATCATGTTCATCTTCCGTCAGGAAGTGTATGCGGAACGTGATGAGACCGGACGTCTGAAAGATCCGACGCTTGAGGGCAAGGCCGAGATCATCATCGGCAAACAGCGTAACGGCCCGATCGGGAGCGCGCGTCTGTTCTTCCACAAGCAGTACACGCGATTTGACAACTTCTCCAGTCGGGAGGCGCCCGGTGATTTCGGCGGTCCGAAGCTGGTGAAGGGTGCCGATGACTTCAGCGGAACACCGTTCTGATGGCGAACTGATGGCACGCGCGAAAACGGTGTATCGGTGCACGGAGTGTGGCGCCGATTTTCCCAAGTGGGCGGGTCGGTGCGAGAGTTGTTCGGCGTGGAACACACTCGCCGAGGAGGCGGCGGCATCGGCGGTGCCCACGAGCAAGCGGACCGCTGCGCGCGCGGCGGTCGGCAGCGTCGGACGCACGGTGCAGTTGGGACAGGTGACCGCCGCTGATACGCCGCGCTGGTTCACCCAGCTCAATGAATTCGATTTTGTGCTCGGTGGCGGGATTGTGCCGGGCAGTATGGTGCTCGTGGGCGGAGAGCCCGGCATCGGCAAGAGCACGCTGCTACTGCAGGTGGCGGCACGACTCGCCGTGGGTGGTCTGCCCACGCTCTACGTGTCAGGGGAAGAGAGTGCGCTGCAAGTACGCTTGCGTGCTGATCGACTGGCTGAGGATGCCACGAGTGTGGCGTTGCTCACCGAGACGTCGCTCGAGACGATTCTGGCTACGGCCGCCGCCCCGACCGCCTCCGGGCAGCAGGTGCGCGTGCTGATCGTGGACTCGATTCAGACGGTGTACACCGAGCTGTTGGAGGGAGCGCCGGGGAACGTGGGGCAGGTGCGTGAGTGTGCCGCCCGCCTGATGCGATTCGCCAAGGATACCGGCACCACGGTCTTCGTGATCGGGCACGTCACGAAGGGTGGTGGCATCGCCGGACCGAAGACGTTGGAACACATCGTGGATACCGTGCTCTACTTCGAGGGCGACGGCACGCTTGATCATCGGGTGTTACGCGCCACGAAAAACCGATTCGGATCGGTGGATGAGATCGGCGTATTCCGCATGGTGAGTACCGGTCTTATTCCCGTCGAGAATCCGTCGGCGTTGTTCCTCGGTGATCGCTCGGACGTGTCCAGCGGCAGCGCGGTGTGCGCGTTGATGGAGGGTACACGTCCGGTGCTGGTGGAGGTGCAGGCGTTGGCGGCGCGTGCTGGATTCGGCACCCCGCAGCGCGTGGCCAGCGGCATCGACTCCCGACGCCTGGCGCTGCTGTTGGCCGTGCTCGACAAACGCGGGGGGTTCTCCTGCGCGCAGCTCGACGTGTTTTGCAACGTCGTGGGCGGCATGCGGGTGCAGGAGCCGGCGGTGGATCTGGCGGTGGTTGCCGCGCTGGCGTCCAGCGTGGTGGACAAGCCGCTTCCCGCACGCGCGGTCTTTCTCGGCGAGCTCGGACTGGGTGGGGAAGTCCGCCCGGTGTCACAGGCGGAACGCCGTCTGAACGAAGCGGCGAAACTGGGTATGACCATGGCATTCCTTTCGGACCGCGCCGTACCGCGTCGCACACCGACGGGCATGCGTGTGATCGGGGTCAAATCATTAACCGAAGTGCTGCAGCGCACTGTGGGCAAGGAGGCAGCAGCGTCATGAGTGAGCACACGCCGATCGCACCGCGTCGTATTATCCCGCCGCCCACGGTGGCCTCGCGCTCCGACGAAGTGCGCCCATCGTCGGATGTGGTGCGCGATGTCGGGGTGGTGATCGTGGCCGGTGGGTCGGGCTCACGAACCGGAAGCACGGAGTTAAAGCAGTTTCGTTGGGTCGCGGGTAAGCCGACATTATTGCACAGCGTGCAGACGTTCATGGCGCGTCCAGACGTTGCCATCGTCGTGGTCGTCTTGCCGAAAGCGTATGCTGCCGATCCGCCGCCGTGGCTGTTTCAGTGTGACGTGGATCGGTTACTGGTGTCGGTCGGTGGCCGCGAGCGACAGGAGAGTGTGGTGAACGGACTCGAGGATCTGCCGGAGGAGATCGTGATCACGGTAGTGCATGACGCGGCGCGTCCGTTGGTGACCGATGCCACCATCGATCGCGTGATCGCCGAAGCACGTCTCGGGCACGGCGCGATTGCCGCCCTCCCCGTGGTGGATACGCTCAAAGAGGTGGACGCCTCAGGGCGCGTCATTCGTACCGTGGAGCGTACCACGTTGTGGCGCGCGCAAACACCGCAGGCGTTCCCGCGTGCCATGCTCGAGCAGGCGCACGTGGAAGCGCGGCGTGATCGCGTGAGCGCGACCGACGATGCGGGACTCCTCGAACGACTCGGCTTACCCGTGGTGGTCGTGCGCGGAAGCGAGCGCGGGCTCAAGATCACGGACGATGCAGACTTCGCGCGCGCAGACGCGCTGAGTCTGCTCTCGGAGTGACGCACGCATGAGTTCGTCGGCGATGTATGTGCCGTTCTGGTCGCCGGATGAGGTGGAAGGCGCGCTGCGTGGTGCGATCGCGCACTTGTCGGCGCGACGGGTGCTCGCGTATCCCACGGAAACCGTGTACGGGTTCGGCACGGCCGTCGATCATGAGTCGGTCGAGTCGCTGGTCCAGATGAAAGGGCGTCCGCCGGGTAAACCGTTCTTACTGTTGATTGGCGATCCGCAGCAGATCGCACGGCTCGATTTGCATCTGCCCACCTACGCGGCGCATCTGGCAGCGCGGTTCTGGCCGGGTCCGTTGACTCTGGTACTGCGAGGCGGTGATCAGCGAGTGCCGGCGCGACTACGGGGCCCCGAGGGTGGAGTGGCCGTACGGTGGACACCCCATCCAGGCCTGCAGCGGCTGCTGGCCGCCTACGGCGAACCGATCACCAGCACGAGTGCCAATCGGCCTGGGGTACCGCCGGCGATGATGGCGGCTGAAATTGTTGAACAGTGGCCATCGGAGATTCAGCGTGGGCTGCTTCATGTGCTGGACGGTGGACGCCTCTCTCCGTCTCGGCCGTCCACGGTGGTGGACTGCACGGGTCGGCGCCCGCGGATCATCCGCCCGGGCGTGCTCACCGCACAAGAACTGCGGGCGTGCGTCCCTGAGTTGCTTGGCGATACATGACCGATCGGCCCTCACCACGGAGCGCGCGCATGCACCTGCTGTTTGTCTGTACCGGGAACACGTGCCGGAGTCCGCTGGCGGAAGCCATCGCACGACGGATGATCGCTGAGCGAGGGCTCGCCGATCTCACCGTCGGCAGCGCTGGCACCAGCGCGTGGCCGGATGCCCCGGCGTCGGACGGATCGTTGCTGGTTGGTCTTGAGCATGGACTGGATCTCTCAATGCACCGAGCGCAAGCGCTTTCCGCAGTATTGGTCGCCGACGCCCAGCTCATTTTTACGATGGGCGAGCACCATCTCGATCGGGCGGAAGCGCTCGGTGGTACCGGCCGTGCGCATATGCTCACGGCATTCACCGGCGCCGCGCCGCGGGCTATCAGCGACCCGTTCGGTGGAGACCTCGACGTCTACCGCGCCACGTTCGAGGAGCTGTCTGTGGAGATCACCGCGATTCTTGATCGGGTGATTGCGGATCGCACGCCGCCGGCTGCCTGACGCATGCTAGGTGCTGCGGCCCCCGATGCGCCGTCTCGGCTGGTGTTGCTGGGGCATCCGGTCGCGCACAGTCTATCGCCGCGCTTTCAGAACGCCGCCTTGACAGCCGCTCGACTCCGCGTGCGGTACGAAGCGCTCGACGTACCGCCGGATGAGCTCGACGCGACCTTGGCGACGCTCGCGGGAGAAGGCGCCGGCGGGAATGTCACCATCCCGCACAAGGAGGCGGTCGCTTCGGCCGCGTACCGACTCACACCGCTGGCCGCGCGAGTCGGCGCGGTCAACACTTTCTGGCACGAGCAACACCGACTGGTCGGACACAACACCGACGTCGCGGGGGCTTTGGCCACGATCGACGCGCTGTTGCCCGTCGGCCTGGGCGATCGGTCGTGCGTGGTACTCGGCGCGGGCGGTTCGGCCGCAGCAGTGTTGGTGGCGCTCGAACAGCTCGGGTGCCACACTATTCATCTGGTGGCGCGAACGACCGGCCGCGCAGATGCCTTGCGGGTTCGCGTGGGAATTCCCGCTACGGTCCATTCCTGGCCGGACCGCACCACCACGGCGCAGGACGATCCCGCGTGGGCCGCAATCGAAGGCGCGGGGCTCATCATCAACGCCACCACACTCGGCCTCGACCCGGGGGCCGTGCCGATGCCGGTTGATCGGTTCGCTGCTGATGCCGCAGTGTTCGATCTCGTCTACGCCGCCGAGGGCACGGCGTGGGTGCAGGCTGCGCGGGCGCGCGGTCTGCAGGCGGAGGATGGCTTGCGCATGTTGGTGGAGCAGGGCGCTGCGGCATTCGCGTGCTGGTTTGGCCAGGCACCGTCGCGACGCAGCATGTGGCGGGCATTGGGTGTGGTGCCGGGCGTGGTGTCGAGCGAGCTCGACGCAGAGGATGAGCTCACGCTGTGAGTGGCATGCCGAAGGGGGCCGGTCATGCACCGCCCGTCGCGGCGTGGCGTACATTCTGGAGCGGACTGGCCGATGTGCTGCTGCCGCCAGCGTGCGCCGTCTGTCGCCAACCACACCGCGCCGGCGACGATGGCATTGTGTGCCCCGCCTGCCTGGTGCGACTCGTGCCGGTTGGCTGGCCGCAATGTCTCCGCTGCGGGCAGCCCCGCCTTTCGGCCTTCGCACCGCTCCCAACCGCCGGGCCGGGGGCCCAAGGGGTTGCCGAACTGCCGCCATGTCGTTGGTGCGCCCGGTTGCAACCGGCGGTCCGCGCCGTGCGATCAGTGTGTCGCATGGACAGTGGAACCGGTGCTGCACTCGTCCATGCCTTGAAATACAATGGCTGGCAGGCCGTAGCACCGGCGATGGCCCGCCGGATGGCGCGAGTGTCGTGGCCACAGGATGTGATCGACGAGCGCGCGGCCTTGGTCCCGGTGCCTCTGGCGGCAGCGCGTGAGCGCGAGCGCGGCTACAACCAAGCGGAGCGCCTCGCCGACGCACTGGCGCCGCTGTGGACGCTGCCGGTGTGGCGCGATGTGCTTTGCCGCACGCGGTCTACGAATTCGCAGGTCCGGTTGACACCGTCGGAGAGGGCAAGCAACGTTTCCGGAGCGTTTACCGCGCCCGCGCATGCCGTGGCGCAGCTTCGGGGGGTACATGTCATATTGGTGGATGACGTGATTACCACGGCCGCGACCATTAACGCGGCCGCGCAGGCGCTGGTAGACGGCGGTGCCCGTATCATCAGTTGTGTGACCTTCGGACGGGC
Organism: Gemmatimonadales bacterium; assembly: GCA_038212625.1. Lineage (GTDB taxonomy): Bacteria > Gemmatimonadota > Gemmatimonadetes > Gemmatimonadales > Gemmatimonadaceae > Gemmatimonas. The sequence continues at coordinate 54,847 of JBBQUH010000009.1, read as the reverse complement.
GCCGGATCCCGGCGACCGCACCGATTCAGACTTCGACATCGACTTTGACAGGATCTGACAACATGGCCATTCGGGTAGGTATCAACGGCTTCGGCCGTATCGGTCGGCAGGTGCTGCGTGCTGCCAAACAGCAGGGCGTTGCAGACATCGATTTCGTCGCAGTCAACGACCTGACCGACACGGCGACGCTGGCCCACTTGTTCAAGTATGACTCCATCCATGGACGGTTCGACGGGCAGGTCAGCCATGATGCCGATGCGATAACGATCGATGGCGATCGGGTGCGTATCCTCGCGGAGCGTGATCCCGCAAAGTTGCCCTGGAAAGACCTGGGTGTGGACATCGTGCTTGAGGCCACCGGTCGTTTTACCTCGGCGGCCGACGCCGGTAAGCACATCGAAGGCGGCGCCAAGAAGGTCATTATCTCTGCGCCCGCCACCAACGAAGACATTACCATCGTGATGGGCGTGAACAGCGACAAGTACGATCCCGCGCTGCACCACATCATTTCCAACGCCTCGTGCACCACGAACTGTCTGGTGCCGATGGTGAAAGTGATCCGCGACAACTTCGGCTTCGTGCATGGCTCGATGGTCACGATCCACAGCTACACCAATGACCAGTCGATTCTCGATATGCCCCATAAGGACCTGCGCCGCGCTCGGGCCGCAGCCGTCTCGATGATCCCCACCACCACGGGCGCTGCGAAGGCCACCTCGTTGGTGATTCCGGAAGTGAAGGGCAAGATCGACGGTATCGCCATCCGCGTGCCAACACCTGACGTCTCGCTGACTGACCTCACCTGCGTGGTGGAGCGGAAAGTCACAAAGGACGAAGTGAACGCGGCATTCAAGGCGGCATCGGACAATGCGTTGGTAGGAATCCTCGGATACAGCGAAGTACCGCTCGTTTCGGTGGACTATATCGGCGATCCGCACTCCTGCACCCTCGACTCCCTCAGCACGATCGTGATCGATGGTACGATGGTGAAGATTTCCGGTTGGTACGACAATGAGTGGGGCTACTCGTCACGCTGTGTCGACCTGCTGCGATTCGTTGGTGCGCGACTCTAAGCGCACATTGTCCGTTCGTCGTCCAGCGTCCGTCGTTTCTCGCTGAGCCCCGGTGCGGTTGTGCCGGGGCTCACGTTTACCACCGCGCATTCCGTGGCGTGAATTTCCTATGATGACTCGCACCCTCCGCGATCTCACGACAGCCGATCTTTCGGGTCACCGTGCCTTGGTGCGCGTGGACTTCAACGTCCCGCTCGACGAAACTGGAGCGGTCAGCGACGACACGCGCATCACCGCGGCACTCCCCACCATTCGTGTGCTGCTGGATCAAGGCGCGAAGGTAGTGCTGCTGTCGCATTTTGGTCGACCCAAGGGAGCGCCAGATCCGCGCTACACGCTGGCACCTGTGGCCGTGCGACTCCGCCAACTGCTGCCCGGTACGGTGCACTTTCTCGGCGAAACGGTGGGTGCCACCGCGGTCGCGGCCACGCAGGCGCTGCCGGCGGGTGAGGTGCTCCTCCTCGAGAACACGCGCTTCCTCGCCGGCGAGACGACCAACGACGAAACGCTCTCGAAGCAGATGGCCGCGTTGGGCGACCTGTACGTCAATGATGCATTCGGAGCCGCGCATCGCGCGCATGCCAGCACCGCAGGCGTCGCCCGGTTCTGCCATCCCGCTGTGGCCGGGCTGCTGATGGAGAAGGAATTGGCTTATCTCGGTGGTGCGTTAACCAACCCCACGCGTCCGTTCGTCGCCCTTCTCGGCGGATCCAAGATTTCCGGAAAGATCGACGTCGTCGAGGCGCTGCTGCCAAAGGTTGATCACCTGCTGATCGGCGGTGCCATGGCATGCACGTTCTTCCGCGCAATGGGACTCGAGACGGGGACGTCGCTTGTGGAGCCCGATCGTCTGGAGATGGCCAAGGAACTGCTGGCGCGCACCAGCGGGAAGCTCGTGCTTCCCATCGACGCGATGATCGCGCCGGCGATGGATGCCGGGGCGCAGGCGCACGTGGTGGCGCGCGAGGAAATCCCGGCCGGTGAGGCCATGTTCGACATCGGACCAGCCACGATTGCGATCTATCGTGACTTGGTGACGTCAGCGAAAACGGTTCTCTGGAACGGACCGATGGGGGTATTCGAAAAGCCCCCGTTCGAGGCGGGGACGGTCAGCGTGGCGCGCGCGATGGCCGAGGCCACGAGCGCAGGGGCCACGACGATCATCGGCGGCGGCGACTCTGCGGCGGCCGTGACCGAAGCCGGGCTCGAACACCAGATGTCGCACGTGTCCACCGGTGGTGGTGCATCGTTGGAGTTTCTCGAGGGCAAGGCGTTGCCCGGCGTGATGGCGCTCGATCGCGCCTGATCCACCGCGGCGTCTCCCGGTGCCGCCCGTTTCCCTTCACGATTCTCTGACCCGCCGTCATGCATCTCAAGCCCGTCATCGCCGCCAACTGGAAGCTCAACCACAGCCCAACCGACGCGAAAGCGTTCTTGCAACGATTCCTGGCACAGGCGCCTCGGCCACACGATCGGACCCTCGTGTTCTTTCCCTCCGCCATCACACTGACCACCGTGTTGGACGGCCTCAAGGACCGCCCGGACGTGTGGGTGGGAGTACAGAACGTGTACTCGGAGGCGCAGGGGGCGTTCACCGGTGAGAACTCCGTCCTGCAGGCGCGTGACGCGGGCGCTCGGATCGTGTTGGTGGGCCACTCTGAGCGTCGTCACGTGTTCGGGGAGAGTGATGCCGAGACCACGAAGAAGATGGCGCTGATTGCGCAGGCTCGGCTGACGGCCATGCTCTGTGTTGGGGAGACGCTGGAGCAGCGGGAGGAAGGCCAGACGGAAGCGGTCGTCGAGCGCCAGCTCGCTGCCGGGCTCGCCGCATTGGATGACCAGCAGGCCGCCGCGATCATGCTCGCGTACGAGCCCGTCTGGGCGATCGGAACGGGACGCACCGCCACGCCAGAGGACGCCAGCGCCATTCATAGCGTCTTGCGGCGCGCGTTAACAGGGCGCCTTGGCGAGAAAGCGGCGGCCGGCATCCCCATTCTGTACGGCGGGTCGGTGAATCGTGGCAACGCGGCGATCCTGCTCGCCACCCCGGAAGTGGATGGGTTGCTGGTGGGCGGGGCATCGCTCGACGCGGACAGCTGGGCGAGCATCGTGCGCAGCTGAATTGTCACGGCTTCACTCCAGGCACTTTTCGCAACTCGAATCACCGGAAGGACTTGCATCAGATGCTCCGGCCGGTGATTTTTCAAGGCTACCGAAGGTCCGCGCGGTTTCCGTTTCTGTCCTTGGCTTCGTGACATGTACACGTTCCTGCTGATTCTGCTCATTCTCGACGCGATCGTGCTCGCGGTCGCCGTGCTTCTCCAGTCGGGGAAGGGTGGCGGACTCGCGGCCAGCTTCGGCGGCGCCAGTTCGTCGTCTGACTCGGTGATGGGCACCCGTCAGGCGGGCAATCTGCTCACCAAGGCCAGCTGGTGGTGTGGCGGTATCTTTCTCGGCTTGGCGTTCGTTCTGCAGATCATGTCGTCGCGATCAACGGCGCCGAAGTCCGTGCTTGATCAGTTGGCAGCTCCGGCCGCGGCTCCGGGCGCGCCCGCCACGGCAGCCCCTGCTGCGCCGTTAACGCAGCAGGCTGCGCCTGCGACGCCCGCCGCTCCGGCCGGCGTTCCAACCACCCCGCCGAAGCCGTAACCCACGTGGATATGCAGGCACCGAAAGGGTTCCTCCTCCTAGAGGACGGAACCCTTTTTCTCGGGAGGCTGGTGGGCCCGACACTGCCCACTGTCGCGGAAGTCGTATTCACCACGAACATGACCGGCTACCAAGAGGTCTTCACCGACCCCTCGTACCGCGGACAGATCGTGGTGATGACCGCCCCGCAGATCGGCAATTACGGCGTCAACACCGAAGACCCTGAGTCCTCGGCGCCTCAAGTGGCGGGTATCATCGTGCGTGAGCTTTCGCCCACGTACTCCAATTGGCGCGCCACTGGTGGGCTTCGTGAGTGGCTGGCCGAGCATCGCGTGCCGGCGCTGACGGAGGTGGATACTCGTCGCCTTACCCGGCACCTGCGCGAAGTCGGCGTCATGCGCGGCGTCATCGGCACGGGTGTATCGCCCACCGCTGACGCATTGGCCGCGCTTGACGCCTGCCCAAGCATGGAAGGACTTGATCTCGCCTCGGTGGTGTCCACCGAGGCGCCGTACGACGTTGGCCCATCCGGGGCAGCGCATCACGTCGTGGCCTACGACTTCGGCATCAAGCGTAACATCCTGCGGCTGTTCGAGGCGCACGACTGTCGAGTAACCGTCGTCCCATCGGACACGCCGGCTGCTGATGTGTTGGCAATGCAGCCGGACGGTGTGTTCCTCTCCAATGGACCGGGTGATCCGGCGGCCGTCACTTACGCGCCGGCCGCGATCCGCGCCATCGCCGCCGCTGGCGTGCCGATGTTCGGGATCTGCCTCGGCCACCAGCTCCTCGGACTCACCTTCGGCGGCCGAACGGAGAAGATGCCGTTCGGACATCGGGGTGGGAACCAGCCGGTGAAGGATCTGGCCACGGGCAAGGTGCTGATCACGTCGCAGAACCACGGCTTCGCCGTGGCCGGTAATGCGCACGGGGTTGAGGGGGCCGACGAGCTGGCGGTCACGCATATCAACCTGAACGATGGCACCGTCGAAGGACTCCGGCACCGGACGTTGCCCATCTTTGCGGTGCAGTATCATCCAGAAGCCGCGCCTGGGCCGCACGACGCGGTTCCCCTGTTTGATCAATTCCTCGGTGCCCTCCGGGATCGCCGCCGCTGAAGTGACCCAACCGCTTGACTGATAAGCACTAAGGTCATACTTTCGCATTTCGGTATGACCCCGATGCGTGCCGTCCACTCCGCTTTGCGGCCGGTGCGCGCCCCCCTTGGTAGAGCCCATGACGAAAGCCGATCTGGTTGAGAACGTCACGGCGCGCATAGCGCAGACGGCGGGACCGACCATCTCGAAGAAGGATTGTGCGCGGGTCGTTGATGCCTTTCTTGACGCGATCAAGGACGCGCTGCAGGAGCAGAAAAATATCGAGGTGCGCGGCTTTGGCACCTTCAAGATCCGGCAGCGGAAAACCCGTATGGCGCGCAACCCGCGCACGGGATCTCCGGTGGAGGTGTCCGCGCGTCCGGTCCCCGTGTTTAAGCCCAGCAAGGAGTTGCGCGCCATGGTTGCCGGGGTCGACGAGAACACGCTCGACGATGACGACGAGATGTACGACGGTTGAGTGTGTCGGGTATCCGGCTACCTTTCGGTAGATGAGTCTCCCCGTATTGCTCTTTGCCTCTTATGCCGACGCGTTCGGCGCCCGCACGGTCCAGGTGCCCGTCACCGCGCCGTGTGCGGTGCTCGACATCGTCGCCGCGCTGCGCGTCATGCCCGGCGGCGACCGGTTACCGGCCGAGCCGTTGGTGGCTGTGAACCGCACTTGGGTGGAAGCCTCCGCCTTGGTCGTGGTCGGCGATGAGATCGCGATCATCCCGCCGGTCGCGGGAGGCTGACCATGGAGACCGGCGTTTTACACGCGGCGATCGTGCACGCCCCTATCGACGTCTCCGCGCTCGTGGCTCGCGCGAGCCACGAGCGCGTTGGCGCCGTGTCCGTCTTCATCGGGACCGTGCGCGACCTCAATGACGGTCGGGAGGTGAGCGGTATGGAGTATGAGGCCTACGAAGGAATGGCGGAGCGCGAACTCCATGCCATCGCGACGGAGGCCGATGTGCGGTTTCCCGGGGTTCGACTGGTGATGGAGCATCGCGTGGGCCTCTTGACGCTCGGTGACGCCAGTGTGGTGATCGTGGCGGCCCACATGCACCGAGCGCCCGCGCTCGATGCAGCCCGGTACGTCATTGAGGCGCTCAAGGTGCGTGTGCCGATCTGGAAGCGTGAGCACTACGTGGACGGTGATCGGCAGTGGATCGACCCGACGGCCACTCCGGTCGGTAAGCGATGACCGCCTCACATGGCGCGCCCGAGGCGCAGTCGGAGACTGACGCCACGCAGACGTCGCATGACCAGTTCGGGCGGAAAATCGAATACCTTCGCATCTCGGTCACGGATCGCTGCAACTTCCGGTGCCAGTACTGCATGCCGCTCGAAGGACTGCCGTGGCTTCCCAAGGCGGACATTCTGCGCTACGAAGAGATTACCGCGATCGTGCAGCAATTGGCACCGCTCGGATTGCGGCGGCTGCGGATCACCGGTGGTGAGCCCACAATCCGGCCACAATTGGCGTCGCTCATCCGCATGCTGCGCGACGTGCCGGGCGTCGAGGATATTGCGCTCTCGACCAACGGCGTCAAACTGCCCTCGATGTCCCGCGCGCTCGCCGAGGCGGGGCTCGACCGTGTCAATATCAGTGCGGATTCGCTGCGTCCGGAGCGCGTGGTGGCAATCGCGCGCCGCGACCTGGGCTTTGACCTCGTCGAGGCGGCGTCGGCGGCGCAGGCTGCCGGTATTGGCCCGATCAAAATCAATGTGGTGGTCATGCGCGGTATCAACGACGACGAGATCGAGGCGTTTGCGGAACTCACGCGTCGGCATCCGTGGCATGTCCGCTTTATCGAGTTGATGCCGGTCGGGGAGCTGCGCGAGCTGACGTGGGATCACGTGGTGCCGAGTGACGAGATACTGGGCCGGGTGGCCGCGCTTGGCGCGCTGGCACCCGATGCCGGGCCTGCGCTTGGCAACGGTCCCGCCGTGTATTATCGCCTGGACGGGGCACCGGGCACGATCGGGGTGATCACGCCGATGTCGCACACCTACTGTGACACCTGCAACCGCGTGCGCCTCACCGCCGACGGTCGATTGCGGACCTGTCTCTTCGGCGACCACGAAGTGGTGTTGCGCGACGCGCTGCGTCGCGGCGAGCCCTTGGCGCCGCTGTTTCGGCAGGCGTTGGCCGACAAGCCGAAGGAACATGCGCTCTTGCAAATGCGCGTTGGTGGATTACGCGCGTTGAGCGAGGTTGGCGGATAGCGAGCTCTGACGGTGACCGACGACTCGGGAGACCGCGCAGTCCAGACGGAGGGATCACCGCCGCGTGTGTTGCTCGCGTTGCTGCACCATTCTATGTTGACAAAGCAGCATTCGCGCGGTGGCGTTCGACACTAACCAGTAAACGGGGTTTTTGCCGGCGTCTCCCTCTGATGTCTTTCTTCCACTTCGCTCGGACGTCCGTTCGGAGAATCGGCAATATATGGTCAACAAGATCACAGTGGTCGGTGCTGGCAACGTCGGCGCCACGACGGCGCAGCGCATCGCGGAAAAGTCTCTCGGACGCACGGTGGTGATGGTCGACGTGGTCGACGGTATCCCGCAGGGCAAGGCGCTCGATCAGTGGCAGTCGGCACCGGTGGAAGGGTTCGACACGCGGGTCATCGGGACCAATGGGTATGAAGAGACGGCCGGTTCGGACATTGTCGTCATCACGGCGGGCATCGCGCGGAAGCCGGGGATGTCGCGCGACGATTTGCTGAACACAAACGCCGGTATTGTGAAGTCGGTGGCGGAGCAGATCAAGGCCACGTCGCCGAACGCGATCGTGATTGTGGTGTCGAACCCGCTCGATGTGATGTGTTACGTGGCGAAGCAGGTGACCGGCTTTCCGCGGGAGCGCGTCATCGGGATGGCGGGAGTGCTGGATACGGCGCGCTACCGGTCATTTATCGCCGAGGCGCTCGATGTGTCGGTGCGCGACATTCAGGCCATGGTGCTCGGCGGGCATGGCGACACGATGGTACCGCTGATCTCTTATACCACCGTCAGCGGAATTCCGGTGACGCAACTCATGCCGCGTGAGCAACTGGATGCGATTGTGCAGCGTGCGCGCGACGGCGGTGCGGAGATCGTGAAGTATCTCAAGACCGGGTCGGCGTATTATGCGCCGTCGTCAGGCGCCGTGGAAATGGTTGAGGCGATCGTACTGGATCGCAAGCGTATCCTGCCGTGTGCCGCCTGGTTGCAGGGCGAGTACGGCCTGTCGGACCTTTTCCTCGGTGTGCCTTGCAAGCTGGGGCGTAACGGCCTCGAGCAGATCCTCGAGATCGAGTTAACGGCCGACGAACGTGCCGCGTTGGAGCGTTCCGCGCAGGCCGTCCGCGAGCCGATGTCGGTGATTTCTCTCTGATTCTGAACAGAGCCGGCGCAGTCACTACGGTGGCGGTGCCGGTTTCTACTTTCACTCCGCTTATGTACGGTCTGACGCGTTTCTGGCAGAGCACGATCGGGAAGAAGGTCGTGATGGCGGCGACCGGGATCATCGGGATCCTGTTCGTCATTGGGCATATGTCGGGCAACCTGCTGATGTTCAAGGGGCAGGGTGCCATGCACGACTACGCCGTTCTTCTTCGCACGAGTATGCCCTTGCTGTGGGTGGTCCGTCTTGGTCTGCTCGCGACGGTGGGTCTCCACGCCTTGGCGGCCTATCAACTCACGATGATGTCCCGCGCGGCACGTCCGGTGGGCTACACCACGCGGCGTCCGCAGGTAACCACTTTCGCGGCCCGCACGATTCGCTGGGGCGGCGTGCTGCTGCTGACGTTCATCGTCTTCCACATCCTGCACTTCACCACCGGGACGCTGCACCCGGAGTTCACGCACCTCGATCCATACAACAACGTCCGCATCGGCCTGTCCAATCCGTTCGTGGCCGCCTTTTATCTGTTGGCGATGGCGGCGCTCGGACTGCACCTGTACCACGGGTCGTGGGCGGCAGTGCGCACCATCGGCGCGGCGCGTCCGGCCGTGCATCCCCTCAAGCGGCGCGCCGCGCTGGTGATTGCGATTGTGGTCGCGGGCGGCTTCATGACGATTCCGATCGCTGCGCTCGTGGGTGCGTTCGCACCGGCAGCAGCGCTCGAGGAAACCCCGGCGGCAGCCACGGCCCTTGCGGCCCCGGTCGCGGAGACTCGCTGATATGCTCGACCTGAACGCAAAAATTCCCAGCGGCCCTCTGGAAGACAAGTGGGATCAGCACCGCTTCTCCATGAAGCTCGTCAATCCGGCCAACAAGCGTCGGCACCACGTGATCGTGGTCGGCGCCGGTCTGGCCGGCGCCTCGGCCTCGGCGACGATGGCGGAGCTCGGGTACAAGGTGTCGTGCTTCGTGTTTCATGATTCGCCGCGTCGCGCGCATTCGATCGCGGCACAGGGCGGAATCAACGCGGCGAAGAACTATCAGAACGACGGTGACTCGGTGCGCCGGTTGTTTTACGACACGATCAAGGGCGGTGACTTCCGGTCGCGCGAAGCCAATGTGTACCGGCTGGCGCAGTCGTCGGTGAACATCATCGACCAGTGCGTGGCGCAAGGCGTGCCGTTTGCGCGTGAGTACGGCGGGCTGTTGGCCAATCGCTCGTTCGGTGGCGCGCAGGTGTCGCGCACGTTCTACGCGCGGGGGCAGACGGGGCAACAGTTACTGCTTGGCGCGTATCAGGCGCTGGAGCGTCAGGTGCATCTGAAGGGCGTGGATATGCACACGTTTGAAGAGATGCTCGATGTGGTCGTGGTGAACGGCAGGGCGCGCGGCATCGTGACGCGTAACCTGCTCACCGGCAAGATCACGTCCCATGCGGCGGACGCGGTGGTGCTCGCGACCGGTGGTTACAGCAATGTGTTCTACCTGAGCACGAACGCCATGCTGTCGAACACCACGGCCACTTGGCGCGCCTACAAGAAGGGCGCCGCGTTTGCCAATCCGTGCTATACGCAGATTCACCCCACCTGTATACCGGTGAGCGGCGATCATCAGTCAAAACTGACGCTGATGTCCGAGTCGTTGCGCAACGATGGGCGGGTCTGGGTGCCGACCACGCAGCACGACACCCGCGAACCGGCGGCGATTCCGGAGGCAGAACGCGACTACTTCCTCGAACGCAAGTACCCGAGTTTCGGCAACCTCGCTCCCCGCGACATCGCTTCGCGCGCGGCCAAGGAAGCGTGTGATGAGGGGCATGGCGTGGGCCCGGGGGGACTCGGGGTGTACCTCGATTTCGCCGACTCCATCAAGCGTCTCGGTCAGCCGACGATCGCCGAACGCTATGGGAATCTGTTCGACATGTATCAGCGCATTACGGATGAGAATCCGTACGCGCAGCCGATGCGCATCTACCCGGCGGTGCATTACACCATGGGTGGTCTGTGGGTGGACTACAACCTCATGAGCACGATTCCCGGCCTGCATGTCGCTGGGGAAGCGAACTTTTCCGATCACGGGGCCAACCGACTCGGCGCATCGGCACTCATGCAGGGATTGGCCGACGGCTACTTCGTCCTGCCGTACACCATCGGCGATTACATCGCGAGCAACAAACTGGAAGCGCTGGACACTACGCATCCCGAGTTCCGCGCGGCGGAAGAGGCAGTGCAGGCGCAGCAGCAGCGACTCTTGGCGATCAAGGGCAGGCGCTCGGTGGATTCCTTCCACAAAGAGCTGGGCAAGATTATTTGGGAGTACTGCGGGATGGCCAGGTCGAAGGAGGGGCTGACCAAGGCGCTGGAGTTGCTGCCGGCACTCAAGGACGAGTTCTGGACCAACGTCAATGTGCCGGGCAGCGCAGACACGCTGAATCAGCCGCTCGAGAATGCCGGCCGCGTGGCCGACTTTATCGAGCTGGGCGAGTTGATGTGCCGGGATGCGCTCGCGCGGGAAGAGTCGTGCGGGGGCCACTTCCGGGTGGAGTATCAGGAAGACGGCGAGGCCAAGCGCAACGACGACGACTATGCGTACGTTGCGGCCTGGGAGTACGCCGGTCCGCACCAACCGCCGATCCTCAACAAGGAACCGCTGGTGTACGAGAACGTGCACCTTTCCACGCGGAGCTACAAGTAATGAAGCTCACTCTGAATATCTGGCGTCAGCCCGGCTCGAGGGCTGCTGGCCAGCTCGAAACACACTCGCTGGATGGCGTCAGCGCCGACATGTCCTTCCTTGAGATGTTCGATCTGCTCAACGAGCAATTGACGAACACCGGGAAAGAGCCGATTGCGTTTGCGCACGATTGCCGCGAAGGCATCTGCGGTTCGTGTTCGATGATGATCGACGGTCAGGCGCACGGCCCGTGGAAGGGTTCCACCACCTGCCAGCTGCATATGCGCGCCTTCCAGGATGGCGACACCATTACCGTGGAGCCGTGGCGGGCATCGCCGTTCCCGCTGATCAAAGACCTGATCGTGGATCGCGGGGCGTTTGATCGCATCATTCAGGCCGGCGGGTATGTCTCGATCAACACCGGCGGCGCGCGCGATGCCAACGAGATCCTGATCGGCAAAGACATCGTGGAGACGTCGATGGACGCCGCCGCGTGCATTGGGTGCGGAGCCTGCGTCGCCGCTTGTCCGAACGCCTCGGCGTCGCTCTTTACCGGCGCGAAGCTCACCCATCTGGGCATGCTGCCGCAGGGGCAGCCCGAGCGCGAGCGTCGTGCGTTGGCCATGGTGGAGCAGATGGACATCGAGGGCTTCGGACACTGCACGCTGGTCGGCGAATGTCAGGAGGCGTGTCCGAAGGACATCAGCATCGATGTGATCAAGCACATGAATCGTGATTATCTCTTGGCCTCCGCCAAGCGGCAGGAACCGCAGGGTGCTGGCAGCGCGGGCTGAGTGGTGCGCCTGCGGGGGAGTTTTTGTGGGGGCGCTGCGAGGGCAGCGCCCCTTGGTTTTTGCGCGTAGGTTGGGATATGTCGACGCCTGACACACACAGAGACCGCGGTACGCGCAGTGCGCAGCGCCTGCCGCGTGCAGTCGCGGTAGCGATGTTCACGATCCTGGCCGCGTGCCGGGACTCGACGCCGATTCCGGATATCGCGGCGGCGCTCCCGGGGCCGAGTGCAGAGCGCGGGCTCGCCCTCGTCAGCTTCTTCAAGGACTCGCTGCCCGACCACAGCGGCAATGATCTCCGCTGCGTGAGTTGTCATCTCGATAATGGCACGCGGCCGTCGGCGATGCCGTGGTCAGGCTCGGTTGCGCGGTATCCGCGCTTTCGGGCGCGCCCCGGCTACGAAGAAACGATGGAGCGACGCGTGAATGAGTGTATCGCGCGCAGTCTCGCCGGCCGCATGCTGCCGGAAGCCGGCCGCGATATGCAGGATATTATTGCGTACCTCGAAACGATGCGGGATGTCCCGCGACCACCCGGCGCGGACTCGGTGACGCTCGTCGGTCGAAGCGCCGACGGGGCGCAGGGTTACGGTGCGCAGTGCGCGCGCTGTCACGGGGCGAACGGCGAGGGGACCGTCTTGGCGCCCGCGGTGTGGGGACCGGGCAGCTATTCGATCGGAGCCGGCATGGCGCGACAGTTCATGCTGGCGACCTTCCTCCGCCACAACATGCCGTACGATCACAAGTCCGTATTATCGGATCAGGAAGCCGCCGATATCGCGGCCTACGTGCTGGTGCAGCCCAGACAGGATCATCCCGGGAAGGAGCGCGACTGGCCGAAAGGCGATCCGCCGCCGGATGCCGCGTACGCGACCCGTGGGGCGACGGAAGCCGGGCAACCGCTGCCGCCGCCGCGCCCGCTACTGCCACGCCGGATCCCGCCGGATTCCCTCTGAGGGGTGGGCGGGCTCACGCGCGGCAGGTCAGATCCGGGGCAGTGTGACCCCGCGTTGGCCTTGGTATTTGCCCTTCTTGTCTCCATAGCTCACCTCAGGTGGCTCGTCGCCCGTAAAGAACACCACCTGAGCGATCCCCTCGTTCGCATAGATCTTGGCCGGCAGCGGGGTGGTATTGGAGATCTCGAGTGTGACGTAGCCTTCCCACTCCGGCTCAAACGGCGTGACATTGGTGATGATCCCGCATCGCGCATACGTGCTCTTGCCCACGGTCAACGTGAGGACGTTACGCGGAATCCGGAAGTATTCGACGCTCCGGGCGAGCGCGAAAGAGTTGGGGGGGACGATACACACGTCGCCCTCGAACTCTACGAAGCTCTTCGGGTCAAACGCCTTGGGATCGACGATTGAACTGAGCACGTTCGTAAAGATCTTGAACTCACGCGCCACGCGCATGTCGTAGCCGTAGGAACTGACACCGTACGAGATGACGCCTTCGCGCACCTGACGATCTTCGAACGGTTCGATCATGCCATGTTCGCGCGACATGCGCGTAATCCAGCGGTCTGAGCAGAGCCCCATGAGCGGTGCAGGCAGAGGTGAGTCGCGCGATACCGGACCTCCCGGTCTACTCTGATCGGGCGGTGGAGTGTCAAGTTAGGGGCGCAGCGTGCCGCGTGCTACTGCCCGTCGCGCGGCCTGTTCCGAGAGGGAACCGACGCGGCGCCCGGGTCGAGATTACAGGAAAAGACGGTTCAACGGTTACTTCTCAGCGATTCGTCGTCCCTCGCCGTTGAGCCGAGCCGGTCCGGTTGATAGCTTCCCGACAGGTCTTTTGTGAATTCTTTCACGAAGTGCGCGTCACACACGTCCGCGCGTTCCCGCAGCACCTGCGATGCTTCGAAATTATCTCCCGGTCCTACTCCTGTTGGGCTTCGTGATCCTGAACGCGGTGCTGATCCTCGGCATCGCGCACTGGACCGTCCGTGCTCAGCCCACGGCCGTGAAGTTACAGCCCTACGAGTCAGGTATGGTGCCGCTCGGTGACGCCCGCGATCGCTTCTCGGTGAAGTTTTACCTCGTGGCGATGCTGTTCATCGTCTTCGACATCGAAACGGTGCTCATGATCCCGTGGAGCGTGTACTATCGCCAGCTGTCATGCGCGGTGCCCATGGTCAATAACGTGTGCCCGACGGGCCAGCTCTCGTTTTTCGGGCTTGGCGAGATGCTGGTCTTTATGCTGATTCTCGTGATCGGCTTCATTTACGTTTGGAAGAAGGGAGCCCTGACGTGGGATTAATGCCAACGAACGACGCGCGCCTCGTGACGGTGGATCCTGCGGCGCAGGATGGGTGGGTCGCCACACGACTCGATTTCCTCGTGAATTGGGCGCGTGCGGGCTCGCTGTGGCCAATGCCGTTCGGTACGGCGTGTTGTGCCATCGAATTCATGGCGACGGCTGCCAGTCGCTTCGATCTGGCTCGTTTCGGCATGGAGCGCCTCAGCTATTCGCCCCGTCAAGCCGATGTCCTGATTTGCGCGGGACGCGTGCCGCTCAAGCTGGCGCCCGTGCTGCGTCGCATCTACCAGCAGATGCCCCAACCAAAGTGGGTGATCTCCATGGGCGCGTGCGCGTCTACGGGTGGGATGTTCGACAACTACGCGGTAGTGCAGGGCATCGATACCATCATTCCCGTCGATGTCTACGTGCCGGGGTGCCCACCGCGCCCGGAAGCGCTGATTCATGGCATCATCATGCTCCAGAAAAAAGTGATGCAGGAGCGGCTGAAGGATCGCGAGCTGCACGTGGAGATGGAGCCCGATCCCACCAGTCAGCTGTACATTCCCCCCTCGCGCATCGACGAGCTGTCCGAACCATTCGGCAATTCGGTACATCAGACCCGGTCGGCCCCGTGACCGCCCCCAGTGATGCCACTGCGCTGGCGCCCATTCTTTCGGCGGCGGTGGCGGAGGATTCGAACGGGTCGCCGATCACACCCGGCCTGATCGCCCATCGCGGAGGGCCGGTCAACGGTACCGCCGAAGCGCTGGCGGTGCAGTTCGGTGAGGCGGTCCTGCGTACCGAGGTGGTGTGGGGCGAAACCACGGTCTATCTGCGCGCCGACATGCTGCATGCGGCCGTGCGCTGGCTCCACGATACGCCGAGTGAGCGATACGACTATCTGGTGGACATCACCGCCGTGGAGTACCGTGATGCGGACCGTCCGCTGGAGGTGGTGTGGCATCTGCGCGCTCTCCAACGTCGGCGGTTCCTGCGCCTCAAGGTGGAACTCGTGAAGCGGCAGCCGCTGGTGGTGGATTCCATCATCGACATCTATAGCGGCGCCGATTGGTTGGAGCGTGAGTGTTATGACATGTTCGGCATCCGCTTTGACGGGCATCCCGATCTGCGGCGCATCCTCATGTGGGATACGTACCGGGAGGGGTTCCCGCTGCGCAAAGATTTTCCGCTGCGCGGTCGGTTCAGTCGGGCCGAGCAGCTCAAGCAGGCGTTGGCGGCCGATCCCGAGGCGCGATATTCCGTGAACGAACTGTCAATCGCCGAGGCGTTTGACTCACTGCCCGAAGACATGAAGCGCCGGATCGCGGCGCGGGACGAGACGGCGCGGGACAATGCGGCGGCGGAGTTCGACGCATGAGTCGGATGCGGACCATCGAGATGGCGCTTGGCACGAGTGGTGTGGATTCGCGAGGCAATCCCTTGCGCGCTCCACTGGTGGCGCAGGGAGACCGGGCGATTGCGGTGGACACACCGCCGTTGGCCTTTGAGCCGGAGCTTGACGCCGACCACATGCTCATCAACATCGGCCCGCAGCACCCGGCAACGCACGGCGTGCTGCGTCTGGTGCTCGAGCTGGATGGCGAGACGGTGGTGCGGTGCATCCCGCATATCGGTTACCTGCATTGCGGTTTTGAAAAGATCGGCGAGTACCGCCAGTACAATCAGATCATTCCGTGGACGGATCGCGAGGACTACCTGAACTCCCCGGGCAACAACGTGGCGTTCGTCCTAGGGGCGGAGCGGTTGTTCGGTGTTGGCATGACCGATCGCTGCAAGGTGCTCCGCGTGATCCTCATGGAACTGTCGCGCATCATGTCCCATGTGGTGTGGTTGGGCACCACGTCGGTCGACATCGGCGCCTTCACGCCGTTCCTCTGGCTGTACCAGGAGCGCGAGAACATCTACAACCTGCTCGAGGGTTGGGTGGGGGCCCGTCTGACCACCACGGCAACGCGCGTCGGTGGCATGGCGGCAGACATCCCCGACGGCTGGCTCGATGGACTCAAGGCTTTCATCAAGGGCTTCCCGAAGACGCTCGAAGAATCGGTGGGGATGCTCGAGACGAATGCGATCTGGGCGGGCCGCACGGTGGGACTGGGCGCGATCAGCGCTGCCGACGCCGTAAACGCCGGACTGTCTGGACCGATGGTGCGTGCCTCTGGCGTGGCCTACGACGTGCGAAAAGATTTCCCGTATCTCGACTATGAGACCTACGATTTTGACGTCCCGGTGGGCTCGCAGGGGGACGTGTACGATCGCTTCCTCGTGCGCGTGGAAGAAATGCGCCAGAGCATCCGCATTCTTGAGCAGGCCGTGCGCCGACTGCCTGGTGGACCCGTCAACATCGATGATCCACGAATCATTTTGCCGCCCAAACACAAGGCGACCAGTGACATGGAGTCGATGATTCACCACTTCAAGCTGGTGATGGAAGGCCCGCGGCCGCCAGCCGGGGAATGCTACGTGCCGGTGGAAAGTCCCAAAGGGGAGAAAGGCTACTACTTCGTCAGTGATGGGACGGCGAAACCGGTGCGTTGGCGCATACGGCCACCATCTTTCGTCAATCTGTCCGCGATCCCGAAGATGGTGGAAGGGCACCTGCTGTCCGACGTGATCGCGATCAACGCGAGCATCGATATCGTGATGGGAGAGATCGACCGGTGAGTCATGGTCCTTCAGCCAGCGGTGGCGCGCTTGTCGCCGCCTCTCCGCACGGTGCGCATCAGCGCGAACCGCACGTTCCGGTGTTTACGGGTGAGACCCTCGTGGCCCTCGAGACCATCATGTCGCGCTATCCGACCAAGCAGGCGGCGCTGCTGCCGGCGCTTTGGATGCTGCAGGACGCGCGCGGCTGGGTGAGCGAGGGTGGTATCGACGAAGTGTCGCAGATCCTCGAATTGTCGCCCGCGTACGTGAAGGGTGTGGTGAGCTTTTACACGATGTACCATCAGCATCCGGTTGGACGCCACTTCATTCAGGTGTGCACCACCACACCGTGCAACGTCTGCGGCGCCGAAGATGTCGTGCGGTCGATGCTCGACCACACAGGGTGTGGGGATTTGGGGCTCACGAGTGCCGACGGTAAGTACACGGTGGTCGAAGTCGAGTGCCTTGGTGCCTGTGGCTTTGCCACGCCCATCATGATCAACAACGAGTTCGTCGAGTCGGTGACTCCGGAATCGGTGCCACGTATTTTGTCGGAGCTGACGTAATGGGGTATCCGCATCCCTCGCACGCGCGCGAGACGCCAATCCTATCCAAGTATTTCGGCGATGCCGAGGCGCGTACGCTCGCGGGCTGGCGTGCCCGCGGCGGGTACGACGCGCTGGAGAAAGCGCTCAACACCGACCCGCAGGAACTGCAGACGATCGTCAAGGATTCCGGGCTGCGCGGTCGAGGCGGCGCCGGCTTTCCGACGGGCATGAAGTGGTCGTTCATGAAACCCGATGGCAAGACGCATTACCTCTGCTGCAACGCCGACGAGTCGGAGCCCGGCACGTTCAAAGATCGTGAGATCATGCGCTGGACACCGCATGGGCTGGTGGAAGGGGTCGCGCTGGCTGCGCATGCCATTTACGCCCAGACCGCGTACATTTACATTCGTGGCGAATTTACGGAGCCGTACGCTCGCGTGACCGCCGCGGTCGAAGAGGCGTATGCCGCCGGTGTGCTCGGACCGAACGCCATGGGCTCGGGGAAGCATGTGGATGTGCACGTGCATCGCGGCGCGGGCGCGTACATCTGCGGAGAAGAGACCGCGCTGATGAATTCGCTGGAAGGTCGGCGCGGCAATCCCCGCATCAAGCCACCCTTCCCGGCGGTATCGGGGCTGTTCGGCAAGCCAACTACGATCAACAACGTGGAAACGCTGACCACGGTGCCGCATATCATCAAAAACGGCGCCGAGTGGTACAAGCAGTTCGGTCGACCGGATAATCCACGGAGTATCGGCACCAAGCTGTTCTCCGTGTGCGGTAATATCAGTCGACCGGGCAACTATGAAGTCGCGCTCGGCTTTCCGTTCAAAGACTTCTTGTATGATCTGTGCGGTGGACCGCTGCCGGACCGTGAGATCAAGGCTGTGATTCCTGGGGGATCGTCGGTACCGATTCTCACGCGGGAGGAGGCCGAAGGTGCCATCATGGACTACGAAGGCTTTGTCGCCAGCGGTACGATGCTGGGCTCGGGCGGCGTGATCGTATTCGACGACCGACAGGATATGGTGCGTCAGATCGCGCGCCTCACGCGCTTCTATGCGCACGAGAGCTGCGCACAATGTTCGCAGTGCCGCGAAGGCACCGCGTGGATCACGCGGATCATGGAGCGCATCCGGGACGGTCAGGGCACGTCGGAAGATCTCGATACGCTGGTGGCGATCGCCGACGGTATGACCGGCAAGACGATCTGTGTGCTGAGTGACTCCTGCGCGACGCCTGTCATGTCGGGACTCAAGAAATTCCGTCACGAGTTCGAAGCGAAGATCGCGGCGAACACGTCGATGGTCACTGTGCCGGGGGCGTTCCGCGCCTCCGCAGCCTGAGGGCGGCATGTCTGAGGTGAAGATGGTGTCGCTGACGATCGAGGGGCGGCCGACAACGGTAGCCGATGGAACGTCGATCCTCGAGGCGGCGAAGACTGTGGGTGTGCTCATTCCGCACTATTGCTATCACCCGGGACTTCCCGTGGCCGGCGTGTGCCGTATGTGCCTCGTGGAAGTCGAGAAGTTTCCCAAGCTCGCTCCGGCGTGTGCGACCACGGTGATGGAAGGGCAAGTAGTGCATGTGCACTCCCCCAAGGCGCTCGAAGCCCGCAAAGGCGTGCTGGAATTTCTCCTGATCAATCATCCCCTCGACTGCCCGATTTGTGATCAGGCCGGCGAGTGCGAATTGCAGGATTACACGTTTGCCGAAGGACGCGCCGATTCCCGCTATCGCGAGCCCAAGCGGTTCAATCCCGTCGAGGATTTCGGTGGGGACGTGCTCTATGTACCAAACCGCTGCATTCTGTGTACGCGGTGTGTACGCTTCATGGCGGACGTGGCCGAAGAGCCGGTACTGAATGTGTCAGAGCGCGGCGATCGCGCGTTTATCGGAAAGGCCGAAGGACATGATCTGACGAATCCGTGGGCCGGGAACGTGGTCGATCTGTGCCCTGTCGGTGCGCTGTTGTCAAAAGATTTTCTGAACAAGGCGCGTGCGTGGGAACTCGATCGTTCGCCCACCGTGTGCACGGGCTGCAGCCAGGGCTGCAACGTGGTCGCGGAAACGCGCGACAACGTCGTGGTGCGTCTCAAGCCGCGGCCGAACGACGCGGTGAACCACTATTACATGTGCGAAGTCGGGCGCATGGGGTATCGGGCGTTCAATCGTCGGGATCGGGCCGATCAGCCGTTAGTGCGCGTCGGACGCGAGTTGCAGGTGGCCGACTGGGAAGTGGCGCTTGAGGCCGCAGCACAGGCGCTGGTCGGCCAGAGCGTCACGGTGATCGCGTCGCCCGACTTATCGAACGAGGCGCTCTTCCTGCTGGAGCGCGTGATCGCGCAGACCGGCGGACAGGGCGTATTTCGCGTGGAGCAGGGCACCGAGGTTCCGCTCGCCGGTGTTGCCGATCTTGCACTGCGTGTCGAGCGCGCGGCGAACGCGACCGGTGCGCGCGCGCTCGGCTTTGTGGAAGTCGCAGACTTCTCCGCGACGATCCGCAAAGGCGAGGCGCTCCTGGTTGTCGGAGATTCGCTCGATCACGTAGATCCAGCCCTGGTCGCAGAAGCGGGGGCCGTAGTGTACGTCGGCACGTCGCTTCCGCTTGTCCTTCAGGATCGCGTACTCGTGGTGCTCCCCGCCACGAACATCATGGAAGAGGAAGGCACCCTCACGAATTTGCGAGGTCGCGTGCAGCGCTTCTTGCAGGCGAAAGCCGCGCCCGGCGTGGCGCGGCCAACCTGGTACGTGCTTGCAGACCTGCTCAGCGCCGTGGGCGGGAATGGCAGCTTCTATCTGCCCGCTGAGGTGTTTGCCGCGCTCTCTTCCACCCACGCGGCCTTCGTCGGCCTCGACTACGAGTCGCTTGGACTTCGCGGGCTGCCGTTGCCGTCGGTCTCGGTTGCGTCGTCTGATCAGCCGGCCGAGGTTCCGTCGTGATTTCTTGGTGGATCGTCGCGCAACCGAATGCCACGCAGCTCTTTCCCTTGGCGGACTCCCAGCAGGCCCCCACGGCCATCGGCACATTCGTGGCGGCGAGTATTATCAAGATTCTCGTCGTGTTCGGCGTATACTTGGTGGGCGTGGCATTTCTTACGCTGGCGGAGCGGAAACTCGCCGCGTGGTTCCAGGATCGCCGCGGCCCCAACCGTGCCGGTCCCGGTGGCATTTTGCAGCCGGTGGCCGACGGGATCAAGAACTTCATGAAGGAAGAGACGAACCCGGAAAGCGCGGACCGCTGGCTGTTTCTCATCGCGCCAGCGTTGGCGTTCGTTCCGGCCATGGTCACGTGGGCGGTGCTGCCGCTGGCAGCGCCGCTTCCGACGCCGTGGGGACTGATTGATATGGCGGTGGCTCCGCTGCCGATCGGATTTCTCTTTGTGCTCGCCATTTCGTCGTTGGGCGTATATGGCATGGTGTTGGCCGGGTGGTCGTCCAACAACAAGTACGCGCTGCTCGGCGGGCTGCGGTCAAGTGCGCAGATGGTCTCCTACGAGATAGCGATGGGGCTCTCCACCATTCCGGTCATCCTGCTCGCCGGCAATGTGTCGTTGGTCACGATTGTTCAGCAGCAGTCCAGCATGGGGTGGAATGTGCTGTCGCTCACCGTCGCGTGGGTGACGTTCCTGGTGGCGGCCTTTGCGGAAACCAACCGGCTGCCGTTCGACTTGCCGGAAGCCGAATCGGAGCTTGTGGCTGGCTTTCACACGGAATACAGCGGGATGAAGTTCTCGATGTTCTTCATCGCGGAGTACGCGAACATGGCGACGGTCAGCGGCCTGACGGCTACGCTCTTCTTCGGCGGCTGGGACATCCCGTTCACGCAGTGGGATAACATCGCACCGTTCACGGTCACCAAGACGCTCGCGACGCTGGCGATGTTCGCGGCGAAGACGGGCGCCTTCCTGTTTCTCTTCATGTGGATTCGCTGGACGCTCCCGCGATTCCGCTACGATCAGCTGATGTCGCTGGGCTGGAGCATCATGCTTCCTATCGCGTTGGCGTATATCGTGATCATCGCCTCGGCCACGCTGGGCCTTGATGCGATGGGCATCTCGCGCGGTTTAACCTTCTCCCTCGCGCTGCTGGCGATGAACGTGGTGCTGATCGCGATCCTCCTGCTCTGGCTGGATCGGGGGAAAATCATCAGTCCATCGAGTGCGCGTGTGGGGCCGGCCGATCTGGAGCGGCTGCGTGCGCGCGGACTCGATCTGTCGCGACGCAAGTTGGCGACGTATACACCCCCAACATCCAGCGTGCCGATCACGTCGCGCACGCCCGGAGCCACGATGGTGAACTCTGAGGGAAGCGACTGATGGCCATCGGTGTCAAGATCATGCATCGCCCGCTGGAGCGCGTGAGCTACATTCGCGCGACCCTCAAGGGCATGGCACAGACGCTCAAGCACCTGGTGGATCCTCACAAGGTGACCATGCAATACCCTGAGACCAAGTGGGAGCTGTCGCCGCGCTGGCGGGGCACGCACCGCATGTTGACCACCGAGACGGGCGCTGCCAAGTGTGTGGCGTGCGGCCTCTGTCCCACGGTCTGCCCGGCCAACTGCATCAAGCTCACGCCTGGCGAAGATGAGCAGGGGAATCGTTATCCGCTGGTCTTCGAGATCGACGAATTCCGCTGCATTTTCTGCGGGTTCTGTCAGGAGGTGTGCCCGGAAGAAGCCATCCATATGGGGCGCCACTACGAAAATGCCGAGTTCGACCGGGCGTCGTTCGTGTACGACCTCGAACGCCTCATGGCGCAGACGCATCCGGTCAGCGAACTGTGGGACCCTGCGGACCCGAAGGGCGAATGAACGGCTTCTACGAGTTCCAGTTCTATCTGTTTTCCCTCTTGGCGATCGCGTCGGCCTTGTTGTTCGTGACACGCAAAAACCCCGTGCCGGCGGCCCTCTGGCTGGTTAACGTGATGTTCGCGCTGGCGGGGCTGTACGTGATGCTGGATGCGCCTTTTATCGGGGTCATCCAGGTGCTGGTGTACGCGGGCGCGATCATGGTGGTCTTCGTGTTCGTCGTCATGCTGCTGAACCTCGGTCGGTCGGAGCTTACCGACCTCCGATCACTGGGAGCGCGACTTGCCGCCGGAGTCGTCGGGCTGGCGCTGTTAGCAAACCTGTTGGTCATTACACGACAGCGGGTGCCGCGCGTTTCCCTTGCGCCCCCAGCGGATAACGAGGTGGAAGCGGTCGCCGCCTCGCTTTTTACCGACTATATCGTGGCCTTCGAGCTGACGAGTCTCGTACTGTTGGTCGCGGTTATTGGATCCGTTCTCCTCGCGAAGAAGCGGGTGCGCGCATGATCGCTGAAGCACTCATCGTGTCCGCCATTCTCTTTGTGATCGGAGTCGTCGGCGTGCTGACGCGTCGGAATGCGATCATTCTTTTCATGTGCGCCGAGTTGATGCTGAACGCGGTGAACCTGAGCTTTGTGGCGCTCGCCAAGCTGCACAACGTGACTGGTCAGGTGTTCGTGGTGATGGTGATGTGCATCGCCGCAGCCGAAGCGGCCGTCGGACTGGCCATCGTAATCTCGGTATTCCGGCACTTCGGTACCGTGAACCTGTCGGCGCTGCGGACCCTCCGCGGATGATGCCAGTACTTTTCGCCGCGCTGCAGGACGCCGCCGTGACCGCGCCAGCGCCTGCGCTGCGCGCGGGCCTGACCGTCCCTTTGGCTCTGCTCGTGCTTTTGCCGTTGCTCGGCTTCGTGATCAACGGCGCCATCGCGCTGGCGGGTCCAGACAGCGTGCTGCGCCGCGGCGGTACCGACAGTACCACGGCACGGAATCCAGTGGTGACGGTGGTCGGCCCCGGCGTGCTGCTGGCTTCCTTCGCGGTGGCCGTGTCGATCTTTCTGAAAATGCGCAGCCTCGGCGCGGGCGCTGCCGGGCCACTGGACGCCCCCCTCGTGGTGACCTTCGCGCGCTGGATGCCGGTTGGCAACCTGGCCATCGACTGGAGCCTGCAGCTGGATCAGCTCTCGATTCTGATGGCGCTCGTGATCACGGGCATCGGATCGCTGATCCACCTGTTCTCGATCGGCTACATGCGCGATGACGCAAGCTATGCGCGCTACTTCGCCTATCTCAATCTGTTCGTGGCCTTCATGCTGGTGCTCGTGCTCGGCGGCAGCTATCCCGTGATGTTTGTGGGGTGGGAAGGTGTTGGGCTCGCGTCGTACCTGCTGATTGGCTTTTGGTTTGGCGAGAAGGCGAACATTGAAGCGGGAAAGAAGGCCTTTGTGGTGAACCGCGTGGGCGACTTCGGTTTCCTGGTGGCGATGTTCCTGATCTGGGTCACCACGCAGCAGCTCGATTACGTTGGCGCGCACGCCGCGCTGGGGGCGATGGCGGGCTCTCCCGTGGTGCTGGCCATCGCGCTGTTCCTCTTCCTTGGTTGTGCGGGCAAGAGTGCGCAGCTTCCCCTGTACATTTGGCTGCCCGATGCCATGGCGGGACCGACGCCCGTCTCGGCGCTGATTCACGCCGCCACGATGGTCACGGCCGGTGTGTATCTCGTGGCTCGCGCGGCACCGATCTTCGCCGGGGCGCCCGAAGCGTCGCTTGTCGTGACCGCCGTCGGGGCGCTCACCGCGGTCTTCGCGGCCACGATTGCGCTCCGCCAGTGGGACATCAAAAAGGTGCTCGCCTACTCTACCGTCTCGCAGCTCGGCTACATGTTCATGGCGGTGGGGAGCGGTGCGTATACGGCGGGGGTGTTTCATCTCGTGACGCACGCCTTTTTCAAGGCGCTGTTGTTTCTTGGGGCCGGTTCGGTGATTCACGCCATGCATCACGCATATCACCAGACGCATCGCCGCGACGACCCGCAGGATCTGCGCAACATGGGCGGACTCGCGAAGTTCATGCCGGCGACCGCGGTGGCCATGACGTTGGCGACGCTGGCCATCGCCGGTGTCCCCCCGCTCTCAGGTTTCTTTTCCAAGGATGAGATCCTGTCCTCGCTCTTTGCGCGTGCGCAGGGCTCACCGCTCGCGAGCGCGAGCCTGCTCGGGATACCTGGCCACACGGTGCTGTACGCTGCGTACGGACTGGGTATTCTCACGGCGCTTCTGACGGCGGTCTACATGACGCGGATGCTCATGCTCACTTTTGGTGGCAGCAATCGCACGGGGGAGGCCGAACAGGGCGCACTGCATGAGGCGCCCGGCATTATGACGGCGCCCGTGCTGGTGCTCGCCCTGCTGACCGTGATCGGCGGCTGGCTCAACCTGCCCGCGCTCATTCCGATCGGACCAGTGGGCACACTCGATGCCTGGCTCGCACCCGTCACCGGCGCCAGCGCCGCACGGCTCGGCGGGACAGCCCATCTCGATCACAACACCGAACTCCTCCTTGTGGGGATTGCGGTTGTCGTGGGACTGGTTGGCATCCTCTTCGGCGTGCTTCGTTACCGAGCGCCGATCGCGGACAAGGCGCACTCACCGGAAGACACCGGCCTGCTCGCGAACGCCTATCGTGTCGACGGCATGGTGGATGCGCTGATCGTGCGTCCGTTCCGTGGACTGGCCGACGTGATCCTCGGGCGCGGCGTGGAGACTGGGATCGACCGGGCCTTCAGCGCCGGCGGCACCATGCTCATACGTACTGCGGCCTTCATGGGCGAAAAATTGCAGGACGGCGATGTGGGGAAGTATGCATGGATGCTGGCCGCCGGTGCCTTGGCGTTGATCGCTGCACTCACGCTGAGCTGACGGATGCGCGATTTACTGCTGTCCTTCGGCATCGAGCGGTGGGTACTTCCGGCGCTGGTGCTCTGGCCGCTCTTTGCAGCACTGCTCGTACGGTTTGGTGGGCGCGACATGTCGCGCAACGAGCTGGGGGCTGAAGCCCCGAGCGGCGGACCGGATGCACGCACACTGACGCTTCTAGCCCTCGCCGTGGAAGGGGTACTCGGCGTCGCGCTCTGGGTCATGTTCGATCCGGCTGCTCGCGGCTGGCAGGCCCGCGTGGATCTGCCGTGGTTGACGGATCTGGGCGCCACGTTCAGCCTCGGCGTGGATGGGATGTCGCTGGCCATGGTGGTGCTCACGGCACTCGTGATGCCGCTGGCGCTGCTGGGATCGTGGAATAACGTTCGCCTGCGAACACCAGCCTTCGGTGCGCTGGTCCTCATGCTGACCAGCGGGCTGGTCGGTGTCTTTGTGTCGCTCGACCTGCTCCTGTTCTACTTCTCGTGGGAATTGATGCTCGTGCCCACGTATTTCCTGGTGGGGATCTGGGGATCGGCGGGACACGCCCGAGCGAGCCTGCGCTATGTGCTCTTCACGCTCGTGGGCTCGCTGCTTATGCTGGTGGCGATCGTGGCGCTCTGGAATCTTGGCGGGGCGAGCTCCTTCCATATCGACCATCTTCTCGGCATCGCACTCACGCCGCGCGCCCAACTGCTCATGTTTGGGGCCTTCTTCCTGGCCTTTGCCGTTAAGTCGGCGCTCGTACCGTTTCATAGCTGGCTGCCGGATGCGCAGGGCGCAGCACCCACGATCGCCGCAGTGTCCCTCGGGCTGAAAGTTGGCGCATACGCGATTCTGCGATTCGCCCTTCCGTTGTTTCCGGCGGCGGCCACCGAGCCGACGGTTCGGTCCACCATCATGGTGCTGTCGGTGATCGGGATTGTGTATGGCGCGCTGCTCGCGATGGCCCAGCGAGATATGAAGCGCATGGTGGCCTACAGCTCGATCAGCCATCTTGGCTTCATCATGCTCGGCTGCTTCGCGCTGACGCAGCAGAGCGTTCAGGGCGCAATCATCAGCATCATCAACAGCGGCATCTCCACCACGGCGCTCTTCCTGCTGGTCGGAATGCTGGAAGATCGGCGTGGGACGACAGACATGGCCGGCTTCGGTGGCATCGCGCGCGTGGTCCCGATGTTCAGCGTGATGCTCACCTTGACCATGCTGTCCACGATTGGTCTTCCCGGGACGAACGGCTTCATCGGCGAGTTTTTGGTTCTCATCGGCACGTACGCCGAGCGGCCTGTCCTCGCCGTTGTCGCCACCAGCGGAGTCATCTTTGCGGCTGCCTACGGCCTGCAAGCGCTGCAACGCATTCTCTTTGAAAAGCTCGATACCACACAAGGGTCGCCGTTGAGCGATCTGAACGGGCGCGAACGCGCAGTCATGGTCGCATTTGCGGCAGCCATGCTCTACTTCGGCGTCGCCCCCCAGTCGATACTGGTGCGCACGGAGCGCGCTTCACAGGACATCGTGGAATTGGTGCGATTCGGGCCGAACGCGGCTCCCTCTGTTCCCAACCTTTCAGTGGCTCCGTAATCGATGGGCAACATGGTGTCTGCCGGATCGTTGTTTCGCGCCCTCGCGCCTGAGCTGCTGCTGTCGGCGGGCGCGATGGCGATGCTTCTGGCCAGTGTTTGGAGCCCTCAGGGGAACGATGCTGCCGTGGCCGAAGGCGCCGAGCGCACGGGCGTGCTGGCGCGCTTCGGCGTCATGCTGTGCCTGCTGGTCGGTCTGGTGGTCATGATCGCATGGGGTGATGGCGTCAGCGGCACGGCCGACCAGCGAATTGCGGGCGACGGCTTCCGCTGGGCCATCGATCTCATCGTGCTGCTTGGAACGGCGCTGTCGCTGCTCCTGCTCGAGGCCGACCATGAACGCAGTGGCGCTTATAGTCCAGAGGTACCGGTGCTGATGTTGCTCGCCGCCGCCGGAATGATGGTGCTCGCCGCCGCACGCGATCTGATGTTCGTATTCATCGGAATCGAATTGATGTCGTTGGCTGTGTACGTGCTGGCGGGGGTGAACCGTCGCAGCGCACGAGGCGCCGAGGCGAGCGTGAAGTACTTCCTGCTCGGCGCGGTGAGCACCGGATTTCTGTTGTACGGAATCGCCCTGTTGTACGGCGCGACCGGCAGCACGCGCTTGGTGGATATCGGACAGTGGGTGACCGCGACGCCAGCGCTGAGTCCGATGTTTATCGTTGGTACGGCACTTTTACTGGTAGGCTTCTCTTTCAAGGTCGCGGCCGCGCCGTTCCATCTCTGGACCCCCGATGTGTACGACGGCGCCCCGCTCCCCATCACGGCGTTTATGTCGGCGGTCGTCAAGACGGCGGCGTTCGCGGCCTTTGCGCGGGTCATGGTGGAGGCGCTGGCCGGTGCGGCCCTGCGATGGCACCCCGCCGTCTGGTGGTTGGCGGCGCTCACCATGGTGGTCGGGAACGTGTTCGCCCTTTCGCAGCGCAATGTCGTGCGCCTCATGGCGTACTCGAGTATCGCGCACGCCGGCTACCTGCTGGTGGCCGTTTTGGTAGCATCCGCCGCCGGCACGACGGCACTCGTTTTTTATGCCGTGTCGTATACGCTGGCAACTATGGGGGCGTTCGGGGTGCTCATCGTCGTGAATGCCGGAAAGGATCGCTCGCCGACGCTCGATGATCTGGCGGGCCTGTGGGTGATTCGTCCCTCCTTGGCTGTGGCCATGGCCATTTTCTTGCTGGCGTTTCTCGGAATTCCACTCGCGGGCGGTATGGGGTTCTTTGCGAAGTGGTATCTGTTGCAAGCGGCCATGCAGGCATCGGTTCCACAGACCGTGCTCTCCGTGATTGTTGTCCTCACGAGTGCCATCTCTGCGGGGTATTATCTGCGGGTGATCGGCGTCATGTTCATGCGTCCGCGTCCGGACGGCATGGCGGTGCCGGCTTCGGCTCCGCTGGCGACCTCGCTGATCACCACCACCGCCGTTACGCTGCTGCTCCTTGGCGTCTATCCCACGCCGGTGATCACGCTGGCGCGAAAAGCCACGACTTCCGGCGTCGCTGCGAAAGACTCCGCCCCTGCCGCCCCGTCGGGTGCGATTCGACGGCAAACCGCGAGTACGGCGCGCTAATCGCGCGCGACGGGCTACGGTTTCCCTTTTCCTGATTTCCTTCTTTCAACGATGTCCATCAGTCAGGCTATTTTCCGACAGTATGACGTGCGCGGGATCGTCGGCCACGACCTCACCGAGGAAGTGGCGTACGGGTTGGGGCGTGGCTTTGCGGCCTACCTCGCGCTGCGCGGCGTGCGCGGCGCGGTAGCCGTCGGGCGCGATAATCGCCCGAGCGGCGTGTCGCTGCGGGCCGCGATGGTGCGTGGCTTGACGGAATGTGGGGTGGATGTGGTCGACGTCGGCGAAGTGCCCACACCTCTGCTGTATTGGACGCTGCATCACGAACCGGTCATCGCCGGTATCCAGATCACGGGATCGCACAACCCGCCGGAGTACAACGGTTTCAAGATGTGCCTCGGCACCGCTTCAGTGCATGGCGACGAGATCCAGACGCTCTATCGCCTGATCGGCGAGGGCGTGTTTCCGGCGGGGCAGGGCAGTGTGCGGTCCGTCGACGTGATCGATCGCTACGTGGCGGATATCGTGGCGAGGATCGGACCGTTGCATCATGCCGACGGTACAGCGCTCAAAGTGGTCTATGACTGCGGCAATGGTGCCGGCGCGCTCGTCGCGCCACAGTTGATGCAAGCGCTAGGCGTGGATGGAATCGGTCTGTTCACCGAGAGTGATGGGCGTTTTCCGAATCATCACCCGGATCCGACGGTTCCGGAGAACTTGCAGGATCTGATCGCCGCCGTACGAAGGTCCGGGGCCGAGCTTGGTGTGGCGTTCGACGGAGACGCGGACCGGATTGGCGTCGTGGATGCGACCGGCCGGATTATCTGGGGCGATCATATTCTCATCCTGTACGCACGCGATGTCCTGGCACGGACCGGCACCGGGCAGCCCATCATCTTTGATGTGAAGTGTTCGCAGGCGCTGAGCCACGAGATCGAGAAGGCCGGCGGTCTCGCCGTGATGTGGAAGACCGGCCACTCGCTCATCAAGGACAAGATGAAGGAACTGCACGCGCCGATCGCTGGCGAGATGTCAGGCCACATGTTCTTTGCGGAAGGATTCTATGGCCACGACGACGCCTTGTACGCGGCCGCGCGACTTATGCGTATCGTCGCGGATTCCGGGCAGCGTCTGGACGAGTTGCTCGCGGATGTTCCTCCTTTCGTGTCAACGCCGGAACTGCGGATTGAGACCGACGAGACGCGGAAGTTCACCCTGGTCGCGGCAGCCGCAGAGCATTTCCGCGCCCGCTATCCCGTGATAGAGGTCGATGGCGTCCGGGTGTTGTTCGGTGATGGTTGGGGACTGCTCAGAGCCTCCAACACCCAACCGATCATCGTGGCGCGTTTCGAAGCCGGCTCCCAAGAGCGGTTGGGCGCAATTCGTGGAGAAATGGAAGGCTGGCTGCGCGCGCAGGGCGTGCAGGTCGACGGCGTCTGATCCAGCTCCCGACCATGCAAGCACGCGGGTGGTTGCTCGTGGGACTGGCGGTCGCGGCGCTGCTGCTCGTGGTGGGTCGTGCCGCGACCTCATTGGCAGTGGATCACGCGTGGATGTCCGCGATGGGCGTCCCGGAGCTGTTCTGGGAGCGCGTCATCGATTCCACGGTGCTGCAAGGCGGTGCGTGGGTGCTCGGCTCCGTCTTTGCGTTCGCCAATCTGCATGCGGTACGACGAACGATTCTCGCCGTCGCGGTGCCATCGCGCGTGGCGAATATCGAGTTGACGGCCATGGTCCCCGGTCGACGACTGCTCGCTATCACCATCGTCTTGGCGCTGGCAATAGGGGCAGCGATGGCCGTCCCGTTGACCAACTGGACTGACGTCGCGATGGTCCGGCATGGGCTGCCGTTTCAAGAGATCGAAGGAATTTTTGACCGAGACCTCGGCTTTTACGTGTACTGGTTGCCCCTCGAAGAAACGCTGTACCTCTGGGCGCTCGTGTCGGTGGTGACCGTGACAGCCACGGTGGTGATTCTTTACGCGCTCACCAGAAGTCTGCGCATGGAAGGTCGGCGCATCTCGGCGTCGACGCACGTACGCCGCCATCTCACGGTGCTTGGCTCGCTCGTACTCCTGCTGCTGGCGTGGAGCTATCGCCTCGATGGCTTCGATCTTCTGCAGTACGGCAGTGGTCCCGACGGGCTGTTCGTGCGCACCGATCATCGCGTGACGCTGCGCATCGACTTCGTCCTCTCCGTGGGCAGTGCCGTTGCGGCGCTGGCGATCCTCCGCGCCGGCTGGGCGGGGCAGTTACGGACGGCCTTCCTCACCCTGACGCTGGTCCTCGTGGCCGCCGTCGGCCTGCGTCACGTGGTGCCGGCGGTGCTGTCCCGAGGGCAGCTTCTGGGCGATCCCGCCGTGCGAGATGCGGACTATGTCGCGATGCGCGCGCTCGTCAGCCGTCGAGCGTTTCATGTGGACGGGATTCGCGACGTGTCGGACGACGGAGCCGCTCAGGCCGCGTTGCGCTTGGATCCGAGCACGCTGCCGCGCGTCGTATCGCTGTGGGATGGGGCGATGATCCGCCGCGCCGCGCCGGTTACGCGCGCTCAGGGTGCCGTGCGCGATGGTGATCCGTTGGTCAGTCTCTCGACGATCGTGAACGAGTCTCCGGATTCCACCATTGGTGCGCTGCTGGTACGACGTCCGGTGTTTGATTCTGGCGCGTGGACGGTGACGGTGGCCGATGGCACGCGCCCGCAATGGCGCGAAACCCGGGCCCCTGGCGTTTTGCGATCTGACACCGGCGCCGTCGATGAACCGCACGTCGGTCCGGATATCACCGGGCATCTGCTGCGGGCGGGGAATAGTCCGGCGCAGGGCGTCGAACTCAGGTCGACGTGGCGTCGCGTCGCCCACGCGTGGGCGCTTCGCGACCCGTCACTCCTGCGCGCTGATACCGTGCGCTTTGGCCCCCCCGTGCTGCTGACCCGACGTTCGGTACGTGACCGGATTGCGCAGCTGGCGCCGGTGCTGGTGCAGGGGAGCGAGATCGCCGCGATCAGCCACGAGGGGCGCCTGTTTTGGGCGGTGTCGCTGTACAGCGCGTCGGATCGCTTTCCGCTGAGCCAGCACTGGCAGATTGCAGGCAGCGTGTTCAGTTATTTTCGGCCTGCGGCCACGGCGGTGGTGGATGCGGAAACCGGCGTCGTCCGCCTTGTGGAAGCCGCGGCGCCCGACCCGGTGGTCCGCACGTGGCGGGCGCGTCTGCCCAGTCTCTTCGCGACGCCCGGTGAGTTGCCCACGGCGCTGCTACGCCAGCTCCCCCCGGCCACCGATCACGCCATCGCGCAGCTTCGGACCTTTGCCCGCTATGGATCACGTCGGGGCGGCTCGCTTCCACGTCAGCTCCCCGACAGCGCGTTCGTTGGCGGATTGCCGGCTCCGCACGCCGTGTTCGGCGCCAATGGCCCCCGAGCAGCCTGGAGTATCGCCTTGATCGACGCCGGCGATCAGATCGGAGGTATCGCCACGATCACCGGCGGCGCAGATGGCGGCACGTGGTGGGACACCACGTCTGCCCCGCGATCACGTTGGAAAACATTGACGACGCAGCTCGCTGCCGGTCTCGACAGCGTGCGCGATTCGACGGCCAACGCGTCGGGCATCGCTCCGCCGACTCAGCGCAGTCGTGCGCACGCGCTCATGACCATGCGCGGGGTCCTCCTCGTCCAAGCGGTGCATAGCCTCCGCCGCGATGAGGAATTCCGGATCACCCACGTGGGCGTGACCGATGGCTCGCAAGTGGGTATCGGCTCGACGCTTGACGCGGCGCTACGTAGCATCGGCCTGAGACCCGTCGGACGTCCACCGGTTTCTGATGTTGCGGGGATGGCGGAGGTCGCCGAGCCTCCGGCGACCAACGAAGCAAGCCGTCTGTACGATAGGATGCGCGAGGCGTCGCGCCGCGGCGACTGGGCACGATTTGGAATCGCCTTTGATAGTCTGGGACGCGTTTTGGGACGACCGCCGCGGGAACCGCGGCCGTGATGCCTGCCGACGGTTCACGGTATGCACCATGAACGGGCGCGCGTGGAGTGCCGACGAGTGGTCGGCGCCACGCGCGACCACCTTGCAGTGAACTCTCAGTACCCCTCGATTCGGAGAAGCGCGTGAACCTACATGAATATCAGGCGAAAGAGCTGTTGCGAGCGGCCGGTGTGCCGATTCCGCCCGGCGAGATCGCCACGACGCCGGAACAGGCGGAAGCCATCGCGCAGCGCTATGGCGCGGCCGTAATGGTCAAGGCGCAGGTGCACGCCGGTGGCCGCGGGAAGGCGGGCGGCGTCAAGTTCTGCCCCACGCCGGATGCCGCAAAGGAAAAGGCCACCGCGATCCTTGGCATGACCATCAAGGATCTCGTGGTGGAGAAGGTGCTCGTGACCATCGCGGCTGACATCGGCTCCGAAGCCTACGTCGGGATCATCGTGGATCGCGCGACCAAGAAGCCGGTGTTCATGGTCAGCGCCGCCGGCGGGATTGACATTGAGGAAGTCGCGGCGAGCACACCCGAGAAAATCCTCTATCATCCCGTGGACACACGCTACGGCTTGCTGCCGTTTGAAGCGATGCGCATGGGGTTTTTCCTGTTCACGGATGTCAAGCTCGCGCGACAGGCCGCGAAGATCATGCAGCAGTTGTACGCGGCGTTCATGGATGCCGGCTGCTCGCTCGCGGAGATAAATCCGCTGGTCCTCACCCCGACGGGGGAACTGATCGCGGTGGACGGCAAGATGGTAATCGACGACAACGAACTGGATCGTCGTCCGGAGATCGCCGCGCTGCGCGATGACGCATCGGAAGCGCCCAGCGAAGTGGACGCGCGCAAGGCGAACCTGACCTTTATCAAGCTGGACGGCAATGTCGGCTGCGTCGTAAATGGCGCCGGTCTCGCCATGGCCACGATGGATCTGGTGAAGTATTACGGCGGTGATCCGGCCAATTTCCTGGATATCGGCGGCTCGTCGAATCCCGAGAAGGTCGTCAATGCGCTGCGCATCATCACGTCGGATCCGAACGTGAAATGCATTCTGTTCAACATCTTCGGTGGCATTACGCGCACCGATGACGTGGCCAACGGGATCGTGACCGCCACCAAGGCAAATCCGCTCACCGTGCCGATTGTTATTCGACTCACCGGCACCAACGAGGAGATTGCCGTGAAGATTCTGCAGGAGAACGGCTTCTCTGCGTCCAACGACATGGACGCGGCCGTGCAGCGGGCCGTTGAACTCGCCACGAAGGGAGCGGCCGCATGAGCATCTTCATCGACAATGGGACCAAGCTCATCGTGCAGGGGATCACGGGACGTGACGGATCGTTCCACGCCAGGCAGATGATCGAGTATGGCACACAGGTCGTCGCCGGCGTGACGCCGGGCAAGGGCGGTCAGCAGTTCGACGGCAGTGTGCCGATCTTCGACACGGTGTATGACGCCGTGCAGGCGACCGGCGCGAACACCTCCGTGATCTATGTGCCGCCGATGTTCGCGGCCGATGCGATGATGGAGGCGGCGGCGGCAGGCGTGAAGCTCATCGTGTGCATCACCGAAGGCGTGCCCGTGTTGGACATGACGAAAGTGTACCCGTACGTGAAGGAGCACGGCGCACGCTTGATCGGCCCGAACTGTCCGGGGCTCATCACGCCGGGCCAGTCGAAGGTCGGCATCATCCCAGGCCGCATCTGCATGCCCGGCAACGTGGGGGTGGTCAGTCGCTCGGGGACACTCACCTACGAGATCGTCAATCAGCTCACGAAGGCCGGGATTGGGCAGAGCTCGTGCGTCGGCATCGGCGGCGATCCGATCAACGGCACCAACTTCATCGATTGTCTGGCGGCGTTCGAAGCGGACCCGCACACCACAGCGATCGCGATGATGGGGGAAATCGGTGGCACCGACGAGCAGGAAGCCGCCGCCTTCATCAAGGCCCACATGAAGAAGCCGGTGGTCGGCTTCATCGCCGGTCAGACCGCACCGCCGGGTCGCCGCATGGGCCATGCGGGCGCGATCATTTCGGGGTCGGAGGGCACGGCAGCCGAGAAGATCGAGTCGTTCAAGGCCGCCGGTATGGGCGTCGCTCAACGACCGGTCGACTTTGTTGAGCTGATCAAAGCGCGCCTGTAAGCCGTCTCACCCGCCGGAGCGTGAGCTCTTGCGCGATCTCGGGATTCATTATCTTCCGCTCGCCGGGGAGGTGGCGTCCCTGCTGCGCAACTACAGACGTCGACCGCGTCCCCGTGGTGAACGATGACCGACTGATCGGTTGTCTTCTCCGCGGGGCTAGCGTTCGCCCATTGATCGGATACTGACTCATGGTTGGTCGTCGCACCCTTACCATCATCAAGCCGGATGCCTTCGCCAACGGGAAGGCCGGCCTGATCATCGCCCTGCTCGAGCAGTCGGGCTTTACCGTCAAAGCGTCGCGGGTCCTGCATTTGTCCATTGCACAGGCCGGCGAGTTCTACGGTGTCCATCGTGAGCGTGGTTTCTTCGGCGAGCTCGTCGAGTTCATGACCAGCGGCCCGTGTATGCCGCTGGTACTGGAGCGCGAGGACGCCGTCGCCACATTGCGTACCGTCATCGGTGCGACGGACCCGGCCGAAGCGGCCGAGGGCACGGTGCGGAAGCTCTATGCGGAATCGAAGGGCAAGAACGCGATTCATGCCTCAGACTCCGACGAAAATGCCACTCGGGAAGCGGCGTTCTTCTTCGCTGAGGCGGACGTCCTCGCCAGCTGAGGCCGTCTGCTTGCTAACTCTGCATCGCCGTGAGACTTGGACGACACGCTCGGGTGGTGTCCTTCCGCGGGTGGGCCTTGTGTGACGGGCCTTGGCTCTCTACGTTACTGGGCTATGCTGTCTTTTGACATCCGCAGTCTGGAAGCCCGCGCCGAGAGCGTTGATGGTGTGCTCGAAACTGCGGATCCGGTGTGGGAGTCGACAGATTTGCGTCCGCTGGGGAACGGGGTGCATGTCACGGGTCGTCTCTCGGGCGCGGGTCCGGGTCGCTTTTATTTCAGCGGTCGGTTCGACGGGGCAGCGGTAACCTCCTGCAGGCGGTGCCTGACGGCGGGAACCTCGGCGGTGGTCGCGGAGGACGTACAGCTGGTGTTTGCTACTTCAGGAATCGAGGAAGCAGACGAAGCGGACGTGATCCAGATCCCGGCGGGTATGCGTGAACTCGATCTTCGGCCGGCACTGCGCGAGGAATGGCTGTTAGCCGTTCCAGGATTTGCGTTGTGCCGTGAGGACTGCAAGGGGCTCTGTCCCAGCTGTGGTGCCGATCGCAATACCGGGGAGTGTTCGTGTGCCCCGGCCACTGATCCCCGTTGGGCCGGCCTGCGCGATCTGCGCGGGTCTGACGCCTGACGGTTCTTCTTGTCTCGAACGTTCAGGTCAGAGTCCCATGGCCGTACCCAAGCGCCGTACATCCAAGCGGCGGAAGCGCGCCCGCAACACGCACAAGGTCGCTCCCGCCATCGTCATTCAGACGTGCCCGCAATGCGGTACGATGAAGCGTCCGCACCGCGTCTGCGCGGACTGCGGATTCTACGCCGGTGAGCAGCGAGTAACCGCTCAGGAAGCGTAAACTTGGCGCGCATCGCCGTGGATGCCATGGGGGGCGACCACGCCCCCCGGGCTCCCATCGCGGGCGCCCTCCACGCTCTTGGGGCGCTCCCACCAGAGCATCACATCGATTTGGTTGGCCGTGCTGCCGTGCTTGAGGCGGAGCTCGAACAACTGCTGTCCGCTGAGTTCGTGGAACTCGCGGGACACCGTGCGCGCGTTGCTATCATAGACGCGCCTGACGTGATCGAAATGACCGATAAGCCGTCAGTGGCGCTGCGAGGGAAGACCAAGAGTTCCATGGTCGTGGGCCTCAAACGGGTGGCCGACGGGCAATCGCAGGCTTTTGTCTCCGCCGGCAACACGGGCGCGCAGATGGCCGCCTCGCTCATGCAGCTGCGATTGTTTCCGGGACTCACTCGACCGGCCATCGGCACGCTCTTTCCGACGGCGCTGGCGCCGGTCCTAGTGCTTGATTCCGGCGCCAACGTAGA
Source organism: Gemmatimonadales bacterium (assembly GCA_038212625.1). Lineage (GTDB taxonomy): Bacteria > Gemmatimonadota > Gemmatimonadetes > Gemmatimonadales > Gemmatimonadaceae > Gemmatimonas. Next base: position 18,779 of record JBBQUH010000009.1, on the reverse strand, counting down.
CTGCGCCCCCGAAGAGCTTGTTCAGTTCGCGCGCATCGGCACCGTGTATGCGCGCGCGCTCCTCGGACGGGAGAACCCGGCCATTGGGTTGCTCTCGATCGGCGAAGAACCCGAGAAGGGCAACGCCGTCGTCAAAGAAGCCCACCAACGCCTCCTCGGCGCGGGCCTCAACTTTCTCGGGAACATCGAAGGGCGCGACATCCCGAACGGCCGTTGCGATCGCGGGCTGATTGATGTGGTCGTTTGCGACGGGTTTACCGGCAATGTCCTGCTCAAGTTCTACGAGAGCATTGGCCCGATGTTGATCGGCATGGTCTCGCAGGTCGCCGGCCTCGATGCGCGTCAGATCGCCGGCTCGCTCAAGCAGCTCGATGCGGACGAGCACGGCGGTGCGCCATTGCTGGGCGTGCGTGGCGTATCGATCATTTCGCACGGCAGTAGTTCTCCGCGTGCCATCAAGAACGCGATTTTCGTCGCCTTGCGTGCTTACGAGTCCGGGATGACCGACGAAATCGGACGCCGACTGGCCGAGTCGATTCCGACCGCACTCGGCGCCACCCTAGAGAGCACCGCGTGAAGCGTCCGTATTCATACATCGCTGGTACGGGGCACGCGGTGCCCAAGCAAGTGGTCACCAACGCCGACCTTGCGGCAATGGGGATTGAAACGGACGATGCGTGGATTATTGAACGCACCGGAATCAAGCAGCGCTACATCGCCAAGGACGGCGAGTCGCTGACCTCGCTCTCGGCCGAGGCCTCGCGGCAGGCGATGGCCAAGGCAGGTGTCCAGCCAGGGGAAATCGATGTCATCGTGCTCGGTACGGCATCGCCGGACCACCTGCTGCCCGCGACCGCCGTCGAGATTCAGACCGCGCTCGGGTGCACGCGTGCAGCCGCCTTTGATCTGGCCGCTGCCTGCTCGGGCTGGCTCTACAGCGCCATTGTGGGTGATTCGCTGATCGCCAGCGGGAGCGCGGATACCGTACTGGTGATCGGCGCCGAGAAGCTGAGTGCGATCGTCGACTGGACCGACCGCAATACGTGCATTCTCTTTGCCGACGGCGCCGGTGCGACGGTGCTGCGCCGAGCCAAGGGCGGCCAGAAGGACAAGGGAATTCTCTCCTCGTTTATGCGGTCCGATGGCGCGCTCGCGGAGTTGTTGTGGCGGCCGGCCGGCGGCGGCGCCGAGCCGTTCACTCCCGAAGTCTTCGCGCAGAAGCGACAGTATGTGCGAATGGCCGGTCGGGAGGTCTTCAAGCATGCCGTCCGCTCGATGGCCGAAGCCACCGATCGCGCGCTCGACGCCGCCCGGATAACGGCGGCTGATGTCGACCTGCTGATTCCTCACCAAGCGAACATTCGCATCATCGAGGCGACTGCCAAAAATGCGGGCATCGGAATGGATCGGGTATTCGTGAACGTGGATCGGTTCGGCAACACCTCCGCGGCCTCAATCCCTATCGCGCTCAGTGACGCCATCGAGCAGGGGCGGGTGAAGGAAGGGAGCACAGTCTTGTTTGCGGCGTTCGGTGCAGGATTCACGTGGGGATCGCTCGTCGTGCGCTTCTAAACGCCGCCTGCCGATTCCCTCACTCGAAATGTCGATGAACTATGTCCTGCTGCTCCCCGGTCAGGGGTCGCAGAAAGTTGGAATGGGGAAAGATCTCTATGAGGCGTTTCCTGCGGCACGCGACACGTTTCGCGAGGTCGATGACGCAGTCGGTGCGGCGATCTCCGCACTCGCCTTCGAGGGGCCTGCCGGTGATCTCACGAGAACCCTGAACGCGCAGCCGGCATTGCTCGCACACAGTGCCGCCGTGTGGGCCCTGCTGCGGGACACCCTCGGAAGTCAAGTAGTGGCGGCGGCTGGTCACTCCCTCGGCGAATTTTCGGCGTACCACGTGGCAGGTGCGCTGGGACTTGCCGACGCAGCACACATCGTTCGCCGTCGCGGCACGTTGATGTACGAGCAGGGCGTGGCGCGCCCGGGGGCCATGGCCGCCGTTCTCGGCGTGCTGAGCACGCCAATCGACGCGCTGTGTGTGCAGGCCTCAGCCGAGGCGGGACTGGTGGTGCCGGCGAACTACAACAGTGAAGAGCAGGTGGTGATCTCCGGCGAGGTGGCGGGAGTAGAGCGGGCCATGGTGCTGGCCAAGGAGGCCGGCGCCAAACGCAGCCTGCCGCTCCCCGTCAGTGGCGCCTTTCATTCGCCACTGATGGCGCCCGCCGTGCCCGGATTGCGCGAGGCGCTGGATTCGGCGACGTGGGCCAGTCCAGGATTTCCCGTCGTGGCGAATGTCAACGCCGAGTCCGTCACCGATCCGACGCGGGCGCGGGCGCTGCTGATCGAACAGCTGACTGTCCCCGTGCGATGGACCGCCGTCATGTCCGCACTCGCGGCGGCCTACCCTGACGCTACGTTTCTCGAAATCGGGAGCGGGAGTGTGCTGTGCGGCCTCGCACGACGGATCGCGCCCTCCATCGCCACCGCCAGTTGCGGGAGCGTGGCGGATATTGAGCGACTACTCGCTGTCTCGTCACAACCCGCCTGAGAGCACCTATCATGACAACCCCCTCGACCCCTGCGCCGGGTCTTCAGATATCGCTTCACGGGCGCGTGGCCTTGGTGACGGGCTCCACGCGTGGCATCGGTCGCGCGATTGCGGAGACGCTGGCCCGTGCTGGCGCCCAGATCGCGGTGACTGGTCGCGACGCGGATCGCGCGGCGGCCGTCGCTGCGGCGATCGCGGACGCGCACGGCGTGGTGGCGCGCGGCTATGCGGTAGACGTGTCCGACGCGACGCAGGCCGCCGCACTGGTGGCGGCGGTGGAAGCGGATTTCGGGCAGCTGGACATCTTGGTGAACAACGCCGGGCTCACGCGTGATAACCTCATGGTACGTCTCAAGGACGATGACTGGGACGCGGTGATCGACGCCAATCTGCGCGGCGCCTTCGTCACGTGCCGGGCGGCGGCCCGCGGTATGATGAAGCGACGCTGGGGGCGGATTATCAACGTGGCCAGCGTGGTCGGGATTATCGGCAACAAGGGTCAGGTCAACTACGCGGCCAGCAAGGCCGGGTTGATTGGCATGACGAAGTCGATCGCCAAGGAGCTCGCATCGCGCAATGTGCTGGCCAACGTGGTCGCGCCGGGCTTCATCGAGACCGACATGACGGCCGCGATGAGCGCCGAGGCCAAAGCGACAATAAGTGCGGGTATCCCGCTGGAACGGTTGGGGACGCCCGATGACATTGCAAGTATGGTGGCGGTGCTTGCGTCCGACCTGACCGGGTACGTGACCGGGCAGGTATTTGTTGTGGATGGCGGGTTAGTGATGTAGGTCGGGTGGGCTGGGTGGAACGAGGACGCCTCGGACCCTCCCTGCCGCGCGGTGTCATCGCTAAGTTCCCCCCATTCTCCCTTTTCAAACAATTCCCAGAGGAACGGTTCTCATGTCGGATCACGCGTCGAAGATCAAGGATATCATTGAAAAGGAGCTCGGAGTGGAGCGCGAGAAGCTCACGCCCGAGGCCAGCTTCATCGAGGATCTCGGTGCCGACTCGCTCGACATCGTAGAGCTCGTGATGGAGTTCGAAAAGGAATTCAACATCGACATTCCGGACGAAGACGCCGAGAAGCTTCGCACGGTGGGTGACGCGGTCGCCTACCTCGAGGCCAAGGTCGGGGGCTAATGCGCCGGCGGGTCGTCGTTACGGGGCTTGGTGCCGTTACGCCGGTCGGCAACGACGTGGCGACGACCTGGCAGGCGTTGCTCGCCGGCGTATCAGGCGGTAGCGAGATCACAAAGTTTGATGCCAGCACGTATTCGGTGCGCTTCGCGTGCGAGGTCAAGGGATTCGACCCGCTCGCGTACATGGAGCGGAAGGAAGCGAAGCGCGCCGATCTGTACGCACAGTATGCGATGGCGGCGTCGCTGCAGGCCGTAGCGGACGCCGGGATTACGCCGGGGTCGGTGGTGCCCGAATCGATGGGCGTGATCATTGGCAGTGGCATCGGGGGAATCCGGAGCTTCGAAGACCAGCATGACGTGTACCGCACGCTGGGACCGGGCAAGATTTCCCCATTCTTCATTCCCATGTTCATCGGCGATATCGCGGCGGGGATTGTCTCGATGCGCTTGCAGGCCAAAGGGCCGAATTACGCCACGGTGTCGGCGTGCGCGTCCAGCGCTCACGCGATCGGTGATGCGTTCCGGATCATCCAGTACGGCGACGCCGACGTCATGATCGCCGGCGGTGCCGAAGCGGCCGTGACACCGATGTCTATTGGCGGGTTCGCCAATATGGGGGCGCTCTCCAGCCGCAATGACGATCCGCAAGGTGCGTCGCGACCGTTCGACAAGGATCGCGACGGCTTCGTGATGGGCGAAGGCGCCGGCGTGGTGGTGCTCGAGGAGTTGGAGCACGCTCGACGTCGCGGTGCGCGCATCTACGGGGAAGTGGTCGGCTACCGGGCGACCGGCGATGCCTATCACCTCACGGGGCAGCCTGAGGCCCACGAGGGGCTCCAGCGGGCCATGCGCGGTGCGCTTGCCGACGGCGGCCTCGCGCTGACCGACATAGATTACATCAACGCGCACGGAACCTCCACGCCGCTCAACGACCCGAACGAATCAAAGGGGATCAAGGCGGTGTTTGGTGATCACGCGCACGTACTGTCGGTGAGCTCCACAAAATCGTGTACCGGGCACATGCTGGGCGCAGCGGGGTCTGTAGAGTTCATCGCCTGCGCACTGGCCATGCGCGACAGCATGATTCCTCCCACGATCAATTATCACACGCCGGACCCCGAGTGTGACCTCGACTACACACCGAACACGCCCCGTGCGCGCGATGTGAACGTCGCGCTGTCCAACAGCTCGGGTTTTGGCGGGCACAATGCGTCGATTGCGCTCCGACGGTGGCACGACTAGGCCCGTCGGGGCGTTCATCATGGTGAAGGTCTGTGCCTGCAGATCGTATCCTTGCCCGAGTGCGTCCTGATGCCGACTCCTGTTGCATTCAATCTCGACCAGCTGCGCGACCCGGCGCTTCGCCCCATCGGCGAGCGCCTGATCGCCGGTGAGCGCTTGTCCATCGCAGACGGTGTCACGCTCTTTCGCTCGCCCGATCTGCTAGGGGTGGGCGCGATGGCGGATGCGGCGAATCGCGCGCGGCACGGCGATCGGGTCACCTTCGCCTCGAACCAGCATATCAATCCGACCAACGTCTGCGTTCTGCGCACGACATGTGTGTTCTGTGGGTATGCGCGGTTGCCGAAGGAAGAGGGCGCGTACCGCTACACCTTGGAGCAGGTGCTGGCCGAATCGGATCGGGCGGATGGGACCATCACGCGCGAGTTCCACATCGTCGGCGGCCTCGACATGAAGGCGGGGTTGGCGTACTACAGCGCCATGTTCCGCGCGCTCAAGGAGCGCCATCCGCAGGTGCACATCAAGGCGCTGACCGCCGTGGAAATCGCGCACATCGCGCGCATCGAAAAGATGTCGACGGAAGATGTGTTAATCGCGCTGCGTGATGCCGGGCTCGACACGCTACCTGGTGGCGGCGCCGAAACGTTCAGTGCGGCCGTGCGCGATGTCATCGCGGATAAAAAGCTAGGTGGTGCCGAGTACATCGAGGTGCACCGCACCGCGCATCGCCTGGGTATCCGCTCCAACTGCACCATGCTGTACGGCCACGTCGAAACGGTGGAAGACCGTATGCAGCATCTCAACATGCTCCGGGATCTGCAGGACGAGACCGGGGGCTTTCTGGCGTATATCCCGCTGGCGTACCACCCCGACGACAACGAGCTGGGCAAGACACTCGGTCGCGAGGGCACCGCGAGCACGGGCTTCGACGATCTGCGCAATCTGGCCGTGGGCCGTCTGTTCCTCGATAACTTCGAGCACATCAAGTCGCATTGGATCATGGTCACGTCAGCCGTTACCCAGATCGCGCTGCACTTCGGTGTCAACGACATCGAAGGGACGGTGGTGCGGGAGAAGATCTATCACGCCGTGGGGGCACACACGCCGCAGGGCATGACGCTTCCGCAGTTGCTGGAGCTCATTCGCGGTGCGGGCAAGCGTCCGGCCGAACGCGACTCGTTGTATCGCGTCCTGCGCGAGTTCGACGACCACGAGCAGGGCGCGTCGGACGAGGTCGCGTTGGTCGGCGCGGCGGGCTAGCCGGCGAATGCTCCGCATCGGTCGGATTCCCTACATCAACTGCTATCCCGTGTACGGGGGCATTGATCGCGAGATCGTACCCCTCAACGGCGAGCTGGTCGACGGGATTCCCACGGCGCTCAACCGGCAGATGGCTCAGGGAACGCTGGACGTGAGTGTGGTGTCCACCGTGGAGTATGCCCGGGACGCATCGCGCTATCTGTTGCTGCCCGAGTTGGCGATCAGCTGTGACGGTCCGGTACAAAGTGTCATGCTGTTCAGCCGTCAGGCCCCGGAGACCCTCGGCGGTCAGCGCGTGATCGTGAGCAGGAGTTCGATGACGTCGGTGGCGTTGCTGGAGCTGCTCTTCGAGCACGTCTGGCGCTGCCGCCCGGAGTTTGTGCCGGGCGATGCCGAGCTGGTGGACGTCAATCGTTTCGACGACGAACCGCATGCCGCGCGTCTGGTGATCGGCGACGCCGCCCTCCGCCTTTTCGACGAGGCCAATCGGGGCGGCCCGTGGGCCGCGCGCTATCCATGGCGTGAGGACCTTGGATCGGTGTGGAAGCAATGGACCGGCCTGCCGTTTGTCTTCGCGGTCTGGGTCGCCCAGCGCAGTACGCCGGTGCACGCGGCCCTTTCCGCACATGCGTCCCTCATCGCGTCGCGTGACTGGGGTCTGGCGCATCTCGACAGCCTTGCTGCGCAAGCGGCGCTCGCGACCGGCGTGCCACGCGCAACCTGCGCCAAATATTTTGATGGTCTCGATTACCGCCTTTCGTATCCGCATCTTGCCGGCCTGACGGAGTTCTTCCGCCGTTTGGTGTTGGCCGGACGCGTCCCTGACGGAACCCTCGCGTTTCTGCCCGCAGCCTGAGTTCCCCCGAACTCCAAGAGCGTTTATCCGATGCGTGATCTTCTCGATTTTTACACCAACGCGCCGCTCCTCGAACTCGGCATGGAAGCCGACCGCGTGCGCGAAGCCAAACATCCGTCCGGCGTCGTCACGTATATCGTCGACCGCAACATCAACTACACGAATGTCTGTGTAGCCGATTGCGGCTTCTGTGCGTTCTATCGCCGACCCAAGCACGCGGAAGGCTACACGCTGTCCTTCGAGCAGATCGGCGAGAAGATCGAGGAGACGAAGGCACTGGGCGGTGTGCAGATTCTCATTCAGGGTGGACACAACCCGTACATCCCGTTCGAGTGGTATCTCGATCTGCTTCGCTACATCAAGCGGAATCATCCCATTCATATTCATGGCTTCTCGCCGAGCGAGGTGGACTTTTTCTCCACGCGCTTTCGCATGGACGCGCGCGATGTGATTCGTGAGCTGAAGGCGGCTGGACTGGATTCCATCCCCGGCGGCGGTGGCGAGATTCTGGTGCAGCGCGTACGGGATATCGCCGCGCCCAAAAAGGCGGGCGCCGATCGCTGGTTGGAGATCATGGAGTTGGCGCACAACGAGGGAATGAAGACCTCGGTTACCATGATGTACGGTATCGGTGAGACGCTGGCGGAACGGATCGAGCATCTGCAACGCGTGCGGGACCTGCAGGCGCGAACCGGTGGGTTCACCGCGTTCATCACATGGCCGTTGCAGCCTGAGAACACGCCCTCGATGTCGCACATGCCCAAGACTGACGCGATCACGTATTTGCGTACCGTCGCGCTGTCGCGCATCGTGCTCGATAACGTGCCCAACCTGCAGTCCAGCTGGGTCACGATGGGGATGAAGGTGGGCCAGATGGCGCTGCGCTACGGTTGCAACGACTTCGGCTCATTGATGATTGAGGAGAACGTGGTGTCGGCGGCAAACACCACGCATCGCACCACCACCGAAGAACTCGAACAGCTCATCACTGACGCAGGATTCACGTCCGCGCGGCGGCGTCAGGATTACAGCATCCTGGACGACGAACCGGCTCTGGTAGGGGCGTGAGCAAAGACAGCGCAGACGTCGCGCCGGCGATGCGTGTTGGGATCGGCTATGACTCGCACCGCTTCGGCGAGGGAGGCCCGATGCGACTGGGTGGCATCGACGTCCCCGCCGACATGCACTGCGCGGGACACTCCGACGGCGATGCCATCTGTCACGCCGTCACCGATGCCGTTCTCGGCGCGGCGGGGCTTGGAGATATCGGCGAGCTGTTTCCGGATACGGATGTTGCCAACAAAGGGAAAGACTCGATTGATATGCTGGCGGCAGCCGTGAGCCGACTGCACGAGCGCGGCTGGGTCATCGGCAACGTCGACGTGACCGTGGTCGCCGAACAACCCAAGATCGGTCCGCATCGCGCCGCCATGCGCGAGCGTCTCGCGGCAGCGCTCGGCGTCGCGAGCGACGAGGTGTTCATCAAGGGCAAGACGAACGAGCGCATGGGCTGGATCGGCCGCGGAGAAGGGCTCGCCGTGATTGCCACGGCCACCGTGCTGCGATTGTCACGGGGATGATGGACCTCTTGGCGTGGCTGGGGACGCTGCCCGCGCCACTGCTGTACGCGACCTTGCTGCTCGCGGCATTTGCGGAGAATGTTTTCCCACCGCTACCCGCCGATACCGTCATCGCGCTCGGTGCCTTTGTGGCGGCACACGGCAACGGATCCGCCATTGGCGTGTGGACGGCAACGATGGTCGGCAACGTCGGCGGTGCGATGCTGATGTACGGACTGGGCTATCGCTTCGGAGTGCCATGGCTGCGGGGCCGCTTTCCGCAGATGATGACGCAGGAAGCCACCGAGCGCTTTACGACGCGCCTCGCCACGCAGGGAATGACGGCGGTCGCGATCAGCCGGTTTCTCCCCGGTGTGCGAGCGGTCGTCCCGCCGATGGCCGGAGCGTTTCGTATCGGTGCCGTGCGCGCCGCGTTCGCGATGACTGCGGCTTCCGGCGTCTGGTACGGGATTGTGTGCGCGGTCGCGTTCCGTGCGGGCGCCAACGCCGAGGTGGTGCTGGCGCAGATTGCCGCGCAGCAGCGCTGGTTGGGACTCGGCGCAGCCGTCCTCCTGCTGGGTGCGGCGGGGTGGTGGTGGCGTCGCCGCCGCCGTACTGATGGCGGCTCGTGAAGCTCCCGCAGCCGGTGACACCGGAGGATCGCGACCAGTGGCGAGCCTTCCACGTCCAACAATTTCTCGACGCACTCGCGCTGGAGGAAGGCGCGTCCCCGCGTACGATCGACGCCTACACGCGGGACGTGCTGCGCTGCACCGCGTTCCTCCGCGCGCAGGGCGCGGAGCGGGCAGCGGAGATCACACCCGGCATCTTGCGGGAATTCGTCTACCACCTCAAAGATCTGGGCCTCGCGGGGAGCTCTATCCGTCGCAACATCTCCGCGTTGCGTACCTGGTTTCGCGTCATGCTCGCCGAGGGATTGGTGACTCACGACCCCACGGAGCGACTCGATTCACCACAGCGCTGGCGCACATTGCCCGAGGTGCTGGCCGTGGGCGAAGTGCTGGCGCTGCTGGCGGCGCCTGGCCTCGACGAACGGCTCGCATTCCGCGACCGGGCCATGCTGGAGATTGCATATGGCGCCGGACTCCGTGTGTCGGAGTGGATCGGTCTGGCGCTCAAAGACGTCATGCTCGACGAGGGATTGGTGCGCGTGCTGGGGAAGGGCAACAAGGAACGGCTCGTACCCATCGGCCGCTCCGCGATCGGTGCGGTAGCCGTATACATCCGCGAACTGCGACCGGTGCTCGAGCGCGGTGAAGGGAAGGGGGTGCTCTTCCTCAACGGTCAGGGGCGACCGTTGACTCGCATGGGGGCCTGGAAAATTCTCCGGAAGTACGTGGAGATGGCCGGCATCACCACCCACGTATCGCCGCACACGTTACGGCATTCCTTCGCGACGCATCTCTTGGAGGGTGGTGCCGACTTGCGTGCCGTGCAGGAGATGCTCGGTCACGCAGATATCGCCACCACCCAGATCTACACCCACGTGGATCGTGAGTATCTTCGCAGTGTGCATCGGCAATTTCACCCGCGTCCGTAGGCTTCCCCCATGATTCTTGTCATCGACAACTACGACTCCTTCACCTACAACCTCGTGCAGTACTTTGGCGAGTTGGGAGCCGAGCTTGCCGTGCATCGGAACGACGCGCTCTCGGTGGACGACGTCGGTGCCATGGCTCCGAGCGCCATTGTCATCTCGCCGGGGCCGTGCGCCCCGAAGGATGCCGGCATCTCGGTGGCCGTCATTCAGCGCTACGGCGCGCACATTCCGTTGCTTGGCGTCTGCCTGGGACATCAGGCCATCGGTGAGGCCTATGGCGGCGTGGTCACCCGCGCCAGCCGCGTCATGCATGGCAAGCGCTCGCAGATTCGCCACGACGGCACGGGCCTCTTTGACGGTGTGCCCTCGCCGTTCGCCGTCATGCGTTACCACTCCCTGATCGTTGAGCGCGACACGCTGCCGGACGACCTGCTGGTCACGGCCGTGGCGGACGACGATCCCCGCGAGATTCATGCACTGCAGCATCGGACGCATCCGGTCTGGGGCGTCCAGTTCCATCCGGAGTCGATCCTCACGGAGCACGGTAAAACGCTGCTGGCCAACTTCCTCGAGATGGCCAGCGCGCGTCGATCAACGGCCGTCTGAGCCCGATTCGCCGGGAGGCAATATCGGCGTGGCGTGCGGTCGGGGCGGAATGACGAGCGAGAGGAGAACACTGCTCACCAACACGGCCGCCACTACGCCCAACGAGACGCCAATGCCGATCGGGCGCAACTCCGAAAGGAGCATCTTGACGCCGACAAATGCGAGTACGACTGAAAGGCCGTACTTGAGCAGGTGGAACTTGCCGATGACGCCCGCAAGCACAAAGTACATGGATCGGAGCCCCAAAATGGCAAACACATTGGACGTGTAGACCAGGAACGGCTCGCGGGTGACGCCGAAAATGGCCGGAATCGAGTCGAGCGCGAAGACGAGGTCTGTCGTTTCCACGAGGGCCAGCACGACGAACAGCGGCGTCGCCACGAGCCGACCTGCGGTGCCGTTCACGGTCTCCCGGATGAAAAACTTCTGCCCGTGGAACTGCGTGGTGATTGGAAACAGCCGTCGCACGAAGCGAATGACCGGATTCGACTCCGGCTCAATCTGGCTGTTTCCACCGAACGCCATCTTGAACCCGGTGAACACCAGGAATGCGCCGAACACGTAGATGATCCAGTGGAAACGGGCGAGCAGCAGCGCGCCGGCCCCGATCATGAGGCCGCGCATGACCAGCGCACCCAGAATTCCCCAGAACAGCACCCGGTGCTGCAGTTTCGGCTCGATCCGGAAGTAGCCGAAGATCAGAATGAAGACGAACAGATTGTCCACGGACAGCGCCTGTTCTACCAGATAGCCGGCGTAGAACTCCAGCATGGACTGCCGACCCATGCTCTGACCGATCCAGAGCCCAAACCCAATCGCCAACGAGATCCAAACGGTACTCCAACCCAACGCCTCCTTGACTGAGACCGCGTGCGCCTTGCGGTTGAACACGCCAAGATCGAGCGCAAGCAGGAATAGAACCATCGCGTTGAACGCGATCCACCACCACGTATTGGGCATGCCTGGGGAGCAAAGTGTCTGGCTCACGTCGCGTTTGCCTTCGCGCGCCGGATTCCGTATCTTAACTGGCGTGAATTTTGCTGCAACTATGCCCCTGCTACCACGGCGATGTCTGTCCTCGCGGTGATCCCGGCGCGCCTCGGCGCGACCCGGCTTCCGCGAAAGCCGCTACGCCTCCTTGGGGGCGAGCCGCTCATTGCCCGCGTCTATGCGCGGGTGCAGGCGCTGGGCGTGGCCTCGGCCTGTGTGGTGGCCACGGACCACCCCGAGGTGCTGGCGGCGTGCGCCGAACGAGGCATCCCGGCGCTCCTGACAGCGGATGATCACCAGAGCGGGACGGACCGGGTCGCCGAGATCGCCGCGCGGTCCGTGTATCGTCAGTATGCGGTCATTCTGAACGTGCAGGGCGACGAGCCGTTTGTCAGCCGCGAAGCATTGGCCGCAGCCATCGATATCGTCGTTTCAGGGCGTGCGCCCATTGGGACCGCGGCCATCCGCGTGTCCCGGAGCGACCTTGATCGGCCCGATATCGTCAAAGTGGTGTGCACTGACGCTGGCCGCGCCCTGTACTTTTCTCGAGCGCCGATACCGTACCTGCGCGACCCAGCGGATGAGGCCGTTCTGGTACCACTCGTCCGGCAGCATGTGGGCGTGTACGCGTACACCCGGGAAGCCTTGGCAATGTGGGTGGCCCTGCCGCCGCACCCGCTGGAAATCGTCGAGCGACTCGAGCAACTCCGCCCTCTCGCGCACGGACTGGCGATCGGGGTGGCCGAGGTCCCCTCGGCGGCACCCGGTATCGACACGGAAGACGACTTGGAGCGCGCCAACGCGCGCTGGACCGACCACATACGAAGCGCGAATCCGGCGTCGCCGGATCGCTGATGACCTTACACCGATTTTTCGCGCGAGAATCTGTTGATGTCCACCGCACACGCCAACGTCGGGCAGTCCACCACCCCGAAGTACATCTTCGTCACCGGTGGTGTGGTCTCGTCTTTGGGGAAGGGCATCGCTGCTGCTTCCCTCGGGCGCCTGCTGGTCGAACGCGGTTTCCGCGTGACCATGATGAAGCTCGATCCGTACCTCAATGTTGATCCCGGCACGATGTCGCCGTTCCAGCACGGCGAAGTGTTTGTCACCGACGACGGCGCGGAGACCGACCTCGATCTTGGACACTACGAACGCTTCCTCGATCGCCCGCTCTCGCAGGCGAACAACATCACCACGGGCCGGATCTACTCCAACGTCATCACCAAGGAACGGCGCGGCGAGTATCTTGGCTCCACCGTGCAGGTGATTCCGCACATCACCGACGAGATCAAGGGCGCCATCAAACGCATCGCGCCCGGTAACGATGTGGTGCTGGTCGAGATTGGCGGCACGGTCGGTGACATCGAATCGCTGCCGTTCCTCGAAGCGATCCGCCAGTTCCGCCGCGAGGTGGGCAAAGAGAACGCAATCTTCGTACACCTCACGCTCGTGCCGTATATCGCCGCCGCTGGCGAGGTGAAGACGAAGCCCACACAGCACTCCGTGCGGGAGTTGATGGAGATCGGGATTCAGCCCGACTTTCTCATCTGCCGGAGCGAAAAGCCGCTCCCTGACGACGTCAAGCGCAAGATCGCGCTGTTTTGCAATGTCGATTACGGCGCCGTGATCGAGAGTGCCGACGTACCGACGATCTACGAGATCCCGCTCTCCTTTGAGCAGCAGGGATTTGCCGAACGTGTCATGGAGCGTCTGCGTCTTTCCGCGCCGGCGCCGGATCTCGGCGCGTGGCGCACGATGGTGCATCGCATTACCAACCCTCGCGAGCGCGTCCGGATATGTGTGGTCGGCAAATACACCGATTACATCGACAGCTACAAGAGCGTACAGGAAGCACTGATCCACGGCGGTATCGCCAACGATATCGGCGTTGACCTCGCGTGGACGTCGAGTGACCAGTTCACGTCGCGTGAGAAGGCCCACGAGATCCTGTCGCAGTTCGACGGCCTGCTCGTCCCCGGCGGCTTCGGAGTACGCGGTGTCGAGGGCATGGTGGAAGCAATCCGCGCGGCTCGCGAGATGAACCTGCCGTTCTTCGGCATCTGTCTCGGCATGCAAGTCGCCATCATTGAGTTTTCGCGGCACGTGCTGGGCCTTATTGACAGCCACTCCAGCGAATTTGCCCCGGAGTGCCACGATCCAGTCATTTCGTTGATGGACACCCAGCGTGAACTCACGGACAAGGGGGGCACGATGCGACTTGGAGCCTATCCGTGTCGCCTGCAGCGTGGATCAAAGGCCGAAGCGATTTACGGTCAGTCTGAGGTCAACGAACGGCATCGGCACCGATACGAAGTGAGCAATCGATACCGCGATACGTTCAACGAGCACGGGATGCGTCTGAGCGGCCTCTCCCCGGATGAGTCGCTCGTGGAGATGATCGAACTGCCGTCGCATCCGTGGTTTGTGGGCTGCCAGTTCCACCCGGAGTTGCAGTCCCGTCCCTTGCGACCGCATCCGTTGTTCGCCGGCTTCGTTGCGGCCGCCAACGAGTACCAGCATCGTACAGGTTCCACCGAGCCCACGGCGTAAGATGGCTGATCTTCGCTTCCCGGCCGATCGCCTCTTCCTGATTGCCGGTCCGTGTCAGCTCGAAGATGATGCGCTCAACCTCCGTGTGGGCGAGGCGCTCGCACGGCTCGCCGAACACGTGCCGGGTGGGATCATCTACAAGGCCAGCTTCGACAAGGCCAACCGGTCGAACATCGACGGCGTTCGCGGTCCGGGGCTCGAAGCGGGGCTCGCGGCGCTCGACCGCGTGCGGACGGCCACCGGCCTCCCCATTCTGACCGATGTCCATGAGCCGGCGCAGTGTGCGATCGCGGCCCAGGTCGTGGACGTGCTGCAGATTCCCGCGTTTCTCTGTCGACAGACCGACCTCCTGCTCGCCGCCGGCGCCACGGGGCGTCCGGTGAATGTCAAAAAAGGGCAGTGGATGCATCCGGAAGGGATGCGCGGCGCGGTGCGGAAAGTGGAAGCCGGTGCGGTCCTCGCGGCACATGACGCCATCGAGATGGCCGTGACCGAGCGCGGCACATTTTTCGGCTACGGTGATTTGGTTGTCGACATGCGCAGCTTCGCCAGATTGCGGGAGGCGTGCGACGTACCGGCAATCTTCGACGGGACCCACAGCGTACAGCGTCCAGGTCTGGGCAGCGGCGGCACCAGCGGTGGCGCCCGCGAATTTATTCCGCCGCTCGCCCTCGCTGCCATTGCAGCCGGCGCCCAGGGTCTCTTCCTCGAGACACATCCTAAACCTGATCAGGCGCCAAGCGATGGTCCCAATATGCTATCGCTCGACATGCTGCAGGAGCTGATACCGCGCCTAGTGGATATTTGGGATCGCGTGCAACGATGATGGAGCGTCTCTCGGACGAGTTACCGACGCTGCAGCTTGGCGCGCCACGAATCGCGCCGGACCTCGCGCAACGGATCAAGGTTGTTGGGCTCGACGTCGACGGCGTGCTCACCGATGGCGGGATCTACCTCGGCGCCGCATCGCCGGGCCCCGTACGTGACGATGCGCCGTTTGAGTTGAAACGATACGACATCCAGGACGGCCTCGGGATACAACTGCTGCGTGAGTGCGGCCTCAAAGTCGTCATCATCACCGGACGCGTGTCAGACAGCGTGGCGCAGCGCGCGCGGGAGTTGGAAGTGGACGCCGTGGTGCAGGACCCGCAGGCGCGGAAGCTGGCCGCGTTACGGCTAATCGCCGACCGATTCTCCTGCACGCTCGATGAGATCGCATTCCTTGGCGATGATCTCCCCGACCTCAGTGTGCTTCGCCACGTGGGCCTTCCGGTGGCGGTCGGCAACGCGGTCGTCGAAGTGCGCCGTGCGGCTCGTCTGCAACTGGTGGCGCGTGGGGGGTACGGCGCGGTGCGCGAGTTTGCCGAAACACTGTTGGCGGCGCGAGGCGAATGGGCAGACGCCGTCGAGCGGTATGTCGCGAGCCGCAGTCTCCCGGCGCCGGACCACGGTTGATGACGCATGAGACAAGTATCGCGCGCGGCAAACGCGTCCTCGCGCTGGAAGCCGAAGCGCTACGCGCGGCGGAGGCTTCCCTGGGCGCGGAGTTTGCCCAAGCCGTCGCCTTGATTGCCGGCGGCCACGGACGCGTCATCGTCGCGGGGGTCGGAAAGTCCGGGCTCGTGGGGCGCAAGATGGCGGCGACGTTCACGTCCACCGGCACGCCGGCGATGTTTCTCCATCCGGTGGAGAGTGTCCACGGCGATCTCGGGATCGTCGGCCCCGACGACGTCGCCATTCTGATCTCCAAGAGCGGCGAGAGCGAGGAACTGCTCGGCCTCATTGACGCGCTCGCGCGGATGGGCGTCCGAATCATCGCGATGACGACGGCACCTGCCTCGCGACTGGCACGCCACGCCGACGTGACGCTCGATCTCGGAGTGCGCGAAGAAGCGTGTCCGCACGATCTTGCTCCGACCACAAGCACCACCGTGACCATGGCGCTCGGCGATGCGCTGGCCGTGGCGGTGCTTCAGGAAAAGGGATTTCGCGCCGAAGATTTCGCGCGATTCCACCCCGGCGGTGCGCTCGGCCGACGACTGCTCACCCGCGTACAGGACGTGATGGAGTCCGCCCACGCGTCGATCCTCTCGCCGGACGCCACCATGCGGGAGGCCGTGATGCTGCTCGCTTCGCGCCGCGGGTTGGCCGTCGTGGTGGAACAGGAGCGCGTATCGGGGGTGGTCACCGCAGGGGATCTGGCCCGGTTACTTGAGCGTCAGGCCGACGTCTTGAGCCTGCGGGTCGCAGAGGTGATGACCACAACGCCGCGGCTCGCGCATGATCACGAACTTGGGAGTGCGGTAGTGTATCGGATGGAAAGGTATGGCATCATGGCGATGCCGGTTCTCGACGCCAGTCAGCAGCTCGTGGGTGTGGTGCATTTGCACGATCTGATGCGCGCCGGAGTGAGCTGATGGTGCATGCGGTGTTCCGGATGGCTCGTTTTACCGTGGCGGCGGCCGCAGCGGCGGCAGTGTTGGGAACGGCCGCCTGTTCCCAGTCGGGCAAAAAGACCACGGTCGTCTCCAAGGCCCGGAAGAACGCGTTGCCCGATTCCGCAGATCAGCGCATCGTCGGGCTTCGGACGGTGATGCAGGATCGCGGCGTGAGCAAGGGATTACTCCTCAGCGATACGGCGTTCACGTACGAGGAGGGCACGCGCCTTGAATTACGCCGCGTCAACGCCACCTTTTACACATCGATGGGTCTCCCCGACGGTGTCCTGACGTCGAAGGCCGGCACGTACAATACCCGCCAGTCGCGGCTTGAGGCGCGCGGCGATGTGGTGATTGTGCGCCAGGACGGGAAGCGCCTGACATCGCAGCAGGTCGTCTTTGACCAGATTCGGAATCAGGTGTTCACGGATAGCGCGTTTGTCCTCAACGAGCCGGATCGTCTGCTCTCGGGAATCGGGTTCGAATCCGATCCTCAGCTCACGAATTTCAAGTGCCTGCGCGCCTGCAAGGGTGTAGCTCCCGTACAGATTCCCACCAAGTAACGGACGCGCATTCGTGCTGCGATCACCCACGAGGAGCCATTTCAGGGCGCTCACCCTGCTGCTGGCGATCACCACGGTCGTTGCCAGCTGTCGCGGCGGTCGCGCGGCGGGTCCCTCAAGCGTTGCGCCCGCTCCCGTCGTGGCGGCTGCGCGCGACACCGCCGCCGTCCCACCCCCGGTGGTTCCACCTGCGGCGGTGCTGCCTGTGATCTCCGACTCGGCCGCGAAGATCGCGGCGGCGCTGGCTGACACGGCGGCGGCCGACAGCGTCGCGGCAGCCGTCGCGAAGGCAGCGGGCGCATCAATTCCCGGTGCCCGACCGACCCCAAACAAACCGCCCGCGCCGGCGAGTCGTCCATGTGTTCTCGACTTCGCGGATTCACCGCCCGAAACACGGTTCATGTACAGCCGGGTCTCCGACGTATCCGCGAACACGTTTATCGGTGGCGGGTTCATCGGACACTGCCAAGGTGAAAACAATCGGATTCAGGCGGATAGCGCGGAGCAGTTTCAAGACGCCGGCATCATCAACCTGTATGGCAACGTGTCGTTCGAAGAACCGGGTAAGATGCGACTGACGGCGGCTCGGGCAACGTATTTCACCCGCGAAGGGCGTTTGTATGCGGACGGTAACGTCGTCCTGACGCAGCTGGCCACCGGCAGCACGTTCACTGGCCCCAACATGGAGTACTATCGCGAGGTGCCCGGCGTGTCAGCGGCGCGTATGCTCGCGCCCGGACGTCCGACGGCCCGTTTGATCGAGAAGGACAGCACCGGAAAGCCTGGGGCGCCAGTGATCGTTATTGCCAACACCTTTGAAGATCGCGGCGATACGCTGCTCCTCGCGTGGGGGAATGTCGTGATCACCCGCGACGCGATCGAAGGTCGCTCCGACTCCTCGTCCTTTGACAAGATCACGGAACGCGCACGGTTGGTGCGCGGCGCCCGCATCAACAATACCGATCCCAACCAGACGTTTGTCCTGACCGGCGATACCATCGATCTCTTCTCCACCAATCGGCAACTGGAGCGCGTGGTAGCGTTGCACGAGGCCACGGCCACCAGCCAGGATCTCGTCATGCAGGCGGAGCGGATCGATCTGCGGCTGACCCTGCAAAAGATCTCACAAGCCTTCGCGTTTGGGCGAGGCCGAGCCACGGCCCAAACGCCGCAGCAGAACGTGGAGGCCGACTCGCTGCACATCCTGCTCCCGGAGCAGAAGGTCCGGCAGGTGCGGGCAGTCGGGCGGGCGATCGCGCTCGGCGTGCCCGATACGACCCGCATGGTGTCAGAGGATCGGGATATGTTGCGAGGGGACAGCGTGTTCGCCTTCTTCGACTCCACGGCGGCGCCCGATGATACCGCGAAAACGGTGCAGATCCGGGAGATCCGGGCACTCGGGAATGCCAGCTCGCTGTTTCAGATGGCGTCCAACAAGGGACGGACGGTCCCACC
>JBBQUH010000008.1:0-94012 GCA_038212625.1 Gemmatimonadales bacterium | reverse complement strand
ACCAACCCGCATCGGTTGATACTGGCCCTGCTTCAGAATCTCGACGGTGCGCGCGCCGCGATCGAGCTGGCGCTTTGTGGCCGCATCAAGATCTGAAGCGAACGCCGAGAACGCCTCGAGTTCGCGGAACTGCGCCAGATCGAGGCGCAGGCGTCCGGCGACACTCTTCATCGCCTTCGTCTGTGCCGCGCCGCCAACGCGCGACACGGAGATACCGACGTTCACCGCGGGCCGCACGCCGGCGTTGAACAGGTCGGTCTCGAGGAAGATCTGGCCGTCGGTAATCGAGATAACGTTTGTCGGGATGTACGCGGAAACGTCGCCGGCCTGCGTCTCGATGATCGGCAGAGCGGTGAGCGAACCACCCGGCCTCAGGATGTTCTTGCCATCCACCACCCCTTCGTCCTCGCGCAGCTTGGCCGCGCGCTCGAGCAGGCGGCTGTGCAGATAGAACACGTCGCCGGGATAGGCTTCACGGCCGGGCGGACGACGGAGCACGAGCGACAGCTGGCGATACGCCGCAGCCTGCTTGGAGAGGTCGTCGTACACGCACAGCGTGGGCTTGCCTTCGTTGTACATGAAATACTCGGCCATCGAACACCCCGAGTAGGGCGCGATGTACAGCATGGGAGCCGGATCGGACGCCGACGCCGCCACGATGATGGTGTACTCCAGCGCGCCAGCCTGACGCAGCCGCTCCACCACCGACGCGATCGTCGAGGCCTTTTGGCCGATGGCGACGTACACGCAAATGACGCCCTGGCCCTTCTGATTGATGATCGTGTCGATCGCCACGGCCGTCTTCCCGGTCCCGCGGTCGCCGATGATGAGCTCACGCTGACCGCGACCGATCGGAATCATGGCATCGATCGACTTGATGCCGGTCTGCATGGGCTCCTTGACCGGCTGACGCACAATGATGCCAGGCGCCGGCGACTCCACTTTGCGGGTGTGCGTGGTGAGAATTTCCCCGAGCCCGTCGATCGGGCGTCCCAGGGCGTCCACCACGCGACCGATCATCTCGGGGCCCACCGGCACCTCGAGCGTGCGCGCGGTCCGGCGAACTTCGTCGCCTTCCTTGAGGAGGAGGTAGTCGCCGAGAATGACGGCGCCAATGTTGTCCTCTTCGAGGTTGAGCGCGAGGCCGGTGATGACCTCGTTCGTCTCGGCGGTGAACTCGAGCATCTCGCCGGCCATGACTTTGCCGAGCCCGTAGACGCGGGCAATGCCATCCTTCACTTCGAGAACGGAGCCGACTTCTTCGACATTGAGGTCGCTGAGGTCAGCCGCCTCGATCTCCCGGAGGAGGATGTCCTTCATTTCGCCGGGACGGAGCGCGGTCTGCGTGGCCATGAGACAGGGGCTATTAAAGCGGTAGTGACGATTTTCGGGGATAGCTTGTGAAAATTATCACAAACTACAGGGGAAGCAAGTAGGAGCTAAGAGCTAAGAGCTAAGAGCTAAGAGCTAAGAGCTCAGAGCTAAGAGCTTAAAGCGGTGAGCGGTAAGCTCTGAGCTCTTAGCTCTTAGCTCTTAGCTCTTAACTCTTAGCTCTGCTCGAAGCGCAGCAATAAATCCACTCCTCGGAGGCGTGTGAGGCTGCTGGCGCGGGCGGCGACGAGGCGCTGGGTGGTGCTCGAGAGGTGGGACGAGCTGGCGAAGCCCAGGATCTCGGCTACGTCGCGCACGTCGTAGCCGGCGTTCTTCGACAGCTCGGCGGCGGCGAGAACGCGGACCAGATCGATCACCCGCTTGAGGGTGGGTGCCTGGCCCACGGCGAATGTGCGGGAGAGGTGTTCCCGGGATACGCCCAGTTCGCGCGCCAGCTGATCCGTGCGCACCGGACGGCCGGCGCGGCGGACGATGCTTTGCCAGACGGCCAGCTGGAGCGGCGTTTCCAGGTGAAGCTGCGGGGGCGGCACGGCTAAGGCGCGTTCGAAGCGTGCCGAGAACGTGCGGCGGAGCACCAGTTCACGGGCCACGCTGTCGTCCACCCCCTCCACCAGCAGTGCCACCACGCCGGACGCCACGGCGCGCGCCACCAAGGGCGCGTCGGCTGAGAGCAGGGTGGTCACCAGCACGAAGGGCACACTCTGAAACGCTTCAGCGCGGGCCACCAGCCGGTGCGCTTCCTCGCCGGCACCGGTGTCGACGATCACGGCGTCGATGAGCTGCCTGACCAGATACGCTTCAACGTCGGCGGCAGTTTTTGCCATGATCACGTGGACGCGCCGTCGAGGAAACACGGCGCGGATCATGGTGCGGGCGCGATCGCGTTTGATCAACGCCACGACGTTGGGCAGCGGGACGGCGTGCTCGGCGCTGCCTTTGGAGGCCCCGCTCACGGCAGCGACCGCTGTTTGCGCGGGGGTGCGGCCGGATCGTTGATCAAGTCTTCGACGACCACCTCAGCGGGCGGTTCGCCACATACCATGGCGTGCGCCCGGGCGAGGACGTTGCGGGCGTTGGCGTACGACACCAGCCGCGTAGCTTCCTCGAAGCGTGCCCAGCGACAGGCCGTGATCCCTTCCTCGCGCTGGGGTGAGGTCTCGGAACTGTCGGTGTGCATGAGATAAAAATGACACACTTTGTGCACGAGCTTTCCGCGAAAGCGGAAGAACCAATCAATGGTCTCGATTGCACCGTCGAGTGTCAGCTCGCCAAGCCCGGTTTCCTCTTCGACTTCACGCACGGCGGCGGCGGCGGGTGACTCATCGGTTTCAAGGTGGCCCTTGGGGAATCCCCAATTGTGGTAGCTGTCGCGAATGAGCAGGAACAGCGGCTCGCCATCGTGCATGCGGTACACCACGCCACCGGCCGATGTCTCGAGCGTGGCGCGTCCAGCACGTGCGTGCGGTTCCCGACGACCGGTCATGCGCGCTTCACTCGCCGATCAGGCCGGCGTAGCGGCTGTGCCGCGGAAGGGCACCTCGTCGTCGAGCGTCGCGCGTCCTTCCACGAACTGCCGGACGATCGGATCGCGCGAATGCTGGATTTCGTCCACCGTGCCCACGGCGCGCATTGTGCCTTCATACAGCATCGCGATGCGCGTGCCCACGGTGTACGCGCTGCGCATGTCGTGGGTGATGACGATGCCGGTGACGCCGAGCTGATCGCGCATGCGCACCATGAGCGCATCGATGTTCGCCGACGTGACGGGATCGAGGCCGGTGGTGGGTTCGTCGTACAAAATGTACTTGGGGCGGAGCGCAATGGCTCGGGCGATGCCGACGCGCTTGCGCATACCGCCCGAGAGCTCGGCGGGCATGCGGCTCTGTACGTCGGGGAGATCGACCAGCTCGAGCGCCTCTTTCACGCGCTCGGCGATTTCCGCCTCGGCGAGCTCGCCCTGCTTCCGTAACCCCATGGCCACGTTCTCGCCGACGGTCATGGAATCGAAGAGCGCGGCGAATTGAAACACGTAGCCGATCTTGCCGCGGAGCGCGTACAGATTCTTGCGCGAGAGTTGATCCACGCGTTCGCCATCCACCCACACTTCGCCCGCGTCGGGCTCGAGCAACCCGACAATGTGTTTGATGGCCACCGACTTGCCGGTGCCGGAATACCCGATGATGACCATCGTTTCTCCCTCTTTCACCACGAGGGAGAACCCGGAGAGCACCTGCTTCGACCCGAAGGCCTTGTAGACATCTTTGAGCTCAATCATCGTGTCACAAATATGTCGCACCGCGCGTGATGCGGAAAGAACTCGGCGAGACAAAGAACGAGGCACCCGTTGAGGGTGCCTCGTTTTTCCGGGCGCCGTGTTTGCGTCTCGCGCGTGCTATCAGGCGGCAAAGCTCGAGAGTGCGCGTCCCACATCGCCCTCACGCAAGCGCTTGAGCGCGCGATCGCGCAGTTGCCGAACGCGC
Organism: Gemmatimonadales bacterium; assembly: GCA_038212625.1. Classification (GTDB taxonomy): domain Bacteria; phylum Gemmatimonadota; class Gemmatimonadetes; order Gemmatimonadales; family Gemmatimonadaceae; genus Gemmatimonas. The sequence goes on along the minus strand of JBBQUH010000008.1, from coordinate 90,140 downwards.
TCGCGTGTGACACCCAACATGGTGCCGATTTCTTCGAGCGTGTGCTCGCGGCCGCCTTCCAGGCCAAAGTACAGGCGCAATACCTTGGCGTCGCGAGGCGGCAGGGTGGACAGCGCCTGCTCGATCTCGTCGGTGAGGAAGCGGTTCATGGCCTCCTCTTCGGTATCCGGCATTTCGTCGGCCACGAACCGCTCGATGAGCGAGCGATCCCCATCGGGGTCCATGGGTGCGTCGAGACGCACGTCACCGGTATTCAGCGCCGCAAGCGACTGCACCACGTCGACCGAGAGGCCGGTAACCTGCGCGAGCTCTTCCGGCGACGGCTCACGACGCAGCTTCTGTCGGAGGATTTCCGACGCTTTGATGATGCGCGAGAGATCGGCGGTACGGTTGAGCGGCACGCGCACCGTGCGCCCCTGTCGCGCGAGCGACGACAGGATGGCCTGGCGGATCCACCACACGGCGTACGAGATGAACTTGACGCCCTGATCGGGATCGAACTTGCGGGCGGCCGTGAGCAGACCGACGTTGCCTTCGCCGATGAGATCGATGAGCGGCAGACCGCGGTTCTGGTACTTCTTGGCCACGGAGATCACGAAGCGGAGATTGCGCTTGACGAGCTCCTGCAGGGCATCCTGATCCCCGGCACGGATCTTCTTGGCGAGGTCAATTTCTTCCGCGCCCTTGAGCAGCGGATAGGTACTGACTTCGTAGAGATACTGATCGAGGATATCGCGCTCGGGTTCGCTCGGCGCGATGCCCGCGGGGGCCGCACGACGGCGCTTCCGCTTGACTTCAGTCATGGCGTTCTATGAGACCTTGGGACGAAATTTCGTCCCTGTACAGGAAGACGGATTGGTGCGGCGTTAGGTACGACGTTCGGTACGACGTTCGGAACAGCAGTTGATCGGCTGGCCAGGCTACGGCGCCGGCCTCCCCGCCGTCCTCATGGATGAGCAAATTTGGGGGGAGCCTTGCAAGATACGCCTCTGGGAGCCTTTCGCTAGTACAGATTCAGTAACTCTGCTTGACGACGGACATACACCCGACTAGACTGCGCGGTTCCTGAGGGGTGTGCCAGCGCGGTGTCCGGGAGGGCAACGATGGCGCACCCTCGCGGGGGTCCGGGGGCGTAGCTCAGTTGGGAGAGCGCTTGAATGGCATTCAAGAGGTCAGCGGTTCGATCCCGCTCGTCTCCATCCGGTTGGTGCTGGTGTGGGTGCGGGTTCAGTCTCTGCGGGAATAGCTCAGTTGGTAGAGCACAACCTTGCCAAGGTTGGGGTCGCGGGTTCGAGTCCCGTTTCCCGCTCTGTAGGGTGGGGCTGTTGGTGCAGGTGCAGTCGATGTCCGGGTCGTTAGCTCAGTTGGTTAGAGCGCCACGTTGACATCGTGGAGGTCACAAGTTCGAGTCTTGTACGACCCATGCAGGTGCAGTGCCGAACGGAAGCGGGTCGATGCCAGTAGCGATCTGGTCCGCGATTTGGTAGGTTGCAGGGCTCTCCTCTGGGAGAGGTTCGGCAGTTCGGTAGTCGTGGTGCATCGTACGTTGCGCCTATAGCTCAATTGGATAGAGCATCTGACTACGGATCAGAAGGTTGGAGGTTCGAGTCCTTCTAGGCGCGTAGGGTGATCCGGGCGGGGGCACGTCGCCCGGATTCTGGGAGTTGGACAGTCAACGGGGCGTAGCTTAGCCCGGTAGAGCGCGTGCTTCGGGAGCACGAGGTCGCAGGTTCGAATCCTGTCGCCCCGACTGTGAGACAATAGAGGCCCCGCAACGACTTCGGTCGGTGCGGGGTTTTTGTTTGTGTGGCGTGTGCTTTTCGTCTGCGAATCGGGAAGGAACTGCGAACCGCGTTACCACCAGCGGGCGTTACGGCCGGGATTTGCCTACACAACAGCGCACGGAGCCAAGGTTTTTATGGCGACCGCCACCGCACATCCTGTGAGCACGCATGCTTTTGACGATCATCGTGAGCGCGTTGCTGCCATTCGCACGCGGACACTCCCGACCACTGGCACCGGTGAGCATACCCTACTGGTACAAGCACTGATCAGCGCGGCCAGACGTGGCGTCCGCGTGCGGGTGCTCGTTCCGGGGCCCCACACCGACTCGTTCACCGTCAAGATTGCCACCAAAATCGCTTGGGGCGACTTGCTGTTGGCGGGCATCGAGATTTTTGTGTATCAACCGACCATGCTGCACGTCACGCTGTTCGTGATCGATCGCGTTTTCGGGGCGCAGATGACGAGCGTGTACGAACGGGATCTTGAGAGCGAGGAGCAGTACGACGACGCGGCGTGGGAGCAGCGCACGATAGGCGAGAAGTTGATGAAGGCAAGCTGCTGCCGATCAAGTCGCAGCTGTAGCTAACGGCGCCAGCTTACCCAGAATCGTCGGAAAAAACTCCGCTACCGTGGGATGCACCGGCAGCGCGTCGCGCAATACCTGATACGGTGCGTCGGCGGCCATCATGGCCCCAATGATCTGAACGATTTCGTCGGCGCCGATGCCGAGCAGCGTGGCGCCCACGAAGCGCTCGGTGTCCGCATCTACAAGCACCTTGATCACGCCTACCGTCTCGCTCTCCTCCTTGGCGCGGCTCACGAACTTCATCTCGTGCGACGCCGTCAGGAACCGGCGCCCGTCTGCCATCAAGGCCCGCGCGTCGGTTTCGCTGAGCCCGACGCGACCGAGTGGCGGATCGGTGAACATGGCGTAGGTGGTCACGCGCCCGTCGGCAGTGCGCGCTCCACCGGTGTGGTTGGCGAGCACAATGTCGTGGTCGTGATAGCTGGTGTGCGTGAATGCCCCTCGTCGGTTCACATCGCCGAGCGCCCAGATGCCGGGGACGGTGGTTTCGAGCCGACCGTTGACGGGAATGAATCCGCGCGAGTCGACGGCCAATCCCACGTGCTCCAGCCCAAGCTGCTCGGTATTCGGCAGGCGTCCGGTGGCGACGAGTAGATGCGATGCCTGCAACGTGGTCTCGCTTCCCGTCGTGCTGTCGCGGAGCGATAGGGTGAGTGCGGTTGGTCCTGCGATCGCCACGCTGTTCAGCGCCGTGCCGGTACGCAGGGTCACGCCCTCCGCCGCGAGCAATTCGGTAATCCGCGCCGATATATCCGGGTCCTCACGGCTGGCCACGGCACTTCCCGCTTCGATTATGGTGACGTCGCTGCCGAGACGTCGGAAGATCTGCCCGAGCTCGAGGCCGATGTAACTGCCGCCGAGAATCGCGAGATGCGCGGGTCGCTCACGAAGCGCCATCACCGTTTCATTCGTGAGGTACGGCACATCGGCCAACCCCGGTATGGGAGGCGCGGATGGACGCGTGCCGCTGTTGATGTACACCCGCGGCGCAATCGCCGTGGTGGCACCGCCTCGTACCATCACACCACGCTCCTCGCGACCGACGAACTGCGCCCACTCACGCACAATAGTCAGCCCCTCGGTTTTCTCCATCCAGTTCGTGAGCCCGACGCGGGATGCATCCACGATGCCCGCCACACGGTTCAGGGCTGCGGCGAAGTCGATGGTTACCGGGCCCGTGTGCACGCCAAATTCGCTGGCGCGTGATACAAGATGGGCCACGCGCGCGCTTTTCCGGAGTGTTTTGGTGGGGGTACAGCCGACATTCACGCAACAGCCTCCCAGCGGGCCCCCGTCAAACACCACCACGCGCTCGCCACGCCGCGCCAGTGCGGTGGCGAGTGCCGGCGCAGCCTGCCCAGTGCCGATGAAAATCGCATCAACCGTGAGCGACTGCGCCGCCGCCGTCACGACGTCACCTGCACCCCTTTCCAGAACGCCACGCGTCCTGCCACCTGCTCCGCCCCGGCCATCGGGCTGGGGTAGTACCACGCGGCGTCACGGTTCTCGTTGCCGTTCACTTGGAGTGAGTAATAGCTCGCCTTGCCTTTCCACGGACAGCTGGTGTGATGGCTGCTCGACGTGACAAACTCACGATGCAACGCCGACTCGGGGAAGTAGTGGTTGCCTTCCACCACGACCGTGTCATCACTCTCGGCGATCACTTCGCCATTCCACATAGCTTTCACGAGAACCTCTCAGAGGATAAGGTTGTCGCCCGTCCGATTGACAGGCGCACACGGAACAACGGAATCAGACAGCCCGCAACCACGCCACCCAGAACCGGTCGTGCGCATCGGTGTGCAGCGTTTCGATCCGGAAGCCGCTGGACTCGGCGAGCGCCACGAGTCGCGCTTCGTCGTATTTGTAGGAGCACTCGGTGTGGATGGTTTCACCGGCCTCGAACGTGATCTCGACATCGGCCACCCGCACCTGCTGCGCGATGGTGGATTCGAGGTGCATCTCGATGCGACTGGCCGCATCGTTGAAATACGCGACGTGCCGGAACGTGTTCAGATCAAAGGTGGCACCCAACGTGCGGTTCAGGCGCGTGAGCAAATTGCGATTGAACGCGGCCGTGACTCCGGCCGCATCGTTGTAGGCGTCGTGCAGCACCTGAGGATCTTTCCGCCGATCCACGCCAAGGATCAGACCGCCGCGCGGCCCCACGGTGTGCCGCACGCGATGCAAAAACGCCGCGGCTTCGGTGGGATGAAAATTGCCGATGGTGGAGCCCGGGAAAAACGCTACGCGGCGAGCAGCGGTCGGCAGCTGCGGTAGCGACAACGGCTGCGTGTAGTCGGCGCACACTGGCAGGACCTGCAAGCCGGGATACTGTTCGGCGCGCTCGTCGGCCACGCGCAGTAATTGCGCCTGCGACACGTCGACCGGCACGTAGGCCACGGGACGCACGAGGTGATCGAGCAGCAGGCGCACCTTGGTGCCGGCGCCGCTGCCGTATTCGATGAGCGCCACCGATTCGCCGACCGCCGCCGCGAGATCCGCGCTATGCTCCGTGAGAATGGAGAGTTCGGTGCGGGTGGGATAATATTCGGGCAGTTCGCAGATCTGCTCAAAGAGTGCGGCGCCCGCGCTATCGTAGAACAGCGACGGGGGCAGGGTCTTCACGTCGCTGGTGAGTCCGCGCAATACGAGGTCGCGCTCCTGCGCGTCGTACTGTGGCGTGTGGCGCGTGGCCGGAAGGCGCTGGGTGTTGGGTGTCATGCGTTTGTTGCCAGTCGGATTCCCGAGAACTGCCAGCGTATATCGCTCGGGAAGAAGTTGCGGTAGGTGAGCCGAGCGTGGGACTGCGGTGTGGCACACGAGGCGCCGCGCAACACCCACTGGTCGGCCATGAACTTGCCGTTATACTCGCCAATTGCGCCAGGCGACGTCCGGAACCCGGGATACCCCACGTACGGGCTGGCCGTCCACTGCCAGACATCGCCGAACAGCTGCTGCATACCGGCGTGGTCATCGGCCATGGGGTGGAACGCGCCCTGTTCGACAAACCGCCCAGCCACCGGATGCACGGCCGCCGCCACTTCCCACTCGGCCTCGGTGGGCAAGCGATGGCCGGCCCACCGCGCAAACGCATCGGCCTCGAAGAAGCTCACGTGGGTGACGGGCGCGTGCGGGACGATCGGTGCCCTGCCGGCCAACGTAAACTCGTGCCACGCGCCATCGTGCTGCTCCCAGTAAAGCGGTGCGCGCCACCCGTGCTCCTGCACCGTGGCCCACCCCGCGCTGAGCCAGAGTACCGGCTGCCGATACCCGCCATCGGCGATGAACTCGGCGTACTCAGCGTTCGTGACCAGCCGGTGCGCCAGACGGCCGCCATGCAGGTACTCGGGGTGGCGCGGCTCTTCGTTGTCGAAGGCGAAATCGGCGCCGTGGTGGCCAATCTCGGCGACGCCCACCGTGATGGGCTGCCACCCCTGCGCGACCGCCTGCGGCGTGGCGCGGGGGGCCGGCCGGTAGGTGGGGCGCATGGGGTTGGTCCAGAAGACGTGCTTGATATCGGTGACCAGCAATTCCTGATGCTGCTGCTCGTGGTGCAGCCCGAGCTGTAAGGTATGCCACGCGGCGTGGGTCGGATCGTCGGCGACCTGCGCGCACAGTGTTTCCACGGCATCGTCGACATAGGCGCGATAGGCGAAGACCTCGGCGACCGTGGGGCGCGTGACGAGCCCTCGCTGGGCCCGACAATGCCGCTCACCTGCTTGCACGTAATACGAGTTGAAGAGAAACGCGTAGCGCGGTTCGAGTGGCGTGTAGGCGGTGGCATGCGGCGCGAGCAAAAAGGTCTCGAAGAACCACGTGGTGTGCGCCAGATGCCATTTGGTGGGGCTGACATCGGCCATGCTCGACACTACGTAGTCTTCGACGACGAGTGGCGTACAGAGCGCTTCGGTGGCGGCACGGACCGCACGAAATCTTGTTATCAGTGTGGACGGTGAAACGGAATCAGTCATGTCAACAAGGAGGGTCAAGAAAGCAGCGTCCGGAATCGTATAGCACAAAGCCCGGGAACCGGCGATATGTTTCGGAAGTTTGTCACGTTTACCATGGTTTCACCCGGACTGTTCCGCTGTGACCGTCGCGCTCGAAGCTGAGGCCCTGCATCATGCGTACGGCGGCACGATCACGTTGCGTGGTGTGTCGCTGCAGGTGCGCACGGGCTCGCTGCTGGCGATCGTGGGAGAGAGCGGATCCGGAAAGACCACCCTGTTGCGCTGTTTCAACCGGTTGATCCAGCCCACCGCTGGCGTGGTGCGCGTAGCTGGTGTGGATGTGCGCGGTACTCCCGGCGATGCCCTGCGCCGTCGTCTGGGCTTTGTGCCGCAAACCGGGGGTCTGCTGCCCCATTGGACGGTGCTGCGTAACGCCGCGCTGGTACCGCGCCTCGTCGGGCATCCCAACCCGGAGCGTGCCGCCGCAGAGGCACTCACGCTGGTAGGATTACCAGCCGCTGAGTTCGGTGAACGACTCCCATACCAGCTGTCAGGGGGACAACGGCAGCGGGTGGCGTTGGCCCGGGCCTTGGCGGCGCGGCAGGATATCGTGCTGCTGGACGAGCCGTTCGGCGCGTTGGACGCGCTGTCCCGCGCGGTGGTGCACGAGGCGTTCGAGCGTGTGCGCGGTGAGCTGGGGTTTACGGCGGTGCTGGTGACGCATGATCTGGCGGAAGCGGCGCGCCTGGCTGACGAGATCGCGGTGATGCGCGGTGGGGCGATTGAACAGATCGGTACACTCGACGCGTTGCGGCGCGCTCCCGCGACGGACTATGTAGAGGAACTGCTGTTCCGGGCCACGGCCGCGGCCCGACCGCTGGTGGGAGCATGAGGACGTCGCAATTTCTGCCTGTGCGCGTGTGCCGCGTGCTGCTGACGGCGGGTCTCTTGCTGGTGGGGTGGGGTGTACCGCTTGGTGTGGCCGCGCAGTCGTTGCCGGAGGGACCCGCCGTGGTGGTAGCCTCCAAGCCGTTTGGTGAATCGTTTCTGCTGGCCGAGATGTTTGCGCAGCTGCTCGAGTCGGAGGGGATACGCGTCACGCGGCGGCCTGGCCTTGGCGCGACCGAAGTGGCATTCGAAGCGCTTCGCACCAACGCCATCGATGTGTATCCCGAGTATACGGGCACCGGCTTACTCGCCGTGCTTCGCGACTCGATGACCCCGGCCATGCGTGAAGATCCACGCCGACTCTTTGCGCGAGTGCGCGATGAATTTGCGCGACGCTATGGCGTGCGCTGGTTGCCGCCGCTTGGCTTCGACAACGGGTATGCCATTGCCGTACGACGGGAGACGGCTACGCGCTATCGGTTGCGCACGCTGAGCGATTTGGCGCGCGAGTCGGGCGCGCTGCAGGCCGGATTCACCAGCGATTTCATCGGCCGCCCTGACGGCTTTGTCGGCCTGAAAGCTTTCTACGGCATCACGTTGCGCTCAGTGAAGCCGCTGGCGCCTGCGGTGAAGTACGAGGCACTTTCCGCCGGCAGCATCGATGTGATCGATGGCTATTCCACCGATGGGTTGCTGGCGCGCTTCGATCTGATCACGCTGGTGGATGATCGCCACTTCTTCCCGCCCTATCAAGCGGCGGCACTCGTGTCGCCGCGCGTGAGCACGGAGCGACCCGATGTGATCGCGGCCTTGTCGCGCCTGAGTGGACTGCTCACCGAAGATGATGTGCGGCGGTGGAACGCGTTGATTGAAGTGGAGCGGCGCCCGATTGCTGATGTGGCACGCGGCGCGTTAGCGGAGCTCGCGCTCGTACAGCGTGTCGGAGCGGCCGAAGGGTCGGTGACGCGTCGTCCGAGCGCGGGTGGGTTTCTCGCGTACAGCTGGGCACGACGGGCCGAAACGTTGCGTCTCGTGCGCGAGCATCTGGTGCTGGTGAGTATCGCGCTCGTGGCTGCGATTTTGGTGGCCGTCCCGCTCGGCGTGCTCCTCACGCGCACGCCCCGTGCCGCCGCGTGGGTGATGCAAGGCCTCGGCGTTGTGCAGACGATTCCATCACTGGCGCTCTTGGCCTTTATGATTCCGCTGCTCGGCATCGGGCTTGTGCCAGCGCTCGTGGCGTTGTGGTTGTACGCGCTGCTGCCCATTGCGCGTGCGACGTACAGCGGTGTGTCCAGTGCGGATCCTGACGCCGTGGCGGCGAGTGAAGCGCTGGGCACCACGGCATGGCAGCGGCTTTGGTGGGTGCAGTTGCCGCTGGCCACTCCGGCCGTACTGGCTGGTGTGCGGACCTCGGCGGTGATCACGGTGGGCGCCGCCACATTGGCGGCATTTATCGGCGCCGGCGGACTGGGTGAACCGATCATTACGGGACTTGGGCTGGCGGACTCGCGGCTGGTGCTCTCCGGGGCGCTGCCGGCGGCGGCGCTGGCGGTGGTCGTCGACCTGTTGTTAGCCGGCGTGGAACGTGCGGTGACGCCGGCGTACATCCGGCGTCGGCGTAGCGGCGCCTGACGGCATCGTACGACAACGGGTTTACGGCGCGGGGCGCCGGTACAGCCCAACCAGCACGCCTTTGCCACGAACATGCCCAGCCATCCCCGCCATCACGGCCGCGCGAGTCGCTACCGGTGAGAGACCCACGGCCGCAACGTTGAGCGCACCATCAAGTGCATAGAGCTCAAACACGTAGTGGTGGGCCGGCCCGGTGGTGGGCGCAGCGGGGCCGCGATAGTAGGGACCGGAGGCACTCACCTGGCGCATACCGTCGGCGGCCTGTGCTCCCTGTTCGACTCCCTGCGGAAGCGACAGCGCGGTGCCGGGAATATTCCACGCCATCCAGTGCAGCACATTGTCCGTGCCATCGCCAATCGCGGCATCGGCATCGTACACGAGCAGCACGAAGCTTCGCGTAGAATCGGGAGCGTCACGCCACACCAGCGGCGGAGAGACATCACGTCCCGTCTGCGCATGCAGCGCCGGAATCATGCCGCCGTCGGCGAAGGCGGGTGACATGAGTGTCATCACGCGGACGCTTGCCCGGGCATTGCTTCGCGGTTGTGGCGCTGCGGTGCGCGGTGGCGCTGGGGTTTGTGCGTGCACCGCTTGTGCGGGTATCGCGACTACGGCGAACGCGAACACCATCAGCGCGCACGGCCTGTAAAACGCGGCGCTCACTTGAACGCCCTCGGCTGCGCCGCACGCCACACGTTGTAGCGCGCACGCAGCGTTTTCACCGGATTGAGGTTCTCACCCGGCTTGATCGCGTCGGGGCCACCCTGCTCCGGCTGGGCAACGGTGAGATACATAGCGTACTTGCCGGTGTTATGCGAATCGCCGTTGGTGTCGTTCTGATTGGCCATCAGGATATACGCGATATACGACGTGCGTCCCTCGCAAGCATTGACCGGCTTGCTGATCTCGGCCGGCAACGGCGGACACACACAGCGACTGTCGCCGCCGTATTGATCGGCCGTTTCGAGGGCCGCCATCACACGATCCGTGAGTGAGCCGTCGGTGTACAGGAACGCCTTCACGGCATTCGGGATCACATCGCCGGGGCGTAGGATGTTGCCCTGTATGGAGTAGTAGATCTCCGTGCCCGGCACCTGCCCCTGCATATCTTGCGATACGTAGCCGTTGCTCAAGCCGGAGTGTCCGGCGCGCCGCCCCTGCAGGTCGAGAATGCCGAACTGCCGCGACTGATACGCGGGGTCGGCCGAGAGCATCTCGATGATCCGCGCCGGGTCGGTGCCCTTCTTGAGCTCCTCGTACACGAGCATCTGATTGGCGTGTGTTCCGTCTACACCCGCCTGACAAGCCGCGACGCCCTTCCCGGGCACAATAACGGCCTGAATGCCCATCAGAAACGCGGAGTTGCTATTGACGCAGGTCGCTGACGCGATCACTACGCGGCCAGTGGCGCGGTCCACCGCGATCACGGACCACGTGGCGTGCGCGGCGCGGGGAACGAGCAGCAGCAGGGCGCAGAGTGCCGTGAAATGGCGGAGCAGTCGCATGGGGAGGGTCGGGAGCGGAGGATGGTGCACGCCGCAGTCGCTTGGGCGTCGTCCTGACCAACCTGTCGCGCCGCGAGCGTTGGCGATAGAGGCGCGCGGAGGTACACGGCGACGGACCCGTTGTCGTAGAGGGGCGAGCTGACCGAGATGCTGCGGCTACTCGCCGAGTAGCTGCCCCGGCAGCACGGGCGACCTACTCCCACACAGCACGAGGGCCATCGTCCCCACGCGCGTCCATCGTTTCGCTGCGTGGTGCGGGATGGCGTTCGACCAGGGAACCGAGAGCGCGAACTTACGGACGGCGTGGAGAACGGGCGGGCTTCAGTTCGTGGGTGGGGTGCCTGTGGCGCGTTCAATGGCCGTCACCACGATTTGCGGGGTCAGCACGGACGGCAACAACACGGGCTTCACGGTGGGGTCGGCGGCATAAAGCACGTACAACGGGATCCCGCTCCGTCCGAACGAGGCGATGACGCGCGCGATGTCGGCGTCACGCGAGGTCCAATCGGCCCGCATCATGATGACATTGCCGGCGGCGACTGCGCGCTGTACGGATTCGGTACTGAGCGCGACCCGTTCGTTGACCTGACACGAGAGGCACCACGCCGCGGTGAAATCGAGGAGCACCGGTCGGCCCGATGCACGCGCCGCCTCGAGCGCAGCCGGCGAGTAGTCCTGCCACGCCACCGCACCTCTACCCGCTATCGGATCGCTGGTGGTGATGGGCGCGGCGGTCATCGTTGCTGACGCGGCCGTGGTGCCCTCCCGCCCCACAAAGGCCGCAGCGATCACAGACAGTGCCATGACGCTCAACGCCGCCGCACGACCGCTGCGCTGCTGGGCGCGCCCCCACAGCCAGGCGCCGAACGCGAGGCCGGTGAGTGCCAACATCACGAGCGCGAGCGCGTTGTTCCCAGCCTGCTGCCCAAACACCCACAGCAGCCACACCACGGTGGCAAAGAGCGGAAACGCGAGCAGTTGCCTGAACGTCTCCAACCATGGACCGGGTCGCGGTAATCGACGCATCAGCGCCGGAGACCACGCCAGAATCACATACGGCAGCGCGAGACCTGCGGCCAGACTGGTGAATACGGTCAGTCCGATCAACGCTGGCTGCACGAGCGCGTAGCCGAGCGCGGCGCCCATGAACGGCGCCGTGCAGGGGGTCGCGACCACCACCGCAAGCGCCCCGGTGAGGAACGAATCGCGATAGCCCGTGCCGTGCCCGATCGCACCGAGTCGGGTGAGTCCCATGCCCACCTCGAACACGCCCGCAAGATTGAGGCCCAGTCCAAACATCAGCATGGCCAACAACGCAACCACCGTCGGCGACTGCAGCTGGAATCCCCAACCGACACTCTCCCCACCGGCGCGCACCGCCAGCAGTGTCAGTGCGAGCGCCCAAAAGGCGGCGAGCACGCCACCGGCGAACACCAGTGCGTGTTTGCGCGCGATGGACGGATCACCCGCGCCGCGCTCCACGAACGACAGCACCTTGAGCGACAGCACGGGAAACACACACGGCATCAGGTTGAGGAGCAAGCCGCCGAGCAACGCAAAAAGCATGGCGGCCCACAGACTGATCGGCGCCGCGCCGGACGCATCCACTGTTCCAATGGCATACGTACCTGATGCATCTGCCGAGTGCGCCGCCTCGGCGACTTCGATCCCGCCCGCTGTGGCAACCGTGGTGGCGGCCAGCAGCAGTCGGCCTCGTGGCGGAACCGCCGATGCCATGCTGTCGGGCTGAACTCGCGCCACGAGATGCCACGCCACCGCGTCGTGCCGCGTGGGGTCCGCGCTCAGCACCCCGCCAAAGTCGGGCTCGGGCGTATTGCCGAAGCGTGAGCGCGGAATGGCCATCCACAGCGTGTCACCGGCGTGCGCGACGCGTTGTGCACGCGCATGATCGATGATCCCCGTGGAATCGGGAAAGAAGTAGGGCGTGGCCAGTCGCGGGTCATCCGCACTGGCATCGATGACGCGCAACCAGAGGGTGGAATCGCCTACCCAGACGGTGGCATCGATCGGCGATGGGGCGAGTGGCACCTGCGCCTGGGCTTTGGCCATGCGGGCCGCCTGATCTGTCGCTCGCGGCACGGCAGATTCATCGAGTGGTAGCGACAGCGTCGCGCTGCCCTTGGCCGGCAGGCACACCTCGGCGCACGCCAACCAGTCGGCCTCGGCCGCTATCGCGAGCGGCGTCGCACGGGATACGCTGGCATCGATGGTCAGATCCACGAGTGCCACCAGCTCACGCTCGTAGCCGTAGCTCATGAGCGGGCGTTGCGGCAGCAGTCGCGGCGTAGGAAAGCGCGGGGCGCTGGCCGTGACGCCGACAGGTAGCGTCCACGCGACCGACAACGGGAGGCCTGCGTCGCCACCGTTCACCCAGTAGGTGTGCCAGCCGGCATCGAGCGTGATGCGCACACCCACTGTCACGCTGGCCCCCGGTGCCGTGCGATCGACGGCGCTGATCAGCGTCACATCACTGTGCGGGCTGAGATCCTTGTCGCCGCGGGACTGACCGGCGAGATGCGCCGGCGTCAACGAAAAGGCGGCGATCGCTGCAACGGTCGCAAGACCACGCAGCACGCGCAGCATACGCAGCACGGGATGGCGCAGAGCGGTGGGGATGGGAGGCAGCGTCATACGGGAGCCGAGGGCGAGAAAACCACACCGTTGCAATAGTCCGGCGTATGTGAAAGGTATCGAGTCGTAGACCGGGTGCCGACTTTCGGTTCCCCAGCCCTCGCCGGCGGGGAACTCTTGCCAGCTCTCGCGGCTATCTGCAGCGTCGCCTTCCTAATGTTCGCTCCTCCTACCCCGAGTCGTCCTATGGCGTTTCACCGTGTTGTCTCCACCCTGACCGCTCTCACGCTCGCCGCCAGCGCTACGCTGGCCTCGGCGCAGTCGGCACCCATGTTGGGACCGGTCGATGGCCGCGAGTTGGCCGCCACCGACATCGAACGCGTCGCGGTGGGCGGGGTCGCCCCCGACTTCACGCTCGCCAAGCACGGCGGCGGCACCATCACGCTCTCGTCGTTCCGGGGCAAGAAGTACGTGGCCCTCGTGTTCTACCGTGGCTACTGGTGCCCGTATTGCATCACTCAGCTGAAGGAGTTGCGCACGCTCATCGACGCGGATCTCAAGAAAGACACCGAGCTGTTGGTGATCTCGATTGACGGGGACAAGGAAACCAACCAAGCAAAGGGAAAGATCGCGGCCGACGGCACCCAGCCGGATTTCACGTTCCTCTCCGATCCCGACCACACGGTGATCAGTCGCTACGGTGTGCTCAATCCGAGCGGTAATCGACGCGGGATCCCACACCCGGCCACGTACGTGATCGACCAGCAGGGCGTGGTGCGGTGGCGCGATGTTCAGACGGACTACAAGGTGCGCCCCACGAACGCCGCCATCAAAACAGCGCTGCAAGAGGCGCGCACCCGATAGCGGTCATGCGGGGCCTCGCGTAACCGCGGGGCCCCGCGGGTCAGGTGAACAGTCGGAACCACCAGCCGAAGAACCGCTTCGCTGTAGGCGTCAGACGCTTGCGGCGCCAAGCATCTGCGGCACGCCGAAAGACCTCGGACTGTGTGGGGTACGCGTGGATGGTCTTCCCCACGCCGCCCAGTCCAACCCCGTTGGTGATGGCCACGCCAAGCTCACTGATCATGTCGCCCGCATGCGCGGCCACCAACGTGGCACCGAGGATGCGATCGGTGCCCTTCTCGAGATGGACCTTGAGAAACCCCTCGGCTTCTCCGTCGAGTCGCGCCCGGTCGTTATTGGCCAACTCAACCCGCACGGTGTCTACCGCCACGCCGCGCGCTGCCGCGTCATCGAGCGTAAGTCCAACATGCGCCACCTCGGGTGACGTATAGGTGACGCGCGGCACCACAAGATCGCTGTTGCGCCCACCGCCAATGTTGAAGAATAGCGCATTGGGTACGGCGAGCCGAGCCTGTGCATCGGCGACGTGGGTAAACTGTAGCGTCGACGACACGTCACCGATGGCGTAGATCTTCGGATTGCTGGTGCGGAAGCGATCGTTCACCGTGATGCCGCGTTTGGTGAACGCGACGCCGGCCGCTTCGAGACCGAGTCCTTCCACGTTGGGTGTCCGTCCGGTGGCTACCAGCAGTCGATCGGCGTGCACGGTGGTCGGCGTCCCCGTACCGCTGAGCGACACGGTAAAGAGTTGATCCGCATATGCGACATGCTCGATCTTCGCGCCGTTGATGATCTGTACGCCATCATTCGTGAGTGAGCGCGCCACAATGGCGGCGGCGTCCGGATCTTCGCGAGGCAACACGGCAGCATCGGCATGGGCAAGTGTCACGGTGCTCCCCAATCGTGCAAACGCCTGCGCGAGTTCCGCGCCGATCGGCCCGCCACCGATCACGAGCAGGCGTTCGGGCCGCTCGGTGAGCGAAAAGATCGATTGGTTTGTATCGTACGGCGTATCCGACAAACCGGGAATCGGCGGACGCGACGCACGCGCCCCGGTGGCAATGATGGCGCGCCGGAAGTGCAACGTAGCGCCGCCCACCTGAACGCAATTGGTCCCCGTGAACGCGGCCTCGCCAAGAAAGACATCCACGCCCAGACCGCTGAAGCGTTCTACACTATCCACGTCGCTCAACTCGGTCCGCAAGGCCCGTAGCCGGGCCATGACCGCGCTGAAGTCTCCGGGTTCGGTTACACGGGGGCCGGCAAAGACCGCATGCGCAGTCTCTGCATCGTGCCATGCACGAGCGGACCTTATGAGCGCCTTGGATGGCACACAGCCGAAGTTGAGACAATCGCCACCGAACATGTGCCGTTCGACCAACGCGACGCGTGCGCCGAGGCCGACCGCGATGGCGGCGCTCACCAGGCCTGCGGTGCCAGCGCCTACGACCACGAGATGGTAGCGATCGGCAGGCGCTGGGTTGACCCAGGACTTGGGCGCCACATGCGCCAGCAGCGCAGCGTTTGCCGCGTCGAATGGCTCGAGTGCAATTTTGGACGGCCAGTCGTCAGGTGGCGTCGCGGCGGATGGCTTGAACATGGGTACTGGAAATCTAAGAAGGATAGTGCGTGCTATGCGGACAAGACGTATCCTACTCTCGGAGTTCCGTTGAGCACCCGCCGATAGCCAGCGGAACCATTCGCGCAGCCACCTTCTTGTTACACCGATGCCCTCCAGCGGTAGGATGCCCACGAAGAGCGGACCTTGGCACTCTGCCGTCTCTCAATGGCGGCAGATGAGAGCGGAACACCGTTTCCAGCCGAGCCGCTGGCTATGGGTCCTCGCGGCCATCATTAGCTGGCTGATCGCGGCGTCCACGTGGAGCCTCATCGGTATCGGACGCGATCTGGTGGTCATGCGTCGAGAAGCCCAGAAACTCGCGGCCAGCTGGGAATCGTCGATGCACAGCCTGACGCTGGAGTTTGACAGGCTGGCCAAGCACGCGGCCGCGACATGCGACAGCGAGACGATCCGTGAGATGGTCCGCGCGAGCTTCACCTCACCGATCACCCGGGCCTATTTCGTGCGGACGGAGGCCGACGCCGCTTGGTGCGGTCCCCTTGGCGCTCGCGGCGCGCTCCCCGTAGTCATCGATCGCCCCACAGACACCACGCTGCAGCTGTTTACTCGCACCGGTGGCGGTACTTCGGTAATCTATGTGTCGACGCTTCGAGGGACCACACATCTGGTGGCGGAACTCGACCCACGCTTTCAGCAAATCGACGTGCTCCGCAGCGCGGCCAACGTGGACGCTTGGGATCGGGACATCCGGGTTGGCGGAAGCACCATCCCCTTTCTCAATAGCCCGCGCATTCACCATCCCTCGCTCACGCTGCTGGCGCGAACCACAGCGAGCCCTTCAGGCGCCGTGATCGTGGAGCAACGCATCACATGGAGCCATACGCTCGCCCGGCTCGCGCGCAGCGTGTGGGGCCTCATGGTGGTGGTTCTCTTGGGGACGCTCGGCATCGTTGCACTTGCGGTAAAGCGATTAATTGAACGGACGTCGCCCGAACGACGGCTCCTTCAGGCGCTCCGCAAGCGACGATTCGAGCCGTTTGTGCAGCCCATCGTGTCGACAACCTCCGGCCAGTGCGTTGGGGGCGAAGTGCTCATGCGCTGGCGTCACCCAACCCGTGGCGTACTGCCGCCCGCCGAGTTCATCGAGCTCGCCGAGGCGACGCAGTTGATCGTGGCGATGTCCAACCTGATCATGACGAAGGCGCGGGATCAGCTGGCCCCGCTGCTCGCGGCCCAGCCCGCGCTCTACTTCGCGTTCAATGTCACACCGTCCCAGCTGCGTCGACCCGACATCGTCAACGAACTCCAACGCCTGTTCGACGCGTCGTCGCTGGCCCCGCGCAGCGTGGTCCTCGAGATCACCGAGCGGGAATTCGTCGATCGATCAAGCCTCGATGCATTGCGCCAGCTGCGCGACGCGGGTTTCCGCCTGGCCATCGACGACTTCGGTACCGGCCAAAGCAGCCTTGCCCTGATTGAGCAACTTCCGCTGGACCGCATCAAGCTCGATCGCGAATTCGTGCGGCAGATCGTCGATGTCCACACGCCGCGTCCGGTGCTTGATGCGATCATCACCCTCGCGCACGCGATGGGCGTGCCGCTGATCGCCGAGGGGGTCGAGCGGCAGACGGAGTGGGATTATCTGGTCGCTCGTGGAGTGCAATACGTTCAGGGATTCCTGATCGCCCGTCCGCTGCCGATCGGCGGTTTCGCTGAGTGGATCCAGCACCATCGCGTCACGCAACGTGAGCTCGCTGGTGCGGCGGTTCGCACGCCGAGCATGGGCTGGGCTACCGACAAATGGACGCTTCGCGCGAATCGTAGTGACAAGGCCGCAGCGGAGATGGATCTGGCGGCCATGGTTCGTGTGATGTCGTCATCGGGCGGTTTGGATTCCCGGGATCGCATGCACGCCCTGCGTCGCTATCCGCATTGTTTCGTCGCGACAGAAGCGGTCGACTGGATGGTGGAGCGCCTCGAACTCTCGCGGCCCTCGGCCATACGCCTTGGGCAGCGCCTCACGGCGCTTGGGCTCTTCGAGCATGTGGCGGAAGAGCACGACTTCGCTGATGCCTACCTGTTTTTTCGCATGCCCGACGTAGTGTCACCCGTGGGATCGACACCGCCGGTGAACTGGCCAGACCTTGCGACCGTCGCCGACAGACTCCGCGGTTCCGATGGGCCTCGACCCGGCACGACGCAGCGTTGGCTGATTCGGTATCAGGACGCCATCACAGGCTCCGCACTTTGTGACTGGTTGGAGCGAACGTTCTCGATGCCCCGTGGCGATGTGGTCCAGCTGGGAGAAGAGGTGATGCGTCGTGGGACGATCATCCACGTCCATGACGATCGCTCGTTTACCGACTCCGGCGAGCTGTTCCGGATCCGTTGATCCCGCCGGATCGTGAGCGGGCGGTGTGAGTTGCTGCTCAATTCGCCGTCAGCTCTCCGTTACTCGGCGGGCACCTGCGCACGTAAAGCACGGCGGACTCGTTCAGCGAGAGCCGTGGTATCGCCCACTTCGTCACGCGCCTCGACGACGGCACGGCGGAAGACATCGCGAAACACAAGGTGCGGCATGCAATGTTGGCACTCCTGCATATGCGCCTCCACCGCCTGCAACCGGTCAGGCGTCAGCTCGTGATCCAGGAAGTCCCAGAGCTTTCGCAAGACGGCTTCGCAGTCCATCATCTCACCGTTCATGACTGTGCCTCCGCGGCGGTGGAGCGTGATGGTGCAGCACGGAAGCCGGCGTCGCGGGCGTGATCCATAAGCTGTGCCTGCAGGAGGCGCCGCGCCCGAAAGAGGCGCGAACGTACGGTACCAATGGGAATACCAAGAATATCGGCGGCCTTGTCGTACGATTGATCATGCCAGTCCACGAGCATCGCGACATCACGAAACGCTATTGGTAACCCGTACATCGCGACACGAATCGCGTTCCGCAAATCGTTGCGTTCAAGGCTAGCGCCAAGCGCGGCCTCGTCCGCCTGCGAAAGCTCACGGAGCGCCGCCAGGGACTCAAGATCGCCGTCCTCCGTGGCAATCTGACGCTCAGCTTGCTCACGCACCCGATAAAATCGATTTCGGCAGATCGCGAAAAGCCAAGCCTTGCAGTCACTGCCCGCGATAAACTGATGCCAGCTTCGCCGGGCATTGAGGAACGTATCTTGTACCAGGTCCTCTGCGTTCGACACATCATGCGTCAGTGACAGCGCAAAACGCATGACATCCGAGAGGAACGGCATCGCTGTCTCCTCAAAATCCGCGAGTGTGTCGTGTGGGCTCGTCATTCCTGCAAAATACTGTGTGCCAGGCGAGTGCGCTGGATGACAGCGAGCGAAAGCAGCACGAGCCACACGACCAAGACCCAACGACTCCATCCGGGTACGAGCGCAATCACGCAATACACGATGGTGGTCTCACCACCCTCCGCCACGGCGGCGGTAAAGCGTATGGCCCGATTCCCCGCGATGGGCCTGTTGGCCCGCTCCGCCAGCGACGACAGCGCGAGTGTGGTCGTGATCGACAGCACGTAGCCAACCAATACGGCCAGCCAGAGCAACACATCAGCCGGCATCGCAATGGCAAACGCCACGGCCATCACGGAATAGGCCAGCATATCCAGCGTAATGTCGAGATATGCGCCGAAGAGCGAGGTGCGCCCGATGGCGCGCGCCAGCAGACCATCATAGCCGTCGAGTAACCGTCCCAGCAGCCAGAGTGCGAGTCCGGCCCGCACGTGTTGGGCCGCCACCAAGGCGGCAGCGATCACACCCAGCACGGTGGCGGCCACCGTGACCTGATTCGGCGTCACCCCCGCGCGCGCCATCCACGCCACCGGCGCCGACCATCGCCGGGCCAGCCACTGGCGAAACGGCTCGTCGATCATGCCCGCGATGGCTCACAGCAACAGGCCATGTTCACAGCGCCGATCGGTCGCCGAAGACATAGCGCCCCGAGAACTGAAACTGTCGCGGCGGAGCGGCCGCGAAAAGGAACGAGGCATCACCGGGCCGTCCGAACTGCGTGCGGCTCCCACCGCCACCGATACCGTTCGGATACCCACCCCACGCGAGACTGTTGAGCAGGTTGAACACATCGGCGCGTACCTCCAGGCCCGCCAGCGCGCGAAGCGGCGGCCTGTACACCGCGCTGATCGCTACCGTACTGAAGCCGGGAAGGCGCTCCCCGTTGCGCGCCACGCCGGAAAAGCGATCGGCGTTGCCGATGAAACCGTTGCCTCGAATCGGACCGGAACCCAGCAGGTCGAAGCGGGAGATCCCGGCATTGGTCACCGCGCCTGCCAGCCGATTGATCGGTACACCGGTCTGGGCGTCGGCAATAAAACTGAGCGTCAAATCACGTCGCGCATCATACACCGTACGTACCGTGAGACGATGGCGACGATCGTTGTTCGCATCGGCCCATTCATCGCTCGTGCACGGTGCGCCGGTGACGGCGTCTACACTGTTGCGGGCAAAGCAGTTACCTTGCGTGGCCGAAAAGTTGATATCCTCGGTGTTGTTCCGGGCGCGCGACCACACCCAGTTGGCGTCGATGTTCAGCTGATCGGAGACCGCACGACGGGCCGACAGATAGAGCGCTACATATCGGGCCGATCCACCGGACTGCGACGTAGACACGCGACGAAAGCCGGTGATATTGGGATCGGTGAGGCGTGACACATCGCCCGGGCAGGAGAAGGCGCTCGCGCAGGTTTGCGGCACGGTGTCGGCAGCGGTGAGTCGACGACCGAGCGGATTGAGATCGGCGAGCCACGGGAGGTTCCGTGTTTCGCTCCACACCACGTCACCCTGCACCGCCCACGCCGCCCCGAACTGTCGCTGGTAGCCGAGCGTACTTTGCCAGCTCATGGGCTGCTCGAGGCCCAGGGCAAAGGTACGAAACACCTCGCGCGGGACCGACTGAATCTCCGCGTTGGATATCGCGCCGGGCAGTGGTCCTGCACCAAATGCCGGGGCGCTGCTGCCACTGTACGTGAGCACGGCGTTGCCCGATGTACCGAGCTGCACGGCATCAGAGAAAATCGCGTACGGGAAGCGACCGGCGTAGCGACCAACGCCTCCGCGAATGACCGAGCGCGGCGAGCGTGCCCAGTTGAACGACACGCGTGGCTGCACGTTGTCGAGATCGGGTGAACTCTCGCCGCGTGACGTGAGATCATCGTAGTCCCACCGCAAACCGCCGGTGAGTGTCAGCGACGCCGCCGGTCGCCACGTGTCTTCCACAAACGCGCTGTACAACGACTGCGTGAGGTTGACCTGCTGTGGACGGGCATCGATGGTGTACGACTGCACACGCGCCGAGGCCGGGATATCGGTGTAGGACAACGGCCGACCCGTGGGTGCGCTGATGTTGCCGTCGTTGAACACCACGTACGATCCATTCGGGTTGGTGCTCGCCGCGCGTAACTGAAACGTGCTGCGGATGATGTCGCCGCCGAGGCGCAGCGTGTGCGTGTTTCCACGCACGGTTTCGAACACATTGCGCAGCTGGATCTGTCGTTCCGTCTCATCAAACACGAAGTTGCTCGAACCCACCACCGCTTGCACCGCGAGATCCGGGCCCAGCACCGTCACCTGCGGGCGCGAGAAGTCACTGCGCGCCGGCGGGAAATTCCAGCGGAAGGTGCCAAACTGCGCCGAGGCGGTATTCGAGGCGCGCCCGTCGCGCAGGGCGCTGCGATGAATCAGTGCGGTGGCCGACCCGATGCGTTGGGTGGTGATATCGGCTTCGGGCGTGAGTGTACCGCTACCGTTCCCTTGGCGATTCACCGCGCTGGCTGCGATGCGCAGCGTGGTAGTTTGCGTGGGGCTCCAACCATGATCGAGACGCCCGTAGCCTTTGAGCGTCTCGCGGGTTTCGGTACCCAGGAACTGCGCGAGCGCCGTAGAGCCGATGCGATCTTCCGATTCGTTGGTGTATTCGAGCGCCGTCGCCACGAAGGTACGGCCGGGCACGATAGCGCCGCGGAGTGAGCCACCGAGTTGTGTGCGGGCGAAGCCTTCCTGCCGCCGGTTCACGGCTTCGGGGGCGGCACCGAACGTGAGCGGAATGCGCGCGTCGAACGGCCGGCCAGGTCGCTGGTAGACGAAGGCGTCCCCGGTGAGCGCGGAGCGTCCGGCGGCGGTGGTCATGTCCACCACGCCGTCGGGGCTCCGGCCGATCTGCGTGGAGTACGTATTCACGAAGGCGTCCATACGGGCAATCGCCCCCAACGGCACTTCCACCCGGGGACCGCCGAGAAAGCCTTCGTTGTTATCGAGACCGTCTAGGAGATATTGCGTGTACAGGGCATTGCCGCCATTGAACGACAGCCGCGGGGCGTCGCCGAAGAAGCCGGTGGCCTGCACAATGCCGGGCATGTTGTAGAGCAAGGCAATCGGATCACGCGCGTCGGTGGGGAGTGCGCGAATTTCGCGCGCCTCCACGGCACCCCCGGTGGCCGCGTTGGCGGTGTTCAGCAGCGGGCGATCGGGCGCCGCGATGACCGTCACGGCATTGAGCGTCGCCAACGCACTCAGCACCACGGCCACCGTGGTGGACGCACCGGCAGGGAGCGGCCCGACCTGGAGCCGTCGCGCCACGAACCCTGGCGCCGTCACCGACAGCGTTATTGGCTCGCCCGCCGGCACCGTCGCCGTAAAGCGGCCACCCGCATCGGTCGTCGCCAGCGGCGCTCCGGTGGAATCGTCGGCGCCCGCGGCAGATGCAGTGCCTGCGGCGACGCGACCGATGCGGGCGCCCGCCACCGGCGCCCCGGGCTGGCCGCGCACCACACCGGACACCGTCGCGCGCTGCCCCTGCGCGTGAGCACGACCGCCGGATACCCCGAGCAAGAGCACCGCAGCCCAACACAGCCGGACCACCGATCCACCTTGTAGCGAACTGAACATCAACACTCCGTATTAGTGCACGTAGGGCGCAGTATCTTGCGAGCACCGAAGGAACACCACCACCGCGCCGCAAGTTCCGCGCGTGGCGCGACCTCATGCTTCACTGTCGACACTCATGCCCTCGCTGGATCTCCTCACGTTCGTCGCGCTCGTTGGCCTGCTCGCCGCCGTGGGGTGGCGCCGATCGGCCACCGCCGCCGATTTCACCGTGGCCTCCCGCGACTTGGCGCTCTTTCCGCTGGTCGCGACGTTGGTAATGACGGAGTTTAATACCAGCACGTTGCTGGCCTTCGCCGCGACCGGCTATAGCGCGGGACCGATGGCGCTGGCGCTGCCGGCGGTCTTTCTGGTAGGACTCACATTTTACACGGTCACGGTCGCGCGCGCCTGGAAGCAGTTTGACCGTCTCTCGGTCGCAGAGCTGTTCAGCGTACGCTACTCGCGCGGCGTAGGACGGGTGGCCTCGGCGCTCCTGCTGCTGGCCATGACGGGCTTCACCGCAACCTATGTAAAGTCGCTCACGCTCCTGTTTGTCCCCTTGGTACCGCTCAGCCTACCGACACCCGCGCTCAGTGCCCTGCTCACCCTCGTCGTGGTGCTTGCGGTGCTGCCGGGCGGGCTGGTCTCCATTGTTCGCGCCGATATGGTGGCCTTTGTGGCCACCCTCGTACTCTTTCCGCTGCTGCTCTGGTTCGGCATACAACAGAGCGACGCGCTGGGAGGAGTGGCCAGCGTCTTTCCAGCCGACCAACTGACGGTATCCCCGCTGCAGCAATGGAATCATCCCGCGCTCCCGACGCGGTTTGTCGTAACGCTCATGATGATCACCTGCTTCACGTACATCGCCGCTCCGTGGTACGGGCAGAAAATTTTCGCCGCACGGAGCGCTGCGGTAGCGTTCCGTGCGGTGGCCATCAGCGCGGTGCTGGTGTTCGTGTTGTACGGGGCAGTGGTCCTCGCGGCGGCGCACCTGCGGATCACGCATCCTGCGCTTTCGGATCCGCAGCTCGCGGTGCCCACGATGGTGTTGGCGTGGCTCCCGGCCGGACTCCGAGGCCTCGCCTACGCGGTACTATTCGGCGCGGCCCTCACCACGCTGGCCGGTGTATGGAGTGCAATGGCCACGATGGTGACCGCTGATTTTGCCGGTGACGTCTGGCTGCGCGTGCGTACGCAACGTGTGTTGCTGCTGGCGTTCGCGCTGCTCAGCTGGCTGGGTGCCACGTTGCTGGTGGACCGCATCCTTGATCGCCTGATTTTGGCCAACATCCCGGTGCTCGCCCTGTCGTTCGCGCTGCTGGCGGGATTTCACTGGCGCGGGGCCACCACGGCCGGCGCGTGGGCCAGCATGCTCGTGGGTGTGGTATGGGGGGTGGGCTGTTTTGTCGTGGTTGGAGAGGCTGGCGGCTATACGTGGCCGTGGGCGATGTACGGAATTCCCCTTATTTTCGGCACGGGGATTATCACCTCACTCGTCACCAGAAAGGCCGATGACCGAACGACCGACGTCAGAGCTGTCTTTGTCCGCTAATCCCCCATCTCGATCAGCCGCGATCGGACGCCTACTGCTGTTGGTGGCCCTCCTGCTTGGCGCGTGGCTGCTGGCCAGACAATTCGGGCTCCTCGACGCGCTGCAGTTTGATCGCGCGGGGGAATGGATTCGCATCGCCCGCGCCACCTCGTGGGCCGCGCCGGCCTTCGTGCTCGTGTACGCACTGGTCTCCACACTCGGGCTACCCGCCACACCACTCACGCTCGCCGGTGGCGCGATTTTCGGTGTCGGGCTCGGCACGGGGCTCAACTGGCTGGGCGCCACGCTCGGCGCAACGGGGGCATTTTTCGTGGCCCGCCTGCTCGGCGGGAATGCCGTCCGTGCTTTGCTGGGCTCCCGCGCAGAGGCACTCGACGCGATCGCGGGCGATGGCGCCTTCTCTTCGCTGATCCGTCTCCGACTGCTGCCCGTGGTGCCCTTCAATGCCCTCAACTTCGGCGCCGGTCTTGCCGGCGTGCGGCCTGGAGCATACGTGGCGGCGACCGCGCTGGGTATCATCCCGGGAACCTTTGTCTACACCTATTTTGCCGACGCGCTCCTGGCCGGCGTGGATGGCGCGCGCGAGGCCGCATTTCTGCGCGTGGCCATTGCCGGCGCACTGCTCGTGGCGCTGTCATTCGCGCCGGCGCTCGCTCGCAAGGCTGGATGGATCACCGTATTGATCGGCGCGTTGGCACTCATGCCATTCGTGCGCGCAGAGGCGCAATTGTCGAGCACCAACAACAACACATCGGTCGATCACAGCGCCTTCAGCGCCATGCTCCGCGAGTACGTGACCGATGGCATGGTGGACTACGACGCGTTCCAGCGTGACCCGCGCTTCGCGGCGTATCTCACCCTGCTCGACCGCACCATGCCGGCTGCGTTGCCGGTGAAAGAACGGCTCGCTTACTGGATCAACGTGTACAACGCGTACACCATCGCGCTGCTCAACAGTCGGAAAGAGCGTGGCTCCATCCGCAACATCAACAAGCGCTTCGGCATCACGTTCAAGAGTCCGTGGGCGGAGCCGATTGTGAAGGCGGGAGGGCGGGTGCTCACACTCGACGATGTGGAGCATGAGATCATCCGTCCCGAGTTCAAGGACCCGCGAATTCACGTGGCGCTGGTCTGTGCCGCGAAGGGTTGTCCACCGCTGCGGCAGGAGGCATTTACCGGAGACCGCGTGGATGCACAGCTCGACGATCAGGCGCGCGGGTTTCTGGCGCAACGTTCCAAGAACCGGGTGGATGTCGCCACGCGCACTGTGTACGGTTCACCAATTTTTACGTGGTACCGCAAGGACTTCGGCGGCACGCTGGCCGGCGTGGGTGCGTTCTGGGCGCGCTATCTGCCGGATGGTCCCGCTAAGGTCCTGGTGCAAAGTGGCGCGTTCACGTGGAAGGACACGGACTACGACTGGTCGCTCAACCTGCGCGCCCCACGGTGAACGACGGCAGCCCGCTACCAGTGTCCTGGCAGCGGGCCGTGCTGTGTGCGTGGCGCGAGGCGACTACGGCCGCGCCGGTCCCATGACGTTTTTCGCCAGCAGGGCAATCACGATGGCGATCACCGCAATCTGGCCGAACGGGCCGATCAGGCGGATGCCTTCGAAGATCAGCGAGATGAGAATCAACGGCAGCTTGATGATTGGGAGGAGCCAATCGGCGTTAGCGGGATGATCGAAAAACGGCATGACGGAGCCTCACAAAGGGTCGCTGCGGCGCCGCCAGGAATCGTCCCGAGGCGCACCACGTACACAACTGTTAAAAGTTAATGCGTCCCATTCGCTTGGGGAAGCGCTCAAGCGGGCGCAGCGGTGTCCTTGCGGCGCGATGCGAACTGTGCTGCGTGTCAGCGTGTCGCCCGCTTATTCTGCAGGCATGTCTACGCACGTAACATCCCGAAACGCCGCTTCCCGACCGCATCTGCTGCTCCTTGGGGCAGGGCATGCGCACATCGAGGTGCTGCGGGACGCTGCGGAGTCGCCGTTCGCCGCCGACATCACGATGGTGTCATCGGCGCCGGTCCAGCGGTACTCGGGGATGCTGGCAGCCGTGGTGCGCAGCGCTGTACCGCCCGACGCCGCGTCGATCGATGTGGCGGCACTTTGCCGCCGAGCGGGGGCGACGTTCATTCAACGGTCGGCGCTCAGCATCGAGGCCGCCGCCCACGGGGTGCGGGTGGAACTCTCGGCAGGCGGCGACCGCCAAGACGCCACCGTGCGCTCCGCCAGCGTGGCCTCGGTGGATATCGGCGGCATCGGGCGTAGCGTGGAGTTGCCGGGGGTGCGGGAGTTCGCTACGCTGCTCCGCCCGGCCTCGCACTGGGAGACGCTGATGACGCGGGTGGCCGCGTGGGCGGCGCGGCCGTCGGTCACGCTTTGTGTGGTAGGCGGTGGTGCCGTGGGTGTGGAAATGGCGCTCGCGGTGTTGGCGCGGTGTGTTGAGGGGGGCGCCCGTGTGCGCATGGAGCTGGTGGAGGCCGGCGACGCCCCGCTGTCGGCGCACGGCGGGCGCGCGTCACGACTCGCCGCGGCCGCGCTCGCGCGCGCTGGTGTGAGGGTGCACACGAGCTCGGAGGTGATCGCGCTGACTGCCACCCACGTCCTTCTGAGCGACGGCCGCACCATTGCGGCCGATGGTGTCCTGTGGGCGACTGCGGCGGCGGCACCGCCGCTGCTCCGACTCTCCGCGCTGCCGGTTTCAGCCGACGGGTTTTTTCGCGTGGCGCCGACCATGCAGAGCGTGGATGGCGCGCCGGTGTTCGGTGCCGGGGACTGTGTGGTGCACGACGGCGCTCCGGCCTACGCGCGGAGCGGAGCAAACGCCGTGCGCGCCGGTCGGACGCTCGCGCAGAACCTGAGGGCATGGACCGCCGGAAATCGCGACGCCCTGCAGGACTTCGTACCGCGCGTGGCGCCGCTGGCTCTACTAGACACCGCCGATGGCGAGGCGCTCCTCACCTGGCGCGGGCACGCACTGCAGGCAGGATGGGCACAAACGCTCAAGCGACGCATCGACACCCGGTATATGTCCACCTTGCAGCACCTCGCATCCTGACGCGTAACCAGCGCGTCACGACGACGGGCGTTCCCGGGTTCGCCGCTTCCGAGGGCCCCATCCCCGACGCTTGCTCTGCCGGTACCCAACCAGCAGCGACGGGAGGATGAACAGCACACCGATCGTACCCGCCACCGTGCCGCCGGCCGTGGCGAGCGCAATCGCTCCGAACAGGCTCGACGCACTGGTGCCCACCGAGAGCGGCACCAACGAGGCGAGCGCGGCCAGCGTGACCAGCACGATCATGCCGGATCGCTCGCGCACGGCGCGTACCACGGATCCCGCGTGCAGGCGCCCCGTCCGACGGCGCACCGCCAACGCCGCATCCACCAACAGGATGGCTTGGTTGACGGCGAGGCCGACCACGAGAATCACACCTACTGCCGCTTCACGACTGAACGCCGCGTTCGTGATCCAGAACGCGGCCACGACGCCCGACAAGGCGAACGGCAGCGACAGCAACACCATCGCCGCGCCCCACACCGAGTCGAACACCAACGCCACGGCGAGCACCACGAGCGTCACGCCGAGTGCGAACACGAGATACAGCCCCTGCTCGCTGTTGTCCCGTTCGAATGGCGATCCCTCGGTGAGATCGATGATCGCATACCCAGCCGGTGCCGCCAACGTTTTCATGAACGCCTGGTGAGTGCGACGAGCCAGCTTCGCGGGTCCGCGAAAATCGTACGATACCTGACGCACATATTGCTGGTCTTCCCGCACAATCGTGCTCAGCGCTTCGCGTTCACGCACCAGCGCCACATCGCCCACACGGATCGGTGCGTTGGTGACGGTGGGCACCAGTGCCTGCTGCAATTCTTCCAGGGTCCGATCGCGTGCGCCGGCCGCTTTCACCGTGACCGGGAGCTCATCGCCGGCGATCTCCACGAGTTGCCGTCCGGCAGGGCCGCGCACCTCGCGTGCCACGGTCTGCGCGAGCAGCGTGGCATTCAGTCCGTAACGCGCCAGCGCGGCGCGATCCGGTTCGAGCGTCACCTGATAGCCGCGCTCCCCCGAGAAGAAGCCACCGCTGGTGATGCGTACGTCGCGTACTCGCGTGATGCGTTCCAGCCGCGTCTTGAGATCGTCCGCTACCTGCCCGACGCCATCGTACGCGTACCCTTTCACTTGCAGCCGGAACGTCGCAAAGCTTCCCCCACCACCACCGCTGGAGAAGCCGGGACCCTCGCCGAACACGCTGATCGACGCACCCCCCACCAGCACCGCGCGTTGCGTGAGCAGTTCCTGGAGTTCGAGCGGCACTGCCGTCATCCCGCCGTCACGCGTGAACAGCACGGACATCTGTGCCGACGTCGGGGAGTACGCCGACGCGCGTACCTGCTCGACCTCCGGCCGCCCCACCACGAGCGCCTCGAACTCGCGCATGGCCCGATCGATCGTCTCGGGATCGGAGCCCCGGGGAAACGAGAGGCCCACGCTGAGCGTGGTGCGCCGCTCGCCGAATCCCCCGAAGCTCGACCGCGGCACCTTGGTCACAAAGCCCCACGTCATCACCAACAGCAGCGCCACCGCACCGCCCAGCGTGACCGCCCGCCAGCGCAACGAGCGCGCCAGCAGGCGCACATACACGCGTTGCAGGCGTGGCCACGACGCCTCGTTGGCCGCCACCCCACGCCCGAGCGCGGGCACCATGAGCAGCGCGGTGCACACACTCCACGCCAGCGCCAGCACAAACGCGGCCGCAAACGGGACGAACGCCGCGCGGGCGTTACCCTGCAAATACAGAAACGGCAGCAGCACCACCGCCGTGGTCAGCGTGCTCCCCACCACGGCGGGCATGATTCGTCGCGTGGCGTCGGCGCGTCCTTCCGGCGTATCCGGCGCCGTGGCCAGGCGATCCACAACGACCAGGGCATTCTGCACCAGAATCCCGACCCCCATGCCCAGCCCGGCCAGCGTCAGCAGGTTGGCCGGGATGGACAGCAGATACAGCGACAGCGCCGTGGCCGCGATCGCTACCGCCGTTGCGCCCATCACCACCGCCACCGCCCGCCACCGCCGCAGCAGCAACGACAGCACGAGCAACACGCAGCCGAATGCGACAGCGCCGCGGATGGTGAGTTCGCGCAGCTCCTTGGCAAGATCCACACTGGCATCGCTGGCAATACGCAAGCGAACCGACGGCGGCATGCTCCGCTGCAGGTCGGCAATCGCAGCGCGGAGCACGGCGGCGGTTTTGATCGCGTCGGCCCCGGGATGGCGCGTAATCTCCGCCGCCACAGCGGGTTCGCCATCAATGCGAAAAAATCGTCCACGGGCGTCTTCGTCGGCACGGATGGTAGCCAGATCGCCAACACGGAACACGCGCCCCCCAGCCCCACGTACCGGTAACGCCTGCAAATCTTCGAGCGCATCCGGCTGATCGCGCAGCACGACGTTGCGTGTGGTGGTCCCTCGCTGCAGCGCGCCCAGCGCCTGCACGATACGAGCATTCCCAATCGCGTCTGCGATGCGCTGCGGTGACAATCCAAGACGGCGCAGCAACGCGGCATCGTACGACACCGCCACGCCGGGGTCGGCACCGCCTCGCACCTGCACGCCCGCGACGCCCGGCACCGCGCTCAGGCGCGGGCTGACTTTGCTCTGCAACAGCTGCTGCAGCGTGCCCGACGTGTACGGGCCGAATACCGTGAGCGACATCAGCGGCGCTTCTTCGAGACCTTCCGGCACGAAGTTGGCCACCGAAGGTGCGTTCGCGCCGGGCGGCAGATCGCGGCGCAGCAGCTCCAGCCGCTCCAGAATCGCGAGGCGTGCCATCTGCACATCG
Source organism: Gemmatimonadales bacterium (assembly GCA_038212625.1). GTDB lineage: Bacteria > Gemmatimonadota > Gemmatimonadetes > Gemmatimonadales > Gemmatimonadaceae > Gemmatimonas. The sequence goes on along the minus strand of JBBQUH010000008.1, from coordinate 60,452 downwards.
GCCCGCTCCTCGAGCTCCACGGTCAGGAACGCAAAGTCGTCGGACGACTGACTCGACACCCGCTTCACGCCGCGAACGCCTTGAATCGCCGCTTCTACGGGCGAGGTGAGGTACGTCTCAATGACTTCCGGCGCCGCACCGGGCCAACTGGCGGTCACTTGCAGTCGAGGAAGCTCCACCGTGGTGCGCGTCGCGAGTGGCAGACGCGTGAAGGCCATCGCGCCGGCCACCAGCAACGCGAGACACACCGCCCACACCACGGCCGGACGACGGACCGCAAAATCAATCATACGGCGCCTATCCCTGCGCCCGCACAGCCCGACGTTCCATTCGTCGTTCGAGCACCGCGTAGGCCGTCGGCAAGAGGAAGAACGTCACCAGCAGCGCGGAGATACTGCCACCGATAATGCCCGCCGCGAGCGGCTGATACAGCGCGCCGCCACTCCCCCATCCGAACAACAGCGGCAGGACGCCGGTGATGGTGGTGATGGAGGTCATCGCGATTGCGCGTAACCGTTGCTCGCCCCCGCGCACGATCGCTTCATCGATGCTGGCCCCGGCCTCGCGGAATTTGCGGATGGCATCGAGCTTGACGACCGCTTCGTTATCGGCCATGCCGATCATCACCACAATGCCGATGAGCGACACCGCATTCAACGACTGGCCCGTGAGCCAGAGAAAGATGATCGCACCGGCACCCGCCAGCGGGACCGTGAGCATGACCACGAGCGGAATGGTGAAGCTCGCAAATTCACCGGCCAGCACGAGGAACATGAGCAGTGCCGCGAGCACGGCCACCAGCACCAGCTCGTTGCTCGTGCGCTGCCGTTCGGCGTCTGCACCGGCCACTTCCCAGCGCACGCCGCCCGGCAACGTGAGTTCACGCATGCGCGCCAGCAAGGTCTCGGTGGCCTTGGCGGTACCGCCGCTTTCCACCAGCCCTTCCACCATCACCACCGGTCGCTGTCCGACACGAACCACCTCCAGCGGGGCCCGCGTTTCACGCACGCGCACCAGCTGACCCAACGGGATGCCGCGGATGGGTGTGCGCAGTGCCGTCTCCAAATCTTCGTTCCGCGTGCCCGCGTAACGCACCGTGATCGGCGTGCGCCGATCGGTTGCGCGCAATTCGCTGGCCGACACGCCGCCCAGCGCCCCCGCCAAGGCACTCGCCACCTGCGCCGGCGCGATGTTGCGCTCCGCCATCCGCTGCCGCTCGAGGGTGACCTCCACCACCGGCTGCGACGCCGCGTAGGCGTCGCGCACGTCCGCGAGATCGGGCATGCCACGCATCATGCGTCCCACCGAGTCGGCCCATTGCTGCGATTCGGCCATCGTGGTGGCCGACAGTTCCACGCGCACCAGACGTCCTTCGCGGCCGATGAGTGAGCCAAACTCTGACTGACCCGCCAGGTCGATGGCCAATGCACCGTTTGCCAAATCGGGGACCCCACCGCGCAGCTGTCGCGCAAAGTCTGCGGCGTCGGCGGTGTCGGGTACCGGCACGATCAACTGCGCCGTAGCACTCGATCCCGGGTCCGCGCCGGCCAGGATCTCTTCGTCGGTAGCCTTGCCCACCCGCGCATAGATCCCCCGCGCGCCGAGCGCCGTGGCGGCTTGCTCCACCCGCGCGACCTGCAGCGCGGTGGCCTCGATGCTCGTCCCCTCTGGTAATTGCAGCTCCGCCACCAGCACGCCCTCATCCACCCGCGGCAAAATTTCCTTTGGGAGCCGGTCAATGAGGAGCACCGTCACGACCAGCAGCGCGCCCGCCATGGCGAATACCGCCCCCGAATGCGCGAGCGACCAGCGCATGCCGCGCTCGTACTGATGGGCGAGTTGACGGCCCACACGATCGAGTCGTGCACCGAGACCACCGCGACGCGCCGCACGAGTCGTGGCGTGGGGTGGCGCAGACGCCGACTGATCAGGCACCCCTGACGTCGCCACCCGCATCGAGCGACGCCGCCCCACAATCATGACCGGCATCAGCGTCAGGGACAGCAGCAGCGAGGCCGCCACCGTCGTCACCACACTCAACGACAGATCGCGGAACAGCGCCGCTGCGAGACCCTGCACGAAGATGATTGGCCCGAACACCAGCGCCGTGGTGAGCGTGCCGGCGAAGAGCGGCGCGGCGACTTCGTTGGTGCCCGTGATCGCCGCCTCCACCAGCGGCATGCCTTCCTCGCGCCGTCGCCCCACTGATTCGGCCACCACAATCGCCGTGTCCACCAGCAATCCGGTGCCCAACGCCAGTCCGCCCAGAGAGAGCACGTTGATCGAGACATCGAGCGCCTGCAACGCCACCAGCGCCATCAGCACCGACAGCGGCACCGTCACACCAATCGCCAGCGAGAGCCGCCAGTCACGGAGGAACAGCAGAATCACCAGTAGCGACATGAGCCCACCCGCCACGATCTCCTGTCCCAGATTGGTCAGCGCGTCCACCACAAAATCAGCCTGGGCCGCCACCACGGTCATCGTGATCGCGGGGAACTCCTCTTCCAACTGCGTCACGGCCTCAGTGAGTCGGCGCGTGACGGCCACCGTGTTCGATCCCGCATCTTTATAAACGACGAGGCCGATGGCCGCCGAACCATCAAGACGGGTGAGCGTGGTCGGATCGGCCAGCCCGGTGGTGACGGTGCCTACATCCCGCAACGTGATGCCGGCACCAACGGGGCCGATCGGCGTCTGCAAAAGCTCGCTCGGCGCACGGAACTCGGTGAGCGCGCGCACCGACAGCCGGAACTGGCCTCGGCGAATCGTGCCGCCTGCGCCCGTGGCATTTTCACTTCGGATCGCAGCCGCCACGTCTTCCGGCGTCAGGTCGAGCGCGCGCAGCTTGTCGGGATCGAGCTCTACACGAATCTCGTCGTCCGGCGCCCCCACCACCGCAACACTCGCCACCCCCTCGATCTGCTCGAGACGACGCGCGTGCACATCGCTGGCCGTGCGCGCCAGACTGCGCAGATCGCCGCCGCCCAGCGCACGGTCGGCGCGCACCGCCAACACGGCGATGGGCCGCTCGCCGGGGTCGCTCGTGAGCAGTGTGGGCCGTTCGGCGCGCTCCGGCAACTGCCCGCGCGCCGCATCGAGCCGCTCGCGCACCGAGAGCACCGTGGCGCGCATGTCGGTGCCCCACGCGAAACGCACCGTGGTGGTGACCTCGTCGTTGCGACTGACGCTCCGCAACTCCACAAGTCCCGGGGTGGCCGCAACCGCCTCCTCAATCGGCTCGGCCACAAAGCGCGACACCTCGGGCGCGGCCGCGCCGGGGTACGCGGTGCGGATGGTGAGCACCGGCAACGACACATCCGGCAGCAGCGATACCGGCAGCCGACTGAGGGACACCGAGCCCAGCAGTACCACCGCCAGAATGGCCGCCAGGGTGGCGACTGGGCGGCGCACTGCCGCCGCCGCGAGACTCACGGGGTCTTGGCCGGCATCCGGACTGGCGCATCGTGCGTGAGGGTGAGGTGCCCCTCCACGATAACGCGATCACCCGCGCGTACCGGAATTTCACCCGTGGTCGAATCAGGGAGGAGCTCCGTATCCACGCCGTTGCTACGGCCAGGCACGATGTACGTCCATTGCGCGCGGCCATCCTTCACCACGAAGACCAGCGGACGCCCATCGCGTTCGATGACGGCCCGCGATGGTACCATGCGTCGGCCTGGGAGTCGGGTGGCTTCAAGCTGGACATCGGCGTACATGCCCGGGCGCAACGTGCCGTCACCGCGCACACGCACAATGGCCCGTCCGGCCCGCGTGATCGAATCCACCAGTGGCAGCAGCGCGTCGATGCGCCCCCGCAGAATGCGTCCCGGTGCGCCGGCACTACTGATGGTCGCCTCACCGCCCACCCGCACCAGCGGCAGGTCGTGTTCCAGCACCTGCGCTTCGATTCGGAGATTGCGCGTATCCACCACGGTCAACAGCGGCTGGCCCGCGCTGATTTTCTCACCGGGCGCCACGTCGACCGCGTCAACGGTTCCGGCCATCGGGGCGCGGATCGTGGCCCGATCCTGCTCATAGCGCGCGCGCTCCAGCCGCAACCGGGCGCCCACCAACCCGGCCTTGTTCATCAGTGCACGGCGTTGTTCCGGCGTTGGACCGCGTCCGGTAACCAACGACTCCGGCACATAGCTCTCGAGAAAGCGCTGCTCGGCCTCATCGGAGGTGGCCTGCGCGTCGCGCAACGACAAATCAAACGGATAGTCGTCCAACCGAACCAGCGCCTGGCCTGCCGATACCGTCTGCCCTGGACGCACCAGCAGCGCGGCCACCGTCCCCGCCACCTCAGCGCGCAGCTTGACGACGGCGTCGGATCGGATCTGTCCCGTGGTGGTGACCCGCAGCACGAGATCGCCGTCCCGCGCGTCCTCGGCGATTACCGGCAGTGCCAGTGCGGGACGGTTGGCGTCGTCGCCAGTGAGCGAGTCCGTCGCCTGAGCGCCCTGCGTAGCCGCCGTGCCTGCGGAGTCGGTCGCTGCGGCATCTCCGCGCGAACACGCGCCGAGCCAGAAAGCGGCAGTAACCAGCACCGCGCCGGTGCCGCGTGGAATCCGGCGCATCGAGTGCGCAACGCGTGGAGCACGAGGAAGACGTCGGGCCATTCGGCAGATGCTCAGGGAAGAAGAAGCGGAGCGGTGAGCGGAAGGTACGGATGCACTGCACCAAGGGCGATCCCCGGGAACGCACGGGGGGCCGATTTAACGCGTCACGTCGGCCCCTCCGACCGACGAACACTGGGCGGCGTTTGACGCCGCACGCTTCGATGCCCGCGCGATGTCAGTACAATGTCATTCGCGTTGCTCATGCTGTGCGCTTTCGGCTCATGCTGTGAGGTACGTCACGAAATAGTCGGGCTATATACAACTATGCTCGCATCTCGTGCTCTCCTCGCAGTGCTCGGTGAACTCCGCGGTGGCGTTGACCCAGCTGGTCAACTCACGCGAGATCTGTATCTGATCTCCGCCGACATGAACGCCGCCGTGGCCGATTTGGAGCGGTCACAAGCCGAAGACTCGGCACGTATTGCCCGCGCACGGCGCCTGCGGGCGCTGCGGCAGCTGATAAAAACGCTTGGCTCGCTCGAGTCCCAGTGGGAGCGCGAATCATGAGCCGTTCGCGGCGACTTTGCATGTTCACCGCGCTCCGTGGTGCGGTGACGGCGAGCGCCTTCCCCGCCATCAATCATTGCTCCCCATTGCCACCCGGAATCCACCATGCGTAATCCACTGCCCGCGCTCGATGCCTTCGCTCGTGACACCGTCGCTCCTGCGGCCCTGCTCACGGCCCCCTCGGTCGCCGAATGGTTCGCACTCACCCAACTCGCTGAACAGTGCGCCGCGCTGCCACGCGAGGAGCGCGACACCGTACGCCCTCTGCTCATCGCGGCGCTGGCGCCGTACGCCGACAAGCGTCCCACGTTGTATCATGAGGCGCGGCCGGCACCGACCGACGCGTGGGCGATGCTCGGTGAACAAATGCGGGTGGCCGCAGAATCGATGGAGCGCGCCGGCTGCCTCGAGCTGGCCTACACAGCGGTGGCCTCCACCTCGCGATTGCTGGCGGACCCGCAGTGTCCAACCGATCTCGCGACCACCGTGCACATGGGGCGTATCGCCCGCCAGTTGGGCGATCTCGACACAGCGACCGACTGTTATGAGTTCGTGACCGACGAAGCCACGCGATCACGTGATGATCCCATGGTAGCACGTGGGTTGATCGGTTTGGCGCTCATTGCCGGCACGAGAGGCAATCGTCCGGCGGAGCGCGCGCATTATGAGCGCGCGCTCCGTTTGGCACATCCCGGCGGACCGGTGGAGGTGCAGGCGTGCCAAGGGATCATGAGTTGCGCGGTGAACGCCGGCCAACTGGCAGACGCCCTGTTGTACGGATGGCGGGCGTACGATCTGATCCATGATGATCAGGAAGTACGCGCCATGGTGCTCTCCACACTCGCCCTCACCGCACTGGCCGGAGGGTTCCCAGCGCCGGCCCTGGCCGGATTCGAACATGCCCTGACACTCTGCGACACACCACGCATCAATCTGATTACCCGCGGCGGCGCGATGCGCGCGGCCGCCCGGTTGCAGCATGTCGATCGCGTGACGGAGCTGTTTGCGGACGGACTCGACGATGTCCGGCACACCAGCCTGCCCTTCGAAAACGCGCGCTACTTTGTCTTTGCCGCCGACGCATGGGTCACGCTGGATGACACGACTCGCGCCACCTCGTGCCTGCAGAATGCCCGACGCCTCGCCGAACAATTCCGATTTCACGAACAGTTGTGGCAGGTTGACCAGTTGGAGCGCGCCGTGTCCGCCATTGAACGGCAACAGGTAGCGGCGCCCGTCCATCTGGAGGTACCCTTTGCAACCGACCGGGCGAACCGGCGATTGCTCGCCGACATCGGGCGATTGCAGACGCTGTCTCGCTGAACACGATCGTCATGTGCTGCGACTCAGCCCCAGGGCTTGTGATCCATGCGTACCTTGGTCGAGTCGGCGGCCGAAGGCGTCGACACATCATCTACACCGGTGGGGGAACCGCTGCACGCGGCCACGAGCGGGGCAACGGCCAGCATGGCAACCAGCACTAAACGGCGGCGGCGATCGGTCATGAACAGCTCCAGTGAGGGGATGGTGATCAGTAGCACCGATGAGGCGGCCTTACCTCATCCATATGGGCAATCAGCGCACAGTATGGGCAACCCGCTGCGTATTTCTCCGGTCCGAGGTCGCACGGCGTGACGGTCCCGACCGTGTCACGGCGAGCCATCGGCTGTCTGTCCGCCCGTGCGCACGACGCGCGCGACGCGGACCGGTTGCAGCGACTCGTTCCCTACGGGACCGAAGTCCGACAGCTCCAGGACACCATCGATGCCCTCGGACAGATTGCCGATGGCGCCCTCGACATCATAGTCCTCGCGGTGCAACCGGCCTCCGTGGCCGTCTCCATTACGCAGCTGCAACAGCTGCGCGCCGCCGCCCCCACCCTGCCCGTAGTCGCCTGGGGGGAGCTTTCGGCGGCCGCGCCGGCGCAAGTCATGGAGCTGGCACGGCTGGGTATCGCCGGCATGCTGCGGCGCGAGACGGAAAACGTGCGCCTGCTGGTGGCGAATGTCCTCTCAACGGCGCGTCTGAAAGCGCACGTTCACGCCCTCCGGGGCCGCGTGGGCCCGCAGATCCATTCGTCCATCCGACCGTTCTTCGAGTACGCCCTCGAGCACGCCGCGGAAGACCTCGACGTGCCCGAAGCGGCGGCGGTGATGGGCCTCTCGCGACGTACCCTGCACCATCGGCTCACCCGGATCGGCTATCCCGCACCACGGGTGTTTCTCACGTGGTGCCGACTGCTGATGGCCTCGTCGCTGCTCAATCAGCCGGAGGCCACCCTCGACGACGTGGCCGGACAGCTCGACTTTTCCACCGGCCATGGCCTGGGCACGGTGCTCCGCCGCTACACCGGATTGAACGTTGGCCAGCTGCGCGAAGCCAGCGCTCCCGAGGCCGTCGAACAGGCCTTCCTCGCCCGCCTCGCGCGCGGTGCCCGTCCGAAAAGGCAATCCGACGCGTCCGCTTCCTTGCCCGCCGCATCCTCCGCTGATTACGTTTAGCCTCTGGATTATTGTTTTTGCGCGTGTAGCTCAGTTGGATAGAGCGTCTGCCTCCGGAGCAGAAGGTCGCAGGTTCGAGTCCTGCCATGCGCGTCTGTTCGGCCCGAATACTCCCGTTCCTACGCCTAGTGCATGTTGCCGAGCTGAAGCGGAAGTCAGTCCCTGAACTCCTGACGCTCGCCGCGTCGCTTCACGTCACGAGTACCAGTGGCCTCAAAAAGCAGGAGCTTATTTTCCGCATCGAGCAGGCCCTGCTCGATGCGGAAACGACGCTCTACGGCGAAGGGGTGCTCGAAGTCCTCCCGGAAGGCTATGGCTTTCTGCGGTCTCAGGACTTCAACTACCTGCACGGCCCCGACGACATCTACGTCTCCCCCTCGCAGGTCAAGCGCTTCGATCTCCGCACTGGTGACACAGTGATGGGGGAAGTGCGCCCGCCCAAAGAGTGGGAACGCTATCTCGCACTCCTCAAGGTGGAGCGTATCAACAGTGGTGACCCCGAGCAGTCCAAGTTGCGTAGCGCTTTCGATAACCTGACCGCCAAGTATCCCGACGAACGGATCCGCCTCGAGCGAGCCAATGGTGAGGTCGCCACCCGCGTGTGCGACATCATCGCGCCCCTCGGCAAGGGCCAGCGCGCCCTCATCGTCGCGCCTCCCAAGGGTGGCAAGACCATTCTCATGCAGCAGTTGGCCAACGCGATCATCGAGAACCATCCCGAGATCACGCTGATCGTCCTGCTCATCGACGAGCGCCCCGAAGAAGTGACCGACATGCAGGCCAGCTGCCCCAAGGCCGAGATCATCTGCTCCACCTTCGATGAGACCGCCGAACGGCACGTGCAGGTGGCGGACATGGTCATTGAAAAGGCCAAGCGGCTCGTGGAGACGGGGAAGGATGTGGTCATTCTGCTCGACTCGATCACCCGACTGGCGCGGGCGCACAACGCGGTCGCGCCATCGGGCGGCAGGATCATGTCGGGCGGCCTGGAGGCCACCGCCATGCAGAAGCCCAAAGCCTTCTTCGGCGCGGCGCGCAATCTTAAGGAAGGCGGTTCCCTCACCATTGTGGCCACCGCCCTCATCGAGACCAACTCGCGGATGGACGAGCTGATCTTCGAGGAGTTCAAGGGCACCGGCAACATGGAGCTCGTGCTCGATCGCAAGCTCGCCGACAAGCGCATTTTTCCCGCCATCGACATCCAGAAGTCGGGGACGCGCCGCGAAGAGTTGCTCCTCACCCCGTTTGAACAACAGCGCATTTTTCTCCTGCGTGCGTTCCTCGCCGATATGCCCGCCGAGGACGCGCTGCTGTTTTTGCTCAAGCGCATGGAGCGGGCGCGGAACAATCAGGAGTTCTTCGAACAAATGGCGGAACCCTGATGCAGGACTTCTCATGAGCGCGACCACGGGTCGACTCCTCGCCGTAGACTGGGGCGACAAGCGCATTGGCCTCGCCGTCAGTGACGAGCTGGGCATGCTCGCGTCGGCCGCCGGCGTGATCACGCGCCGCGCTGGAAAACGGCCGCCGATTGCGGAGCTCATGCGCCGCGCCGACGAGCTGGGTATCTCTGGCTACATCGTCGGCTTGCCCATCAATCAGCTGGGCGCGGAAACGGCCCGCTGCGTGGAGGTACGCGCGATGGCCGCCAAGCTGGTCGCGCGCCAATCGCTCCCTGTACGCCTGGTGGACGAGCGCTTTACCACGTCGGCCGCGCTGCGCAGTATTCGCGAACAGGGCGGCAGCACGCGCGGTCGCAAGGACGACGTGGACTCACTCGCCGCCAGCATCCTCCTCGAGGGCGTCCTCCGCGCGTCGTCGCAAGGTGTGACGCTCGGCGAACTGGTAGAGGCGGCACCGGACCCTGCACCGGCTATGACTCCAGATGCCGCACCGGGTGATGCCCCGGAGTCCGCCGCCAACGCCGCCACTCCCGACCCGCTCGTGCCGTAAATGGCACGCGGGCAACGCGCGCGCCGCGGCGGACGGCGCCAATCGCTGCTGCGTTGGGCAGTGATTGGCGTCGTGCTCGTGCTCGTAGTGCGCGCGTTTCTCGAAATCACCGGCTCCGACAACCCAAACGCCAACGCAGAACGCGTGGTCATTCCCCGCGGCAGTTCCATGCGCGCCGCGTCGGACTCACTGGCCGCGCACGGTATCATTGCGTCGCCGCGCCTGTTCCGGTGGTACGCGTCGGTGCGTGACTTGGAGCGGGCGATCAAACCTGGCACCTATCAGTTTGCGCCCGGCGTGGGGTATGCCTATGTGCTCGATGGCCTCGTCACGGGTCGCGGTATCATGCGTACGGTGGTCATCCCCGAAGGCTTCGATCTGCGGGACATCACGCCGCTCCTGGCCAAGGCACTGGGCGTACCGGCCGATTCGGTCCGTGCCGCAGTCACCGACACCACCTGGCGCCGGAAGCTCGATGTCCCGGCTCCTTCGCTCGAAGGGTATCTCTTCCCCGCCACGTATACCTTCACGGATGGGACCACAGCACGCGAAGCCGTTGATGCCATGCTCAAGCGCTTTGAGCAGGTCTGGCGGCCCGAGTGGAACGCCCGCTTGCAGGAGTTGGCGATCTCGCGCCACGATCTGATCACCATGGCGTCGATCGTGGAGAAGGAAGCCCGCAAGGCGCCGGAGCGTCCGCTGATCAGCGCGGTGTATTGGAATCGCGTCAGGAAAGGCATGCTGCTGCAGGCCGATCCCACGGTGCAGTATGCGCTGCCACAGCATGTGGCCCGGGTGTACTTCAAGGATCTCGCGGTCGAGTCGAAGTACAATACGTACAAGTATCCCGGCTTGCCGCCCGGACCCATCGCATCGCCGGGCGAAGCGTCTATTGTCGCCGCGCTTGCACCGGCCGATGTGCCCTATCTGTTTTTCGTGGCCCGCCCCGACGGCAGCCATGAATTCCGCACCACGTTTGCCGAGCATCAGAAAGCGATCCTCGACATCAAACGGGCGCGGCGCGATTCGGCTGCTCCGCCAAACGCCGCGCCATCAACCAGAGATCGTGGATGAGCCGGTCATGAGTCGCGCCACCCGCGAAGGGAACATGGCGGTGGTCAATCGCCGCGGCGTGCAGCGATTGCGTCGTGGACATCCGTGGGTGTTCCGGTCCGATGTCGAACGACGTCCCACGGCTGATGCCGGCATCGTCCCGATGCAAGGACCGGACGGTGCACCGCTCGGCTTCGCCTTGTGGAGCCCCGCGTCGGAAATTTCGCTCCGTCGCGTCGAGAACAACCCCACGCGCGAACCCGATGCCGCGTGGTGGCGGGCCCGCCTCGCCGCCGCGATTGCGCGGCGTGCATTGCTCGCGGCGCACGCCAATGCGTATCGCCTCGTGCATGGTGAAGGCGATGGCCTGCCATCACTGGTGGTGGACCGCTACGGCGACGTGCTGGTGGTACAACTGCTCTCGGCAGGTGTCGATGCGTGGACAGATGCCATTGTCACTGCCCTTGTGGAGCTCACGGGCTGCACCGGGATTCTCGCGCGCAACGATCCCGCCTCGCGCGGCCGCGAGGGGCTGCCGCGTGAGGTGAAGCTGTTGTACGGCGAGGTCCCGCGCACCGTGGAAGTCATGGAGCACGGCGTCCGCTATCTTGCCGCGCCGTGGGACGGTCAGAAGACCGGCGCGTTTCTCGATCAGCGGGAGAACCGGGTGATGGTGGGGGCGCTCGCACGTGGTCAGGCACTCGACTGCTTCGCGTATCACGGCTCGTTTGCGCTGCATCTCGCGCAGCGCGCCGAGCACGTGGTGGCGCTCGATGTGTCGGCGGCGGCGCTGGCGCGGGTTGGTGAGCACGCCGAGCGTAATGGCCTGACGAATATCGAGGCGGTTGAGGGCGATGCGTTCGACGTGTTGCGACAGTGGGGACGCGAGGGACGCCGCTTTGACACCATTGTGGTGGATCCACCGGCGTTCGCGAAGAATCGCGCAGCGGTGGATGGTGCGCTGCGTGGATACAAGGATATCAATCTGCAGGCCATGCGCTTGCTCGCGCCCGGCGGACTGCTGTTTACCGCCAGTTGCAGCTTCCATGTGTCACGCGGACTATTCTTCGAGATGTTGCACGATGCAGCCGCCGACAGCGGGCGATCCTTCGCGCTCCGCAGCATCACCGGTCAGCCGCTCGATCATCCGGAGCTGATGACGGTGCCGGAAACCGGCTACCTGAAGGGTGCGGTGCTGGAAGCGATGGATGCACCTCGGGATTGAAGCCAGCCGGTTACTGAAGGACCGTCGCGGCATCGGCCGCTATGTACGGAATGTGCTGCAGGGTATCGCGTCGCTCGCGCCCGGTATGCCCGTCACCGTGTTTGTGCGAGGTGCCGCCGACATCGACGCCATGCGGCAACTGCTCGTGCAGCTGCTGGAGCCACCGGGTAACACGACACAGCCCGGGCTCGCGGCCACTTGGCGTATTGTGCCGGTGTCTGCGCTACCGTTTACCGCCGTTGATGTGGTCTGGTATCCCTGGAACTTCATTACTACGCGTACGGCTCGGGCTGCGATGGTGGTGAGCACGCTCGATCTGGCGCCGATGTTGCGCTTCGATCATCGGTGGTGGAAATGGCCGTCGCGCCAGCTCTTCCGGCGTCGCTACCTGCACACCGTGCGCGATGCCTCCGCCATTCTCACTATCTCGCAGGCCAGCAAGGCCGAACTGGTGTCGGTGCTGTATGCCGATCCGTCGCGCGTTCACGTGACACTGCTGGCGGCCGATGATTTGCAGATCACGGCCGCCGAGGCCACCGCCCCGCTTGATCGTGCCGGGGTGACCGGTGCGTTTTTTCTTACGGTTGGTGCACAGGAAGCGCGGAAAAATCTTTCGGTGGTGTACGACGCGATGGCGCAACTGCATGCGCGCGGCATCCGGGTTCCGCTGGTGCAATGCGGCCCCGCGCTTTCCAAACAGACAAAGGCGCTGCACGGGACGGCGCCGTGGTTGCATCACGTGGGCTACGTGCGCGACGATGAGCTGATCACGCTGTACCGGCGCGCGACCGCACTGGTATTCCCGTCGCGTTACGAAGGCTTTGGTCTGCCGGTGGCCGAGGCGATGCACGTGGGGGGACGCGTGATCTGTGCGAACAGCAGTTCGCTGCCGGAAGTGGCGGGTGACGCCGCCCTGTACTTCGCGTGGGACAATGCCACCGAACTCGCCGCCCACATGCAGCGCTTGCTCACCGATGACACATTACGCGACACGCTCACCACCCGCGGCGCGGCGCGCGCCGCGACGTGGTCGTGGCAGCAGGTAGCCGAACAATCGCTCGCGGTCTTCACGAACGCGGCAGCGCGCTTCCCCCAACGCGCGTAGCTACACCCGCTGGCAGCGCGAACAGTAGAATGTACTGCGGGCCCCCTGCACGATCCGCGCCACGCGGAATCCGCAGCGTCGGCAGGCGCACCCCTCGCGTCCGTAGACGCGCCAGATCTCACGCTCATCGATGACCGCGTGGGCCGCCTCGGCGAATTCGCGTGCATAGTACCGTCCGGTTGGCGCCGTGCGCAGCACCAGTTGAATGGCATCACGCAGCCGCGTCACTCGCGCCACGGACAGCGTATTAGCCACCGCCGCCGGATGGATCCGCGCCTCCCAGAGAGCCTCGGCCGCGTAGATGTTGCCCACACCGGCCACCACATGCTGGTCGAGCAAGACACTCTTGATCGCCCCTCGACGACGTGCCAGCGCCTGCCGGAGCACGGTTGGCGTGAAGGCCTCTTCCAGCGGCTCGGGGCCAAGTGGAGGGAGCACGAAGGTGCCCGGGGGGTGCAGGCGCACCACGCTGAAGGCGCGGCTGTCCACCAACGATACGCGCACACCGGCGGTGGTGTCGAAGGACACGCGTTCATGGCGGGGCGGGTCGGCCGCAAGCGGCGAGAACTCCCAGTCGCCGGTCATGCGAAAGTGAACCTCGAGCACGGCGCCGTTTCCCAGGTGAAGCAGCTGGATCTTGGCGCGCCGCTCGACCCGGTCGATCGTGAGCCCCTCGGTGGCCCGCTGGGCGGCCTCTGGGAGTCCCCGGCGCTGCGAGGCATGGTGTACCCGCACCCGGGCAATGGTGTGGCCCAGGACGGCCTCACGCAGCCGACGGGCCGCATACTCGACTTCGGGAAGTTCTGGCATGGTGCGTTTGGGGAATCCTTTGCGTTTCCTGCAGTTGCGGCAAAGAATATCACAAAAAGTGAAGGAAACGCTCTTGCGCGATTCCGTGAGCTCCCACAACTTATCCACATTCTTCCACACGTGGGAATCGTCCATCCATACGCCCCGATCACTTAAGTACGAATACGAGTTGTACGTGGAGCGCGAAATCGAGGATTACAAAGACTCGGTGTCGCGCGGCGCGCTGCTCAAGATCGGCGACGAGGCGGTGGCGGTGCTGATGCGTGAGGATCAGATCACGCTCACCGAGATCGTGGTGTGGCAGGAGGTCGACCGCCTGATTGCGAAGCGTCTTCGCCTGCCCACGTACGCCACGTGGAAGCGTCGTCGCCTGAAGGCGCTCGAGCAGTACCGGCGGCCTGAGCACTGGGGGATCGACCCCAATGCGGTGTTTTTTCGCGCGTTGGCGGACTCGGGTGACCGCCATGTGCTCGTGGCTGGCGCGGAGCGCGAAGGGCCGGCGTTGCTACTGGCGGCACGTGGCTGTGCGGTCACGGCGATCGAGCCGGCGCACGATGCCGTGGAGCGCGTGGTACGGGCTGCCGAAGCCGCCGGCCTCACGCAGCGCATTCGGGGCTACTGCGCCGACCTCGGCGCGTGGTCGCCCGACGTGGAGCTGCATGCGGTCGTCTGTTCGCCGTCGGCTTTTGCCGGACTCGACGCGCAAGACCGCGCGCGCGTGATCCAGGTGCTCCAGAGCGCCACCGCCGATGGTGGCGTGCACTTGGTGGAAACGATCGCAGCTGGCACCGACAGTCTCGCACAGGGCATGCCGTTCGAGGAGCTGGCGTCGCGCTACCGCGGCTGGACGATTTCGGTGGAGCACAGCGCCGGACGTCGCGACACGTTCCTGGCCCGTAAGGAATTCGCGGTCGCCTAGCACCAACACAGGCGTTTCACTTCGACACGCTCCGCTGCATCGAGTGACGTGTCCCGAGGACACCGTCGACTACACGAAGTCGGCGGTTTTCTTGTAAGTGGATGTTTTTTAATGGGTTGCGAATCAACACCCGCTGGCACCCACTGTGCACTACCCACCGTGTGAACGTACCATCAATGTGGTACTCCTGCGCGGCAACGCGTGTCCAGACACCGGGTGGAGGCTCACCCATGCGTATCAATCCTCAGTTCACTACGCTCCGCTCCGATTGCGAGCCCATTGGTATCGTGATCGCCGATGGCGGGCACGTCGCATTACCCACGCGTTTCTCAGCGTTTGTGTGGGGTTCGGTGCCCGATACAGACATCGACAGTTTGCCGCCGATCGTGCTTGCCCGTGATGCGGTCCCCTGTCTGGTTTCCACGGCGTAATCAACGCGCGGTGACGAAGACGTGAAAGGCGCCGGCAGACATGCCGGCGCCTTTCACGTGTGTACATCCTGCAACCACAGGAGCGGCGTGCTTACGCCTCAACCGGGGCCGGAGCAGGCGCGGCCTTCTTGGCGCGCTTGGCCGGCTTGCGAGTCGCCTTCTTCGCGACCTTCTTCGTCACCTTCTTGGCGCCTTTCCTGGTCGCCTTCTTCGCGGCTTTCTTCACGACCCGCTTGGCGCCCTTCTTCGTTGCCTTCTTCGCCACGCGCTTTGCGCCCTTCTTGGCCGCCTTCTTCGCTACGCGCTTCACGCCCTTCTTGGCCGCTTTCTTCACGACCTTTCTGGCGCCCTTCTTCGCGGCCTTCTTGGCGGCCTTCTTCACGACCTTACGGCCGGCCTTCTTCGCGACCTTACGGCCACCCTTCTTTGCCGCCTTCTTGGCGGCCTTCTTGGCAGGAGCCATGATCAAACTCTCCGTTCGAGGAGGTTATTCGTGCTCCCTTTCCCCCGGTGGAAAGGTGAGCGCACACCATCAGCGGCGCATGCGCCGCATCGCAGTGTGCTACGCGGCCTCCTCCAGAAAGCTCGCGTAGTGGGGCGCCCGGACCGCGAACGGACCGGACCAACAGCTGTGGGGAGACAGGCCTCGGGGCGGAGCCACGCGCGATGTAACGCGACGGATGGCGATGCTCAACGCGATCGGGCCAGCGGCCGACGCTCCGCGCTTTCGCGCGATCAGCGACGGCGATTCCGCAGCGGGCCGGAAGAGCTGGCCAGCTGCACAACTTGGGGTCGCTCTCGCGACGCAGAACTGCGGGTGGAACTCGTGCCGGCTTATGGCCACGCGTTACCGTTGAGGACAGCGCGCCCCGAAACTGCGCATCTACGCAAACGGGGAAAACGAAAATGTGGAGATCTTACGCAAGTCGTTGAATTCACGCGAATATACGCGTGGATAATTCGAACGCGCAATAGCGCGTATAAAGAACGCGCGCGAATACACTAAGGCAACAAACACGAGCCTCCTTCCACGCGCCCGCTTGCGGTGCGATTTTTGTCTGCTGAACATCCGACTCTCCCCGGATCTTCGATCCGGTTTTTCTCTTGGAGCTACATGAAAGCGCTGGTAAAGCTGACGGCGGGCAAAGGGCTCACGCTCAAGAATGTCCCCATTCCCACCATCCGCGATGACGAAGTGCTCATTCGCGTTCGCACGGCAGGCGTCTGCGGAACGGACGTCCACATTTACGAATGGGACGATTGGGCCGCCAGTCGTTGCAATCCGCCGTTCGTCGTCGGCCACGAGTTTGCCGGCGACGTGGTCGAGGTAGGCAGCCTCGTGGCAACGGTCAGCGTCGGGGACCGCGTGACCGCCGAGGGACACATTGTCGACGAGCGCTCACTCTTCAGTCGAACCGGCAACGCCCACGTCGATCCAGCCACCAAGATCATCGGCGTCGACCGCGATGGCTGCTTTGCCGAATACATCGCGATGCCGGCAACCAACGTCTGGCATCTCGACGACGCGATCAGCTACGACATCGGCGGCATCCACGACCCGATGGGGAACGCCTTCCACACGGCACTCACCGCCAACATTCCGGGCGCCGTCGTGCTCATCACTGGGTGCGGACCGATCGGCGCGTTCGCGGTCGGCATCTGTAAAGCCGCCGGCGCGTCGCGGATCATCGCCACCGACATCAATCCCAAGCGACTCGAACTGGCCCGGCGCATGGGCGCCCACGATGCGGTCCTGCCCGACGATGCCCGGGCCGCCGTGATGGCCGCCTCCGACGGACACGGCGCTGACGTGGTGCTTGAAATGTCCGGTGTACCGAGCGCGGTGCATCAGGCGTTTGCGCTCGCGCGGCCCGCCGGTCGTGTGAACATCCTCGGCATACCGTCCAAACCGATCGACATCGACTTTGCCACCGAAATCATCTTCAAGGGTCTCACGATTTATGGCGTGGTGGGACGGCGCATGTACGATACCTGGCATCAGATGAGCCGGTTTCTCCGCTCCGGCGCGTTCGATCCTACACCGGTCATCACCCATCGTCTTCCGCTCGAAGCGTTCGACGAAGCGATGCACCTCATCAAAAGCGGCGAAGCCGGCAAGATCATCTTCCATCTGTAGTCGCGTCCGCCGTCGCATTTTCTCCTACGCCCCCCATGTCGCTCACGTCCGATCTACAGTCCGAACTCGACGCGCTCAAGGCCGCCGGGACCTACAAGCGCCTCAATCATCTCGAGTCGCCGCAGGGCGCCCGCGTGCGGATGGAAGGGCGCGGCGAGGTCATCGCGCTCTCGTCCAACAACTACCTCGGGCTCGCCAACGAACCGGCGGTAGTCCAGGCCGGTATCGAGGCGCTGCAACGATTCGGCGCCGGAACCGCCTCGGTGCGCTTCATCTGCGGCACGTTCACCGTGCACCGCACCCTGGAAACGGCGATCGCCCGCTTCATCGGCACGCCGGCCGCGTTGTCGTATGTGTCCGCATGGAACGCCAATGAAGCACTCACCCCCACCATCGCCCGCGAAGGCGATTTCGTGGTGTCCGACGCGCTCAATCACGCCTCCATCATCGACTCCATCCGCTTGGCCAAGTCGATCACCAAGTGCACCACCGGCGTGTACAAGCACAGCGACATGGACGATCTGCGCGAGAAGCTGCGCAGCGCCAGCGGGGCCAAGCGCAAGATCATCTGGACCGATGGCGTCTTTTCCATGGAGGGCTCCATCGCCAAGCTCCCCGAGATTCTGCAGATCGCCCGCGACGAAGGCGCCATCGTGGTCATGGACGATTCCCACGCCTCCGGTGTGCTTGGCGCCACCGGTCGCGGCACCGCCGAACACTTCGGCGTCATGGGCGAGGTCGACATCATCACCTCCACCCTCGGCAAGGCTCTCGGTGGTGCGGCCGGCGGATTCATTGCCGGCCCCGAATCGCTCTGCGACATGATGACGCAGCGGTCGCGTCCGCAGCTCTTCTCGAACGCGCTGCCCCCGTCCGTGGCCGCGAGCTCGCTGGCGGCCATCGAGTTTACCGAGGCGCATCCGGAGCGGGTCACCACGTTGCAGAACAACGCGCGCTACTTCCGCGCCGCCATTGAGGAGGCGGGCTTTCATCCCCTCCCCGGCGACACGCCGATCGTACCGATCATCGTGGGGGAAACCGCACTCGCCATCAAGGTCAGCGACATGCTGCTCGACCGTGGCGTGTTCGTAACGGGGTTCGGTTTTCCGGTGGTCCCGCAGGGGCAGGCGCGTGTGCGCTGTCAGGTGAGCGCGGCCCACACGCGCGACGATCTGAATGCGGTGATCGCCGCCTTCAAGGAAGTCGGAGCGTTGGTTGGCCTGATTTGACATAGAACGCAGTCGCTGCATCCTTCCGTGCCGCAGGCGCGGAGGGCATCCTTCCTCATGAACGGATCCATGTCAGTCCCTCTCCCACTGGCACTCCTCGCGCTGGTTCTGGTCGTGATCGCGGTGGCGATCACGCTGACCGCGCACTTCCGGAAGCGCGAGCGCCAGCGGCTCGCGGCGCTTCGCGCCGAAGCCGAGCAGCAGCGGCGTGCACTCGATGAAACCATCCGCGCGCTGGCCTCCGCGCGTGATGGCGCCACGATTGCCCAGCAGCGAGCCCAGGCCGCGAACAAGGCGAAAAGCATGTTTCTCGCCAACATGAGCCACGAGCTGCGCACGCCGCTCAACGCGATCATCGGCTACAGCGAAATGCTGCAGGAGGACGCGGCCGACATGTCGCCGGAGGAGATCGCCAGCGATCTGCGCAAAGTCACTGGCGCCGGCAAGCATCTGCTCTCTCTTATTAATGATGTACTCGACTTCTCCAAGATCGAGGCGGGGCGCATGGACCTCGCACTCGAGCAGGTTGACGTCGCCGCCCTAGTGCGCGATGTAGAGGGAACGGCATCGCCGGTGGTGAAAAAGCAGGGCAATCAGTTTGTGGTGTGCACGGAGGATAGCGTGGGCCATCTCACCGCGGATGCCGGCAAAGTGCGGCAGGTGATGCTCAACCTTCTTTCCAACGCCGGCAAGTTCACCACCAAGGGGACCATTACCCTCCACGCCAAGCGAATGAGGCGAAACGGCGAGGAGTGGATCGCGCTGAGCGTGGAAGACACGGGCGTCGGACTCACCCGCGAACAATTCGGCCGACTCTTCCAGGCCTTCGCGCAAGCCGACGCCACCACGCACAATCAGCACGGCGGTACCGGACTGGGACTCGCGCTCTGTCGCCGCTTCTGCCTCATGATGGGCGGCGATATCGAAGTGCAGTCGAAAGCCGGCAGTGGCTCCACCTTTACCGTGATGCTGCCAGTGAAGGGACCGGGTGCTACCGCCACCGACGACGCCGCCGGTGACGCGGTCGACGATGCCGAACCGATCACGTTTGAGACGCGCATGTTTCAGATCCCCGTGCTGCCGCTCCCGCCTGCAGGGGGCACGTCATGACGCCGCCGGTGCGCATTCTGCTGGTGGAAGACAACGCCCTCAATCGCGACATGCTCAGCCGACGCCTCATGCGACGAGGGTTTGAGGTGTTGCTGGCGCTGGATGGTGCGGAGGCGTTAGCGATCACGGAGTCCGCACTTCCCGCGTTGGTACTCATGGATGTGAGCCTGCCGGTGCTGGACGGACTCGAAGTCACACGTCGCCTCAAGGCCAACCCCGCTACCAGCGCCATTCCCATTCTGGTGCTCACCGCGCACGCGCTCGCGGAAGATCGTGACCGGGCCTTCGCCGCCGGGTGCAACGATTTCGAGACCAAGCCGATCGATCTCCCCAAACTGTTGGAGAAGATGGACGCGCTCCTCACGCCCCGTGGAGGGTCATGACATGCACGAGCTTCCCGCACACGCCATCGATCTCTCCCCCCTCACCGTTGATCGCCTCGGCGACATCCGCCGGTTTCTTCAGAGTACGCTTTCATCGCTCGGTTGCGCCGGCGCGGTGGATCCGCTCGTGCTCGCAGTAGACGAAGTCTGCGCCAACCTCGCCGAACACGGCACCATCGATGGTGCCCCGCCCGGACCGGTGCGCGTCACCGTGCGCCTTGAAGGAATCGATGCCATTATCGTGGTAGAAGACGAGGGGCCGCCCTTTGATCCCGCCGATGCCCCCCCGCCCGACCTCGACACCGACTGGCAGGACCGACGTATCGGGGGACTCGGCTGGTTTCTCGTGCGCCAGATGGTCGACGAATTGCACTACGACTCGAACACTGATCCGGTACACAGCGGCGCTACGCCCACCGCCCCGCGGTGGTCCAACCGACTCACGCTCATCAAGCGCGGCGCTGCTGACGCTGCTCCTTCTGGACCGGGCTGACCATGCAAGTGACAATTGTCCAACACGATCACGTGACGGTGGTGGCCGTGGCTGGCAGCATCGACGCGCTCACCGCCGATTCGCTCGTGGCGTCGCTCAACGACGAACTGATCGCCGGACGTGTACGACTCGTGGCAGACTTCGGGGCGGTGGAATACACCAGCAGCGCCGGATTACGGGTGCTGCTGGCCACACTCAAGGAAGCGCGTCAGCGCGGCGGCGATCTGCGACTCGCCGAGATCCGGCCGAACGTGCGACACGTGCTCGAACTGAGTGGTTTCACGAGCATCCTCAAGTGCTACGCGGATGTGGACAGCGCCGTGGCCAGCTTTGCGCGATGAGTGAGTCATGAGCGGGTCCGGCGTGGCACTGGTAATCGGCTCCGGCGGTGTGAAGTGCGCGGCGGCGATCGGCCTCCAGCGATGTCTCGACGCCGAACAGATCGGCGTTGACCTGGTGGTAGGCTGTAGTGGCGGCGCGGTCTACGCCGCGGCGATGGCGCTGGGGCACGATGCCACCACCGCCGCCGATATCACGACGCGCCTGTGGACCCGCGAGGTGACCGCGCGGCCCGATCGCGCCGCGCTCTTGCGTATGCTCTTTCCGCGGCTGCTGGGCTTCACGGAGCGATTTGGATTGCGCGACGACACCTTGATCATGGACCGGCTGCGGCAGGCATTCGGCGATGCCACGTTTGCGGATTGCCGGATTCCGCTGTTCATCACCGCCACGGATTTTCACACGGGCGAGCAGGTCACTATCAATGAAGGCAAGATCGTCGATGCCGTGCGAGCCAGTATCGCCGTGCCCTTTGCGTTCGCCCCGTGGGAGGTGAACGGAAAAGTGTGCGTAGACGGCTTTCTGTCCGATCCGCTCCCGGTGGGCGTGGCCATCCGCGAAGGTGGCCACGTTATCGTGGCCATGGGCTTCGAAAGCCCCTATCAGGAAAAGATCACGTCGGGCGGCCGCTTTGCCTTTCAGCTCAGCAGCATCATGACCAACAACCTGCTCAAAGCCTCCTTCGCGTTCCACGGTCTGGCCCATCACAGTGAAGTGTTGGCGGTCGTGCCGCGGTTTTCCCAACGTATCCGTTTATTCGATACCGCGAAGGTGCCGCTCATCATCAATGAAGGTGAAGCCGCAATGCGCGAGCAACTCCCGTATCTGCGACGGCTGCTCAAGGCCACCACCGGGACGTATCCAACACCGAGCCCTGCCACGTGACGTTGCCGCCGATGTCGGTTACCGGCGAGCGCAGCATGGGGAACTACGCGAAGCGCCGGGTGCGCGTAGGGCTCGTGATCGGCTCGGGGGGCATCAAGTGCACAGCAGCGGTGGGGCTGCTCAAGGTACTGAAACGCGAGCAGATCCCCATCGACATTGCGGTCGGGTGCAGCGGTGGTGCCATCTACTCGGCGCTGATCGCACTCGGCGAAGACCCCGCGGTGACCGAAGCACGTACACTCGTTCTCTGGAAAGATCTCTTCACCAAGCTGCACTACCGCTCGCTGGCGCGGGCGCTGGTACCCATGGTGCTGGGTTACCACGAGCAGGTAGGGCTGGTGGACGACCGGCGGGTGTGGTCGGCGATGCAATCACTATTCGGCGAGCAAACCTTCGCCGACACAAAAATCCCGCTGTTGGTCGCGACCACCGATTTCCGAACGGGTGACAAGGTGGTGCTCGAATCGGGACGGATCGCCGACGCCGTGCGCGCCAGCATCGCCATCCCCATGCTGCTACGCGCATGGGAGGTGAACGGGCAGCTGCTGGTAGACGGCGGGGCTTCCAACCCGTTACCAATCGATATCGCGATCCGCGAGGGCTGCGACATCATTCTGGCGATGGGCTTTGAAAGCCACATGAACGCCAACGTGACGTCGCTGGTGAATGCCATTGGGCGGACGTCCACTATTGTCACCAATCATCTGCTGCGCTCCACCTTCGCCTTCTATAGTGTGGCGCACCACGCGGAAGTACTGCCCTTCATGCCGATACTCGATCGCCGCATCGGCATCACCGAGACGCAGCATATCCCGTATCTCATCGAGCAGGGCGAACGCGCCGCCGAAGAACAGTTGCCGTATCTCAAGCGTCTGCTGGCGGCGTCGCAGGGTGTTCCGTCATGACCACCGCTACGGATCGTGTGCCCGCCCAGGTGCTGGTGGTGGATGATGTCGAGGTCAATCGTGACCTGCTGGCGCGGCGGCTGCAACGAATGGGGCACGTGGTCACGATGGCCGAGAACGGGCAGCAGGCGGTGGAGTTGGCCGAGGCGGGGGCCTTTGACCTGGTGCTGCTGGATGTGATGATGCCGGTGCTCGACGGAATCGGGGCGCTGACCGCGCTGAAAGCGAATACACGCACGCGGGATGTTCCGGTGCTGATGATTTCAGCAAACACGGAAATCGAAACGGTAGTGCGCTGCATCGAGCTTGGCGCGGACGACTACCTGTCGAAGCCGTTCGACCCCGTACTGTTGCGTGCACGGGTGGGTGCGTCACTTGAGAAGAAGTGGCTGCGCGACCGTGAAAAGGCGCGGACGCAACGCATGGAGCTGGATCTTGAGGTGGGTGCCCGTATTCAACGCGATTTCTTACCCGACGCTTTGCCTGTGGTACCGGGGTACGAATTCGGCGCCCGCTTCGAGCCGGCCCGCGAAGTGGGCGGCGATTTCTACGACGGCTTCAAACTACCCGACGGATCAGTGGCGCTCGTGCTCGGCGATGTGTGCGACAAAGGCGTGGGCGCCGCGCTGTTTATGGCGCTGTTCCGTTCGCTCATCCGGAGTACGGCGGCCTCGCAGATCGGCGCCATTGGACTCGGCGTTTTGGAAGCCCGCGTGCTGCATGCCGTGACGGCGACCAACGACTATATCGCCAACACGCACGGCCGTGCGAACATGTTCGCGACGCTGTTCGTTGGTGCCCTCGACCCGGCCACCGGGCAGATCGCCTACGTGAATGGCGGGCACGAACCGCCACGTGTGATCCGCGCCGACGGCGGCGTGCGCACGATGTTACCGCCCACCGGCCCGGCCGTGGGTATGCTGCCGGAGATCCCGTTCACCGCCGGGCGATTTACGCTCGAGCCCGGGGAAACGCTGCTGGTGCTTACGGACGGCGTGACGGAATCACGAGCGCCGAACGGGCTGTTGCTGGGTGATGACGCAACGGATGCGCTGTTGGGCGAGCCAGCGGACAGTGCCGCGGCGTTACTCGACCGGGTGATGGACGCGGTGCACGCGCACGCCGCTGGCGCGCCGGCGGCGGATGATGTGACGCTGCTGGGGGTTAGGAGAGCTCAGAGCTCAGAGCTAAGAGCTAAGAGCTAAGAGCTAAGAGCTCAGAGCTCAGAGCTCAGAGCTGACAGGGTGATGAAAAAAGTCGGCGGAATTTTTGCTGGCGTGCGCCGAGAATTCTTATACGTTGGCGCATCCTCAAATGGCGCGTGTCGATGCGTGGTGCCGATCAGCCGCAGACTACGATGTTCAGTCACGGCTCGCTTGACGACCGGATTCCGGCGGACCATCCGCTGCGGGCGATAGCACTGGCGACGATGTGGCGCGCGTTCGTTTCAGGATGGGTTTATCCTGTCGCATCCGCAGGCAGAGCACTTAGTGTGAAGCTTGAAAGCGATGCGGCGCATTGCGTGTGAAACCAATACATAAGATGAACATGAGGTAGTAAGAGGTCGACACTGTTACCCACGAGGAAACCGACACGCGAGGCATCGTGAACATGCGGACGACCACTGCCTCGGCTCAGCGTGCCATCGCGCAACACTCGCGCCTCCTGCGCGGCGAAGAATCAACCGTATCAACGTGGCGGTCTTACCGCTACGAAGCCGCCGTCGTGCCGTCTTGGAGTTTTGAACCGAAGCGGCCACTCAACCGCTTTGCTGATCCCCACGCGCGGACCGACGATCACGTGGTGATCAGACACGGGGTCGCTGGCGTAAATGGTCGCCGCCCCAGTGCCGGTGAGACCGGTGCCGTCAAAGCGGCGATCGATATCCAGCGCGGCGCACACCTTACCGGGCCCATCGCACAACTGGGCATCGCGCTCCCGAAGCCCTCCTCTCGCGTGACGGCGTTGACGCACCAGTGCATGCCATAAATGAAATACACGTAGGCCGTGCCGGGCGGACCGAAGAGGTGCCAGGTGCGCGCCGTGCGACCGGCCACGGCGTGACAGGCGGGATCGTGGGGGCCGAGGTAGGCTTCGGTCTCCACGATCCGCCCGCTGACGACACCGTCGGCTCCGGTGACGCGCAGAACCGATCCCAGGAGTTCGCGAGCCACAACCGAAGGATCGCGGTCGTAAAAAGCGATCGGCAGCGGCTCCCCAAACGCCGAACGCCGCCCAGAGGCGGCGTTCGGGGTCGACTGATCGGGCACGCGGTTACCGCTTACTCGACGCCTTCTTGGCGGGCGTCTTGGCGGCCTTTTGGGCCGCAGCGGGCGCAGCAACCTTGGCAGCCGGCTTTGCGGCCTTGACTGCGGCCTTGGCGGCCTTGGCTGGGGGCTTGGAGGGCACCTTCGCGGGCTTGGAGGGCGCCTTTTTGGCCGGAGCCGCCGCTTTGGCCGGAGCCTTGGTGGCCGGCGCCTTGGCGGCCGGCGCCTTCGCCGTCTTGGTCGGGGCCGCCTTGGCAGTCTTGGCGGGTGCCTTGACCACCGGCTCCACCGGAGCCGCCACGGGAGCGACGACAACCGGCGCTGCGACAGCCTTCGGCGCAGGAACGACAGCCGCCGCAACCGGCGCGACCGCAACCGGCGCGACCACCACCGGCGGAGTCACCGCCACCGGCGCAGCCGGGCGCGACCCCCCGACCACACCCACCATCATCAACTCCGCCGACGGACCAGCCGCCACCTTGCCGCGTCCGTTGATCCCACGCGGGCCCACGCCACGGGCGCCCATGCCACGCGGCGCCTGCGGCAGGAGCGCGGCGGCCGCCTTGGCCTCGGCCTTCTGCGCATCGTCCACCACTTTGAGCTGATCCACGATCGACGCCGCTTCGGCCGCGCGCGCCACTTCCCAGTCGTGCCCGCGACGACGCAGATCGATCATGTTCGCGTCGTGCGCGTCCTGCAAAATCCGCTCGAAGTTGCGCACGCTCAACGACTCACTGTCGCGCGCGAGCAGTTCGAACGCACGCTGACGCGCCGCACTCGCGCTCGTAGCGTCATCGGCCTCCACCAACGACTCCACTGCGCGACGTACGAGGTCGAAGGCCTCGCTGCGCGTGAGACGCTCGCCACTGCTGCCGATTCCGGCCGCCACCGGCGCGCCAAAGCTCAGCGACGCTTCCGCCGCATCGTTTTGCCGATCGGCACGCGTGACCGGCACCACGGCTGCCGGGGCCACCGCAGGCTCGGTCCCTGCCGCCTCGGCAACATCCGCACCAGCAGCCGGCGCGGCCGTTTCGCGACCCTCACGATCGCGGAAGCGATCCCGCCCGCGACCACGACGGCTTCGCCCACGGTCACGCGCTTCGAGCGCCCCGTCCACGGCGACCTCCCCGTCAACGTCGGCCTCATTGGCCGGTGCTGCGGTGTCGTCCGCCGTCACAGGCAGCGGCGCAAACGGCAGCGCCGCCACCAGCTCGGTCACGTCGATCTCGTCGCCAGCATCCACACCGGCATCCACACCAGCGTCGACGCCGCCATCCACACCCGGTTCGGCGTCCACCCCGTCTACTCCTTCTTCACCACGCGGCCCACGATCGCGATCAAACCGATCGCGGCCACGGCCACGACGGCCGCGACGGTTCCGGCGCTCTTCACGCTCGCGGTCGGTGAGTTCACGACGCGGCTCGCCGTCGACGAGCGCCGTGGCGTGTTCGCCAGTCACCGCGACGGCTACCGGCGTCGTACCGTCCGGGGTATCGATTTCCAGCTGACCGCTGTCGAGCTTGGTCACGCGCACCAGACCGCGATGCTGGGCCTCCTGCACAAACCGAGAGAACTTCGGGAAGCCGAGGTTCTTTTCGTCGAACGACGAGTCGATCTCCTGCATGACCTGCTTGAGGCGATCCGAGCGCATCACGTCGCCGTTGCGCTTCATGCGTGTGACCGACTCCGTGCACAGCTCCCACGGGTCCCAGCGCGACGTTTCGTCATCGCCCGACTTCACGAGGCCGGCGAGTGCGTTGTACGAGTAGTACTCGTCGCAGTTCATGACGAGCAGGTCGCTCGATGACTCGCGGATGCCCACGCCGATCACGTACTTGCCGTACTCCTTGAGCTTGATCACCATGCTCGAGAAGTCCGAATCGCCGGAGAGCAGCACGAAGGTGCCGATCTCGGGCCGCGTGAACACCAGCTCCAGCGCATCGATGGCGAGCCGGATGTCCGTGGCGTTCTTTTTTGAGGAGCCGTATGCCGGCGCGAAGATCAGATCGATCGACGACTCGGTGAGCGGCACGATGTATTGCGGATACCGACGCCAATCGGCATAGGCGCGGCGTACCGCCACCTTTCCCTTGATGATATCCGACGAGAGGAGATTCTTGAGCTCCTCCTGCAGGTCGGAGCGGATACCCATCGTGACATTGTCGAAATCGATGAGCATGGCCGCATTCGGCGCGTGCGATGGCGGTGCGGCACTGGGCGACGTCACCGGCGCCACAGCTTGCGGGCCCCGGTGAAACGGGGCCACGGAACGGGAGGGCGACGGTGCGCCCGACCGGGAAATGTGTCGACTCATGAACTACCCTTGAAACGAAGCAGTGTGATCGAGCGCGTTCGGGTGGAGCGCCGAAGCGCTCATCGTATTCGCACTCAGCGCGATAGCCCGCGCGAGTTCTCGTCGACGCACCTTCCCGCTCCCGGTCATCGGGAACTCATCGAAGAAGCGCACGAGATCAGGAACCTTATCGGCCGCCATCGTATCCTGGGCAAAGCGCTTGATCTCGCCCCCCGTGATGACCGCCCCTTCAACCGCCACGATGCACGCGCACACCAGCTCCCCCATCACATCGTGGGGGACACCGATCACGCAAATATCGTCCACCGCCGGATGCATGCGCAGACGATCTTCAAGTTCACGCGGATAGAGCTGGATGCCCCCGCGCGAGATCGTCTCCTGCCGCCGCCCGATGATCTTCACATATCCGTCCTCATCGATGATCCCGAGATCACCCGTGAGGAAGAACCCTTCCGGCGTATGCACCTTCGCCGTTTCGGCCGGCATCCGGAGGTAGCCCCCCATCAGATTCGGCCCCCGGACCGCGATCTCACCGACCGCCTCCGGACCATGCAAATCACCAGTGACCAGATCCATCGCCATCACCTCGATCCCCGGCAACGCACATCCCACCGATCCTATACGACGCTCGTCAGAATCAGTGAACCGCGTGATCGTCACGATCGGTCCGGTTTCGGTGAGCCCGTATGCCACCAGGACATCGCACCAGCGACGCACCCGACGCACCAGCGCTTCCGCCACCGAGCTCCCGGCAATCACTCCCGTACGCAGCGATTTCAGCAGCGACGGGTCGAACCGCTCCTCGCGCATGAGCAGGTGATACAGCGTGGGCACGCCATGCAGCAGCGTGACCTGTCGCGACGCAATCAGCGACAGCGCATCGGCCGCATCGAACGTATCCTGCATGACGAGCAACGCACCGCTCGCCATCGTCCCCACCATGACACTGAAGCCGAAACTCGCGAAGAACGGCACGGTGCCGAGCATCCGGTCGTCGGGCGACAGTTCCAGCACCTCCGCCATGCGCACGGCGTTTTCTACCACCGCCCGGTGCGAGAGACGTACCCCTTTCGGCTTGCCCATGGTGCCCGACGTGTACATCACCGCAAGATCCGCCGCCTCGTCGTACACCGCAGGTCGCGGAAAGACCCGGCCGGCGCCACTGGACACGAGATCCTCGAACTGAAAAATCCGGTCGTCGTACCACAGGTCTTCCACGCCCACTGTAACCACATACTGCAGATCGGGCAGATCACCCAACAACTCCTCGAAGCGCTGCAGGTAATCCACGCCCTCCCAGTTCTCGATCGTGACCACGGCGCTCGCCTCGGCGTGCCGCAGTTGATAGCGCAACTCGTGAAGACTGAGCTGCGGACTCACCGGCACCACCACCGCCCCGAGCTTCGCCGCCGCCACCGTGGCGATGATCCACTCGATGCCGTTGGGCAGGTTCATGGCGATGCGATCCCCGACGCCCAACCCCAGTTCAGAGAAGGCGGCAGCCAGGGACGACGCATCCGCGTCGACCTGTCCGTATGTCCATGTCCTGTCCCGGAGCATCGCGAGCAGGCGCTCAGGATGCTCCCGGGCACGCTGCTCCACGAGGGGGGCGAGGGACCACGACGTTGCCATTCCACTCCGGGATCGGGTACAGCCGCGTAAATTACTGAGTATGAACGAGATGCGGAAGCGTACCGCACATCAGAGCGAGCCCGAAGGCTCGGTGTCGCCCGGCGAGAAACCCGGTGCGGCACCGTCCCGTACGGATCGCAGGTCAGCGGCGAGCGCCTCGGCGTCGCCCCGGGCCCCGTTCCGCTCGCGACTGTTTGCCACCCTCGTGCTCTTCGCGGTGGTGCCGACGGTCGTCGTGACGCTCATCTGGACCAATACGGCCAGCCGAGCGCTCTCGCTGGTATCGGCGCGCTCCGCGTGGGAACGCGTCGCGATCAGCGGGGAGCGGGCACTCTCCGCCGCGCGTGAGTCGCCGCTCTCCTCTCAGGGACGTGCGGCGCTCGAAG
The DNA here is from genome assembly GCA_038212625.1 of Gemmatimonadales bacterium. Classification (GTDB taxonomy): domain Bacteria; phylum Gemmatimonadota; class Gemmatimonadetes; order Gemmatimonadales; family Gemmatimonadaceae; genus Gemmatimonas. The sequence goes on along the minus strand of JBBQUH010000008.1, from coordinate 31,246 downwards.
CACACGAGGCGGAGCTACGACAGTCGGTGGAATTGGCGCGTCGCGTGGATTTCGTGGCCGCCCGCTCCATGCGCCTGGTGGCGGTCGGTGCGGTGCTGGTGATCGCGCTGGTGGCGGTGGGGGCCTCACGGGTTGCCGGGCACCTCAGTCGGCAGCTCAGTCGCCCGCTCGATGAACTGGTAGGATGGACAGCGTTGATCCGCGCCGGGCGGGCCATCCCGGAGCGGGCGCAACGCCGCGGCGCTCCGGAATTCGAAGTCCTTCGCTCAGGAATGCGCACGATGGCTCACGACCTTGAAGTCGGACGACGACAGGCACTCGATGCGGAACGCGCCGAAGCGTTCCGCGAATCGGCGCGTCGCTTTGCGCACGAACTCAAGAATCCGCTCACGCCCATCCGCTTCGCGGTGGAGCGCCTACGACGCACGGCCCCCGAGGAATTGCACGAAACCATCGAGGTGCTCGCCGAAGAATCGGCGCGTCTCGACACCATGGCGCGTAGCTTCGCCCAGTTCGGCCGCCTGCCCGACGGCCCGGCAGCGGACATCGATGTCGTCGAGCTGGTCACTCGCGTGACGCGGAGCACCGTGCCCGACCGGCTCGCGGTGGTGCTCGACTGCGCACCGGACTTGCCGCTCGTGCACGGCTTCTACGAACCGCTGGTTCGTGCAGTCACCAATGTGCTCGTCAACGCGGTGGACGCCTGCCCGACAGAGGGACGCATCGTGGTGCAACTATTCCGCACCGACCACGAGCTCACCATCGCCATTCAGGATGCGGGCGTCGGCATCGCGCCGGACGCGCTCACCCGCATCTTCGACCCTTATGTCACCACCAAACCCGGCGGCACCGGGCTCGGCCTCGCGATCGCGCGGCAGACGCTGATCGCCCATCAAGGTCGCATCGACGCCATCAGTACCGTCGGCGTGGGCACGACCATCTCGTTACACCTGCCAGTGCGCGACGCGAATTCCGCGGTGGTCGCTGGCTCCTCTTCTCTCGCGTGAGCGCCGCTCTGATGCCGATCTCGATTTCAGTTTCCCTGCAAGCGACCGCCGAACCGGTACCGGTGCGGCAAGCCGCGCAGCCAGCGGGCGGGCGCCAAGCCACGACACAGGCGGCGAAAGCCTCCGAACAAGCCACGCAGAACGCGGAACAAGCGGCCGTGAACGCTGAACAGATGGTGCGCGACGCGGTCCAAGCGGCGGACAATGCGGTCAACGCACCCGCTGCCATTCAGAGCACCGAGCCAGTGATGCGCGACGGTCAGGGAATATTCACAGTGCAAGACGGGAGCGGCGGAACGACTCGAATCTCCATCGGTACCGAGGGCATCCGGATCGGCAGTGAAAGTGGCGCGATGACCACGGTACCGATCAACAAGGTGGTGCCCGAAGGCGTCGTGCAAATCACCACCGGTTTCTTCGCCATGATCGTGCTCGTGGTGATCGGAGGCCCCATCGCGCGTGCCTTCGCGCGTCGCATGAACCGGCGCACCGACACCATGCAGCTCAGCAGTGCCGTGCAGGCGCGGCTGGACGCGATGGAGCGGAACATCGACACGGTAGCGGTCGAACTCGAAAAGGTGAGCGAAGGCCAACGCTTCACCACGAAACTGCTGGCCGACCGTCAACCCGACTATGCCCAGCGTTCTGATCGTTGACGATGAGCCGAACATCCGGCGGATGGTCGGCGCGCTCTTAAGCGCCGAAGGGTATGACGTGCGTGACGCCGCCGACGGCGCCACCGGGCTGGCGATGGCCGAAGCCGCGGAGCCCGACATCGCGCTCGTGGACCTCATGATGCCCGGCACGCTCGACGGGCTGGGTCTGTTGGAGAAGCTGCGCGAAAAGCGCCCGGAGGTGCCTGTGGTCATGATGAGTGGCCGTGCCGCACTCACCGATGCCGTACGCGCCACCAAGCTGGGGGCGTTCACCTTCCTCGAAAAACCGCTCACGCCTGAAGGGGTGTTGCTCGCGCTGGCCTCGGCCTTTGAGCTACGGCAAGCACGCCGAGCCGCAGTGGCGTTGCGCGAAGATCTGGGTATCTCTGGCGAGATGATCGGCGACTCGCCGGTGCTCCGCGACGTGCGGGCACTCATTGCGCGGGTAGGTCCGACTGATGCCCGCGTGCTCATTACCGGTGAATCGGGCACCGGCAAAGAACTCGTGGCCGCCGCGCTCCACGTGGCCAGCTCGCGCCGCGACCGACCCTTTGTGCGCGTGAACTGTGCCGCGATTCCTCGGGATCTGGTGGAGAGCGAAATGTTCGGCCACGAGCGCGGTGCCTTCACTGGCGCCACGGAGCGCCGCATTGGTCGCTTTGAACTCGCGCATACCGGGACGCTGTTCCTCGACGAGGTGGGCGATCTGGGCGCCGAGGCGCAGGCGAAACTGCTGCGGGCCATCGAAGCGGGAGAGATTGAGCGGGTGGGAGGGGGCAAGTCGATCCGCATCGATGTACGCATTCTGGCGGCTACCAACAAAGATCTCACGCGTGCCGTGGCCGACGGCAGCTTCCGCGAAGATCTGTTCTTCCGCTTGAACGTCATTCCGCTCACGCTGCCGCCACTGCGAGACCGGCCCGGTGACCTGCCGGCGCTGGTGCGTCACTTCTCGGCCCGTCACCGTACCCGCACCGGACGCCCGCAGGTGTCGTGGCACCCGGAGGCCGTGGCCGCGATGGGGATGTATCGGTGGCCCGGCAACGTGCGCGAACTGGCCAACGTGGTAGAACGACTGGCCATTTTGCATGCAGGCAGCGAAATCGGCACGCCGCAGGTGTACGAGGTGCTGCCGACCGCATCCATGATGGTCGCGCCGGGCACGTTTAGCGCGCCATCCGCCGCGTTGCTGGACCATCCCATCGATCTCGGCGTACCGCTCAGCGACGCGCTCGATGCGTACGAGCGCCGCCTCATCTCGGCAGCGCTGGCGCAGAGCGATGGCAACGTGGCGGAAGCCTCTCGCATTTTGCAGACCGACCGACCCAATCTGTATCGCCGCATGCGGCGTCTCGGACTCGCCGGATCGGGCGAATAACTGGCCGCCGCGCGGCATTCAAACCTTTGCGCCCTGTGTCACCGTCGCGTGGTACGTTCGAGTGGCAACCCGACACAGGGTGTGTCGCCGTGAGGACAGGGTGTCCGCAGCACGCGCGCCGACTGGCACCGTTCACCGGTAGGCGAGTTAGACCGAACACGTGATATTGTCAGGAGTTACGCGGCGGTCGTGAGCCCGTGGCACAGGTCGCCCGCCGTATTCCGCGGTGGTATGCGACCTGCCGTGGCAGGTCGTCAACCCTTGCAGGAGAACCTGATGACAGCATTCATGACCCGATGGGGTCATGCGCGATGCACGACCCGCCGTGAACGCGCCGCGCTGATGCTCGCGGCGCTGGTAGTGACGGCCGCCCTGCCAACGCAGGCGGCCCAGGCACAGCGGGATCGCCGACTCGGCGGCGTACCACGGGATGTCGTGCACCAGATGACGGATCTCTGGAATGCACCAGCCACCCGACGCGTACGCGGTGACTTCTCGCTCGCTGCGGGAGATACGGTGCGCAGTGATCTGGCCATACTGGGCGGGCGCGCACAGCTCGCGGGTGTCGTCACCGGGCAGGTGGTGGTCCTCAACGGCGATGCGGTGCTGGTTGCCGGCGCACGGATTGAGCGCGACCTCACGGTGCTGGGCGGCACGCTCGAATCGCCCGACCGCCCCGATGTCCGCGGTGAAATCCGCGTGTGGAGCGCGCGGTACCGCTATCGCGAAGAAGGCGACTCGTTGGTCGCGGAAAGCGACCGCTTGGAGTCCTTCACCAACTGGGCACGCGATCGCGGCGGCGATGAGTCCGGCGGTCAGATTTTCGTGACCACGGCGCATACGTACAACCGTGTGGAGGGATTACCCATCTATGTCGGCCCGCGATTCCGCGTGCGCAATGGCGACCTGCGAGTCCGTGGTGAGTTGTTCGGCATTTTTCGTACGGGCGACGGCATCCGCTGGGAGCGCGAGAATCTCGGGCATCGCGCGCTGCTCGAGATCCGGCGTGGCAATACGGTCGGCGTTGCGCTCGGCGGCCGTCTGTTTGATGAAGTCGATGCCGTGGAAGACTGGCAACTCACGAAAGGCGAAGTGGGGCTCAACAGCGTGCTCTTCACGCGCGATTACCGCGACTACTGGCAGCGCCACGGCGCCCAGGGATACCTCTCGCTCTTCGCGGGGCGCGGCAACGAGCTGCGGGTGGGCTACGGCGAGGAGCGATGGAGTAGCCGCCGCGCGCGGGATGTGTTCTCGCTCTTCAACAGCGACATCGCATGGCGGCGCAATCCGGACGCCGACGAGGGCGTCTTGCGCCTCCTGACCGTCAGTGGCGCGGTGGACACACGCAATAACATCGGGAACCCGCGCCGCGGGTGGCTGCTGCGCGCTGAGGTGGAGCGCGGCACTGGCGCGATCGACGTGGTGGCCCCCGTTACCGCCGGCGTCACGCCGGTCAGCATCGGCGACATCGAGTACACGCGCGGTCTCATGGATCTGCGCCGCTACAACAGCCTCGGCCCCGGCGCCCAGCTCAACCTGCGCGTGGTGCTCGGCGGGCATCTGGGCGGGGATCGCTTACCGCTGCAGCGGCGCTTTGCGGTGAGCGGCATCGATGCGCTTCCCGGCTTCGACTTCCGACGCACCCTCAACGGCGCCGACGGCAGCGCCGACGCCGGGACTTGCTCCACAGTAAACGACGCCGCCTATGCCCAACTGGGCCGACCGGCACAGTGTGAACGCATGGCGTTGCTGCAGGTGGAATGGAAAGGTGACTTCCGGGTGAATCTCTTCGGCGACGACAACGACGAGGACTACGGCGATCGTCGGTGGATGCTCAACCGAGTGAAAGCGGACGGCGCATGGGTGATCTTCGCCAACTCGGGTCGCGGCTGGTTGGCGCCCGCAGGGCGGGCCGTGCTGGACGTGCCGCCGCTCAGCACGTGGCGCACCGATCTCGGTGGCGGCTTCGACTTCGGCGACTTTGGCGTGTACGTCGCGCAGGCGGTCTCGGAGAGCGGGCAGTCGCCCAACGTGTACGTCCGCCTCAGCCGACGTTTCTGAGGCTGATGGCGCTCTTTCGCTTCGGTCGCGCGATGTATCGCGGGTGTCGTGGGGTTCGGCTGCTGCTGATCCCCGCGCTGCTCGTGCTGTTTGGCGTGGCCGGCGGCGGCGGCGTGGCGGCGGCACAGTCGCGACCGGAGATCGATCTCCGGGTGAGTCCGTCCAACTATCCACCGCTGATTGCGGTACGTGGAGTGCTCACCGACAAGCCGTTTGACGAGTTGCTGCGCAGTGGATTCCCCGCGCGCCTCCATGTGCGGGCCGAGTTGTGGAGTATTGGCCGCTGGTTCGACAACACCGAAGGGCGCACGGAGTGGGATATCTACGTGAAGTACGATGTCATCGATCGTTCGTATGCGGTGGTGCGGGTGGCCAACGGTCGTGTGCTGCCGCTGGGGAGCTACACGCGGCTGGCCGATGCCCGCGCCGCCAGTGAACTGCCGCATCTCGCCGTGCTCCCCACACCTCCACCGGGCAAACGCAGTTACGTGGCGGTGGTGGCGGAGCTGCAGGCGCTCAACGTGAGCGATCTGGACGAAGTAGAGCGCTGGCTGCGGGGCGAGGCCCGACCCGCCGTGCAAGGCCAGCGCAACCCAGGCACCGCCCTCACCCGCGGCGTACGCACGCTCGCCACCCGGCTACTGGGTGGTGAGGTGCGTCGCCTGGAAGCCAAGAGCCCCGCCGTCCGCTATTGACCGACGGCACTCAGCTGCAACGGCGCAACCGCGTGCTCGATCTTCTCGAGCTCACGCAACGTATCCTCGCCGTAAAACACGCGGATATACTGCGCTTGAATCGGCGTCAGCCGCCGCACCGCCCAGCTGAGGTGCACGAAGTGCGGCTCCGTAGGCGCATGCAAAGGCTGCATGCCGATTTCGTGCGGCAGCCGGTTGGCTTTGCGCGTATTGCAGCTGCTGCAGGCCGTGACCACGTTGGTCCACTCGTTGAGACCACCGCGAGAAATCGGGATGAGGTGATCGCGCGTGAGCGATTCCCGCGGCTTGAGCGCCGTGGAGCGACGTCCGCAGAACTGGCACTGATAGTCATCGCGGGCGAACAGAAACGTGTTGGTCACCTGCCGGCGGAAGCGCCGCGGCACATGCACAAAGCGTGTCAGCCGGATCACGGCGGGACGCGGAAAGGCCTGACGTTCCGAACGAACCGGGGAGTCACTCTCCGCTTCGACGATTTCCGCCTTGCCATCGATGACGAGTCGCAGGGCCCGGCGAAGCGGGACCATAGTGAGCGGCTCGTATGACGCATTCAATGCGAGACATCCTGCTATCACGCCCTGCCCTCCCAGCGATGAAGCTGACGACAAGTTGGTTGCGCGCTGCGGGGACACACGTCGGGTAGTGACGTGCTTCGGGTACCCTCACCCGAAGGATACTACGCGGGGGGGCGCTGTCGCCACTCCTGCAAGCGCACCGCGATCGCGGCCATGCGTTCCGTGAGCCCATCATCCGGCGCGGTGACCACCCCGTGACGCACCAACTCCTGCCCGGCGACGGTCACCAGCGATGCCCGGACCGTTCCGGCGAGCACGTGGACGAGCGTGACGCTGGGATCATATACCGGCCCGGCCTCAGCAAGGTCCAACGGGAAGGCCACCAGATCTGCCTCCTTCCCTACATCGAGTGATCCGATCTGCGCATCGAGCCCCAACGCCTTGGCGCCGCCGAGGGTCGCCAAGGCGAGCGCCTCGTGGGCGGACAGCGAGTCGGGAACGCCACTTCGGAGCGCGTGAAAGAGCGTGGCCTGCCGCGCCTCGCCCAGCAGATCCATGCGATCGTTGCTGGCCACGGAGTCGGTACCCAGCCCGGTGGGAATACGATGCGCGAGCATCCGGTCGAGCGGAGCGATCCCCTGCCCGAGCTTCGCGTTGGAAGTCGGACAGTGCACGATCGTCGCGCCCGCATCGGCAATCCGCGTAAAGTCCGCGTCATCGGCATGCACCACGTGAATGAGCAGCGGCTGCGCATCGAGCACGCCGGTCTCGCCGAGCAGCGCAATCGGCGACCGCGCTTGCGGCGCTACCGTGATGCCGCGTGCGCGCAGTCGATCAGCAAACGGCCCCTCCCCTTCCGCGACGAACCGATGCTCCGCTGCACTTTCGGCCACATGCACGGCCAGCGGCAATCGCTCGGCCCGCGCCAGCGCGGCCGTCGCACGGAAGAGTGGCGCCGACACGCTGTACGGCGCGTGCGGCGAAACGCCCGTTCGCACCAGCGCGGTATCGTCGAGCCGATGTCGGGTCACTTTGTCGGCCAGTGCGGCCACTGCATCCGGAGATTGCGCGACATCGGGACCGAACACTTCGAGATAGCCGATACCGCGCACGCCGAGTTCACGCATCGCGACAAGCGGCGCCCCGGATTCTGTGGTGTCGGCGAGGGTGGTGATCCCGTACCGCAGGGCTTCGCGCACGCCGGCGCGCGAGGCATCACGCAATGCATCCGCGTCCAGGAGATCGCGACGGATCGCATTCAGCGTGACGAGCCACGTGCGGAATTCGAGCCCCTCCAGAAATCCGCGGAGCGCCGTGAGTTCGAGATGCGAATGCGCGTTGACCAGCCCTGGCATCAGCACCGAACGACCGAGCGCCATCACGACCACATCCGGTCGGCCCTGCGTGGGGGCGTGTGCCTCTGTGCCCACGTAGGCGATGCGCCCGTTCTCCACGAGCACAGCGCCCTGCCGGATCGGCGAGGTGGAGATCGGCAGCACCCAGTCGGCGGTGTACAGCGTGGGGCGTGTCACTCCCGCGGCGGAATACGGAACGGATTCGCGGTGTCGCGGGGCGCGCGCGGACGACCGAGGCTGTCGAGGGCGGCTCGTGGCGCCTCCGAGCAGGTTTGCGTGGGCTCGGTGCCCTGCACAAAGAACTCGGTCACGACGGCGGTGGTGCAGGTGCTGTTCGCAAGTTGTCCGGTGGGCGCATCGATTTCGCGCACCATGACACCATCCGGTCGCGGCCAATCGGGTGGCTGCGGCTTCCGTCGGTACACTTCCGTCATGAACGCCGACCATGCCGGTGAAGCGAGTTCACCACCCTGCGCGTTGGATTTGATCTTCTGCGGGCGGTCAAAGCCCATCCAGACACCGGCCACGAGGTCGGCGGTGAACCCGATAAACCAGACGTCGGCGCCATCGTTGGTGGTGCCCGTCTTCCCGCCCGCCGGCACACGGAACCCGGAGCTCCACACGCGTGCGCCGCTCCCGCGAATGACCACATCTTTGAGCATGCTCACCATCAACCAGGATTCTTCCGGTGAGAGCACCGCTTCGCGCTCACGCTGCGGATTCCAGACCACCGTACCCTGCGCATCCTCTACTTTGAGAATTGCGTGTGGCGTGGTGCGTAGTCCGAGATTGGCGAACACGGCGTAGGAACCGATCATCTGCAGTGGGTACACATCAGCAGCGCCGATGTACAACGACGGGTAGGGGGGAATCGGTGTCTTGATTCCGAATCGACGGGCCATGCGGATCACCGCGTCGGTGCCCACCGCCATGCCCGTGCGGATGGCTGGCAGATTCCGCGACTGATACAGCGATTTCCGCAGCGACACCGGCCCCATGAACTTGAGATCGTAGTTCTGGGGGGTCCATGTTTCTCCGCTCATCTGATCGAGCGCGATGGGCGAATCGTCGAGAACCTGCGCCGGTGTAAAGCCCTGATGGATCGCGGCGGCGTACACGATGGGCTTGAACGTCGAGCCGGGTTGGCGCAGCGCCTGGGTGGCGCGGTTGAACTTGGAGTCGTCGTAGTCGCGGCCGCCCACCAGCGCGCGTACCGCTCCGGTGCGCGGGTCGAGCGCCACGAAGGCGCCCTGCAAATACGGCGAGTTGGCCGCCCCCGTCTCGCCGCCCTCGGCGGAGCGTGCGAGATACGCTTCGTAGGTGAGGTGCGTGTACTTGCCGTGCTGCCCCGCCTCGATGGCGCGCAGCTGATTCTCCAATGCCCGTTCGGCGGCTGTCTGCATATCCACGTCGAGCGACGTGAACACCTGCAGCCCCTCGTCATAAAGGCGCTGGCCGAAGTGTTGCTCCAGCTCGCGACGTACCCACTCCACGTAGTACGGCGCCACATCGCCTGACTCCGAGCGCGTGCCAAGTTGCAGCGGTGATGCCTTGGCAATCGACGCCTCGGCGTCGTTCACGGCGCCCTCACGGCGCATCAGTTCCAGCACCGTGTTACGACGCAGGATGGCGCGATCCGCGAAGCGGCGCGGATTGTAACGTTCGGGGCCCTTGAGCAGCCCCGCCAGCACGGCCGCTTCCGCTACCGTGACCTCGCGCACCGGCTTGCCGAAGTAGCGCTGCGCGGCAGTCTCCACGCCGTACGCGCCGTTGCCCAGATACACCTGATTGAGATAGAGCTCGAGAATCTTCTCTTTGGAGTAGCGCAGTTCGATGGCGCGGGCCACGCGCGCTTCCTTGAGCTTGCGCAAAAGCGTCTTCTCGCGTGAAATCCGCTCGGGGAAGACGTTACGCGCCAACTGCATGGTGATCGTGGAGAAGCCCTGCGCGTAGCGCCCCGCCTTCAGGTTGCGCGCCGCAGCGCCCAGAATTCGGTAGTAGTCGATGCCCCGATGGGTGTAGAAGCGCCGGTCTTCCGTGATGACGACGGCGTCTTTCACCGATTTCGGAATGTCCTTGAGCAGCACCAGCGTGCGGCGTTCAAGCCCCAGTTCGGCCAGAAACCGCCCATCGGCGGCGAACACCTTGGAGGTCTGCCGCGGGACGTACTGCTCAAGCGAGGCGATCGACGGGCAGCGCCCGTCGCGGCAAATGACGGTCCACGCGCCGGCCAGCACCCCCGCACCGAGGGCGCCTCCGAATAAGCCGAGCACAGCGATCCAGCCCAGCCACGGGCGCCGGGACAACAGGGAAGAAGGTGCCATAATCTTCCTGTACGGTACCCGCCCGCCATGGGGCGCGCCAAGAGGTAGAGCGCGGATATCTTGTGTAGATGTCTGCGCACACCGCCCCACTCAACGAACTCGCCTGGCGTGAGCTCCTCTTTCAGCACACCGACGGCCTGTCGGCCGCTCTCGCCGCCGGCATCGTCTCCGGCTACTGCGGCTTCGATCCCACGGCCTCCAGCCTCCACGTGGGCAATCTGATTCCCGTGATGGGGTTGGTGCATCTGCAGCGGGCCGGCCACCGACCGATCGTCCTTATCGGTGGCGGCACGGGAATGATCGGCGATCCCAGTGGCCGGAGCAGCGAGCGCACCCTGCAGGACCTCGATACCATCAGGGCCAACGCGGCGGCCATTCAGGCACAGCTCGAGCGTTTCCTCGACTTCGAGGGCCCGGGCGCCGCCAAGATGGTCAATAACGTGGACTGGCTGGGCGAACTCTTGCTGCTCGACTTTTTGCGCGACACGGGCAAGCATTTTTCGATCAACTACATGCTGGCCAAGGACTCGGTGAAGTCGCGGCTCGAGACGGGGCTGTCGTTTACCGAGTTCTCTTACATGCTCCTGCAGGCCCACGACTTCCTCGAACTGCATCGGCGGGAAGGGGTGTCGCTACAGCTGGGCGGGAGCGATCAGTGGGGCAATATCACCGCCGGCCTGGAACTCATCCGCAAGACCACCGGCGGTGAGGCGCACGCGCTCACGTTCCCGCTCATCACCAACGCCGACGGCACCAAGTTCGGCAAGAGCACCGGCGGTGGTGCCGTGTGGCTCGACGCCGCCCGCACATCGCCGTACCAGTTCTATCAGTTCTGGATCGGCGCCGACGACCGCGATGTGTCGCGCTACCTGCGTTTCTTCACGCTGCTCCAGCAATCGGAGATCGAAGCGCTCGACCAAGCGGTGCGCACCGCGCCCGAACAGCGCGAGTCGCAGCGCGCCCTCGCGGTCGACGTGACCACACGGGTGCATGGGGCAGCCGCCGCGCGCGTGGCGCAGGAAGTGTCGGCGCTGCTCTTCGAAAGGGCCGATCCGCAGGGGTTGTCCGACGACGCACTGGCGGCATTGCGCGCCGAGATTCCGTTCGCGGTATACGCGCCGGCGCCGGACAGCGGAGCGAGTCCAGACGGCATCGACATCTACGAATGCCTCACCGCCCTGGGAATCGCGGCATCACGCGGCGCGGCCAAGCGGCTGCTTGAGCAGGGGGGCGTGAGTGTCAATGGTGCCAAGCTTTCGGCGGCCGATCGGGTACTCGGCGCGGATCGTCTACTCCGCGGCGGCCACGTCTTGGTGAAGAAGGGCCAGCGCGACTTCGGCCTGATTCAGATGCCGGCGTAGACCGAATCGACGGGCTGCAGCGAAGCGGCGCGCATGGTCAGCGACTTCGCAAACGTGACAAAGCCCACCGCACGCATCATCGCGCGTGCGGCAAGGTCGTTCATGGAAAGGCGGTAGTAGGGGAGCAGCCCGGCATCCAGCACGTGGCGAGACAGGGCGTGCAGGACCACGCGCCCAAAACCCAACCGACGATGCCGCGGGGCCACGAGCACCCGCACGCGGGCCAAGTGACCCACTGGCGCATCCATAGACGCGAGCGCCACCAGCACCCCGCCGCTGAGCGCTCCCACGCGACGGATAGCCGGCTCCAGTCCGCCGGCCTGTTTCCATTCCCACGGCGTCACGTCGTTGCGGAGCATGTCGAGCACGATAGGCGCCGGATCGTACACCAGGGCCGCAATCGTTTTGCCGCGCGGCAGCAGGGTGCCGATATCGAGCAGGGCCAGCGCTGCGGGGTCTTCGCTCACCATCAGCTGCACGGCGCGCAGCTCCACCACGGAGCCGGGGCGCGCTTCGCGTCGCGTAAGGGACAGCAGCGTTTCAGTTTCCGCTTCGTCCAGTGCGAGGTCGAGCGCATCTGCCGATGGCACCGAGACTAGCCCCACGCCATCGCGCGTGAACGTGCGTACGACCGGCTCTTTGTCCCACTCCCGTTCCACCGTGGCAGATCGCTGGTGCTGGAGGTAGCCCATCGGACAGCCGAGGGGCAGAGCCCACGATCGGAGGGCGTCTGCGATGCTTCGTTCGGCCAGCGTGGCCTGGAGACTGTCTCGCAGAGGGTTGAGCATCGCAGGAAAAGGTGAGAAAATACCAGTTGTCCAATATGGACAGTCTTGACTCAATAGTCTATACCCACCACGTTCAGCGGTCGAGGATGGCGAGCACTCGATCCACCTCCTCGGCGTTGTTATAGCAGTGTGGTGACAGCCGGATCGCTCCCTCCCGCACCACGTGGCTGACCTGGGCGCGCTGGAGGCGCTCCGCCATGGCATCGAGCGATACAGACGCGAACGCCACCACCCCAGCGCGCCGGCGGCGCTCGGCCGGCGTGACCAAACACACATCCGGGCGACTGACGGCCCAGTCCACGATGCGGTCGCCAAGTTGGGCGATGTGCTCGCGCACCGACGGCACGCCTAGCTCGAGCAGCAACGCGGTGGCGGCGTTCGCGACAGCGAAGTCCTGATAGGCGAGCGTTACCACCTCGAATCGGCGGGCATCATCGAAAAAGTCGAAGGCGTAGTCGGTGAGCCGGGCGTAATCGGTGGTGCCCTTCATACAGGCCCACCCCACGTCATGCGGCTCGAGCGCCGTCACGAGTTCTTTGCGGATATACACAAACCCGGTACCCCACGGACTGAGCTGCCACTTTTGAGCACCACTGGCAAAAATGTCCACCGGTAACGCATGCAGATCGATGGGGAGCACGCCGCAGCCCTGAATACCGTCTACGATGAAAAAGACGCCGTGGTCGCGACACGCCGCCCCGATTCGCGCGAGATCCGCCACGTATCCCGTAGCGAACTGCACCCACGAAATGACCACGGCGACCACATCGGGACGGGCGATGGCCGCCACCAGCGCGTCTTCGTTGGGCAGGCCGTTCACGCGCGCGATCTTTTCCAGTGAGATCCCGCGCGATCCGAGTGCCTCGAACGGATAGATGCAGCTGGGAAACTCACCGTCAAAGGTGAGGATCACGCCGGGGCGTAGCGGCAGCGCGCGCGCTGCGAGATTGAGGCCGTAGGTGGTATTCGGCATGAGCGCGATCTCGCTGGCATCGGCACCCACCAGCGCGGCGAACTGCCGGCGCGCATCGGCGGCCGCATCCTGCATGAGCGTAAATGGCAGGTGATGCGGCTTGGCGCGCAGTTGCGTCCACGCGTTGGCTACCTCCACTGCGGCCTGCGGCATCGGGCCAACCGACGCGGCGTTGAGGTAGATGGCGGGGTCGGTGGCCATCCACGGGAATTCGCGGCTGCGGAGCGCGGCAACGTCGATCGGCGAGGTCATGGGCGGGTAGTCATCGACGAAGAGTGGAGAGCACGCGGGTCGAGTGCATCGCGAAGCGCATCGCCCAACAGATTGAATCCCAACACGGCAAAGCCGATGGCGAGTCCGGGGGCCAGCGACGTCCACGGCGCCGAACGGAGCTGCGACAGATCGCGCCCATCAGCGATCATCGAGCCCCAACTCGGCGTCGGAGGCTGCACACCGAGCCCCAGAAACGAGAGGGCGGCTTCGGCCATGATGGCGCCCGCAATACCCAGCGTCCCGGCAATGATCACCGGCGCAATCACGTTCGGCAGCACGTGTCGTAGCACAATACGGTCATCGGCCGCGCCCAGTGCCCGCATGGCCTGGACAAAATCCAGTTCGCGTACCACCAGCACCTGCCCGCGCACCAGTCGCGCCATCCCGGCCCACCCCACCACGCCGATCACCACACACACCACCGTAAGTGAGGGCTCGAACGCGGCGGCCATGGCGATGAGCAACAGCAACGACGGAAAGGCCAGCGTGACATCGGCCAGCCGCATGATCACATCGTCGGTCCACTGGCCACGATAGCCAGCCACCAGACCGAGCCCCACACCCAGCAGCAACGCCACGCCCTGCGACGCAAGCCCCACCAGCAGCGAGATTCTGGCGCCGAACACCAGGCGCGACCAGACGTCGCGTCCCTGGGCGTCCGTGCCGAGCCAGTGCGCCCAACTCGGTGCACGGAGCGCCTGCGCCAGGTCGATTTGCGTCGGATCCACGCGGGCAATGAGTGGAGCGAAAACCGCCGAGCACACCAGCAGGCCGATCACCACCAGACCGAACCAGGAACGGCGATCGTGCCGGAGGCGTGTCCACGCGGCGCGCGACGGCGGTGTCGCGGTTGACGCGTTCATCGGTCAGACCGAGGCCAGAGTGCGCCGGTCAAACTGCAAGGCGTGCAAGCGCGCGTAACTTCCGCCGCTCGCCAGCAAGTGGGCGTGCGTACCGTCTTCCACGAGTCGCCCCTGCTCGAACACGAGGATGCAATCCGCGTGTTGGATGGTGGCCAGACGATGCGCAATGACAAACACCGTGCGCCCCACGAGCAGTCGATCGATGGCTTCCTGCACCAGACGCTCACTCTCGGCGTCGAGTGCGGAGGTGGCTTCGTCGAGAATGAGGATAGGCGGGTCGGAGAGGAGCGCACGCGCAATCGCGAGGCGCTGGCGCTGGCCGCCGGAGAGTCGCGTGCCGCGCTCGCCGAGGTTCGTGTCCCAGCCTTGAGGGAGCGCTTCGATGAAGGTCAGGGCGTTCGCAGCGCGCGCTGCGGCATCGAGGTGCGCCTGCGTAGCTTCGGGACGGCCGAACGCCACGTTGGCGCGCACGGTGTCATTGAAGAGCACCGTATCCTGGCTGACGATGCCCGTCAGCGCCCGCAGCGCGTTGAGCCGGATGTGGCGCAGCTCCACGCCGTCGAGCGTGATCCGTCCTGAGGTGGGTTCGAGGAAACGCGGCAGCAAATCGATGAGCGTGGACTTGCCCGCCCCGCTCGCTCCGACCAAAGCAATGACATCGCCTTTGCGCGCGGTGAACGACACGTCGGCCAGCGCCGGGGCATCATCGCCATACGCGAAGGTGACGTGGTCAAACACCAGCGTCTGCTCGAACGTGGGTGCGGTCACCGTCCCCCGATCGGCGGAGGTCTCGGAGGGCGCGTCGAGCACTTCAAAGATTCGCTCCGCACTTGCCAGAGACTGCGACGCGGCCGCCGGTACCTGTGAGAGCTGCTTGAGCGGTTGGAGCAGGCGCATCACCCAAATCAGGTACATGAGCAGTTCGGCGCTGTCGAGCGTCTGCTCCACGAGCACAAAATGCGCGCCGAGCCAGAGAATGGCGACGGCGGTGAGCGTGCCGAGCGTTTCGGTGAGCGGACTGGAGAGGAGTGCGAGACGCCCGATGCGCACGTAGCCCTTGGCAAACGCGGTGTTGCGGGTGCCGAACTTCGCCTCCTCGCGGGGCTCGGCGCCGTACGACTTGATGAGCCGGATGCCACTCACCGTTTCCTGCACGATGCTCGTGACTTCCCCCTGCTCATTGCCCATGCGGCGGTAGCCCTTGCGCAGTTTGCGCAACACCGGCTGCAGCGAACCGATGGTAAGCACGGCAATCACCGGCGCGGCGAGCGACAGCTTCCAGCTGATGGCAAACATGCCGACCAGCGTAAAAATCACCTGCGCCCCACTCCAGAGCGAACGTGTGACGAGTTCCGTGACGACCGTCTTGGCGTTGGTGGTATCTGTGAGCACGCGGGCAATGATCTGCCCGGTTTTGTTGCGGGTGAACCACGGCAACGGCAGGCGCAGCAGATGCGCGTAGAGCCGGTGCCGCAGATCACGCACCACGTACTCCTGCAACTGGACGCCGATCTGTCCGCTCATCCACACCAACACGTTCTTGACCGCCACGGCGCCAATGACAATGAACAGCACATTGCGCAGCGATCCCATGCGGTCGGCCGGATCGAGCAGGAAGCCGATCGTGAGCTCGAGCAGCCGCGAGATCTGACTGCCGCTCGCACCGCTGGGGATCAGGTTGGGCTTGTCGAACAGCGCATTGAAGAACGGCACCAGCAGCGTGAAGGAAAAGACATCAGCGATCGCGGCCAGCAGATTGAGTACCACCACCGCCACCAGCTTCCCGCGATGCGGCTGCACAAAGCTCCACAACCGTCGCCAGAGGCCGCGTGTCGGCACGCCGTGTGTGCCGGTCACGTACACCGCGCTCATCGCTTGGGCGTCAGCAGGGCGACCGGCAGAATGCACTCCTCGGGGGTGACGCCGCCGTGCAAGAACGAGCCCCGGTACCGGCTTTGGTACTCGCGCAGCTTGGTGGGATAGACAAAAAACGTGTCACCCGCCGCCAGCAGCGTATTGTTGCCCGGCCCACGATGCGGCAGGCGCAGGTCGTCCGGATTGGTGAACAGCAACGACTGCTCCGGACGCTCAGAACGGATGTCCTCGCCGAACTTGTAGCGCAGATTGGCGGTCGCGTCACGTTTTGCAAACACCGTGGCCGGGCTGTTGCAATGCAGGGCCCCGTGATCGCTGGTGATCACCACCGAGATGTTCCGGCGGGAGGCTTCCTTGAGCAGCGAGAAGAGCGCCGACCGTTCGAACCACTGCTTCGTAATCGCCCGTAATGCGATCTCGTCACGCGCCACCTCGAACAGAATCATCGATTCGCTGCGTCCATGCGTGAGCATGTCCACGAAATTGAACACAAAGGCGTGAATCCCTTCGCCCGCGATGGCGCCCGGCAGATGCCGTTCGAGATCATCGGAGTCGGAGGAGGTGGTCAGCTTCGTGTACCGCACCGGCGCCTTGACCTGCAACTCTTCAAGATGCGCCACCAGCAGGTCGCGTTCATGCGCGTTCAGCGATTCGTCGTCCCGTTCACCCCACCAGTCGGGAAAACGCGCGGCGATTTCCCCCGGAAACAGGCCACTGAAGAGTGCGTTCCGCGCATACGGCGTGGCGGTGGGCAAGATCGAGTAGTAGTGCGTGGTCTCCACGTCGTACAAGGGCGCCAGCAGCGGCTCAAGGACGAGCCACTGGTCTATACGCAAGCAATCGATGACCACGAAGATCACCTTCCGGTCGCGCGCCAGCACGGGCAAGACAAACTCCGTGACCACATCTACCGAGAGCGGCGGACGATCCCCCTCCAGCTCACGTAGCCAGCGGGGATACTCGGTGCGCATGAAGGTGGCGAACTCGCGGTGCATGTCGAGGTAGAGGCCGCGCAGCGACTCGTGCAATCCAAGTTCGCCCGCTTCCGCGAGATCCACGTCCCAATGCATCAGCTCTGAAAAGCGCTCGATCCAACCGCGCCAGTCGAGGCCGGCATACCGCTCTGACTCGATCACGCGAAACCGTTCCACGAACGCGCGAGCGAGGGCCTGCGACCGGATGAGCGGACCTTCGAGAATCCGCGTGATCACCGTGAGCACTTGACGCGGTGTGACCGGCTTGACGAGATAATCGCGGATATTGGCGCCGATCGCTTCCTTGAGCGTGGCGTCCTCTTCGCTCTTGGTCACCATTACCACCGGCAGCGTGGGCGCGATCTCGCGCATCTCCTTGTAGGCCGCCAGTCCGCGCACCCCGGGCATCTGCTCATCGAGCAGTACCAGGTCATAGGCATGGCGCCGGATCAGCTCCAGGGCGTCGTCGGCGTTCGTCGCCGTCTGGACCTGATACCCCCGGTCGACGAGTAAGAGACGATGCGGTTCGAGAAGCTCCGCTTCGTCGTCCACCCAGAGGATTGATTTTGCCGGCTGCGCCATCTGTGTAAGCTATCGGGTCTGCGGGATCACGGTCCAGCGTTTGCACTTCCGCATTACATTCGTCGCGTGTACACCGAGCCGCTTCCCTACGCGCTGGACCCGCTGCGCTTTCCCTTCCCCGCGCTCGCCGCCCTGGCTGGTCGCCTGCCCTTGGGCGGCGGCCGCGAGGTGGCCCTCGCCGCATTGATGATGGCGCGCCTGGCCACCGGCGTGCTGACCAGCGAATCGCTCCCACTCGCCGAGCGTACCACGCGCGCCGCCGCCGCGCGTGTCTGGCTCGCCTCCTTGGCGCTGCCGGCCACCTCTCGGGTGCCGTTCGCGCGATGTCTCGATGCGTCCACCGGCACGCCCCAGCAGCTGGCGATCGCGCTGCGCAGCGTGATCATCGCCGTGAGCGCGCACCTCGACAACAGCTCCACGCAGGAGCTCGAGCAGCTCGCCAGCGCCCTCTCGGGCCAGCGCACCCCCGTATGACCCACCCCAGCGATATCTCGCCGCTCACCCGGGTGGTGGCGCGCCTTGACCGGTCGGCCAGCGGGGAGATCGATACCGGCACCGTGCCAAGCGGGTTCCCGTCCATCGATCGTGCCATCGGTGGCGGTTTCCGTCGCGGGGATCTGGTGGTCATCGGCGGCGACGACAGCGCCGGCTGCTCGGCGCTGGCGCTCGCGATCGCTCTGCGCTGCCCCCAGCGCGCGCTGTTCCTGACGGGGGAAATGCAGCCGGAGCGCGCCTACGAGCGGGCCTTGTCCATGAGCGCGCAGGTGCCGCTGGACACGCTGCGGCTCGGCACCGTCACCGAAGACGCGCGCCTGCGACTCGCCACCGCCGCGCTCATGCTGCGCGACCGGGCCCCCATCATCGACCGACTCGGCGCCGATGGCTTAACCGGGGTGGCGCACGCGTACGCGGCCACACCCGGCGTGCCGGTAGTCGTGGTGGACCCCCTGGAGTGCCTCTTGGAGCGGGACACGGCCCGTGATGAGGCGCTCGGCTTTGCGCTGCTGTCCCTCAAGCGCTTCGCACTGGCCCAGAATGTGGCGGTGCTGCTCACGACCCATCTGCCCGCTCTCGACCGCTCCCGCCTCGATCGGCGCCCGCGGCTCGGCGATTTCGGTCTCGGCGGCGCCGTGGGAACGTACGCGGACCTGGTGTGCGGCCTGTACCGCGAGGAGCTCTACGAGTCCGATCTCGGGATCAGTGGCGCGGCCGAATTGCTGCTGCTCAAGCACCGCGACGGCGCGCGCGGCTACGTGGATCTGTACTTCGACGCCCGGTTCGGTCGCTTCGAAGACGTGCTCGAAGCCTAGCGACGCGGCCTGCCAGTCCCGCCGGCACCGGGGAAACGGCTAGATTTCGGCGCTGAACCACTCCCTGCGAGGTCCTGATGGCTGGCCATAGTAAATGGAAGACGATCAAACGCGCGAAGGCGTCCACCGACAAGAAACGGGGCGCGCTCTTCACGCGGCTGATTCGCGAGATCATGATGGCCGCCAAGCTTGGCGGTGGTGATCCCGCCGGCAACCCGCGTTTACGCACCGCCATCGACAACGCCAAGTCGGTGTCGATGCCCAAGGACAATATCGACCGCGCCGTGAAGAAGGGATCCGGCGAATCAGAAGGCGACGACTATACCGAAGTGCTGTACGAAGCCTACGGCCCCGGTGGTGTGGCCATCATGATCGCCGCGGTCACCGACAACCCCACGCGCACGGTCGCCGACGTGCGCCACAAGCTGTCACGCAACCACGGCAACATGGGCTCGAGCAATTCCGTGGCCTACATGTTCGACCGCAAGGGACAGATGACCGTTGACGCCGACGGGGTCACCGAGGACACGCTGATCGAAGCGGCCCTCGAAGCCGGCGCCGACGATGTGGTGCGTGAAGACGACGTGTTCGTGATTACCACCGAGCCGGCCGCGCTGCACGCGGTGAAGGAAGGGCTCGAAGTCCACAAGTACAAGGTGGAAAACGCCGAGCTCGCGTGGGTGCCCAAAAGTACCGTGAAGGTGGAGGGTACGGCGGCCGATCAATTGCTCAAGCTGCTCGAGGCGCTCGAAGAGCTCGACGATGTGCAGAAGGTGGACGCGAACTTCGAGATGGATGAGAACGCGATGGCTGAGGCGTGAGTGTGGCCCGACCGGGTACGGGCGCCGCACTCGCGGCGCGCCCCGGTCTCGTGCTCGGTATCGATCCAGGCACTGCGGTGACCGGGTATGGGGTGGTGGCGTTCGATGGCCGAACGCCCACTCTGGTGGAGTGTGGGGTGATCCGCACCACCGCACGCGATGTGTTGCCACTCCGTCTGCTCGAGATTCACGAAGGCGTCGAAGAACTCATCGCACGTCACCACCCGGACACGATGTCGGTGGAAGACGTGTTCTTTGCGCGGAACGTTCGCACGACGGTGGTGCTGGGGCATGCGCGCGGCGTGATCTTGCTGGCCGCACAAAAGGCGTCGCTGGTCATTCACGAATACGCGCCTGCCGAAATCAAGAAAGCCATTGTCGGCAACGGACGCGCCACCAAGGAGCAGGTCCAGTTCATGGTGGCGCGCCTGCTGCGTCTCAAACAGGCACCACAGCCGGCCGACGCGGCCGATGGCGTCGCTGCGGCGCTCTGTGCGTGTCTCTCTGCCAACCTGCCACGTCTTGAGTTACCGTCGATTGCCGACGCACTCGCGCGGTCTTCCCGTCTACGCCGATAATCCGTCATGATTGCCCAGATCCACGGTACACTCGTACAGCGCGACCTCGATCGCGTGGAAGTGCTCACCGCCGGTGGCGTGGCCTACGAATGCCTGATTCCGCTCTCGGTGTACGAGGGACTGCCCGCCGAAGGACAGCCGGTGGTCCTGCATACGCATCTCTCCGTGCGTGAGGATGCGTGGCATCTGTACGGGTTTGCCTCAGCCTACGAGCGCTCGGTGTTCCAACGGCTGCTGGTCGCCAAAGGCGTTGGGCCGGCGCTGGCGCTGGGCATTCTCTCCGCGCTCACTCCAGAGCGAGTGATCAAGGCGTTGCGCGAAAAGGACATTCTCACTCTCATGCGGGTGCCGCGCGTGGGGCGCAAGAAGGCGGAGCAGATCATTCTCGATCTGGCCGACAAGGTGGACACGCTGGGGAGTGCGCCGGCAGTTGGTGGTAGCGCGCAAAGTCCGGCAACGGACGATGCGATGCGCGCGCTGGTCGCGCTGGGTTACTCCATGGTAGACGCGGACCGCGCCGTGCGCGCCGTCATGGAAGGCGGCGCGCAGGGCGATGTGAGTGTGGTGGTCCGCGCCGCACTGGCTCGGCTGACCGCGAAGTAGTACTCGCAGTCAGCGGCCGCGCGAGCTTACCGGCGGAACCCGGTGGACTCGCGCGTCGGCTTGCCGCAGCTCGGGATACTGATCGGCTGACCGTTCGGGCCATTAGGCAGCGGGTCGGACAGTATGCGTGACGACGGCTGCGGATCTTCGCTTGCGAGATACGCAAACATGGCCGTCAGCGTGGCGTTCTGCTTCACATCATCCATGATGACTTTGTCGTACGAATCACGATTGGTATGCCACGTGGTGTTGCCGTAGTCCCACGAGAGCGCACCGAGACTGACCGCCGGTGCTCCATAGCAAAGAAACGACACGTGATCAGAACCGCCGCCGATGCCCGACGGGCCGCTCAGGCGCAGCGACTGCGTCAGCTGCGCCGGCATCTGCGTCATGTACTGCGCGAGCCGCGGTCCGTTCTCCGGCAAAATGGCCGGGCCCGTGCTCACCACACGGCCGGTGCCATTGTCCTGATTGAATGCAAACTGCAGCCCTTTCACGACCTCGGGATGATCCGCCGCGTACGAGCCAGAGCCATTGAGCCCCTGCTCCTCTCCGCTCCAGTGGCCCACCAGAATGGTGCGCGTGGGGGCGGGCATGGTGGTGTTGAGGATACGCAGCGCTTCGAGCATCACCACGGTGCCCGTGGCGTTGTCGGTGGCACCTGAGTGGCCTTCCCAGCTATCAAAGTGCGCCGACAGCAACACGTACTCGTTGGGTTTGGTACTGCCCTTGATCTCCGCCACCACGTTGAACACCGGCTGCTCGCCAAGCGACTCGGACTCCGCCATCACCTTCACCTTCGGGCCTTGATTGTTCTGCGCCAAACGGAACAGCATGCCGTAGTCTTCGCAGCCGATATCCATGGTGGGCAGCGTGGCATTCCGCGGCGAGCCGAAGATCTTGTTCACGCCGGGATAGCTCGACCAATTCGATTCAAACACGGCCACCGCGCCCGCTGCCTTGAGATCAGCATAAAACGTGGGCACGCGCTGCGTCATGCCCTGAAACGTGGCGGAGAGGTCACGCTGCGCCGAGTCGAGCGCCACCTGTGTGGACGGCATGGAGTACTCAGCCACCTGCGACGGCATCCGGCATGTAATACGCGGTGCGCTCGCCAGCACGATCTTGCCCTTTACTGAAGGCAACCACGCCTTGAACTCGTCGGGTGTGCGGTAGGGCGTGAGCGCAATCACGTCACCTTCCACCCACTTGCCGGCGGTGTTGCCGCTCCACGAGAGCATCGTGGCTTCCAACGGCTTCACGCGCGGTGCGGTGAGCTGCGCAAACGCCGCGCCACGCTTCCACGAGTTCCACGTGCCGTACTGCTCTTTCTTCGCCGATACGCCCCACTGCTTGTATGTCGCGAGCAGCCAATCCTGCCCGCGATTCATGTTGGGCGAACCCGTCAGGCGCGGACCGATGGAATCCATCAACTGCTGCGAGAGCGTGGCCACCTGCGACCGCAGCATGCCCTCTTCCCAGATCTTCTGAATCATGGGATCGGTGGGCGTATCCTTGCGCACGTAGTCAGGCGCTGGCGAGAGCGGCAGCCCCTGCGGATTCTTGGTCACCGGCGGCGCTCCGCCGCGTTGGCTCTGCGCCGTGGTCGCAGTCATCGTGAGCGCGGCGAGCGCCGGCAGGAATAGTGAACGGGTAGCCATGGCTGAGAAGGGCATCAGGGGAAGAAACCGGCGCGAATTCACGCCGCGCGTCGCGTGGAACCACCGAGCGTCAGGCACGCGGGCTGAGCCCGTCTACCAGACTGGTGCGATACGCCTTCCATGCCGGCACAAAGCCGATCAGGATACCGGCGCCGAGTACGACAGCGAGATACAGATATTCGGTAGCTCCCAACGGTCGAATGGCCAGATGCAGACCAAAGCGCTGCTCGATCGGGCCCTGCGCGAGCGCGAGCCCGCCGTACACCATGGCCACGCCGAGCACACAGCCGAGGAAGGCGAGCAGACTGCTTTCCAGCACGAGCAGCGAGATGATCGTGCGCGGGCCGGCGCCAATGGCGCGGAAGATCGCCATCTCGCGACGACGCGCTTCGAGCGACGAATACAGCGATACCAACATGCCGGTGAGTCCGATGGCCACGGCGAAGATGGCCACCACCCGCAGCCCCACTTCAGCGCTGCCGATATTCTGCCACAGCTCGCCGAGTGCGACACCGGGAATAACGGCGGTGAGCGGCTCGACCAGGTCGGTGTTCATCTCGCGCTGCAGCATGAGGGCTTCGAAGCGATTTTTGGTGCCGACGAAAAACGAGGAGATCTGATCATCGCCATGATCGTGTTCGGGCTCGCTGACGGCTGGCGCTGGAACCAGTGCGGCAACGGGCGGCGGCTCGGCGCCAGGCATCACCGGCGGCTCGGCACCCGGCATGACCGGCGGCGCAGCACCCGGCATGGCAGGCGGTGTTACCCCCGACATCGTCGGCGGTGCTGCCGCCACTGCCGACGCGAATTCCTCGCCATCGTGCATCGCCTCGATCCCCTCGAGCGTCACGTACACCGACCGATCGATCGGTGTGAACGTCCGCGCCAGCACGCCCACCACCACAAATGGATGGGCCTCGTGATTGCTGGTCCCGATGTCCTGCAAACCGTGCGTCACCACGACGGGAGCGCCCACCGTGTACTTGAGCTGCTCGGCCACATCGCTCCCCACCACCACCTCGGTGTCGGACTGTGCCACGCGGCCGCTGGCAAAGGTGATCTCGCCGTTGTTGCGGAATCGATAGCGCTCGAAAAACGTGGGCGTGGTGCCCACCACACGGAAGCCGCGGTGACTGTCGCCCAGCGAGTAGGGCGCCACCCACTTGACCGCCGGATGTGCTGCCCACCGTTCCATCGTGGAAAGCTTCACGGAGCCCGCCGGTGACCCGATGCCGAACACACTGCTCAACAACACCTGCAAGGTGCCGCCGCGCGCGCCCACGATCAGATCCACCCCACGGATGGTGCCGGCGAAGCTCTCCCGGACGCCGGCTCGCACATGCTCGATGCCCACCAGCAGCGTGACGCTCAACGCGATGGACAGAATGGTCAGCATCGTGGTGAGCAACCGGCTGCGCAGCGACTTGAGGGCCAAACGCACCACTAACATGCGGCCGCCCTGTTGATGTCGCCCAGGGAGACCACACGCGAAAACAACGGCATCAGGGTGTGATCGTGACTCACAAACAGCAGCGTCGCCCCAGCCGACGCGCACGACGCGAACAAGAGTTGCAAAAACTGCTCGCGCCGATCGGTATCGAGCGCACTGGTGGGTTCATCCGCGATCACCACTTCGGGGCTGCCGATGAGCGCACGGGCCGCCGCCACCCGCTGCTGTTGCCCCACACTCAGCTCGCCGATGGGAGCATCGAGCAATGCGGCAATGTCGAGCTGCGAGGCCACCTGCTGTGCCGCCACGTTGAGCGATGCGCCCTTGAGACGCGCGCGACGCTCGGCATCGAGTCGCACCGGGAGCAGAATGTTGTCCCGCACCGAGAGATACGGGATGAGATTGAACATCTGAAACACGTAACCCAGGTGTCGCGCGCGAAACGCGTCGCGGGCGCCACTCGACATCGTGGAGAAATCCTGTCCGAGCACGCGGATGTTGCCACTGCTGGCCTGCAGCACTCCCGCAAGAAGGCCGAGCAGCGTGGTTTTCCCACTGCCGCTCGGCCCATGCAGGAACACTGTTTCTCCGCGCGCGATCACGAGGTGGTCGATCGACAGCACCTCGCGGCCCGTGCGATACGCGAAACGCAGCTGCGACAGCTCGACGGCCGGTGCGCTGGCCGACGTCACGCTCATTTCGCGGAGTAGGGTTCGACCTTGAGCCCTTCCAGCTGGTAACCCACCGTGCCGTACGGGCTTTCCACGGAATTGATCTTGAGACGACCGGACATCCAGACGGCGTCAAACAGGTTGAGTTTGATGGCCTTCTTCCCGGTCATCTCGACCATCACGATCTGATTGGGCGGGGGTGGCGGGGTGTGCACACACGCGCCGTAATACGGCACGAGCAGGAACTCCGCACCCTCATCCTGGAAATCGTCGAGCGGCACCACGAAGCCGGGGATGCGGACGATCTTTCCTTCGAGCTTTTTAAGGGTATCGGTGGATTTGCCGTTCTGATAATCCAGGCCGGCGAGCACGCGCCAATCGATGTTGACCGCCTCTTGCTCCGTGGGCGCGCCGACTACGACCATCGTGGGCGACATCACGCGCGGCGCCCGGTCGGTACGATGCGGCGAGGCAGGCGTCACGAAGGCCGTTGTCGCAGCAATCGCTGCGGCAACACTGGCAAGGGTCAGAAACGCGGAACGACGTCGGAACATGGGCAGGCGGGCAGCGGGACGATCGGACGCACCCGGACGGGGTCGCAGGCGGTAACCATGTAATCTACGCAATCGGGGGCGAATCGCTGAGGGCGCCGACCCGCGATGGTGCATTAAAATGTACCCGGGTGCGTAGTTTCGGTGCCGAGGGGGGCGGCGATGGGGCGTATATTGCCGTGATGAGCCGCGCCGAAATTACCACCCCTGAGGCCCTCTCCGAGGAGAGCGTTGTGGAGCTGTCGCTCCGCCCCCAGCGCTTGTCCGAGTTCATCGGGCAGAAAAAGGTCAAGGACAGCCTCGGCATCGCCATCGAGGCCGCCAAAGCGCGCCGTGAGCCGCTCGATCACGCGCTGTTCTTCGGGCCGCCGTGGCTGGGTAAGACCACGTTGGCCGATCTGATGGCCCGTGAATTGGGGGTGAATCTCACCACCACGTCGGGACCGGCGCTGGAAAAGCCTGGCGATCTGGTGGGTCCGCTTACCAACCTGCGGGAAGGCGACGTGCTCTTCATCGATGAGATCCATCGGCTGCGTCCCGTTATCGAGGAGTTTCTCTATCCGGCGATGGAAGACTTTCGCATCGATATCCGGCTCTCCGAGGGACCGAAAGCGCAGACCATCACCATGAACATCGAGAAGTTCACGCTGGTGGGGGCCACCACCCGCCTTGGCATGCTCACCGCCCCCATGCGCGCCCGCTTCGGCTTGGTGCATCAGCTGGCGTTCTATCCGGTAGAAGATCTCGAGTTCATCGTGCGCCGCACCGGTGAGGTGCTCAAGGTGGGGATGGATTTGGCTGGCGCCCACGAGATTGCGCGGCGGTCGCGCGGCACCCCGCGCGTGGCGAACCGGCTGCTGCGTCGAGTGCGTGATTATGCGCAGGTGCGCGCCAACGGATACATCTCGCTCGACGTCGCCCAGGAAGCCCTCGCCATGCTCGACGTGGACCACTTCGGCCTCGATGATATGGATGCCCGGCTGCTCCGTGCCATTATCGAGAAATTCGATGGGGGCCCGGTAGGGCTAGGGACGATCGGCGCCGCCATCGGCGAAGACGCCGGTACAATCGAGGAGGTGTATGAACCTTTCCTCGTCCAGCAGGGGTTTTTACAGCGGACTCCGCGGGGGCGCGTGGCCACGGCTCACGCCTACCGACACTTGGGGTTCGTCCCGCCCGCTGGCACCGCTGAACAACCTGGCCTTTTCTAAATCCCAATGCGCAACCGTTTTCTGCGTCATGGCGCCACGTGGCTGGTGCGCGGTGCACTCACCGCCATCCTGCCTTTCGGAGCCAAGGCCCAAGCGACCGCCTCCACGGCGGCCGCTTCATCGCTCGCGCAACGCGCCGATTCCATCGCGTTTCTGGGTGATACCGCGCAAGCGTACGCACTGCTCGATACCTCGCTCAAGCGCAACAAGGCGGATGGCCCGGCGTGGCATCAGTTTGGCCTGCTCAACTGGAACATGGCGCGCAGCGGACGCAGCGCGCAGTATATCAAGGACAAGCGCGTGATCAGGCTGCTGTCGGCAGCCGACAGTGCGTTACGCCTCGCCACGCAGTACTCGCCCGACAGTGCACGCTACTGGCTCTCACTGACCGAGTTCAATCTAAAGTCGGGGGTGTCCACCATGCGCTTCGCGGCGTCCGGTCAGGTAACCAATGCGTTCAGTGCCGCCGCAAAGGCAGGCGATAGCCTGCTGATGGCCGTGGCGGCTGATGGCGTCGGCATGGCCGTCTGGCGACGCTACGAAGCTATCGCCAACCGCG
Source organism: Gemmatimonadales bacterium (assembly GCA_038212625.1). Taxonomy (GTDB): domain Bacteria; phylum Gemmatimonadota; class Gemmatimonadetes; order Gemmatimonadales; family Gemmatimonadaceae; genus Gemmatimonas. Next base: position 4,133 of record JBBQUH010000008.1, on the reverse strand, counting down.
CGCTCGTGGCTGACGGGCAAAAGGTGCAGCTGTCAAACAACACCATGTTCAACCGGCGGCAGGCGCGCGACTATGTGGAGACGTTTGCCAAGAAGATCGAGCCGCCCACCGGCACCGCCGACTATAGCAGCGCGCTCACCCGCTTCAAGCAAGCGGTTGCCATCGACCCTACCGCTTTGCGTTACAGCCGCCATTTGTATATGGCGTACGCCGAACGTGGCCGTTGGGACGAAATGCTGAACGTGGCCACGGAGCGGGCCGGCGCGTTTCCAATGGATGCGCAGGCACAATTGGCGCGTGGCCTGGCCTTGCATCGGCTCGACAAAGGCGCATTGTCGCAGGTGGCGTTTGATAGCGCCTTTACGCTGATGGACCCGGACGAGAGTGCGCGACTGAGTCGCTTTTCCCGCATTCTGCGTCCCGCCGCCAGCAAGGAGTCGAAAGGGTCGATCGGTGACTCGGTGGCCTATGCCGCGCTGCCCGAAGGGCAGCGCCGGGGTCTCGAAGCGATGTACTGGCTGATGAACGACCCCCTCTCACTCACCAACGAGAACGAGTCGCGGCTCGAGTTTCTGTCTCGCGTGGTGTACTCGGATTTCCGCTGGACCAACGACGATTTCAACTTGCTCGGCGCCGACACCGACCGCGGCGATGTGTATGTGCGCTACGGCCCACCCGACTTCGAAGTCAACATTCCGGGAAGCTCCAGTAATGAGGGCTTCGGCAATAGTGACGGCAGCTCGACGCTCGTGTGGTCCTACGATGTGGGGATGACCTTCTTTTTCGATCTGCCTCCCGGTTTCGGCGTCGCCCGCTTCGCCTTCGCCGATAAAGACGCCGTCGACATGATCCGCAGTAATCTGCCGGTCTCGTTCGCCAACCTGCCGTCGACCCGCTTGATGGATACCATCCCGCTGCGCATCACGCGGTTCCGCACGCGCACCGACTCGGCCGACGTGGTCGTGGCCGCACGCATCCCTCTCGACTCGCTGGTGCGGAGCCTCAACGTGGCCCGGGTCCCAGTAGAAGTCGACTTCCGGGTCTTCGATCAGTTCGTGCGGGTGAAGGGGGTGGAATCGGTGCAGACCACGGTAGAGAACGACTCGACCGCCACCACGCAGAGCCGAGTCTGGCAGCGTCGCCTGGGCCCTGGGATCAACGTGGTCCGGGTGGAAGCGCTGCAGGCGGACAGTCGGCGCGCGGCACGCGCCGTGACGCGGCTTAACCCCGAAGCGACCAGCGGCTTCGGCATGAGCGACATCTTGCTTGGTTCCAAGCCGGCACCGCGCGGCAGCAACAATCCCGGCCGATGGACCGACGTGGAAATCACGCCCAACGTGGGCGACTTTGCCCCGGGCGCGTCGGTTGGCCTGGTCTGGGAGATGTACGACCTGGCGGCGAAGGATGGCAACAGCCAGTACCGGCTCGCCATCAGTGTGGAACGCACCGAACGAGGGGGTGCGCTGGGCTTTGCGGTGCGGGTGGCCGATGGACTGGGACGGGCCGTGGGCCGTACGCAGCAGGGTCGTGACAAGTTCACCATCACGTTCGACAAGACGGCTGCGGCGGCCGCCACGCTGGTGGAGTACCTGTCGCTGGACATGGCGAGCTCGCCGGCGGGCTCCTATCGTTTGCGGGTGGAAGTCACCGATCTCGCCACACAGAAAAAGAGCTCGCGCGACACGGAATTCCGCATTCGCTGACGGTCTAGTACCCTCGGGGGGGACATGCGGCGGGTCGGCATCGCAGTGGCGGTATTGAGTGGCATCGTGGGGGCGCGCGTGCTGCATGCGCAGAATGCGGCGCCTCCTGCCGTGGCGATTGTCGCACCCCCGCCCGCGCATTCCGTCGCGCAAATGGCCGACTCCATCGCGGCTTCGGGTGACACGGTGCGCGCGGTCGCAATGCTCGAGGCCGCGCTCAAACAGCAGAAGCTCGACGCCGCGGCGTGGCACCAGCTAGGGCTGATCAACTGGAGTATGGCACGCAGCGTACGGAGCGGCAGCTACATGCGCAGCCAGCAGGCCATCAAGCAATTGCGGGTGGCGGACAGCGCCTTCCGATTGGCCACGCAGTTTGCGCCCGACAGCGGACGCTATTGGGTGAGCCTCGCGCGCTTTTTGCTCGGCTCGCGCGTCTCGTTTACCCGACTCGCCGCGCAAGGCCATGTACAACGCGGTTTTGACGCCGCCAAAGCGTCGGGCGACTTCTTCGCGCTTGGCGCCGCAGCCGATGAAATCGGGATGGAGGCGTGGCGCAGTTACGAGGGCGTTGCGAATCGGGGTATCCCGGTGGCTGGGCAACAAGTCCGGCCTGAGCCCGTGTCGTTCTGGCGCCGAGATCGGGCCAAGGAGTTCCTCGAGCAGGTGGCGCAGAAGATTACGCCGCCCACCGGTGGGGCAGCGTATGACCGGGCGCTCGATCACTTCCGGCAGGCCGTAAACGCCGATCCTTACACGCAGCGGTACAGCCGACATCTGTTCATGGCGTATGCGACCAAACAGCGCTGGGATGAACTCCTCGATGTGGCGAACAGGCAGTCGGCACGATTTCCGTTGGATTTTCAGTCGCAGCTGGCGCGAGGCCTCGCGCTGCACCGGCTGCGCCGATCAGAGCCGGCCGCCGCAGCATTCGATAGTGCATTCGCCCTGATGGACGACCGCGATCGCGGACGAATGACCCGTTTATCCCGCGTTCTCCGGCCGAAACCGAGCAAGGTCAGCAAGGGCACCATTGGCGATTCTATTGCTTACACTGCACTCGAAGAACCGCAACAACGGGGCCTCGAAGCCAGCTACTGGTTTCTCAGCGATCCGCTGGCGCTCACGCCGGCCAACGAAGTGCGTCTCGAGTTTCTGTCGCGGGTGGTATTCGCCGAGTTTCGCTGGACCGACGACGACGTCGATCTGCACGGCGCTGACACGGATCGTGGCAATATTTACGTGCGATATGGGCCACCGGATGATGAAATGACCATCGGTGCCGGCGCACGGGAAATGGGTCCGGCAACGCTGATTTGGGGCTACAACACCGGGCTCACATTTTTCTTCACCCTGAACTCGTTCTTCGGTACCGCCCAGATCGACTTCAACGACCGCGACTGGGTGGACGAACTCCAGCGTGCCCTCCCCGTCACGTGGAACAACCTGCCCCTCATCAACAGCGTGGATACCATTCCGCTGCGCGTGGCGCGTTTTCGTGCTACCGGTGATTCACTCGACGCCGTCGTCACGGCGTCGGTTGGGCTGGATTCGCTCACGCGGGGGCTCGATGTAGATGCGATCGCGGTGCAGGTGGGCATGCGCATGCTCGATCAGTACGTGCGCCCGCGCATAATCGATACCAGCCGTGTGCTCGTCACGCCGGGCGATTCGGTTGGCCGTCTGGACAAGAACTGGACCACGCGCGTGGGCCCGGGCGTGCAGCTATTGCGCCTCGAGGCGTATGAGCCCGAAAGTGGTCGGGTGGCTCGGGCGTCAACTCGGTTGGAGGGTATGCCCGCCGTCGGCTTTGCAATAAGCGACGTGTTGCTGGGATCAGTACCCACCGCGAAGGACAACACGCGCCCCCCCGCGCGTTGGACCGATGTGACCATCACCGCCAACACCGGCGACTTCGAGATCGGGTCGCGTATCGGCCTGCTCTGGGAGATGTACGATCTCGCTGAGCGTGACGGCAGCGCCACATACCGCCTCAATCTGCGTGTCACCCGCGTTGAGGGCAGTGGCTCACTGCGTGCGGCCGCACGGGCGTTCGACAATCTGGGTCGCGCGCTGGGTCGCACCTCCTCGAGCCGACGCGGGCTCACGATTACCTTTGATCGCACGGTGGCCGCCGGGCCGGTGCTGGTGGAGTACCTTTCGCTTGACATGGCCGACGCCGCACCGGGCCGCTACCGGCTGCAGGTGGAAGTGGTGGATCTGGCCACCAAGCGCGTCACCACCCGCGATACGGAGTTTCGCATCCGATGAGCACAGGGTGTGGTCCGATCATGCGACAGCGCGACACACAACGGCGCCGGCGGTCGGTGACATCGGCGCTGCTGACCGTGCTGATCACGGTTGCGCCATCTACCCTGTTGGCCCAAGCGGAAGCGCGCGTAGTGCCACCCGCCGATACGGCGGGGATGACCT
>JBBQUH010000007.1:0-97537 GCA_038212625.1 Gemmatimonadales bacterium | reverse complement strand
TGCCGTCGGCGGTGGTGACAGTGACCTTCTTGCCCTTTTCGATCACGCCTTCGCCGCGGATCCACTGCACCTTGTTCTTTTTGAGCAGAAACTCCACGCCCTTGGAGTTCTGCAGACTCACGGCGCGCGACCGCTTCATGGCCGGGCCGAAGTCGAGTGTCACGCCGTCGAGGGTGATGCCGTGTTCGGAGGCTTTGCCGATTTTGGTGGCGAGGCCGGCGCTTTCGAGAAGCGCCTTGGCCGGAATGCAGCCCCAGATCACGCAGGTGCCGCCCAGCGCTTCGCGCTCGATGACGGCGGCGGTGAGGCCGAGTTGTGCGCAACGAATGGCGCAGACGTAGCCGGCGGGACCACCGCCGAGGACGATGACGTCGAAAGAAGCCATGGGAGTATCGAGAGAGTCAGAGGGTCAGAAACCACTCCCGTAAGATAGTCCGCGCGCCTGTTGGCTGAAGGTTGTGGATCAGCGTCGGCTGCGCACCCCGTTGGAGTAGTCCACGGTCACCGCGCGACCGCCGGTGGCGACGGTGCTTCCGGACTGCCGTACAAAGCCCAGGATGGCCCCGCTGGCGGCGTCGCGCACGATGGCCATGGCGTAGGCTGTATTTGACCACGACACGCGCACGCGGTCACTGGCGACCGTTGTGACGGTACCGACTGGATCGGCCGGTGTGGCGACGGGTTGTTCGGGTCCGTCCGGTGTGCTGGCGCGGGAGGCGGCCAGCAGCGGCGAGCGGATGTCCTGCACCCGAATTTCGGCCAGGCGCTGCTCGAGCACGGCCGACCACGGCACGACCACCGCGAACTGGCGCTCGTCGTGGGTGGTGACATGATCGACGCGGTCGGCGCGCAGCGGGACGTCGAGTAGCGCGCTGCCCGACCGGTCGAGCAGCTGTACCCGGTGGGTGCTGCGCGCTTCGGCGGGGGAGATCGGGGCCGTCACCCGAAACGCGGGTTCGAGCAGAATGCGTCCGTCGATGACGCGACCCCAGATGAGCAGTCCGTCGTTGCGGCGATTGGCGGCCACGGTGCTGCCGGTGATGCTGCGGAACTGCATCACCGCCGACCACGTGTAGTCGCTGGTCCACGTGTTGTTGCAGTAGCCCATGATGTCGGTGGCCGTGGGGGGGACGAGGGCCCCCGTGCCGCTGTTCCAGCCCCAGTGGCCGATCACGCCGCCGGCGTAGGGATAGCTGGCGTCGCCGGAGGCACCGCCACAGGGCGCGTGATCGCGGCCGAAGTTGTGGCCCCACTCATGCGCGGCCACGCCGTCGCCGCTGGGCAGGTAGTCCCAGCCCATGGCGGTGCGGCCCGGCACGTAGCCATAGCCGGCAATGCCGCTGGTGTAGCCGACTTTGACCACGCCGTAGTAGTGCGTGGTGGACGGTGCGCCGTCGGTAGCCCGGAGCGTGTTGAGCTCACTCAGCACGGTGAGCCACTGGCTATTGCCGTTGGTGGACTGCAGCTCCGTGGCGCTCGAGGTGAAGGGCAGGCGCACGTCGGCGGCCACGTCGCGCAGCGGAAAGATGCGCTGGGTAGTGCGCAGGAACTGGCTTTGGTTGAGCGCCGTGACGTTGCCGGTGAGTGCTCCCACCGTGACCGGCACGAAGCGGACATTGAAGGTGGGGGCGTTGACCACGCTGATCGTCTGCGGGGTACCGCTGAGGGGCCAGCTATTGTCCGCGCGGTCGGCGTCGGGGACGCTCTGTGCGGGGTCGAGCTCCACGAGCACCCGCAGTCCGGGGCGGACGATGCCTGCGGGCACGGTCAGGTTCCACGTGGAACCGAGGGTGCCTTCCTCGATGACGGTGCGGACGCTGGGCTCGGGGGCGGCGAGCGTGGTGGTCTGGAGCAGAGTGGCGCCGTCGAACAGGCGCACGCGCACGTCGGGACGCGCCGAGTTGGCGGCGGTGGCGCGCACGAAGACGCGGAGCAGGGCGTCGCGGTTGGCGACGAGCGCTACGGTGCCGTCGAGGCGCTGGATGGCCTGCGTGAGGTAGACGTGGGGGACCCAGTAGTTGAGTCCGCCGCCACCGCCGCCGCCTCCACCGCTGCTGAAGGCGAAGGCCACCACGTGGGCGCTGTTCTGGGTGACCGTCGCGACGGCGGAGCCAGGGGTGGGGGTGTAGGTGGTGCCGGACACGGTGATCGCGCTGGTGGTGACCGTGTAGGTGGCCGGCGCGAGCGGGGAGACGGTGCCCGGGCCGTTGAGAGTGCGCGGGCCGCCGGGGCCGCCGGTGATGGTGAAGACGGGGGTGCCTTCAGGGGGAAGGCCAGAGGCGGTCACGATGAGCGAACCGGCTACGGCGCTGAAGGCGAAGCTGGTGCCGCTGGTGCCGCCCGCCACGATGGTGACGGTGCGGGCGGTGGGCGACGGGACGTAGGTGAGCCCACCGCTGGCGACGGCGCCCGTGGTGATGGTCCAGGTCCCCGCGGCCAGTCCGCTGAGCGTGCCGGTTCCGGTGAGCGTACGCGCGGTCACGCCGCTGCTGGTGGCGATGAACGTGGGGGTGGCGCCGTTGGGCAGTCCGCTGGCGGTGATGGCGAGCGCTCCGGTGGGCACGCCGTAGTTCACCACGGCGGTGACGGGGGTCAGCGAGGCGGTGACCTGCACCTGCTGTGCGGCCGGCGAGGGGTGGTACGTGGTGCCGTCGGCTGACACGTTGGTGGCGGTCACGGTGTAGGTGCCGGGCACGAGATGGGTGATGGTGTTGCTCGCGGTCACGGCGCGTGAATAGCTATCGGGGCCGGTAATTTCGACGCCGGCTGCGGTGCCGCCGGGGAGTCCACTCACGGCCACCGCGATGGCGCCGGTGGTGAGCGTGTACTGGACCGGCAGGCGCAGGGTATCGCCCGGTGCCAGGAGGGTATCGCGGCTGACGGGCGTGGGCGTGTAGAGGCCGGCTCCGCTGTTCACGATGCTGGCGGTCAGCTGCCAACGGCCGGGCGGTGCGGGGCTGATGCGTTGCGTGGCGATGGGGGTGTAGCGCTCTCCCGTGGGATCGGTCACCGTGACGGCGGGCGCGGTGCCGGTGGGAAGCCCGCTGAGGATGAGATCGACCACGGTCGGTACGGCCACGTACGCGACGGCGGCGACGGTGTTTCCGCCAGTGGTGATGGTGACGTTCTGCGTGGTCGCGGTGGGGGCGAAGCGGCTGTCGTTGGCGGTAACGCGTGCGGCGGTCAGGGTGTAGGTGCCGACCGGCAGGGAATCGAGTCGAAGGGAAGCGCCGATGGCGCGGCTGCCGCTGACGTTGGAGAGCGTCAGGGCGGCGAGGGCATTGGCGGGGAGCCCGGTCACCGTGGCGGTGAATTGGCCGACCTGCGCAGCGTAGGCCACCGGCGCCGGCGCGGCCGTGAGCGATGCGGTCACGGTGACGGCGAGGGTGTCCTGCGCCGGGCGATAGGTGACGCCGTTGTTGGTGACGCTGGTGCTGATCACCCGGTAGGCCCCGGGGGTCAGGTCCGTGAGCGTGGCCGTGGCGGTCAGGGCGCGCGAGAAGTTTTCTGGTCCCTGAACGAGCACCGCGCCGCTCATGCCGGTCGGGAGTCCGGTCACGGCCACGGCGAGTGCGCCGCTGATGACGTCGTACCGGACCGGCACGCGCAGGGTGTCGCCGAACAGCACGATCGTGTCGAGCGCCGCGGGTGTGGGGGCGAACCTGAACCCCCCGGCTTGCAGCGGCTGCGCCTGCAGTCGCCAGCGGCCCGACACGGTACTGCTCAGTCGCTGCGATTGCGGCACGTTGGTGTCGGAGGCACCGGGTGGCGTGACGATCACCGCCGCCGCTGTCCCACTGGGCAGCCCGCTGATGCTCAGATCGAACACTGCCGCGCGCGAGGCGTAGGTGATGGTCAAAATAGTCGGGGCGGCACTGACCACGTCCACCTCGATCAGGCTCGGCGAGGCCTCATAAACGCCGTCCGCAGCGCGAATGGGGCGGGCCACGATGGTGTAGCGCCCGGGGGCGACATCGGACCACGCGGCGGCACCGGTGGCGGCACGCGAGAAGCCGGTAGGGCCGGTGACGACGAGGTCCGCTGCGGTGCCGGCGGGGACGCCCGTTACGGTGATGTTGAGGATGCCGGGCGTAATCGGCGCCGGGGCGGGCGGCGGGACCTTGGGCGGCCCCTTACTGGGCGCGGACGGCGCATCACCGCCGGCGCAGGCGGCGCCGAGTGTGAGGGCGAGAAGGGACGTAAGTCGGGCGAGGAAGCGGCGCATTTCGGGAGGGTGGGGGGCTCCTTTTGGACGAACGAGTGGGGGAACGGCAAATGGGGGTGGGGTGGGGCGGGGCTCCCGATGGTGTGTTTGCGGTTGCCGGTGGCGGGGTTCCGGTCGCGGGTAGTTCGGGCTACTTGGGACGGGGAACTCGGGACTGGTGACCGCGAACGGTGACTCGGGAGTCGTCCGCGCGAGTCTTCCCGTCGGTCCTCACCCCATCACGTACCTCCGCCTTCTCACAGTGTCGTGCGCTGCGCTTCGGTGATGCGCTGGATCAGTCGAATCAATTGCCGGCGGACGATTGACAGCTCGTCCGCCCACGCGCGCGCTCGGGTCACGTGAAGGCGTTTTGTGGCTTCGCCGAGCCGTAGGTGATTGTCCGCTTCGTGCGAGGAGGCTACTGCGATGCGCAGAAAGCGCACGAACTCTTTTCGCGACTCGTGCGCACTTCCCTCGGCGATGTTGGCTGCAATCGATTCGGTCGCGCGCCGCAATTGGGAGATGTAACCGGCGTCCACACGGGCGAAGCCTTCAGTGCCGGTGTGCACATTGACGGCGAGCGCATGCGCTCGCTGCCAGACGTCGAGCTTCGTGAAGTTCTGCATGGGCGAAGCGTAGCGCGGCTTTGCGGAACGCTGCTACCGAATGGACGCAGCGGGTAGCTTCGCGATGCGGGCGGGGATCGGCGCGGGATCCCCGATGGTGTATTTGCGGTTACCGGTGGCAGGTTTCCGGTCGCGGGTAGTTCGCGCTACTTGTGACCGGAAACCCGGGACTGGTAACCGCGAACGGTGACTCGGGAGTCGTCCGCGCAAATCCCCCCGATGGTGTGTTTGCGGTTGCCGGTGGCAGGTTTCCAGTCGCGGGTAGTTCGGGCTACTTGGGACCGGAAACTCGGGACGGGTAACCGCGAACGGTGACTCGGGGAGGTAGGCGCAAATCCCCCCGGTGGTGTGTTTGCGGTTACCGGTGGCAGGTTTCCAGTCGTGGGTAGTTCGCGCTACCTGTGACCGGAAACCCGTAACCGGTAACCGCAAACGGTGACTCGGCAGTGGTCGGCGCAACCCACCACCATCCCCTTACCGTACCACGGAGCGTACCACTGACCGTACCCCGTCCGACACCACGTACTCCAACCGTTCACCGGTTCCCCGTACCACCGTCCCACTCGTGCGCACGAAACCGACAATCGTGCCCGTGCGCTGTTCGCGTACCATCACCATCGGGTGCGCCCGTTGATCCCAGCGAATGCGTCGCCGGTCGCCCGCGATCATCTCAATTGTCAGCGCTGGGTCGATCGGGGCAATTAACGGGTTGTTCGAGGTGCGACTTGCCACGAGCAACGGTGACCGCACGTCGCGAACCTGTACGCGCGCGAGCCGAGCCTCCAGTGCGGCCGACCAGGGGACCACGGCGGCGAACTGTTGTTCGGTGTGCTCGGTGGCGTGATCCACCAACTCGGCGGAAATCGGAAGCGATGTGAGCGAGGTGCCGGTGTCATCAAACGCCTCGATCACGTGCGTCGGGGCGCTCGCACTGCGCGTGATCGGCGCCCGCACGCGGAACGCCGGTTCGAGCGTCACGGCGCCATCGACGATGCGGCCCCAGACCAACAACCCATCGCGCGGCTCAGCGGCTGCGGCGCTGACTGACGCGAGGAGATTGGCGCTCTGCCGATAAGTCAGCGCGCGGGTCCAGCTAAAATCGGAGATCCACGACGAACGACAGTATCCCATCAGATCGGCCGTGGTGGGGGGCGGCACGGTGTTCAGGGTGCGGTTCCAGCCGAAGACGCCGATGGCTCCGCCGAGGTGGGGGAATGACGGGTCGGGGTTGCCGGCGGTGCCGCACGGGGCGTGCGGGCGATTGAAGTTGTGTCCCCACTCGTGGGCCGCGACGCCGTCGCCGCTGGGGAGATAGTCCCAGCCGATCGCGGTGCGGCCCGGGACAAAGCCGTACCCCGCCACGCCGCTCGTGTACGTCACCTTGAGCACGCCGTAGTAGTGGGTAGTGCTCGGCGCGCCGTCGGCCACGCGGAGCGCGTTGATCTCCGACAAAAGGGTAATCCAGGCGCGATTGGCGTCGGTGGCCTGCAACGCGGGGACACTCGACGTGTAGCGGGTGCGCAGGTCAGCGTTGATCTGCGCGAGTGGCCACACCATACGCGCGGTGCGCAGGAAATCGTCCATGTTCGCGTCGGTCACGTTCCCTGTGAGTTCCGATGCGCTGATCGGCACGAAGCGCACCGTGAACGCCGGCACCGTACTCACGGTGAGCAACTGCGGCGTGCCGTGAGTCGGCCACACGTTATCGATGCGCGTCGCTTCGGCGAATACCGTCTCCGGATCGACGTCCACCAGGACACGCAGTCCCGGCCGGAGCAACGCGGCAGGGATGACTGTGTTGAATGTGGTGCCCAGCGTGCCTTCGGCAATTGACGTGGGCACCGCACCGATTGGTGCTGTCAGATTTATGGTTTGGACGAGCGTGGTGCCGTCGTATAAGCGCGCCCTCACCACAGGGCGTAGGGTGCTCTCCCGATCAGCGCGCACGAATGCGCGCAACAGCGCGTCACGTCCCGCGACCAACGGGACTGACCCATCACTCCGTTGCACCGCCTGCGTGAGATATACGTTATCGAGCAGCCAGTTGATTGGCTCGGTGTTGGGCTGATACGCGACGCGCACCGTATCGCGACCGTCTGCAGGCACCACGCGTGTCATCAGGCGCGGGTTGGCCGTCAGCGCCAGCGTGCCACTCGACACCGGATTCACCGTGACCGTGTACGTGCCGGAGGGCAAGGTGAGCGGAGCGCTGGCGGTGATGGCGCGATCGTAGAACAGCGGCCCCTGCACATGTAGCGATGGTGCGATGCCCGGCGGCAAGCCGCTGATCGCGAATACCAGCGTCCCATTGGCCGTCGCGTATCGCACTGGGGCCGGAACTGGCGTGGTGGACGCAACCACGGAGAACGCCTGCGCTGCTGTCGCGCGATAGAGCGTGCCACCGAGCGCCACCGAATCCGCCGACACCGTGTACACTCCCGGTGTCAGGTCGGCGTACGTCGTGCTGACGGTCAGTGTGCGGGCGAAATTTCCCGGACCACTCACGCGGAGCGCTCCGGGAGCGCCGGTGGGGAGTCCGCTGATGGCGATCGCCAGTGCCCCTGTAGCGATGGTGTATGTCACCGGAAGTCGCAGCGTATCCGCCGTGGCGAGCACCGTGTCCAGACGCGAAGGGGTCGGGGCATAACTGAACCCCCCTGCGCGCACCACCGTCGCGGCGAGTTGCCAGCGACCGGCGGACGCGGGGATCACGCGCGCGGTGCGGGTCACGGAGGCGGTGGTGCCGGTGGGCGAGGTGAGCACCACGGCCGCGGTGGCACTCGCCGGCAGCCCGAGAATCTCCACATCGATGGCGCCCGGAGCGCCTTCGAATTGTACTGGCACCAGGACGGGTGTCGCTGAGGCCGCGACGTAAATGTCCTGCCGTGTGAACGTTGCGCGAAAGACGCCTGCGCTGGTGCGCACGTCGCGAGCCAGTAACTGATACGTGCCCGGCTCGAGTAGCCGCACCGTGTCGAGACCGGTGATGACCCGCGAGAGATTTCCGGGACCGGACAGGACCAGATCGGAGGCCACGCCCACCGGTAACCCACTGGTGACAATCGCGACCGAGCCGGTCGTCGCCACCCACGTGACCCTCGCGGTGGCTACCGTCTTGGTGTTGACACTCACCGTTTGTGTAACGGGCTGCGGAGCGAACACCGTGCCGTTGGCCGTCAGCGTGGTCGCGGACACTACCCACTCGCCGGCCTCGAGTCCCTGCACGGTGCGCGTGCCGGTCACCGTTTGTTGGGTGGTCCCTCGTGAGACGCTCACGCTGGCTGCCGCGCCATCGGGGAGTCCGCTGACGGTCACTGCGAGGCTGCCGGTGGTGGGCGCCGACGGACTATCGCGGCATGCGCCAAGCAGTGCGCTGAGCAGAAACGCCCCAACCGAGAGCGTACGAGCAAGCGGTTGGGGCGTCCGGGGCATACGCATGGGGGCTGGCTCGGTTCGACCAGCGTGAGAGATTACACGCTAGTACAGCATCATCAGCGGGGCTTCCAACAACTGTCGTAACGTTTGAAGGAACCGCGCCCCTACGGCGCCGTCAATGATGCGATGGTCACAGCTGAGTGTGACCCGCATCCGCTGGCGCGGCACGAAGGTGGTACCGTCCCACACCGGCTTGGTGTCCGTAGCTCCGACCGCCAGAATGGCGGCCTCCGGCGGATTAATGATTGCCGTGAACTGATCGATCCCGAACATTCCCAGATTGGACACGGAGAACGTGCCGCCGCTGAACTCGGCGGGCGCGAGTTTCCGCTCGCGCGCCCGCTTGGCGAGGTCCTTGGCTTCGCGACCGATGTCGCCCAGTCCCTTGGACTGCGCGTCGCGGATGACCGGAACGATGAGCCCGTCGTCGGTGGCGACCGCCATTCCCACGTGGGCGGCACGGAAGTACCGGATGGAATCCCCCAACCAGTGCGCGTTCACCTCGGGATGCCGCGTGAGGCCGATCGCGACCGCTTTGATGATGATGTCGTTCACCGACACCTTGAACTGATCACCGGTGGCGGCCATCTGGGTGCGGAGCGTACCCACCTGCGTCATGTCGATTTCCGACGTGAGGTAGAAGGTGGGTATCGGCCCGATCGACTCGCCGAGCCGACGGGCGATGGTCTTGCGCATTTGCGAGAGGACAATGTCCCGATACTCGCCCTCGATCTGCATCGCGGTGGGCACAACGGACGGCGCCGATTTGGTCGACGTTGTGGCCGGAGCGGCCGCCGATACCGACGCCGACGTCGCCGGTGCGGTCGCCGGAGTCTCGGATGCTGCCGACGCTTCGATATCCCGCCGGATCACGCGGCCACCGGGCCCGCTGCCGTGCACGGTGGAGAGATTGACGCCCCTCTCCGCCGCCAACCGCCGCGCAAGTGGCGACGACCGGACAGAGCCGGCGTCGTGGGGCGTCGTAGACGTCGCTGCGGCGGCGGACGGCTCAGCCGCAGGCGGCTCAGCCGCGGGCGCGGAGTTCGCAGTTACCGCCTCGGCAGAAGTCGGCGCTGCCTGAGCTGGTGCCGCATCAGCAGGACCCGCACTCGCCGTGAGGGCAGATATGTCTTCATCCGCTGCAGCGATGACACCGATGATCGTGCCGACTGGCGACGTCGTGCCTTCCGGCACGAGGTGCGCGCGCAAGACGCCATCACCACGCGCGACGAGCTCCATGATTGCTTTGTCGGTCTCCACTTCACCGATGGTGTCGCCGGTTTTCACGACGTCACCCACGTTTTTGACCCACTTCACAAGGCGCCCTTCTTCCATCGTGGGCGAGAGCGCCTCCATCATTACTTTCGTTGCCATGATCGCTGGGTCAGTCGAGGTAGAGAACCTGTCGGATTGCCGCGATCGTTTTCGGCAAATCGGGCTTGGCGGCCTTTTCGAGACTCTTGGTGTACGGCATCGGCGCATCGGCCTGATGCACGCGAAGGACAGGCGCGTCGAGGAAGTCGAAGCAATGGCGCTGTACATAGTCCACCACCTGCGCGCCCACGCCACACACTTCCCAGCCTTCCTCCACGACCACACAGCGGTTGGTCTTCTTCACCGACTGCACAATGGTGTCCACGTCCATCGGACGGATGGTGCGCAAGTCCACGACTTCGCAGGCGATGCCGTCCTTGGCCATCTGCTCCGCCGCCTGTAACGCCACCAGCACCATCTTCCCGTGGGCCACCAGCGTCACATGCTCACCCATACGCTTTACTTCGGCCTTGCCGAGCGGAATGATATAGTCGGTGTCGGGGACTTCGCCCTTCGTGTTGTACAACATCTCGCCTTCAAGAAAGCACACCGGATTGTCGTCACGGATGGCGGCCTTGAGCAGTCCCTTCGCGTCGTACGGTGTGGCTGGGGCGACCACCTTGAGGCCGGGGATGTGCGCGAGCCATGACTCCCACGCCTGCGAGTGCTGCGCGCCAAGCTGTAGCGCGGCGCCGTTGGGGCCACGGAACACCATCGGCATCGGGAATTGTCCGCCCGACATGTACAGCATCTTCGCGGCGGCATTCACTACCTGGTCGATCGCCAGCAGCGCGAAGTTCCAGGTCATGAACTCAATGATCGGGCGCAGTCCCGTCATCGCGGCGCCGACACCCACGCCGGCGAAACCCAGCTCGGTGATCGGCGTGTCCACCACGCGCATCTCGCCGAACTCTTGCAGCAGTCCCTTCGACACCTTGTACGCGCCCTGATACACCGCCACTTCCTCACCCATGAGGAAGACGCGGTCATCGCGGCGCATTTCTTCGCGGAGTGCCATGTTGAGCGCATCGCGATACGTGATAACAGCCATGTCAGTACGCTCTCAGCTCGTGGTTTCGACGAGGATGTCTTCCATGAGTGCCTCGAGCGGCAACTCCGGGCTCTGTTCCGCAAAGTCGATGCTATCCTGCACGATCTTCTTGATTTCTTCGTCCATCGCCGTGACTTCGGCGGCGGTGATCTCCCCGGCTTCATCCATGCGCTGACGGTGCAGGGCGATGGGGTCGCGCTTGAGGTATTGCTCCAGCTCTTCTTTCGTCCGGTACGTACCGCTCACCGCGTCGGACATGGAATGTCCCATGAAGCGGTACGTGCGGAGTTCGAGCAGTGTCGGCATGCTTTCGGTCCGTGCGCGGTTGATGGCTTCCGCGCCAGCCTTGAGCACGGCGTGCACATCCTGCCCATCGACCACGTCGCGTGGCATATCGTACGAGGCGCCGCGCTTGTAGATGTCATGGATCGCCGACGCACGTTCCACGGCGGTGCCCATGCCGTAGCGGTTGTTTTCGATGACGAACACGCACGGGAGTTTCCAGAGTGCGGCCATGTTGAGCGCCTCATGGAACGCGCCGTTGTTCACCGCCGCTTCACCCATAAAACAGATGATGACCTGATCGCCGCCGCGATACTTGATGGAAAAGCCCACGCCGGCAGCGATCGGGATGTGTGCACCCACGATGCCATGGCCGCCCAAAAAGCCGAGTTGCTTGTCGAAGAGGTGCATGGAGCCGCCCTTGCCCTTGGAGCAGCCGTCCTGCCGTCCGAACAGTTCCGCCATCACCGCACGTGGCGTCAAACCGCGCGCGAGCGCCTGTCCGTGGTCCCGGTAGGTGGTAATGACGTAGTCGTCGGGGCGCAGCTGCGAGATGAACCCGGTGGAGACGGCTTCCTGCCCGATGTACAAATGGCAAAACCCGCCGATCCGACCGATGGCATACATCTCGGCGCACCGTTCCTCAAAGCGCCGCTGCAGCAACATCGAATACAGCAGCACACGGTTGGTGGCCGGGGAGGGAGTGTCCGACGCTGGAACGTCAGTACGCGACGACGGCCCCTTCTTGCGTGTTTTGGCTGTAGTCATGAGGTGACGGTGAGTTGGGCGGCTTGGACTTGCTCCCACGCGTGATAGCTCGAGCGAACCAGCGGTCCACTTTCGACGTGGCGGAAGCCGAGCTGCATGCCTTGCTCGTACAACCAGCGGAACTCGTCCGGCGTGACGTATCGATCGAGGGCGATGTGTCCGTCGGAGGGGCGCAGGTACTGCCCGAGGGTGAGGATGTCTACGTCAACCGCGCGTAGATCCTTCATCACTTCCACCACTTCTTCGTTCGTCTCACCGAGTCCGAGGATGACACCCGTTTTCGTGGGGACATCCGGCGCGATCCGTTTTGCGATGCGGAAGATTTCGAGCAGTCGCTCGTAGCGTCCGCCCGGGCGCGCCTTTTTGTAAAGGCGCGGGACGGTCTCGGTGTTGTGATTGTAGATGTCGGGGCGCGCTTCGAGCACGGCGCGGATCGAGTCCTCGTTGCCCTGAAAGTCGGGCACCAGCACCTCGATGGAGCAGGTGGGGAGGCGGTCGCGGATCTGGCGGATAGTTTCGGCAAAGATGTAGGCGCCGAAGTCCGGCAGGTCATCGCGATCGACCGACGTGATCACGGCGTGTCGCAGGTTGAGTTCACTGATCGCCTGAGCGACCCGCGACGGCTCGTCGAGGTCGTACGCGGGTGGCCGCCCGTGGGACACGGCGCAGTACGCGCAATTCCTGGTGCAGACATCGCCGAGGATCATGAAGGTGGCGGTGCCGTGCTCCCAGCACTCGCCGATGTTCGGGCAGTGCGCTTCCTGGCAGACGGTGTGAAGGTTGAGATCCTTCATCATCTGTTTGAGACGCAGGTAGTTCGTGCCACCCGGCGCCTTGACCTTCAGCCACTGCGGCTTCCGCTCGGGGAGCGGTTCGCGGCGGTGACGACCCATGATCTGAACGAGTTGCTCGGCCATAATACGCGGGGGAGACCGGAAAGTGGTGCATGACGTGAACGGGTGAAGCTAGCCCGCTACACGCGCGTGGGAAACAGTAGCGTAACCAGGAAAGACAGAATAGCCGGGAAAGCTCCGGTGGTGAAACTCCGGCCATTCGTTCACGTAGAGACTATTCAAACCATTTTTGTGCCCCGAGGGCCTGT
Source organism: Gemmatimonadales bacterium (assembly GCA_038212625.1). Lineage (GTDB taxonomy): Bacteria > Gemmatimonadota > Gemmatimonadetes > Gemmatimonadales > Gemmatimonadaceae > Gemmatimonas. The sequence continues at coordinate 84,755 of JBBQUH010000007.1, read as the reverse complement.
CATGCTCCGTACAATTTTTTCCGTCGGTCTGATCGCGTTGCTGGGGCTGTTCGCTCTGAAGCTCGTCTTCGGACTGCTTGGACCGCTGGTCGCCTTGCTGCTGATGCTGGTTGGGTTCGCACTGCGGGTGCTGCTGGTGGGCGTGGTGATTTACTTCGTGATCCGCGTGGTGAGTCCAACTACGGCCGCCAAAATCGAGGCGGCGGTGCGGCGGTAGCGCGTCGGACCACGCGGTGAATGCGGGATCGCGTGGTCGGGAAGGCGCGATGACAGCGGGGCGCTTCAGGTTTTCCTGAAGCGCCCCGCTCGCTTTTCAGTCGGTGCCAGCCTCGCTGCTGCCAGCGACATCGCCATCGTTGCCACCACTGTCCGTCCCGCCATTCTCGCCCTTCTGACGGCCGCGAGAGCGGCGGGCGCCACCGCGCCGTCCGCGCCGTCCGCGTCGGCGCGCCGGCTGGGCGCTGTCGTCCTGGTCGTCGAACTCGGTGTCCAACTCGGTGTCGAGCGCCTCGAACTGATCCTCATCGCCTTCGGCGGCACGCGCGCCCTCCTCCCTGGGTTCGGGCTCTGCCGACCTCTGGGGACGGCGTGGCGCGCTGTCCCGGTCGCTGGCGCGGTCATCCGCGGGGAGCTCCCCCTGGGGCTCGTCGCCCGTCTCTTCCCCCTCGATGATCGAGCCGTCGGCTCGAGTGCGCGGGCGTCGACGCCGTGAGCGCCGATTTCTTCGCCGCCGCTTCTCGCGCCCACCGGGTGTATCGGCGTCACTGGTGGCATCACCCTCGCCATCGGCCTCCGGCCCGTGGTCAGGCTCCGCGATCGGGTCCGCGTGTGGGTCGACCGTGTCGAGAGACTCGGCGTTGCGGCTTTCTGTCGGCGCGGTGGATTCCCCCGTCCCGCTGCCGGTCGGCCCCGTCGGCTCGGCATCCGGCCGCTCGAGCTCCGTCGATGCGCCTGTCGATACACTGTCCGCACCGTCGACGGCCAGTCGCTCCAACGGAGACCGTCGGGCGACTGGCGCGGCGAACGGATCGTCGAGTTCGATCGTGGGATCGGCGTAAGGTGAAAGCGGCTCCTGTCGTGTGCGCCGTGGCCGCGCGCTGTCACCTTCGGTGCGCTCGGTGCGCTGCCCTCGAGGCAGGCGCTCGCCACGTGGACGACGCTCCGCCGTCTCGGCGGCATCCGGCGCGATCGGCGCTTCCGCACTCTGGCGTGGCGTGGGGAGATCGCGCGTGGCCGCAATGTTCGTCGGCACGTCGCGCAGCGCCGCGCGCATGGTGGCGGGCGCTGTGGCGGGCGCGGGCGCGGACGCCTCATCCGACACATCCCGTGCCGGCTCGCGCACACGACGGCCGTCTCGCCCAGTGGGCCCGTAGGCGCCGTCCCGGCCACCGCGCGCGGCGTCGCCGCCCTCGATGGTTGGCTTGCCCTTGTCGCGATCCCGCGCCTTCTCACGGAGGAGCTCCGCCGACAGCTCCGGCTCCTCACGGCGCCGACCGCTGCGCTCACCACGTTCGGCGCGCTCGACGGAGGCGACACGTCCACCGCCCTTGCTCTCGCCGGCGGCGTCCGGCGCGCTACTGGGTGCCGCGCGCCGGCCGCGCGCGCTCCAGGCCCATCGCAGCGCCGTCAGGGCGTCGCGCACGGCCACCCGGCGTGTCTCGCGCATGCGCACGCCATAGGTGGGCTCTACGAGCACCGACTCCACGCGCCGAGTGTGCGGCACAAGGTTGAGCAGCAGGTCGGCGTTCGCGGTCCACGAGTCTCCCGTACAGACCGGCTCGTCGCCCACGGCGCGCAGCAAATCGCGTAACGCCGAAATCCGGATCAGACGCATCGACGCCGTGAGATCGTGCAGCCCTTCCACGGTGACAAACGGGCGAATCGCCCAGCGCATGAGGCGGAACAAACGCTGGACGGCAACCGGGCCGTCGGCCACGGTGTTGCGCTCACCGGCCACGAGATCCGCGCCGCCCTCGAACCGACGAGCGAACTCCGGCACGATACCCGGCGGATCGGTGAAGTCGCCCTGCAACAGCAATATCGCGTCCCGACGGGGATAGCGCGTCTGCGCGGCCACATAGCGTACCAGCGCGTCGATGGCTCCCGCGTAGCCCACCTTCGTGGTCCCGCGAATGACCGTGACCGGCATCGCGTGCGTGTATTGCTCGGCGACGGCCACCGTGTCATCCGTGCTGGCGTCGTCGTACACCACGACTTCGTACTCGCGCGGAAACTCGGCGAGCACCGTGCGGAGCCGCCACAGCAAGACGCCGATGGTGGCGTCCTCGTTGTGCGTGGGGATTGCGAGGTAGAGCACAGGGACGGGTGGAGGGACGATCCTGCCGGCAGAACCGGGCGCCGGCAAAGTACTGGCGAACCGGCGTGCAACCGATAATAACAGAGAAGCAGCCGTGGCGGTGCAAAGGCAGTCAGGACGGAGGCCGGTCCGTGATCGGTGGTGGCGCTGTGGGGTAGGGATTATCAGGAGGCTGTCGATGATTCTCGCGAATACGCGCTCCCGGCTCGACCGGGACGATGCTCAGCTGGTGGTGCGCCTTGTCGCGCGCGGTTCCGGTCGCGCGCAGGACGACGCCGAAGCCGCGCTGGCCGATCAGGGGCTCGATGCGTTGCTGGATAGCCCGCGACTGCTTGCCGGGCTGCTGGACGCCAGACAGGGCGCGCACGCGTCCCTTCCGTTGTTCTGCTACGTGGTGGTGCGTCATGCGTTGCGCGAAGGGGGCGACGAGGACCGACCGCTCGCCGATTATGTGGCGTCGATTCTGCTGCATTTCGGCCTCCGGCAGCGGGCGCGCCAGATCGGCACTCACGACGACGCCACCTACGACACGCTCGTCGCGCTTGGGAGCGAGATCGAGGGGGGCGATGCCACACGCAGCTTTCTGGCGCGCGCCCATCTCGGCAACTATGCGCTCTGGCTGAGTGGCCTGTTTCCCGACCACATCGAGCGCCGTCGCTGGCATCGCGGGGGGCCGGACCTGCGATACTTCGAGACCATGGGCCAGCGCGGCTTTCAGTTGGCGGCTGATCATCGGCTGGCCAACGAGCACGGACTCGCCCCGCTGTTCGTGGCGGCGGCCGCGCGGTTTCCTCGCATCCGGGTCGCGCTCAACCGAGTCAGCGACCGGCTGCTGTTCCCGCACGTCCACACCCCCGAACGCCTGATGCGGCAGGTACGCGACGAGGCCCGCTGGTCCACCCCATCCTGAGCAGCCGCCGGGGCGCTCACTGGCGCACTGGCGGGAGCGCCACGTATCCTCCACCGATGTTCGAGCCACTTGATTCACTGCGTGACGCCTTGCGGGGATTGTCCGCGCGCCTCGACCCCGACGAACGTCGCCGCGTCTCCCAGACGATGCGCGAAGCGCTCGTACACGCCAAACTGGGCATCCAAGAGCTGCGGGACGGCGTGGTCACCACAGAAAAGCGGCTGTCGTCCGAGCAGAGTGAGCTCGATACGGTGCGACGTCGCCAGGCACTCGCCGCCCAGATTCACGACGAGGAGACGGTGGCCATCGCCGCGCGTTTCGCCGCACAGCACGCTGACCGCGTGCAGATGCTGGAGTCGAAGTTGATGGTCCAGCAGCAGGAGTTGCTGCTCGCAGAGCGCGACTACGAGGCGATGTCCGCGGAACTGCGCCGCGCGATGTCGGGGCTGGCGCCCGATGCCCGCTCGCCCGACCTCGCCGCCGCCCGTGAGGTGGACGATCTGCTGTCCGATGTGCCGCGGTCCGGTCCCTCGGATGATGCGATCGAGCCACCGGCGGTGCGGCGGACGCGCGCCGAGAAGGAAGCGGAGGCCGAAGAGCGTCTGGCGGCCCTGAAGCGACGCATGGGCAAGTGAGGTTCCGGTGTTGGGCCGTGGTGCTGCTCGCGCTGTCGGCTCAGATCCGCCCTCTCGGTGCGCAGTCGGTGCGCAGTGATTCCATCCGGCAGCCGCCGGTGTCGAGTCGCGGGCGCTTGGCGGTGACTGGCTGCGCCGGTCAGCCGATCAGCGAGATCGTCATTATCACGCAGATCCCGTTTAACGAGCGCCTGCCGAAGCGCCTCGAATGGATGCGCCGAACGGCCCGTGCCGTACACACGAATACCCGCGACGACGTGATTCGACGGTTTCTGCTGTTCAAGGCGGGTGAGCCGTGTAATCAGATTCGGCGGGCGGAGTCGGAGCGCATCCTGCGTGCGCAGCCATTTCTCGTGGACGCGCGTATTCGCGCATACGATGATGAGCGAGGCGGCGTCCGGTTGGAGGTGGAGACGCGCGACGACTTCAGTCTGATTTTCGAACCGCAGATTCGCACGGAATCGCCGATGTTTCGCGGCATGCGTCTCGGCGATGCCAACCTAGGCGGGAGCGCGCTGCTCGCCGCGCTGGAGTGGCGTGATGGGGGAGCCTTCAACGACTTACTTGGAGTTGAGCTCACGGACTATCAGTTCGGTACCGCGCGCAATGAACTTCGGGTCGTGGCGCGGCGGAATTTGCGGGGTCAGGAAATGCGCGCCGAGATCGTGCGCCCCTTCTACACCGACTTTCAGCGCTTTGCCTGGGTTGGTTCGGCTGGTGGCATCCGTGAGTTTCAGGAGTTTCGCCGTCCGGGATTGCCGCGCAACGCGGTGAATGTCCGTCGCGAGTTTGCGAATCTTGGGGTGCTGGCTCGCGTCGGCCCCGTTGGGCGCCTGAAGCTGCTCGGTGCCTCCGTCACCCGGGAAATTGAGCGCGCAGATTCGGTACCGGTGGTGATTACGCCGGAGGGAATCCAAAGCGATCCCGGCGGGGCATTACTTGCGGGCTTTCCCGGGCAACGGGTAGTTCGCGTCAACGCGCTGCTGGGTGTGCGTGCGATTCGCTTCGCGGCGGTGCAGGGCTTCGATGCCCTCACCGGCACGCAAGACGTGCGAGTGGGTGCCCAACTGGGCATAGTCGCGGGTCAGTCGATTCCCATCGGCGTGGCCAGAGACCAGGATCGGTTCTTTTCGACCAATTTGTACGCCGGGTTTGGCGGGCCGAAGAGCTTCGTCGGCCTGCAGGCGGAGGGTGAGGCGCGCTATGATCGCGCCGCCAACGGTTGGGACAACTTGATCTCCAGCGGTCGTCTGGCGTGGTACTTCCGGCCGGCGGTCCAACAGACCACGATCCTGCAGATGGAGTGGGCGGTCGGCCGCCAGATGCGCGTGCCCTTTCAGCTCACCTTCGGCGATCGCGACGGCGGGCTGATCGGCCATCGCAATTCGCGAGAGCCCGGCGCGCAGCGCCTCGTGGTGCGTGGTGAACAGCGGTTGGTGATTCCCACCCGATACAACGTGGGTGACGCTGGTCTCGCGGCGTTCGCCGAGGCCGGGCGTATGCGCGCGGACCCCTCGGTGCCGTACTCGATGTCCACGCCTTGGCGCGGGGCCGTCGGCGTGTCGGTGCTGGCGGCGGTGCCCCCGAAATCCCGACGCCTGTGGCGGGTGGACTTCGGCCTACCGGTCGGGGGAGATCCCGACCGGATGTTCGAAGTGCGTTTCTCGAGTGTAGACCGCTCGCGGGTGTTCTGGCGAGAGCCGAACGATGTGCGCATTTCGCGTGAACGGACCGCGCCCAGCAGCCTCTTCATCTGGCCCTGAGCGCGATTTAACGCCGAGCCGAGCGCACGGTGCGCGTTACTTGACGCCGGCCATGATCCGGCGGATCGGTACAATCAGCAGCGCCAGAATCGCGGTGGCGACGAAGAGCGCAATCGCGGTGCCTTGGAAGACCAGTGGCGTCTGGTCGAGTTTGGTGGGATCCACGTGTCCACCCACCAGACCGGCCACCAGGTTGCCTACCGACGCGGCGAGGAACCAGATGCCCATCATCTGTCCGACATAGCGTCGCGGCGACAGCTTCGTCATCGACGACAGACCGACCGGGCTGACGAACAACTCACCGATCGTCTGGAACAGGTAGCTCATGATGAGCCACCACGGCGACACGAGCACAGCGCCACCGCTGGCTACGACCTTATTTGCTGCGAACACCATGATGAGGAAACCGACACCGGCAAACGCGAGGCCGAGCGCGAACTTGGTGGGGCTGGAGAAATCGATGTTCCGACGCGCCATCCACACCCAGAGCGCGGCGATGATCGGCGAGAAGAGAATGATGAACGCCGAGTTCACGGTCTGAAACCACGTGGCCGGGATCTCGAAACCGAACAGTGTCCGGTCGGTGAAGTCGTTGGCGAACAGTTGCAGTGACGTCGGGGCCTGCTCGAACGCAGCCCAGAAGATCGCCGCAAACACGAAGAGCACGAAGATCACGCCCGAGCGCAGCTTCTCGTCGCGGCTGAGGCCACCGAAGAGAAAGAGATACACAAAGAATGCGACGGCGATTCCCACCAGCACGAACGTCATCGCGCCACCGATGGCCTGCGGATCCAGCGTCAGCACTCCCGATGCGGCCAGCACGAACACGACGGCCAACATCCCGAGTCCTGCCAACGTCGCGTTGCGCACCGTGCTCTCGCGCTTCGCCTGGACGGCGGGATCGGGATCGCGTACCACGTCTTCGCCGATGGTGCCTAGCATGTCTTTCGCCTTGAGCCAAAACAGCAGCAGACCAAAGAGCATGCCTACACCGGCCGCACCGAAGCCCCAATGCCAACTCACGCGTTCGCCAAGGTAGCCGGTGATGAGTTGACCGAGGAACGCGCCGGTGTTGATGCCCATGTAGAAAATGGAGAACCCGGCGTCACGTCGCGCGCCACCCTCCGGATACAGATCACCGACAATCGCCGAGATGTTCGGCTTGAGCAGACCGGTGCCCAGCACGATCAGCACGAGTCCGAGAAAGAAGAAAATCTTACCGGCGCCCGCGCCCGCGACGCCAGACACGCCGATGGCCAGGTGCCCCGACGTGATGAGTACCGCGCCGGCGAGAATCGCGCGCCGCAGCCCGAGCCAGCGGTCGGCGATCCATCCGCCCGGTAGCGACGCCAGATACACAGACGCCGCGTAGATGCCGACGATCGCCGACGCTTGCGGCCGAGCAAAGCCAAAGCCGCCGTCGGCCAAAGCCGCCGCCATGAACAGCACGAGCAGCGGACGCAATCCGTAAAACGAGAAGCGTTCCCACATCTCGGTGACAAACAACAAGCCAAGACCGCGGGGATGACCGAAGAATGACCGGTCGTTTCCGGGATGCGTGGCAGGCAATTCCGGTCGCTGCGAAGGAGACGTCACGATGTCAGAGCTGAAGGGTGTGCTACAGGAACCTTGAGACACGCCACAAAATGACCGGGCGCTTTCTCCTCGAGCGGCGGAATGTCACGCGTACAGCGTTCGTCTTTGTCCGGATGCGAGCAGCGCGGATGAAAGACGCAACCGGTTGGTGGGTTGGCGGGTGATGGCGGGTCGCCCGCCAGCAGAATACGCGAGGTGCGGTGCGCCGGGTCGAGCGATGGCACCGCCGACAGCAACGCCCGGGTATACGGCATACGCGGCGCCTGAAACAGCGCTCGGCGTGATGCCAACTCCACAATGCGACCGAGATACATGACCGCCACCCGATCGGCCATGTGACTGACCACGGCCAGATCGTGGGCGATGAACAAATACGACAGTCCGCGCTCGCGCTGCAGGTCCCGCAGCAGATTGACCACCTGCGCCTGCACGCTGACGTCGAGGGCGGACACCGGTTCGTCGCAGACAATGAACTGCGGTTCCACGGCGAGGGCGCGCGCAATGCCGACGCGTTGCCGCTGGCCACCGGAGAACTCGTGCGGATAGCGCGCAGCGTACTCGGGGCGCAGCCCGACTTCATCCAGCAGCTGCTTCACACGGGCGTCGGCGGCCGCGCCATGGGCAAGTTCGTGCACGATCAACCCTTCACGAATCGCCGCCCCGATAGTCATGCGCGGATTGAGCGAGCCATATGGATCCTGAAAGACAATCTGCATGTGCCGCCGCAGTTTGCGCAGCGCTTCGCCGCGGAGCGCGCGCACATCAGTGCCGGCAAAGTGCACGGTGCCTGAGGTCGGCTCCACGAGACGCAGAATGGAGCGGCCGGTGGTTGTTTTCCCGCACCCCGATTCCCCCACCAACGCGAGCGTCTCACCTGACGCGATATCGAACGACACATCGTTGACCGCACGCACGGCACAGGTCACGCGCTGCAGCAGTCCGCTGCGGATCGGGAATGAGGTGGTGAGGTTTTTGACCTGAAGCAGCGGCGTGACGCTCATGTGCCCGCCTCTGCGCCCTGAGCGTGGCGGCGCTCCGGTTCCTGCACCAGATGACAGCGTGCACGATGCGCCGATGCCACCTGCACGAGCGCCGGCTCTTCAAGCGCGCAGCGGTCAAACGCATATGCGCATCGATCGCGAAACTTGCAGCCGGTAGGCCACGCGTCTGGCGGTGGCACCGATCCCGGAATGGTATGCAGGCGCTCCTGCTCGGCGAACATCCGCGGCACCGCAGCCAGCAATCCTTCGGTGTACGGATGCGTGGGTGCACGGAAGAGCGCCTCCACGGGCGCCTCCTCTACCACACGACCGGCATACATCACGATGACACGCGAGGCCATCTCGGCCACGACGCCGAGATCGTGCGTGATGAGCAGCAACGCCATCCCCGTCTTTTCGCGCATCGCGCGCAAGAGGTCGAGGATCTGCGCCTGAATGGTGACATCGAGCGCGGTGGTCGGTTCGTCGGCGATGACCAACGTTGGGCCCATGATCAACGCCATCGCGATCATCACCCGCTGGCGCATGCCGCCGGACAATTCGTGCGGGTACTGGGTGGCCCGCGCCCCGGGATCGGCAATTCCCACTTGTTCAAGCATCGCCACCGCTCGCGCCCAGGCCTCCTTGCGCGTGGCGGCACTGTGTACCCGCACCACCTCCGCGATCTGATCGCCGACGGTCAGCACCGGGTTGAGCGCCGTCATCGGCTCCTGGAAGATCATCGCCATCCGGTGCCCACGCATGGCGCGCAGCGGTTCGTCCGCCATGCCCATCACGTCGTGTCCGTCGAAGGTGATCTGACTGCCGGCTTCAATGGCACCCGGTGACGGCACCAAGCGCAGCAGTGAAAGCGCCGTGAGCGACTTGCCGCACCCGGATTCACCCACCAGGCACACGGATTCGCCACGCTCGATGGTAAAGGACACGCCGTCCACCGCGCGTACCTTTCCTTCGGCGGAGGGAAAGGCGATGTGAAGGGCATGCACATCGAGGAGCGGAGAATCGGGCACGGTCAGCGGCGGATCGGAGCGAAGCAACAGCGACTCATGGTCGCGAGGCGGGAGGCACAGGCAGAACGGGAGACAGGAGTGTGGTTGTTGAACCGGTAGCAACGTGGTCAGCCGCAAAGAGATCGCGCAAGGCGTCCCCCAGCGCATGACAGGCCAGCACGGTGAGAACCGTGGCAAGGCCGGGGAAGACGGTCAGCCACCACGAGGTACCCAAGGTGCTGGCCCCGTCGTGCAGAATAGTGCCCCAGCTGGCGGTGGGTGGCTGGAGGCCCAGCCCCAGATAGCTGAGGCCAGTTTCGAGTGCGATCGCATTGGCCACCTCGAACGTCGCGCTGACACTCAGCAGCGGTACGAGATGCGGTATGAGATGCATCCTTAGGAGTCGCAGTGCCGGGACGCCGGTCGCGCGTGCCGCGACCACGAAATCCTGCCGCACCAGCGCCGCCGTTGCATCGGCAACGATCCGTGCCACCGGAAACCACCCCGTCGCACCAAGCAGGAACACCAGACTCGGCACCGAAAGCTGGTCCCAGAACGCGGTGACTGCCAGCAGCACCAGTACGCGCGGCACGGACAAACCCACCTCGAGCAGCCGGCGCATGGCACGTTCCACTCCGCCCCCCGCAAGTGCAGCCCCCGCCCCGTAGACTCCGGCCAGCCCAACGTTCAGTGCGGCGGCAGCTAGTCCGACGAACAGCGAGATGCGCGCGCCGTGCAGCACCCGGCTGAAGACATCACGGCTGTAGGCATCGGTACCGAAGGGGTGCGCCCATGACGGCGCCCGGCTGTTGAGCGTGAGCAGATCGAGCTGCGCTGTTGGCGCGTGAGGGGAAAGCCACGGGGCGGCCAGCGCGGTGAGGACCAACAAGCCCAACCAGGCGACCGAACGATGCAGGCCGCGACGATCCGCAGAGGGCATCGTGACCTATGCCGGGCGCAGACGAGGGTCGGCTGCTTCGCGCGCGAGATCAGCGAGCGCGGCCGCGAAGGCGGTCATGGCACTGCCGAGAACTATTCCTGCGGTGACCACTGCATAGTCTCGCTTGAAAATGGCGTCGAGGAGCAACATCCCCATCCCCGGCCATCCGAACACCCGCTCCACGAATACGGTGCCGGTCACAAGGCTCGGAAGGATGAGGCCCACGACCGTGATCACGGGCAGCAGCGAGGCGCGCCACGCCTGACGGCGCACGCGCGATTCGGGCAGGCCGTAGGCCCGTGCGGTCTGCACAAAAGGCAGGGACAGCGTGTCACGCATGGCCAGTCGCTGGTAGCGCGCGACAATCGTCGACGCGATCGCCGTCAGCGAAAGTACCGGTAAAATCAGATGACGGAGGCGATCCAGCCATTGTGCAGTCACGGGCTGGTACATCGACAACTCGCTCGTCATCCCGGTGGCTGGGAGCCAGTGCAGCCATTCGCTGAAGATCAGCAAGAGGCCGAGCGCCAGCCCAAACTCCGGCACGGCATAGACCACGAACGACACGGTGCTCGCCACACGATCTCTCAAGGATCCTGGATGTGCTCCCTGCCACGCCCCCAAGGCTACACCGCAGACAACGCTCAGCGTCATCGCGACCCCAACCAGCAACAGCGTGTTCGGCAGCGCCTCGGCGAACATTGTGAGCACTGGACGCTGCTGCCAAGTGGACCAGCCCAGATCCCCGCTCAGGAGCATGCCGAGCCATCGCACGTATTGCACGATCAGCGGGTCGTCAAATCCGTAGCGGGCGCGGTACGTGGCACGCATCGCAGGAGAGATCCCTTCGCCAAGCGCCGTGGCGGGATCGCCGGGTGCGAGATGCAGCAGCAGGAACGCCAGTGTCGCCGCGGTGAGTACGACTACGGCACTCTCAACAAGACGCGCACCGGCGCGTCGTGCCAGCCCGTTCAGGGGGGAGACCCTACGCCGATGCCGTCTCGGGCAATCCGTTGCGCTGGATCGACGCGCCAGGTTGCCAAGCCGTAGTACCAACCATCCGCGCGCAGCGGCGGCACGAGGAAGCGGCGATGCAGGGCAATGGGGGTCTGCTCCTCATAGAGCCAGATCGCTGGCGCGTCGTCGATAATCTGCTGGAACGTGCGCGCCCAGTATTGCCGACTGGCCGCGCCGTCGAACGTGGTGAGCGCACTGTCGAGGAGTGCGTCGAAGGCGGGACTCTCGTACCGTCCATAGTTAGAACTGCCGGCCGATGCCCACGTCTGCTGCGCGCCGCGCAATCCGGGCGTCGTTTGCCAGCCACCCATGTAGGCATCGAAGCGATGTGATTCGATCCGTTCGATCAGCGCATTGACGTCGAGCACGCGCGGTGTGACACGAACGCCGAGGGGGCGCCATTGCTCCTGGAGCAAGACCGCATAGCGCTGCCGATTCTGACTCGAGTTAGGAACCAGCAGATCGAAAGCAAGAGGCACACCATTCTTGTCGCGTACACCATCGGCATTGCTGTCGCGCCATCCCGCCGAGTCCAGCAGCGCTGCGGCGGCGCGGACGTCGAACGGCATCTGCCGGAATGCTGCGGTGTCGGAGATGAGCGCACGCGGTGCCGGGCCCAGCGCGACCAGGCCGAGTGAATCGAACACATTGCGTACGAGCCGTTCGCGATCCACCGACATGGCCAGGGCGCGTCGGACCAGCGAATCGCCGAAGATCGGATGCGCTGTTGCCGCTGAACTTGGGTCACGGAGATTGAAGCCGAGAAATCCGTACTGGAGCGCTGGGTTCTTGATCAGCCGCAAGGTTGGTGAGCTCGCGACTTGCGCGAGATTCTCCGGACGGACCTTCTCAAAAAAATCGGCATCGCCGGAGAACAGCTTGATCGTGGCCGCCCCGAAGTCCGGCGCAATGGTCCAGAGCACCCGGTCCAGCTTTGCGCGGCCACGCGGGTTGGCCGTGTCAGCGATCACTTCGATCCGTTGGCCGGCCTCCCAGCGGGAAAAGCGGAAAGCGCCCGTGCCAACAGGGGCGCGGGCGAACGCCGAGGACGCAACCCGCGCCAGCGGAATCGTGTCGAGCAGATGGGACGGCAGAATCTCGACGTAGTACGTAGCCTCGAAGAACTGTTGTGGCATGCGCCGTTTGAACCAGAACTCGACGGTGCGTGCATCACGCACGGTGACCGAATCGATATTGCCGAGCGAGGATTTCGCCTCACTGCCCACGCTGTCCGACGTGAAGGCGCGGAAGGAGTAGCGCACATCCTCCGCGCGCACTGGTGCGCCGTCATGCCAGCGCGCCAGCGAATCGAGGGTGAAGGCAATGGACAACGAGTCCGCCGCCCACTGCCACGACGACGCGAGGCGCGGCACGAAGCCTGCATCGCCGTACGTCTCGAGAGCGGAGCCGATGTCCGCCAGCTTCTCGAAGATCGTACTGATGACCGCGAGTCCCTGCGTGCTGCTTACCAATGGTGGGAACAGCGTGGTCGGCTCCGCCGGCACCACGATGATCAGCGTGCCGCCCGTGCCGGCGGATCCGTCGGCATCGGTAGCTCCGCGCTCCGAGGCGTCGCTGCCGCGACACGCCACACCGGCGGCCAGCAGCAGCGAGGGCACAAAACGAATAATCCGTCGCAGCGTCCCAACAGGCATCGGACAGAGAAGTCTGAGAGGTGAAAAAAAGGTCGGCCCTCGCGCGTCGCGCAGGCTCCGATTACAGTAGCGCACAAAACGACGGCTCGTGAGACGATGTCGCCTACCAGTTACCGGCGCCAGAGCCAGTCGTTGCGTGCGAAGTCCGCACGCGTGGCCTCCACTTGGTCGTCAAACAGCGCCGGTGGTGCAAACGGAGTCACCGCACCTGTCTGCGACAGAGTGTCGGTACAGACATCGGCCACGTTCTGCCACGTGAGCTCGGGCCCGTCCACGCTGTACAGGGACGCGGCGGACGGTGGTACCGGCAGCGGGCAGGCGGCCCCTTGGGCGAGTAATGCCTGGTCGTCGTGTAACAGGATGCTCCCATGCTGCAGATAGGCCCCGTGATCGCGCCACACCGCACTCCCAACCAACTTGCGTCCGCCCAGCGTGATCTCCCCCTCGGCCGGCTCGTCGAAGCACACCGGCCCATCGGGACGGACCGCCACCCGGCCGTCGCGGCCCACCAACTCGACTGGTACGCCCAGCGATCGCAGCGCCGTCAGAAGGACCGCATTCACGGCCGCGTACGCGACGCGCCACGGAATCTCCGCATCCAGCGCAAAGGTGGCGCTATAGGTCACTTCCCGATGGTGCAACAGGGCCCGCCCCCCGGTGGGACGCCGCACCGCATCGAGGCCCGCCGCAGCCAGGCTGGCCGGGGTGAACCGTTCCCGGACCTGCTCGTGCCGCCCAAAGGACACGGTCGGGCGTTCCCACGCGTAGCAGCGCCAGACGCCGTACGGTACGGTGGCCGTGTGCCGCAGCAGCGCGCGGTCCACGGCCATGTTGGTGTGGCCGTCTGCCGGTGAAGAGTGCAGGATCTGCCACGACGTCGGCAGCCCACCCTGCCGCCGCGTAGGACGGAGCAGTTCGGACTGCGGGGGTATCGCGTTCATGCCGGGAACGACTCTGGGTAGCTGTTCATTGGCGTTAAGTTTACTGGATCACCGGCGTTCCGCGCCGGGGTGATCTCACGCTTCACGACGCTTGTACGGGCATTGCCCTTTCGAGGATGGTCATGGTCACGCGCACGCTCTCGGCCCCGCCAGTCGCGGTCGATTCTTTTCTTCCGCGCCACATCGGCCCGGGCAGCGCCGATCAGCAGGCGATGCTCGCGACCCTCGGCTATGAGTCGCTCGATGCTTTCATCGACGCCGTGGTCCCCGAGTCGATCCGCTTCCGCGGCACACTCAACACCGGCCCTGAGCGCAGCGAAGCGGACGTGTTGACCGCCCTCAAGGCCATGGCCGCGAAGAATCAGCTGTTTCGCTCCTTCATTGGCATGGGGTACTACGGCACGCATACGCCCAACGTGATTCTCCGCAACGTCATGGAAAATCCGGCGTGGTACACGGCCTATACGCCGTATCAGGCGGAGATCGCGCAGGGGCGTCTGGAAGCGCTGCTCAACTACCAGACCATGGTGGTCGACCTCACGGGACTCGAGATCGCCAACGCATCGCTGCTCGACGAATCCACCGCGGCGGCGGAAGCCATGGCACTCTGCTTCGCCTCGAAGGGCAGTGCCACGCGCAACGTGTATCTGGTGGCGAGCGACTGTCATCCGCAAACGGTCGCCGTGGTGCAGGCCCGTGCCGAAGCACGCGGTGCGCGGGTGATCGTCGCCAACGCCACCGAGTTCGTGGTCGACGACCGCGTGTTCGGCCTGCTGCTGCAGTACCCAGGCACCGATGGGGCCGTGACCGACTACCGCGGGTTGTGCGAGCAGGCCCACACGGTCGGCGCATTGGTCACAGTGGCGTCTGATCTGCTGGCGTTGTGTGTGTTGACGCCCCCCGGCGAGTGGGGCGCGGACATTGTCGTGGGCAACACGCAGCGGTTTGGCGTCCCCATGGGCTACGGCGGGCCGCACGCGGCATTCTTCGCCACACGCGACGAATTCAAGCGCTTGCTGCCGGGCCGGATCATCGGACTCTCGCGCGACAGCGAGGGCAAGCCGGCGTTGCGTATGGCGCTCCAAACCCGCGAACAGCACATCCGTCGCGAGAAGGCCACCAGCAATGTCTGTACCGCGCAGGTGCTGCTTGCTGTCATGGCGGGCATGTACGCGGTGTACCATGGCCCGGAAGGCCTCGTGCGGATTGCCGAGCGGGTGCACCATCATGCGGTCACGCTGGCTGCAGGTTTCGAGAAGCTCGGCTTTGCGATCTCGCACGAGCAGTACTTTGATACGGTGCGGGTGGAGGTGGGCGCGCACGGCGAAGGTGATATTCTGGCTGCGGCGGCCGCGCGGCGGCTCAACCTGCGCGTGCTGGAGCCCGGGGCGATCACGGTGTCGCTCGACGAGACCACCACGGCGGCGGATCTCGCCGATTTGTGGGCCGTGTTCAACAACGGCGAAACGCCCGACTTCACGTATGACGATCTGGCCGGAACGACCGATGCGCGCTACGACGAACGGTTCCGTCGCGTCACGCCGTTCCTTACACACCCCACGTTCCATCGCTATCGCAGCGAAACGGATATGGTGCGCTACCTGTACTCGCTGCAGGCGCGTGACTTCTCGCTGGTGCACGGCATGATTCCGCTGGGGTCGTGCACGATGAAGCTCAACGCCACCGCTGAGATGATTCCGGTAACGTGGCCGGAGTTCGGCCAGCTGCATCCGTTTGCGCCGCGCGAGCAGGCGCAGGGCTACGCGGACTTGTTCGACGAACTCGAACGTGATCTCGCCGACGTCACGGGCTTTGCGGCGGTGTCGCTCCAGCCGAATGCCGGCTCGCAGGGCGAGTACGCGGGTTTGCTGGTGATCCGCGCGTACCATCAGGCGCGCGGCGATCACCATCGCACCATTTGCCTGATTCCGCAGTCGGCGCATGGCACCAACCCTGCCAGTGCCGTGATGGCCGGATTTCAGGTGGTCGTCGTGTCCACGGACGCCGACGGCAACATCGACGTAGAGGATCTGCGCGGCAAGGCCGAGCAGCACGCGGAAAATCTGGGCGCATTGATGGTGACGTATCCCAGCACGCATGGCGTGTTCGAAGCGCGGATCAAGGAGATTACCACCATCGTGCATCAGTCCGGCGGTCAGGTGTACATGGACGGTGCGAACATGAACGCCATGGTGGGCGTGTCGCGTCCCGGCGACCTGGGCGCGGACGTGTGCCACCTGAACTTGCACAAGACATTCTGCATTCCGCACGGTGGCGGTGGACCGGGCATGGGACCGATCGGGGTCGCGTCGCAGCTGGCGCCGTTCCTCCCCACGCATCCTATCATTCCCACGGGCGGGTCGCACCCAATCGGGCCGGTGTCTGCGGCGCCGTGGGGCAGTGCGAGCATCCTGCCTATCTCGTACGTGTATATCAAGCTCATGGGCGGCGAAGGACTGGCCACGGCCACCAAGGTGGCCATCCTCAATGCGAACTACATCGCGAAGCGGTTGGAAGCGCATTACCCGGTGCTTTATCGCGGCCAGAACGGTCTGGTGGCGCACGAGTGCATTCTCGATACCCGCGGCTTCAAGGGCACGGCGGGCGTTGAAGTCGAGGACATCGCCAAGCGACTCATGGACTACGGATTTCACGCGCCCACGATGTCGTTCCCGGTGGCGGGCACGATGATGGTGGAGCCCACGGAGAGCGAATCGAAGGCGGAGTGTGATCGCTTCATCGAAGCGATGATCGGTATTCGTGAGGAAATCGCCGCCGTAGAGCGGGGTGAGGTCGCGCGCGAGGGCAATGTGCTCAAGCACGCCCCGCACACGGCGGCGCACGTCACCAGCGACACGTGGGACCGGGCGTACACGCGGCAGCAGGCCGCCTACCCCACCCAGTGGACCCGTGAGCGCAAGTTCTGGCCAACGGTTGGCCGGATCGAGAGCGCTTTCGGTGATCGCAACCTGGTGTGCTCATGTCCGCCCGTGGAGAGCTACGCGACGACCTGATCGCGTCGCGTGGCGATGAAGCGTGGTGATGCAACGAACGGGGCCCCGGAGAAAATCCCCGGGGCCCCGTTCGTTGCCCGCGACGTGGCGGGTTACTCGCCGAGCTGCGTCTTGTATTCGTCGGGCGTCATCAGTCCGGCGTCGCCGCCGGGGGCGAGTCGCACCTTGATCATCCACCCATCGCCGTACGGGTCGTTGTTGATCAACGCCGGCTCGCCATCGAGGCGACCATTGATCTCGACGACTGACCCGGCCACCGGCATGAACAGCTCAGAGACCGCCTTCACGGCCTCCACGGTGCCGAACACGTCGTGTGACCCGAACGTGGCACCCACCTTGGGCAATTCGACGTAGACGATATCGCCCAGCTCACCCTGAGCGAAATCCGTAATGCCGATCGCAACGACCTCCGCTTCAGGCGTGGACCGGACGTATT
The DNA here is from genome assembly GCA_038212625.1 of Gemmatimonadales bacterium. GTDB lineage: Bacteria > Gemmatimonadota > Gemmatimonadetes > Gemmatimonadales > Gemmatimonadaceae > Gemmatimonas. Next base: position 67,541 of record JBBQUH010000007.1, on the reverse strand, counting down.
CATGCTCCTTGGTGTAGCGCAAGTCAGCGGGGATGTTCGACACAGAGGCTCCGAAAGGAATTGGGGAAATCAGGTACCGCGCGCAAGGCGCTCCATCAGCGTCTGCCACAACGCGGCGACGTCTGCTTCAAGCTGCGCACGGGACCCGTGATTGTCGATGACCCACGTGGCGTCGGCGCGTTTTCTTTCTGACGGCCACTGCGCATCGATCATCGCCTGCGCCTCGGCGGGTGCGAGGCCGCGATCGCTCACGATCCGGGACAGGCGCACCGCAGCGGGCGCGTCCACGAGGATCACCCCCTCGAACGCGTGCTCCAAGCCCACCTCAAAGAGCAGTGGAATATCCGAGATGACCACCGCATCGCCGCGGGCTCGCGCCTCCGCCACCCGCGCTTCCCGCAGCCGACCCACCGCTGGATGGACGATGGCGTTGAGGGCATCGCGAGCCACTGGATCGGTAAACACCCGCCGCCGGAGCACCGCGCGGTCAAGCGACCCGTCGGGGAGCAGCACCGCCTCCCCGAATCGGTCCACGATGGCCGCCAAGGTCGGCGTGCCCGGCGCCACGGCTTCGCGCGCAAGACCGTCAGCATCGATCAGTGTGGCCCCGTGTTCGACGAGGAGCGCCGCGACGGTGCTTTTTCCGCTGGCGATGTTGCCGGTAAGGGCGAGCTGAAGCATCCGGTAAACTGACAACGGCCGCGACCCGGGGGAAGCCGGGTCCGGCCGTTGTGTGCGAGCATCGCGCGAAAACGCTACGCGGCGGCGCTTTCCGGCAGTTCGTCCTCGATATCGGAGATCTGCCGCCGCTTCTCGCGATTCACCAGCAGCTCCTGAATCACCCACGACGCGCCACCCCGCAGCCGGATCTGATGCGGCGTACACCCCAGATATCGTTGACAGGTGTTACGGAAGGCGCTGCCCGACGGGAAATCGAGCGCATTTGCCACACCGTCGGCGCTGCGGGAGCCGTCTTCCAGCATACTCGCCGCCACGATCAGACGACCCCAGGTGAGCAGCTGATGCGGTGGCGGCAGCTGCGCCCCTTCCAGGCGCTTGGACAGGAGCCGTCGCGACACGGAAATCAGACGCGCCAGGCTATCCGGTGTGAGTCGTTCGTGGGCCCGCGTCACCGACAGCATGACCGCATCGCGCACCACACTGCGCAGCCCCGCCAGATGCGGCTTGAGCAGACTGGACACACTGCGCGCTTCGGCCTGGTCGAGTAGCGTCGCCAGCATCTGTGGCGTATCGGTCTCTTCCGCCACGATGAGTACGTCGATCCCGCACCGACCCGCGTCGAACATGTCGCGCGCGCGCTCGCGTGTGAGGTCCACGTAGGCCACAAGCGCAGCCCGCGGCACCCGCACCCTAAGTTGGCGTACGCGCTCAAAGTCGGCACGGCCGTCCACGTAGAGGTCGAAGACCACCACGTTGATCGGACCGCGCTCGCAAGCGCGCGTGAGAGACGTCCAGTCCTCGCAGGGCACGAACCGATAGCGATCACGCGCTGCAGTACGCAGCCGCGCGAGCCGGGTCTCGTGGGCGAGGAGCGTCGCGATTACACCCATGCGACGGTCAGGTGAGGGAAACGAAAGGGAGGCGTGACATCGATCACTAGACGCGGCGACCCATCGCGGAGTCACGCATCCCCTATCACTGCCGCACCCTACAGCAGTTGCTGCTGGGAATTCTCGTCCTGGCGCGGCACGACGTGACACGCACGACACCGAGCCTCATATGAGTCCGCCGCACCCACCATGATGGTCGGTGACGCGTACGAAGCCGGCTTGCCGCCGATGAGTCGCTGGTTGCGGCACGCCGGCGACCCGCACAGCACGCAGATCGCGTGCAGTTTGTCCACCACTTCTGCTACCGCCATGAGTTGCGGCATGGCGCCAAATGGTTCGCCACGAAAGTCGGTGTCGGTGCCGGCGAGAATCACTCGCCGGCCCCGGTCGGCCAGACTCGACGCCACCTGCACGATGCCGGCGTCGAGAAACTGCGCTTCATCGATGGCAATCACCTGCGCCATCGGATCGAGTCGCAACAGAATCTGCGACGACGAATCCACCGGCACGGCCTCGAAGGTACGCCGGTCGTGGCTGGACACCGCCCACAACCCGGCGTACCGGTCATCGAGATGCGACTTGAAGACCTGCACCCGTTTGCGGGCAATCGTGGCGCGTCGCACGCGACGGAGTAATTCCTCCGTCTTACCGCTGAACATCACGCCGGCCACGACCTCCATCCATCCACCTGAGGTCTGGAAGCTGCCGTTCATGATTACGCCTCGTCGCTCCGATCGGTGGGCGGCTGCGGTGTGCGGCGCGCGTTCTGCATCCGCTCCGCACGCTCCGACCACTCGGCGCGCCCTTCGGCACGCTCGCTGACCGAGCGGTCACCGAAGGCCCGACGCTCTTCGTCCGCACGCGGCGGACGACCGGTTCCGCCACGCGGCGGACCACCACGCTCTCCCCGGTCCTCGCCGCTACGCGGCGGACCGAATGTACGCGGCGGACGCGAACCGCCCCGGTCATCGCCGCCGCGCGGCGGACCAAAGCTGCGGGCTGGACGCTCGCCGCCCCGGTCCTCGCGGTCACGCGGTGGACCGAACGTGCGCGGTGGACGCGAACCGCCCCGGTCATCGCCGCTGCGCGGCGGGCCAAACGTACGCGGCGGGCGATCACCACGTGGTGCGCCACGAGGTGGTCCGCCGCGAGCCCCTCCGCGGTCACCGCGCTCGCTGCTGCTCCGTTCGTCGATACGGGCGCTGAGGCGGCGACCACGCAACGAGGCGTTCGCGAGCGCCTCAACGACCTTCGCGGCGTCGGCCGCATCAAGCTCCACCGTGGCGTGCGACTCGAAGAGTTCCACCGCACCGATCCGGTCGCCAGCCAGGCCGGCTTCGTTGGCCACCGCGCCGACGATGTCCCCCACCCGCGCACCATCACGCGTGCCGACGCCGAGGAACACGCGCTGCTTCCCGCCACTGTGTCCACTGGACGACGAGGCGTCAGGCCGACCACCGGCCGGCATCGGCGTGCGGAGCGGGGCGGCCACCGCCGCCCGGGCGCGTTGCGCCACGGCATCCCGACGCGCGCCTTCGTACATCCGCAAGGCGGCCGCCGCGATCTCCAGCGCATCGTGCGTATCCAGCAGCGGCGCGAGCAGCGCCATCTCGCTGGCCGACGTGCCACCGGCATTTGCCAGCGCGGCGCGGAGCGCGGCGCGCAGCGTCTGTACGCGGCTCTCCGCGCTGGCCTTGCGAGGTGCCGGCGTCCACGCTTCGGCGAGGCCGAGCGTCATCCGGCGAAACGCCGGCAGTTCGTCGGGCAGCAGCAGCGCCACGGCGTCGACTGGGCGCGTGGTGAGCGATTCGGCCAGCGCCTCGTAGGACACCGGCGACTCCCAGAGCACCACAAGCGCCACATGCTGCGACGTTGGCTGACGCACCACCTGCACCAGCACGCCATCGACCTCCATGCCGAGTCGCGCGAGCGCGGCACGAGCATCCCGGAGACCGGGTTCCGTGGCGGCCACGACGACGAGCGACGGCGGATCCACTTCGTCGAGAATGTTGCGGAGCGCGTCGGCACGGCCGGCGGCCGACGTGATGACAAAGCTCGGCGTCATCGCCAGCGGCGTCTCACCCGCCAGCATCGGCGTCATGCGCCGTGCACGACGCATCTGGGCTTCGAGGAACGCTTCCACCGCCTCGGTCGCCTCGTCCATCGTGGCCACGCGCATCACGTCGCCGGGCGCGTCGCCCAGCAACGCCTGCAGCGTCTCGTTGCCGTTATCGGCGAGAATATCATCGAGGCCGATAATGACCACGGCCTGCAGCGACTGGAGATCGAGGGCCGCGTTGCGGCGCAGGGCCAGCAAGTCGGCCGCAGTCCCGACCACCATGGCCACTGGGGCGGCGGCAATGATGCGGCGCGCACGCGTCACCGCCGTCACGGGCACGACGCGGGAGTTCTCGTCGGCAAGCAGGACCCGGGCCTGCTCAGTGGCGCTGAGCGCCTGTTCAATCGTGGGCGTGATCACCACACACGCCGGAGCGGCGGCTTTTGCAACGCCTCGGCTGCGTTCCACGCCGGGCCGCATGGCGGCCGTCATCATCCGCAGATCGGCGGGTCCCTGCAGCACCACGTGCTGGCTCCGCGTCGCCCCTGGCGACGTCTCTTCCCGTTCTTGCTCGCCCACGTCCCGCTCCGTTCAGTTGTCGGTCAGCCCGGCCGCCCAACGGCCGGTGATTGTTGCGCCCTGTTGGCGCATGGCGCGCCACTCGTGGGCGCGCTTTATTGCAACGATCGCTCGGCGGCGAAGACCCCCCAGTGTTGCGACGGGGCGCACCAGACCCGATTTCGCAGTCCAGCCCTGTAAGATATCAGGATCGGGACGGAAAACCCACTCCTCTCCAACCGCTGTCCATGTCCCTCGTTTTCCAGCCGTCGGCCAACATCGTGCGTTTGAAGGAATCCGCCACCTTGGCCGTGGCCGCGAAGGCCCGCGCCCTCAAGGCCGCTGGACATGCCATCATCGACATGGGCGCGGGCGAGCCGGATTTCGATACGCCGCGCTTTATTCGCGAAGCGGCCGTGGCGGCGCTCGACGCGGGTGCCACACGCTACACGGCTACGGAAGGGATCCTGCCGCTGCGTGAGGCCATCGCGGCCGATGCCAACCGGTTGCTGGCCCACGGCGTCCCCATCACGGCGGCCGAAGTGGTGGTGTCCAATGGCTCCAAGCAGTCGCTGTACAACGCGTGCGTGTGCTGCTTTGGCCCCGGCGACGAGGTTCTGATCCCCACGCCGGCGTGGACGAGCTACTACGAGATGGTGGAGCTCGCGCGCGCCATTTCGGTGCCCGTGATCGGCGAGGCCGCCAATTCACTCAAGGTGACCGTCGCCCAGCTCGCCGCCGCCGCGACGCCGAAGACCAAGGGGCTGATGCTCAACTCGCCGAGCAACCCCACTGGCGCGGTGTATACACGAGACGAGCTGGCGGCGATCCTGGAGCTGGCCGCCGATCGCGGCTGGTGGGTAATCGCCGACGAGATCTATTTGCGCATCGCGTACGAAGGGGGCGCGCAGTCGGCGCTCGAGGTGGCACGGTCGCGCGATAATCTGATCGTGATCAACGGCGTGGCGAAGGCCTATGCCATGACCGGCTGGCGCATCGGCTGGTCGATTGCGCCGATCGCGTTGTCCAAGGCGATGACGGCGTTTCAGTCGCACACCACGTCCAACCCGGCGGCCGTGTCGCAGTACGCGGCGCTTGCAGCACTGGCCGAGGTGGAGCAGGCCAACGCGGCGGTGTCGCACATGGTGGCGGAGTTCCGCGCGCGGCGCGACGCGGTGCTGGCGGTGCTGGCGCAGTATCCGGGCATCCGCTTTGTGTACCCAGCCGGCGCCTTTTATCTGTACGTCAACGTGGAAGGCTTTCAGGGCGCCGACGATCCCGCGTCGCGCTTCGCCAGCGTGCTGCTGGAGCAGGAACAGGTGGCCGTGGTGCCCGGCGGGGCGTTCCTCACGCCGGGATGGATTCGCGCCAGCTACGCCACCTCGCTCGACATCGCCGTGGAAGGCGTGACACGCATCGCGCGCTGTCTCACCGCGTCCTGAATGGCGTTCGGCGCACGTTGCTTGCGCGTTGATCGCGCGTTCACCTCACGCGGCATTCACCCTACGTCACGAAGCCCATGATCACGACCATCGTACTGGTACAGGCCGATCCGAAGAGCATCCCCGAGTGCGCCACCGCCCTCGCCGGCATCGCGGGCGTGAGCGAAGTGTATTCGGTGTCCGGTGCCTGGGATCTGGTGGCCATTGTGCGCGTTCCTGACCTCGAGCGCATCGCGACCGTGGTCACTCAGGAGTTCGCCAAGGTTCCCGGCATCGTGCGCACCCAGACGCTCACCGCCTTCCGCGCCTACAGTACCCGAGACCTTGAGCAGGCATGGGAGATTGGGTTGGAGAGCTAAGAGCTAAGAGCTAAGAGCTAAGAGCTAAGAGCTAAGAGCTAAGAGCTCAGAGCTAAGAGCTAAGAGCTTAAAACGCTCCAGCTGTTAGCTCTTAGCTTTGAGCTCTTAGCTCTTAGCTCCTAACTCTGACACCGCCCCCGCTCGTACTTTGCCATCTCCCGCCAGGCATCCGCTTCAAACCGCATGAAAATCGTATACAGCGGTGCGCGCGGGGTCTGCAGGCCGAATAGCAGCTCCGCTTTCCGGTCGCCGTCCACATCCACGTAGCCGAGATAGCGTAGACGGGGGGCGGATTTGTTGTTGCCTACCGTGCTGAACGTGTACGAGGGTTTGTAGCCGTAAATGCCCTTGTCGAGCACGAGCACCAGTTGGCGCGGTCGCTGCCCCATCATCGGTACGGTGTCGGACACCACTTCAGGGTCGTCGAAGGTCACCACGATCGATGGTTGCGCGGTGGCACCCGTCGATATCACGTGCACCTCGCGCCGATAGCGCGGTAGCAGCGACATCGAAATGCCCACCGTCGGGGCAATCAGCGTCGGGATGGCGGCGAGTGTCCGCTGGAGCTCGCCGCCGTCCATGCCTTGCGTCGAGTTCAGCGGCGGACGTGGGCCACTCAGCAGCAGTTGGACGCCGGCGGGCAGTGCGGCCTGGGCGCCGGGGAGAATCACGGTGCACCCCGGGATGGAGTCCAGTGCCGGACCTTCCCACATGCCGCGCTGCGGCGTCAGCGCCGACAGGCCGTCGCCGTCGCGCAGTGGAGTCAGCGACGCAGTGCTCTGGAGGTAGGCCAGATCGAAAGCTCGCCAGCCGCGGTTTCCCAGCCTGAGCGGCCGGTACCCCTGCTCGCCGACGGTGGCGATTGGCACGATCCGGGTGCTGGAATCCGTCCGCACGACGCGCAGCAGCACTGGCGGCTTGCTGGCCAGCAGGGTGCTGTCACTCCGCCAGACCGGATCGCCGGGCTCAGGATTGAGCGCTTTTTGCACGCGATCGCAGGCACTTGTACCCACGGCACCGAGGCCAAGGGCGAGCGCCGTGGCGAAGCGGCGCCATGAGGCGGGGCGGGGAGCGGCAAGGATGGTCACAGAAGCAGTTTCGTCGAGGAGAAGGCGGAAGTCCACCGGGTGGCTGTTGTGTCGGGCAATCGCGCGCACTAGCGTCCGCTATGTGACAGACGAACAAGAGTCCTTGGCAGTTCACGCGGTGCTGCTCACACTGCGGGACGCGCTGCGTGTGCTCCGCCCACTGGTAGGTGGCAGCGCCGCCGACGCCGGTGCCCGCGCGATGCCGCTGGAACGGCTGGCCATGCGGAGCGATCCGCCCACCGTGGCGGACTGCATCATGCTCGAGCCGCCGGGGGCGCGAGCGATTTCACTGCAGGATGGTACCACGTCCGGGGTTGCGGGTTTCCTCGACGGGGTGCAGCGGAGCCGCGTGATCGCGCATCTGCACGGATCCCCGATCGTCTTCGCCTCCGTGGCGGCTGCCATCCGGGTGCGGCGCAATCGTCGGCTCGAGAGCTGGGAGGCGCCGCTGGTGCGCCGGGCCCTCTACGGGTCACGTGCGCAACTCGGGGAGTCCGAGTGGACCACGCTGGCCGCCGCCAACGTGCCGCTGGTGGACATTACGGATGGCCAGCGCCCCGAAGACGTCCCCGCCCATCCGCATGCGCTCCGCGCGCGGGCCCTCGAGCTGGTCGGCGCTGAGCGCGAGGTGCTGGAGCGCCAACTCGCCACCCGCTGGTGCCGATCCGAGTCCGGGTGGCTCTGGATTGACGGTGGCATCTCCGGTAACCTCGCCATCGACGTCCATGCCCCGGCCTTCGGCGTGGTGAAGTCGCACACCACGATGTACGGCACCAGTTCCGACGTGCAGGCGGTGCTGGCGCTGCGCGAGGCCGAGCGGTCGCCGGTCTTTCTCATCGCGCACCGCCGTCGGCGTGCCGTGGCCAGCTGGTACCTGCGCCTTCGCACCGCCCCCAGCGGGGATCCGCTGCACGGGCTGGTGCGTGTGGAACTCGCACCGCCGCCGGCGTTGCTGGATCCCCAACACTCGGCGCAGGAGGCGGTGGCCGCCGAGCTGGCGCCGTTCAGCGCCCACTGCGATCGACTGTCAGGTTGGGTGTTGGCGGAGCGGGCGCCGTTGTCGTTACCCGATTCCCGCTGGGATACGCTCACATATGGCGTCCACGCCTGCGAGATGTATCTCGACGCCGTCGTGGGGTACTGATGCTGCACTCGGCACACGCTGCTGCGCACCATCGTGCGCGTTCTTCAGATCACTGAATAATGATGGAAGCTGCTGGATCGCAGGACGAGCGCACGGGCGCTGTGGAAAGCCCGTCGGTGACGATGCGGCCGATCGGCCGTGTAGTGGCTACGGAGCGCAAGCCGAATACGCCGCACGAATTCCACTTCTGGACGGCGATCGACGCGCCCATCGGCATCGGCACCATCGTGCGCGTGGATGGACCGATTCCGGTGGAGGCCATCATCCCGCGCATCTTCGGCGTGGTGATGGAAGGCTTCAGCTATTCGGATCTACAGTCGCCATTGCACGATGTGCTGGGACACGACGGTCGACCGGGTGATGCGGCCTTCGCGGCCACCGAGCGCACGGAAATTCGACTCTACACGGCGCAGGTGCTGCGCCACATTCCCGAGGAGCCGCTCCAACCCGTGCCGCTCGGCGCCGTGTACCTCGCGGACGACGCCGATGTGGCGGTGGCGCTCCGCATGGACGGGTATCTCGACGGTGCGTCGCGCACGGCAATTCCGGTCGGCGTCTATCGGGCGGGCGGGATGCGCTCGCCGATCTATCTCGATGCCGACTTTCTCGTGGGGCCGGAAGCGGCGCACTTGAATATTTCGGGCGTGTCCGGCCTCGCCACGAAGACCAGCGCGATCGAGTGGATCCTGCAATCCATCTTCGCCCACTTCCCGGCGCAGCGGGGCAGCGTGGCTGCCGTATGTTTCAACGTGAAGGGGCCCGACCTCTGCTTCCTCGATCAGCCGGGCAAGCTTACCGACGCCGATCGTGCGTTGTACGAGTTGCTCGAGGTGCCAGCCGAACCGTTTCAGCAGGTGCAATACTACGCGCCGTACACCGCGCGTGGACTCGCACTCAACACGTTGCGGTCGCATGCGGATCTCGCGGGTTCGGTGTCGCCCCTGACATGGGGATTGAATGAAGTGCTGCAGTTCGCCGAAGTCCTGCTCAACAAGGATGACGTAGATGCGAAGGCCGATGCCCTGATCGACTTTATCCGTGAACGCGTGGTCGGCAAGGATTTCGAAGAGTCGGGGTTTGCGCGCAAGCATCGCGTACAGTCGTTCGCTGATCTTGATGCGTGGTTTCGCGAAGTGCTCCGCAAAGTGGAAGACAGCAACGGGGACACGTGGCGCACCCACCACGCCGCCACGATCCGCAAAGTCCGGAACCGGCTATCCAATCTGTCCACGCGCTGCGCCGGACTCGTGACCGACGACGGCGAGGTGGCCGATTTGCCATTTGGGAGCTTCACCGACCGGACGGTGTACGTGGTGGATATCGCCAACGTGGAGGAAGATGCGCAGGATCTCGTCTTCGCTCGCGTGGTGTCCAAACTGCGGGAGCATCTCGAACGACGGGAACTTGGCGTCGATCACGTGGTGGTGTTCGTCGATGAGCTCAACAAGTATGCGCCGAACGACGGACCCGACACCTATGTGAAAAAGATGCTGCTCGATATCTCCGAACGGGGACGCTATCTCGGGCTCGTGTTGTTCGGCGCCCAGCAATTCCGGTCGCAGGTGCATCGTCGGGTGGTCGGCAACGCCGGCACCACCTTGTATGGACGCATGGATGGGGACGAACTGGCCACGCCGGGATATCAGGTGCTCAGTCCGGCCGTCAAGGCACGGTTGGCCACCCTCGACAAAGGACAGCTCATGGTGCGGCATCCACATTTCGCACAGCCAGTGTTCGTGCGTTTTCCGCGTCCGGCCGTGATGACGGGACGAGAAGGGGTGGAGCGTTTCCCGCAGGCGCCCGAGCCGTCGCTGGCACAGGCAGTTACGCGGGATCTTCGACGGCTCGATGGTGGTATCGAACTTGGATGGGTGCAACAGGCCATTCTGCTGTACGAAGAACACGAGGTGTTGGCGGCTCGTAACGCGGTGGTCCGTCGTCGCCCGGACGATGTGAAACAAACGTTTCTGCGCGAATTACAGCGGCGCGCGCGTCCATCGGCCGTCGATGCCGAAGCGGTGGCGCCGAAGCCGCGCCCGTTGCGCAACTTTGCCCCTGACGAATACGGTGGGTGACTGTATGGAAGTGCGAGGATCGTGGTGCGGATGATGGTAGCCACGCCGTGTCGACGCTGGATCGGTGCGGCGCTGGCGGTGCTGGCAGTGGGTGGGCTTCCCGCGCCAGCGCCGGCGCAGAACGGTGCGGTTGGCAAATCCTCCCGCGTCGAACCGTTGCTGCTGCTGGTGCGTCCTCGCGTGGGCGACACGCTGCGGCTGTTCATGGAGCAGAGCATCGAGATCGGCGGTCGACGGGCCATCGCGGCTTCGTCCGGTCCCTCCGGCATGGACCGGCGGCGCGAGCTGCCGCCAGCCCGCGATCCGGACTACGGCCCGCGACAGGCGCGCGCGACGACGCGCATCACGAAACTGCAACTGTTCGCGCACTCCCTCGTTGAGTCCAGCGATCTCACCGTGACCACGTTGCTCGCCACCACGGATTCCATGACGATGTGGGCGGGATCGGCGCTCGAGCGCGGGGAGCCGGTGTCCATGCCGCTGCCCCTCGACGGGCGTCAGGTTCGGGTGCGGGTCAGTCCCGATGGGACGATGCGCGTGAGTGAACCGCCGCCAGGGGCCATGCAACTTGGCTCGACACTCGCCGCCATGCCCGGCCTGCTCCCCGAGGAGGCGGTGCGCGTGGGTGACCGGTGGGAGCGCGACATGGTCCTGCCGTCGCTGCCGGTCAGCGGCTATCGCGCCGATGGCGTCGTGCACACGCGATTGCGCTTCGATTCACTCACCAGCGGTGGACGTATCGCGTGGATCTCGATGTCCGGCGAATTGCGTCGGGACGGGGCCGCTCGCGAGATGCCGCCCGGCACGCGTCTGATCACGGCCGGAACCATTGAAGGGTTGCTGGTGGTCGACCGAACGCGGGCCTGGATTGTGGATGCCCGCACCACGCTCGATGTCCTGTCCGAGGTGGCGCCCGGACCCGGCGGGCCGCTCGCGCCCATGTTGCTCGAGATGCGCATTCTGCAACGCGTGCGCGTCCGCTAGTCCTTAGTTTCCTCCGATGCGCCTGATTCACCTCGCCGATCTGCATCTCGGCTTCCGCCAATACCAGCGGCTGACACCCTCCGGAATCAATCAGCGCGAGGCTGACGTGGCCGCTACGCTGCAGCGGGCCGTCACGCAGATCATTGCGTGCGAACCGGACGTGATCGTCGTCGGCGGCGACATCTTCCATACCGTTCGCCCGTCCAACCCGGCCATTCTGCACGCGTTTCGCGTTTTCTCGGGGCTCCGCGAGAAACTCCCCGAAACGCCCATCATTATTGTTGCCGGCAATCACGACGCGCCGCGCACTGCGGAAACGGGGTGTATCCTGCGCCTGTTCCGCGAGATCGGTGTGTACGTGGCCGATACCAAGGCGGAGCTCTTCACCTTCCCCACACGCTCCCTCGCGGTGCTGGCCGTCCCCGATGTTCCGGGCATCGATCGGCCGCCCCTCGTACCGCCCGATGGATTCGAACATCGCGTGCTTCTCCTCCATGGTGAAGTGGCGGGTGTGCTGCCGGCGCACACCATGACTGCCGAACGCGCGGCACTCGAAATTCGCACCGAGGAGCTGCATGCGGAGCAGTGGAGCTATATCGCGCTCGGGCACTATCACGTGTATCGCGAAGTCGCACCGCGCGCGTACTACAGCGGCTCCATCGACTACACGAGCTCCAACCCGTGGGGGGAATTGCGCGAGGAGCGGGAGCGGCATGTGCCCGGCAAGGGATTTGTCGAGCACGATCTGCGCACCGGTGCGCATCGGTTCCATCCGGTCGCACCGTCTCGCCCGCTACTCGACCTCGAACCGATCGACGCCAGCGGCATGGGCGCAACGGATCTGGACAGTGCCCTCGCGGCGCGCGTGAGCGCTGCCCTCGGTGGCATCGATGACCGGGTGGTCCGTGTGACCGTACGCAACGTCGCGCGGCACACCGTGCGCGAGCTTGATCACACCGCGCTTCGCGAGTATCGCAAGCGCGCGATGCACTTTCATCTGGACACGCGCCGCCCCGAACCGATCCTGCGGCGCAGTGGGGGTGAGGGGGCACCGGGACGTCGCGCCACGTTACCCGAGATCGTCGCCGAACGCCTCACCGAGCGCGTGCTGCCCGCAGGGGTGGATCGCGAGAAGCTGGTGTCGCTGGGTCTGCGGTATTTGCAGCAGGCCGAGGACGCCGCCATGGCAGCGCTCCCCGTGCTGGACGGCTAACGCCATGCGACTGCTCACGCTGCGGCTGCAGAACTTCCGCCAGCACGTGGATACGCGTCTCGTCTTCGAGCGCGGTCTGACCGGCATCATTGGTCCCAACGGGTCCGGCAAGTCCACGGTGCTCGAAGCCATTGCCTGGGCACTGTACGGCAACACGGCGGCGCGTGGCACGCGTGACTCCATCCGGTTCTCGCGCGCGGCCAGCCGTGCAGCGGTGAAAGTCGAACTCGCGTTCGAGTTGGCGGGTCACGCCTATCGCGTGGTGCGTGGGCTCACCAGCGCCGAGTGTTTCCTCGATGGGAGCGAAACGCCGATCGCGAACACGATCACCGGCGTCACGGAACTGCTCCAGCGCCGACTCGGCATGACGCGGGCGGAGTTTTTTCATACGTACTTCACCGGCCAGAAAGAACTTGATATCATGGCCGCACTCGGTCCCGCCGAGCGCGCGCGCTTTCTGTCCCGCGTACTCGGCTACGACCGGATCACTGGGGCGCAAGAGCTGGCCCGAGAGAAACGGCGGGCGCTCGTGGCGGAAACCAATGGGCTCAAGCAGGGCATGCCCGATGCCGACGCGATCTGGCGCATGGTTGCCGACGGGGAGGCCCGTCTTGCGGTGGCCCGCACGCGTGCCGCTGAAGCGGAGGTGGCGCGCGCACGCACGGCGGAACAACTCACCACGCTCGCTCCGCGCTGGCTCGATGCGCAAACGCAGCGCGAGCAGGCGCAGCAACTGCACGCGGAGCTGCGCGTCGCGGAGAACGACGCGCTCTCCATGGCGCGTGACGTCGAACGTCTCGATCGCGAACTCGAGGCGATCGCGGCGGCGCATGTTGAACTCGCCCCGCTCACCGAAGCGGTCGCGCCGCTGGCCGCACTCCGGGACGAGTTGGCCACGCTCGACCGTCTCGCAGTGGCTGAAGCCGAGCGTCAGGGATTACTCGAACGGGTGCGCGCGCTGGCGGAAGAGGAGGCCAAGCTACTGGACCGCCTCGCGCGACTGGAGTCGGCGCCGGCGCTGGAAATCGAGACCACCGCCCAGCTGACCGCGCTGCGTACGTCGCTGGCCGAGGGCGAGAAACGCCTCGACGCCGATCGCACCGGGTGGGCACGTGATCGCCAGGAAGCGGAGACGCGGCTCGAGGCGCTGCGCGCGCAGTACACCGAGCTGTCGCAACAACGGGAGACACTCGAAGGACTCGGCGAGGAGAGCCCGTGTCCCACCTGTGCGCGTCCGCTCGGCGCCTCGTACCGTGGAGTGCTCGATCTGCTCACGGAGCAGATCGAGACGGTGCGCATCGACGGCAATTATTATCGACAGCGCGTGGAGCAGCTCACCCGTCTGCCGTCCGCCATCGAGACACTCGAAGAGCAGCGTCGTGCGTCGCAGCAGGAGGTGGCGGTTGCGGAACGTCGGCTCGCGCGCATTCAGGCGGCGCTCACCGAACGGGGCACGTTTGCCGAGCAGCGTGCACTGACCTCACAGCGCTTGATCGATACCACGCAACAGCTTGCGCTCTTGCCGCATGGCTACGAAGCGGTGCGGCACCGTACGCTGCGCGAGGAAGTGGCGCGCCTGCAGGAGTTGGAGACCCGCGCAGCGCGCGTGGGTGCGCTGCTCGATCGGGAACGCCCCACGCGGGCGGAGCGGGTGCGCGTGCTGGCGGCACGGGAGACAGCCCGTTCACGCGTGTTGGACCTCGAGGCGCAGCGCGCCGCGCTTGGCATGGACGAGGCCAGTTACTCCGCAGTGCGGGATGCCCATGATCGCGCGTCGGCCGATTCGCGTCGTGCAGAACTCGAAGCGGTGGCGGCCAGTGGCGAAGTCGAGCGGGCCCGCGCTGCGGTTGATGCGGCTGAGCAGGGGCGGCGGGAACTGGCCCGCCTGCAGGAGACACTGGAGTCGCTCGAAACCGACAAGCGGTTGCACGACGAGCTCGATCGGGCGCTCACCGACCTGCGCACCGATCTCAACTTCCAGCTGCGCCCGGAACTGTCTGACATCGCCAGTCGCTTTCTCGAGGGGCTCACTGATGGCCGGTACAGCAACCTCGAGTTCGACGAAGATTATCGGGTGCTGCTGTTGGAAGAGGGGCTGCCCAAATCCGTGATCTCCGGGGGCGAGGAGGATTTGTGCAACTTGGTGCTGCGGTTGGCGATTTCACAAATGATCGCCGAGCGTGCGGGGCAGGCCTTCTCGCTGTTGATTCTGGATGAGGTCTTCGGATCGCTGGACGATACCCGACGGGCGAATGTGGTGGAGCTGCTTCGTCGTCTCAATGACCGCTTTGAGCAGGTGATCGTGATTACGCATATCGAGCAGGTACGGGAAGGGCTGGACCGGGTGCTCATGGTGCGCTTCGATGAAGCGCGCGGCTGCAGCGTGGTCACCGACGGTATCTCGTCGCTGGCGGGCGACGCGCGCGAAGCGGAGCAGTCAGAGGACGCATTCATGTTGGCCGACACGTGATGGCGCATCGATGACCGTCTCCTCACGCTCCTGGCGCAGTGCGCGCTCGCTCGAAGGACCTTTCGTGGCCACCGTGGCCGACATCGCACCGCTGAATGCGGTGTTCGCGGAAGCCTTCACCGATCGGTACCGGCGCGACGGGATGGCGGGTGTGCGCGTGCCCCCGCTCAATCCGCTGATCTGGCAGTACGCTATTGAAGATGCCGGCGACGGCGCGCTCTGTTGGCGCGACAATCGCGGGCAGATCGCGGCCTTCAACATGGTCCACCATTCCGGCGCGGAGGGGTGGATGGGTCCGCTCTGTGTGCGCCCCGATCAGCAGGGCGGTGGGGTGGGGAAAGTGGTGGTGCAGAGTGGCATGCGCTGGCTGCGTCAGCAGAACGTGAAGGTGATCGGTCTGGAGACCATGCCACGTACGATGGACAACATCGGCTTCTACTCCAACCTTGGCTTTGTGCCGGGCCATCTCACCACCACGCTCACCCTCGAGGCGGCCGTCGGTGATACGCCGCCGCTCTTGCTCTCTCGTCTGTCCGCGTCGGCCAAGGTCGAGGCCATCGCCGCCTGTCGGGAACTCACGGCGCACGTCATGCCCGGGTACGATTTTACGCGCGAGCTCGAGCTCACCGACCGGCTCGCGCTTGGCGACACGCTGATGTTGGGGCCGGCCGAATCGCCGGCCGGATTTGCGGTGTGTCACACCGCACCGCTGGTGGAAGGGCGTACGACTGATGAACTGCGCGTGCTCAAGCTGGTGCTGGCGCGCCGCAACGAGTTGCCGCGGCTGCTCGGCGGCCTGACCGATCTTGCGACGCGCACGGGCACTCGTCGCGTGGCGATCCGGGTGCAGGGCGAGTACACCGACGGGTACCGCACACTGATCGCACTCGGGGCACGGGTGCGATGGACCGATCTCCGTATGAGCGCCTACGGATGGACCGAGACGGCGCCTATCGACGGCATGGTGCTGTCGAACTGGGAAATCTGAGCACGAGTCGACAGCATTCCGGCGCGTCGGTCACTTGGGCGACTTCGGCCCCGACGGGGTGCTCCGGACGACGATGCGCCAGATCACCAGAGACACACCAGCGGTGAGCAACAGATGCACCCAACCGGGCGCCTCGGTGGTGATCGTGAGTCCGCCCCACACCAGGAGCATGACGACGCCTGCAATCGTAAAGGGATCCATGACCGAAATCTCGCACGACCTTGCCCGTGGCGCACGGTGTGTCTCCGATATAGACTCGTATTCAGTCGGGGCGGAGAGATTTACTTCTTGAGCCGATAAGTCCTTGGGAAAAGTCTGACAGACTGCGTTCACGTCACGCCCCAGTGCGGGGAAGGCGACCGCGCGGTGAAGGCTTTATTAGTATTCTTTGGGCTTCAAGATCCCCTCTCCGTACCCGTGCTTTTCGGAGGCCCCGTCCCTGCGGCGGGGCCTTCGTACGTTCCCTCCGTGGGGAACCTTCCCCATCTCGCGAGGGTTTGACGACATGCCGATCGTTACCGTCACCCGCCAGCTGCGGTTCAACGCCGCGCACCGCGTCCACAACCCTGCGCTCTCCGACGAGGAGAACACCGGGCTGTTCGGGAAATGCAATAATCCCAACTGGCACGGGCACAACTACAAGCTCGAGGTGTCCGTCAAGGGCCCGATCGATGAGCGTACGGGCTACGTCATCGATCTTGGGGTGTTGCGGGGCGTGGTAGAGCGCGAAGTGATCGATCTGACCGATCATCGCAACTTCAACATCGATGTGCCTTACATGCAGGGCATCAATCCCACCACGGAAAATGTGGTAGTGGCCATGTGGCGCGTGCTGGCACCGGTGGTTTCGCCCGGACGGCTGGTACAGCTTCGGCTGTGGGAAACCGAGAACAATTATGTCGACTATCAGGGAGAGTAACGCCGTGATCCGGACACTCGAGGCGGCGCGTACGCTGGTGGATGTGAATGAACTCGACGAGTTGCCCATCGCCGGCGACGAGATGACCGAGTTCGAAACGATCGTTCGCAGGCAGCTCGAGCTGATTGGCGAAGATCCCGATCGCGACGGTCTGCTCAAGACGCCCAGCCGCGTGGCCAAGTCGATGGCGTGGCTCACGCGGGGCTATTCGCTCGACCCGAAAAAGGTCATCGGCGACGCCCTCTTCGCGGAGAATCACGAGAACATGGTGATGGTGCGTGACATCGAGATGTATTCGATGTGTGAGCACCACATGCTCCCGTTCTTCGGCAAAGTCCACATCGCGTACATTCCCAACGGCAAGATCGTGGGGCTCTCCAAGCTGCCCCGCGTGGTCGAGGTGTTTGCGCGACGACTGCAGGTGCAGGAGCGATTGGGCGAGCAAATCGCGAACGCGATCGACGAGGTGCTGCAGCCGAAGGGTGTGGGCGTCGTGATCGAAGCCGTGCACCTCTGCATGATGATGCGTGGGGTGGAAAAACAGAGCTCACGCACCATCACGTCGTCGCTGCGTGGCCTGTTTCGTGATGACGCGAAAACGCGGAGCGAATTCCTGCGCCTCGCGCATGGCGCGTCGGCTACGTACTGAGGCGCCGTTCCACTATGCAATCGCTGCCGTTGTCCGGCCGCACGGCGCTCGTCACCGGTGCGTCGCGCGGGATCGGTCGCGCGGTGGCGTCAGCTCTCGTGGCAGCGGGTGCGCAGATATGTCTCGTCTCGCGCTCTCGTACGGACCTCGACACGTTCGCAGCGGAGCTCGGCCCGCTCGCCTCAGCACACCCCGCCGATGTCACGGACGCCGCGGCCGTGCAGCGCCTGATGGCCGAGGTCGCGGCTCAGACGCAGGGCGGGCCGGACATTCTGGTGAACAATGCCGGCGTCTTTTCGATGGCCCCGCTCGACGCGACCGATCCGGAAATGTTTGCGCAGACCCTGCAGGCGAATGTCCTCGCTCCCTTTCGCCTGTTGCACGCCTGTCTGCCTGCCATGAAGGCGCGTGGGGCCGGCCACGTGGTCACGATCGGCTCGGTCGCCGATCGCCACATCTTCGGCGGCAACGGCGCGTATTCGGCCAGTAAGTACGGCGCACGCGCCATGCACGAGGTGCTGCGCAGCGAGACCGCCGGCTCCGGCGTTCGGGCGACGTTAGTCGCGCCGGCCGCCACCGATACGTCCATCTGGGATCCCGTCGATCCGGACAACACCCCGGGCTTTCCGCCGAGATCGGCCATGCTCCGCGCCGCCGATGTGGCCGACGCCGTGCTCTGGGCCGTCACACGGCCCGCGTCGGTCAACATCGACGAGCTCCGTATCAGCCGGAGCTGAGGTCGGGGCGATCGGCCCCGCACCGTACACGCCGGTTATTGTACGGCATGCAACGCGACCTGCTCGACGCCCTTCGCTGCCCCGCGCGCCACGACGAGAGCTGGCTGGTGGCCATGGTGCACGTGGCCGTCGGTTCCGATCTCATCCATGCTGACGTGTCGTGTCCGGTGTGCAGCGCCGAATATCCGATCATCGACGGCATCGCGTATTTCGCTCCTCGCCATCAGTCGGTGGGCGAGGGAGAACCGCCGCAGGTTGGCACTCCATCAGCCGCTGAGGGGCTGCGGCTGGCCGCGTTGCTGGCCGTCATCGCTGGGGGTGTCCCCGTGGCGTTGGTCGGCCAGCGGGCCCTTCTGGGCCCCGCGATGGCTGGTTTGGTGCCGGTGCCGCAACTGCACATAAATTCGCCGATATTGAATGCCGCAATGGGGGCGACCGGTGGCGAGGCCCTCCCAACGTCGTTGCTCCAGGTAGCTGAGCGGTTACCCCTCGGCGTGGGCACGGTTGCGGCAATCGCCATCGACGAACCCCATGCGACGCCGGTCTTTCTGGAGAGTGCCGTACGCGCGCTACGCGCGGGTGGCCGGATGGTCGCGCCGGTGGCGACACCGATACCAACCACGCTGCGAGAGCTGGCGCGCGACGACCGCGACTGGGTGGCCGAAGCCGTCGGGCAGGCCAGCGGACTGGTGGAACTCCGTCGCCGCGATCCGGACCTGGTCCGGTAACTGTGGCATCGAGGCGCCCGGCGGCGGCGGGCGCCTCGCCACCACGGCGGCGCCGGTGCACTTTCCCTCGGTCGATCTAGCCCACGTTACCCCGCTCCCCGGATGTGAAGATGTCCCGTGTCGCTGCCGTCCGTCGCCCGCTCGTGGCGATCGGTGTTCTGCTCGCCGCTGCTGCCGCCACGCTGAACGCGCAGCCTGCACCCACGCCGCCAACGCCGCTCACGCCGGAGGATCTGCTCAACGTGCGCACCGTCTCGCTGGGTGACTACTCGCCCGACGGCCGGTGGTTGGTCATTCGCATCGCGCGCCGTGGGGATGGGCTGGGCTTCGTCGCCGCACGCGACGGCGATCCGAGCTACACACGGCCGTCGCCCGCGCGCGTGCTCCTGCTCAATACGCTGACCGGCGACACGCTACCCATCGTGACCGCGCCGCGCACCATCGGCGGTATGGCGTGGAGTCGGGACGGCGCACGACTGGCCATTGCCACACGCGATAGTGCGCCGGCCCTGCTGATGTTCGACGTGGCCGCACGCAAACTGCGGACGCAAGCGCTCGGCGGCGCTCGTGTTGCGGAAAACACCGAGCTGAAATGGACCACCGACGGCAGGTTGTTGCTCGCCATTCGGGAACGTGGCTGGCTCGCCGAGGTCAAGGCGCGCTTCGACTCACTGGTGGGCGGCCCGATCAGTGTGCAGGTCGGCACGGAGCCCTTTCTGGGCTGGGACATGCTCCGGCGCTTGGGCAATCGCGCGCTGGTGGTGGCATTGACACCACAGAGTGGCGCGCTGGATACGCTGATGCCGGCGGCGCAGATCATCACGTGGACGTCGTCTCCCGATGGACGCGCCATCACGTGGCGCGAGGATCGTACCACGAAAACCAACTACGAAGGCGGCGCGAGCAGCGAATCCCGCATGATGATGCGGCTGGCCGGCGCTGCACCGCGCATCCTCGTGGCGTCGATGCGTGGGGTCACACTCTCACAGGCCGACGACGGCCTCAAGTACGCCTACGCCAACGATGGCGCGATTTACGTGGCCAGTCTCACCGACACCACGCCGCGTCGCCTTATTGGTCCCGCGCCACGAGCGGCGGCTGCGCGCCCGGCAACCCGCGCCGACTCAGCGGCGGACAGCACGGCGCGCGCTGCCGAGGAACGATATACGCTGGTGCGAATCGCGCCCACCGGAAACGCTCTCGTGGCGTCCACGCGCGCCGGCTTGTGGCTGGTCAACACCGTCGATGGGTCGCGCCAAGCGCTGAACACCGTCACGGACACCGTGCGCGGCCCGCGCGTCACACTCAGTGAATGGTCGACCGACGGTCGAACGCTGTATTTGGCGTATGCGTCGCGCACCTCGTGGGAGCGCGGCCTGCTGCGCGTGGATGCGGCCAGCGGCACGGTAGATACGCTGGTCCGTGACGGTCGCATCTTTGGCGCGCCCAGTCTCAGCCCGGATGGCACGCGCCTCGCACTCACCATCGCGGCCAACGGTCAGCCGGCCGATCTCTGGCTCGCCGGCAGCCGCATGGACGGGGCGCGACGGGTGGTAGAAAGCAATCCGCAATTTGCTTCGCGCGTGATGCCGCAGACGCAACTGGTGTCGTACCTCGATGCGGATGGCCGCTCGCAATTTGGCGTGCTCACGGTGCCGTCACGTGAGGCGCGGAATCTTCCCACGGTGTTCAGTGTGTACGAGTCGTTCTTCGACGATGGTTTCGACGCCACCACGATGTTCCTTGCCAGCCACGGCTACGCCGTGATGAAGCCGTCGGTGACGTTCGACATCGGCTATCCCGGCGAAGCCTGGCTCAAGGGTGTCACGGCGAGCGCGAACAAACTCATCGAAATGGGCGTGGCCGACAGTAGCAAACTGGGCGTGCACGGCACCAGCTACGGCGGTTATGCCACCAACCTGATCATCACGCAGACCAACCGCTTCAAGGCGGCCATCAACGTGTCGGGCAAGGTGGACATGATCTCCTTCTACACCGACTCCCCACGGCTCGGTGTCCGCAACGTCAACGCCGCCGAGAAGACGCAGGATCGTATCGGCGCAACGATGTGGGAGCAGCCGCAGAAGTACATCCAGCATAGTGCGGTCATGTTCGCAGACCGCATCAAGACGCCGCTGCTGCTCATGACCGGCGGTGAGGACCACAACGTGCCGGCGCTCAACACGCGCGAGATGTACTTCGCTCTCCGCCGCTTGGGAAAGCCGGTGGAGTGGGTGAACTACACCAACGGTGGGCACGGCATTCCGATGACCACTGCTGTTGAGTTCAGCGACTGGCACACGCGGCTGCTCGGCTGGTACACCCGCTACCTCAAGCCATCGGCGCGCAGCGTGTCGATTCGTTAGTTGCCGCCCTCGTACAACGCGTCGATCTCCCGCTGATACGTGTTGTCGATCACGCGCCGCTTTACCTTGAGCGTCGGCGTGAGCTCATTGCGCTCGATGCTGAAGTCGTGCTCGAGCAGGAGCACCTTCTTGGGGGTCTCGTAACTCGCCAGTCCAACGAGTTGCGACCGGACCTCCTGCTCCATCTTGGCGTTGATCGTCGGCATGGCCAGCAGTTCGGCGCGCGCGGTCCACACAATGCCCTTGCGCCCTGCCCATCCCTCCAGCTGATCCCAGTTCGGCACCACCAGCACCACCGGAAACTTGCGCTTGTCGCCGATCATCACCGCCTGACTCACGTACTTGTTGCCCTTCAGACGATTCTCGATCGGCTGCGGCGCGATATTCTTGCCGTTGGCGGTGACGATGATGTCCTTCTTGCGATCGGTGATCCGCAGAAATCCGTCGCGCAGCTCCCCGATGTCACCAGTACGGAACCAGCCGCCTTCATCGATGGACTCGGCGGTGGCGTCGGGGCGGTTGTAGTAGCCCTTCATGATGTGTGGGCCGCGCGAGAGAATCTCGCCGTCCGGCGCGATCATCACTTCGACCCCCGCAATGGGCTTGCCCACCGATCCGAGCTGATACTGCTCGATGGTGTTGGCGCTGATCACCGGCGACGTCTCCGTGAGGCCATAGCCCTCGAGGATGATGAGCCCGGCCGAATAGAAGAACTTGGCGATATCCGGCGAGAGCGGCGCGCCGCCGGAGACGAAAAAGCGCAGATTGCCGCCGGTGCGTTCGCGCAGTTTGGAAAATACGAGCGTGTCCGCGATGCGGTATTGCAGCGCCAACAGGCCGCCGGGCGCACGCCCCGCCAGCTGCTCATCGCTCCAGCGCTCGCCCACACCCTTCGCCCACAGGAAGATTCGCTTTTTTGCGCCGCCGCCGGCCATCGCGTTCTCCACCACACGCGCATAGATCTTTTCGTACAGCCGCGGCACCGACATCATGAGCGTCGGTTTGACCTCCGACATGTTCACGGGTACCGTATCGATCGACTCCGCGTAGGCAATCCGTACGCCACTGGCGAACAGGTAGTAGTCCCCCATCCGCTCGAAGATATGACTGAGCGGCAGGAAGCTGAGCGCGACGTCGCTGGTAGAGACCGGTACCGAGTTTCGCGTGGCGACCACGTTACTGTGCAGGTTGTCCTGGGTCAGCATCACGCCCTTGGGGTTCCCGGTGGTGCCCGAGGTGTAGATCAACGTGATCAGCTGGTCGGGGCTGACTGCCAGTGCTTCCTGCCGGAAGGTGGCCGCTCGATCGGCGGAGTCCTGCGCCTTGCCCAGCGCCTCGAGTTCGGCCAACGTCAGGTCGCAGCCCTCGTCGCGAGTGGCGCTGAAGCCGATCACATGCAACACGCCGGGGACCTCGTGACGTACCGCCGCGATCTTGCGCGCCTGATCAGCGGTCGATACGAAGATCGCCTTGGCCCCCGAGTCGTTGAGCAGATACGAAATCTGCTCTGCGGGCAGGGTGGGGTAGATCGGCACATCCGTGATCGAGCGGCAGAGACAGGCATAGTCCGCGATCAGCCACTCGGGGCGATTCTCCGAGAGAATGGCCACGCGATCCTCCGCGACGATGCCCAGCTGCGCGAGGCCCAGCGCGGTGTGTCGCACCCGTTCAAGAATCGTCGCGTGTGATACTGGTTCCCAGATCCCGCGCACTTTCCAGCGCAAGGCGTCGGGCTGCTGATAACGCTCGACCGCATCGAAGAACAGCTGGTTGATGGTACCCGGTGCCGGACGCGCCCCGCCGGCGGCATAGCGCGACGCCGAGGGGAGTCCGGAGAGCGTGACTTCAAGAGCAGGATTGCGGGACGCTGCGACCGAGGTCATCGCCAGCTCCAGGGGGCGGGAGAAGCAGCAGAACGGCGGCGTGAGAGGCTACGCCGGGAGAGACTTGTAAGGTGATCGCCCAACGGGCGGGCCGTAAAGGGGACGGACGATGAATCACCGGTTAAATCGCAACCATTCGGCCATGGTGCGCCAGGCGGTAACCGCGCGCTAGGGCGTGCCGCGTCGGACGGTTCCGGTGAGCAGGAGTGGCGAGCCGGCCACCGGTTGCCCCTTGTAGGTGATCACGGCGCGCACGATGACCGTTTCCACGGCGGCGCCGGTTGGAAAGCGCTGGGCCCGCACGCGGACGCGGCGCCCGGCGGTACCGCCAACGTCGCTGGTGTCGAGTGTGCTCGGCCGACCGCTGTCGTCGACCAGAAAGGCCACGGCATTGGTGTCGTTCGTTGGGTTCGCCGGGGCGACCAGCTCGAAGCGCACAGGCCACGCATTCACATTGGCGAGCGCGTCGTTGGTCCGGGTGCGGATGCCCACACTGAGCGCTTGCGTAGCGTTTGAGGTCGCCTGAAAACGTCCGGTGTCAGGGAAGACGGTGGTCAGCAGTGCTGGCGAGGGTTGCGCGATTACGGTGTCCGGGCGTTGCGTGACGACCAAGGCGCGGAGGACTTGGAGCGAGCCGCCCACGCGGGCCGCAACGCGCGGATCGGCGCCGGAACTTGCGCGCAGCGCGACGACGATGCCAGTGGCAGAGTCCACGCGCAGCGCACTGTCCCGATTGAATTCAGCGTAGAGATAGCGGATCGGTGCGTCGTCGATGACGTCGCCGCGCACGTTGCGCACGATGGCGCGTACCGGCGCGACCACCCCGTTGATGTTGCGCAGGGTGTCGCCAATGACCACTGAGGGTGAAGGGAACGGCTCCATCTCGATGGCCGCCGCATCGTTGGGCCCGGTGCCGATTTCAGCACAGGCGGCGGCAGCGCCCAGCCCGGTCGCGAACAGGCCCCACCGACGCCGCCGCCATGCGGTGCGCCCACTCACGCGAAACGCTCTGCCAGGATGGTGGCGAGATTGATATACGCTTGACTCGCCGGATCGGCGGGCTCACGCAAGACCACCGGCTGCCCCGAGGAGAACGCATCCGAGGTCGCGGAGGTCCGCGGCACGGGCGTGTCGAACACGAGGTGCTGCGGCAGATGCTCCTTGACGTAGTGCAGCACCCGTTCCGCCGCTGGATTGCCCGCCTCGTACATCGTGAGCAGAATGCCTTCCAGCGTCAGCTCGTCGTTCTCCACGATCACGTCCTGGATCGCGCGAAGGATCTGCGGCGTGGTCTGCAGAGCCAGTGGCTCGCACTGCAGGGGGACGACCACATGCTGGCTGGCCGCGAGCACGCGCCGGGTGATGGCGCCGAGTCCGGGGGGCGTGTCGACGACCACCACATGGCAGCGCTCCCGCGCGAGCGCGAGCAGCTCGGCCAATACCGTGGTTTCTCCCACGGCGCGTTGAAACGCCGAGTGGTCCGACGAATCGCTCACACTGCCCGCCAGAATCACGCGCAACCAAGGCAGCGCGGTGGGGAGAATCACTTCCCGGAGCGCACGCTCGCCACGCAGGTAGTCGTCGAATCCCACCGTGGGGTGTCCCCGACGCAGCCCCACGCCGTAGCGCACCGCACCCTGCGGATCGGTGTCCACCAGCAGTGTTTTGAGGCCGCGGCGGGCGAACGCCACAGCGAGATTGACCGCAGTGGTCGTCTTGCCAACGCCGCCCTTCTGGCTCACGATCGATAGGACGCGACCCACGTTACCTCGCTCGGTCATCGCGGAATCCCTCGTCGTCGGGCAGATCCTGACGCTCCTCGTAGCCCCCGTCGTGGGACTCGGGGGGCAGCCCCGGATCCCGCGGGCCATCGGACTCGTGGCTCATACCCTGCAACTGTGCGATCGTGCGCTGCGCGTGCGCCCGGAACTTCACCGTCGGTGCGTCCTGTGCCACCGATTCGGTGGCACGCAGAAATGCCTCCAGGTGATGACCGGCGTGCGCGGTATCACCGCGCTTGAGCAGCAGGAAGGCGAGGCCGTAATGCGCCCCGGCAAGATCAGGGTCGAGCTGGAGGGCGCGGCGATAGGTACGAATCGCCTCTTCCGGCTGGCTCGTTTTCGAGAACGCAATCGCGATGTTCTGCAACACCTGCAGATCGTCGGGGCGATCGCGCAAAGCGAGTCGATACGACGTCAGGGCGTTCGCATAATCGCCGCGCGCTTCGAGATCGAGCGCTTCAGCCAGGAAGTCCGTGGGGCGCGGATCGCGCCCGGACGTGCCGCCCACAAGACGGCGCCACCAAGTCATGCGCTCGCAGTGGATCGGAGGAAGGAACAAGGACAGTTACGACTGAATCGCAAAGCTATCGGACGATCACGTTGCCTACAAGGCGCGATGCGCGCTACACTGCGGTATCCCACAACGGAGCCACCATGACCGCAGGACAACCGTACGCCCCGGATCCCGCCAACGGAGTGCTCATCGTGGATTGGCCGCTCTTCGGCGAACTCTCGCGGGCGCTCGCCCTCAAAGTCGCTCGGGAGTACCGCCCGGAGGTCGTGGTCGGGATCGCCACCGCCGGCGTGGTACCCGGTGCGGCCATCGCCACCATTCTCGACATCCCATTTCACTCGATGCTCGTCTCGCGCCGCTATCGCGCCGGCAATGCCCGCGAAACGCCCGCGATCTTCGGTGCCGCCCCAAGCGAAGTGCGCGGGAAGCGGGTGCTCGTGGTGGATGAAACCTGCGACTCGGGCGACACGATCCGCCTCGCGGTCGCGGCAGTCGGAAACGCCGGCGCCACGGAAGTCCGCACCGCCGTCAGCTTCCGGACCGGCGTCTTTGCGCCGGATTTCCATGGACTGGCCACGGAAAGCGCCATCATTCTCCCGTGGGATCGCGAAATCCTCATCGGCGATGAACTTCGCCCAAACCCCAAGTACGCCGGACTGCTGCCGTAGCACTACTGAGCGCGGCAGCCCCGTGCCGCCGCGCCATCCAGCACGTACCGCCATGCGTCCCGCGCTAGGCGCTGGCGGCCGCGCGCTCGTAAGGAATGCCCCGCTCCATGGCCTCGTAGACGTAGCCGATCACGTCCACTGAGCCCAACAAAAACCGACAGTCCCCGTCGCCCGCGTCGGGGCGCGGCACCTCCAGCACCGCAATCGGGGCGTCGGCGAGCCGTCCCAAAAACCCGGCGAACAGCCCCGTGCTCACCAGACAGCCGCCGCGCGCGCTATCACTCGCCTCGCCCCAATCGGTGGCATCCAGTGCCATCACGGCATCGCTGAGCGAATGCAGATGCGCCGTCCCCCAGCCCATCGACTGGAAATACTCGGTGAGCAGCGTCGGAAATCGGTCATCGAGCAAATCGTCTGGCCCATGTTCGCCACGCTCGGCCAGCCAACTGGCGAAGTGCTCAAAAAGCGCCTGCCCAGCCGCGTAGCCGGCATCACGCACCACATCGACCGGCGCCGCGCTGTGTGCGCCCAGCAGCGCCTGGCGCAGGCCGGTGAAGAACTCCACCGGCACCGACAGCGTGCGTGTGGTCAGGAAAGGCAGGGAAGGACTCATCGATGTGCTCATATCAGGGTGACGCTCGCCTGCGGAGCGGGTCACGTCAAGCGGGGGCCGGGTGACAGTACGGGCCCGCCGTGTGAGATCGGTCATGAATCGCGCGCGGTACCCCCGATGCGGCGACGGAGTGCCGTCTCGTCGATGACCTCAACGCCGAGTTCGACCGCCTTGTCGAGTTTGCTGCCCGCGTCGTCGCCCGCCACCACGAAGGTGGTCTTGCGGGAGACACTGCTGGTGACTCGCCCACCGGCCTGCTCGATGAGCGCCGCAGCCTCGCCGCGCGACAACGACGGCAGACTCCCGGTGAGCACCACCGTGGCGCCCTCGAGGGCGCCGCCCGCGACCACCGCGTTGGGCTCCATCAGCGTGAGCCCTCGCGTGCGAAGTCGCTCCACCAGTGCCCGTGACGTGGGTTCGCTGAAGTACGACGCCACCGACGCGGCAATGATGTCACCAATACCCCGCACGCTCTCCAATTGCGCCGCTGGAGCGGCCATGAGCGCGTCGAGTGATCCGAAGTGCCGCGCCAACAGCTGGGCGGCCTGCACCCCCACGTGGCGGATGCCAAGCGCGAAAAGCAGGCGCGACAACGGGCGCTGCGTCGACGCGGCGATCGACGCCACCAGATTGTCCGCACTCTTTTGCGCAAACCGATCCAGCGTCACCAGCTGCTCACTGGTGAGAGCAAACACATCCGCGAGGTCGTGCACCAGCCCGGCATCGAGCAGCTGCTGGATCCGCGCGTACGACAGTCCGTCGATATCGAGCGCGTCCTTACTGGCGCTATGAACCAACCCTTCCAGCTGGCGACCGGGGCAGGCCACATTCGGACAGTAGGTGGCCACGTCGTCGCCGTATCGCTGTGCCGGCGTGCCGCAGCGTGGACAGGTGGCGGGCATCTGCCACGCGCGCTCCGCACCGGTCCGCTGCTCCGGCACGGGCCCCAGCACATACGGGATCACATCGCCGGCGCGCACCACCTGCACCTGATCGCCTTCACGCAGATCTTTGGCGGCGATCTGATCCGCGTTGTGCAACGAGGCAAAGGTCACCGTCGCGCCGCCCACCTCCACCGGCGTCAGCACGGCGAACGGGGTCAGCACGCCGGTGCGTCCGACGCTCACATCGATTCGTTCCAAACGGGTGACGGCCATATCAGGCGCGAACTTGCGCGCGATCGCCCAGCGCGGCGTCCGGTCGTTGCGCACCCCCAACTCATCCTGCACCGCCATGTCGTTCACCTTCACCACGCCACCATCAATCGCAAAGCCCAGCTCGGCGCGCGTTTCGTGCTCCACCACGCGCGCCCACGCACCGACCGCCGCCATGGTGAGGCAGCGCGCCCGATGCGGCGCCACCGGAATGCCCCACGTGGTGAGCTGGTCCAGCAACTCCCACTGCGAGCGTGCCGGCGCGGTGCCATCGGGCAACACCGCGCTGTAGCCGAAAAACTGCAACGGGCGCGCCGCCGTGATGGCAGGATCGAGCTGTCGTAATGATCCGGCGGCCGCGTTGCGCGGATTCGCAAAGACCGGCTCGCCCGCCGCCACGCGCGCCTCGTTCATGCGCTCGAAACCCGCGAAGCGGAGATACACCTCGCCGCGGATCTCCATCAGCGGAGGGTGCCCCGTGCCGAGCAGTCGCAGCGGCACGCTCCGCAGCGTCCGGATATTCGACGTAATGTCTTCCCCGTCGGTGCCGTCGCCACGGGTGGTGCCGGTCTCGAGCAATCCGTCTCGGTACGTGAGCGACACCGCGGCGCCGTCGATCTTGAGCTCTACCGTGAAACCGCTCTCATGGAACGCGGCACCCACCACGCGCGTGACCGCCTGCTCGAAGGCGCTGAGCTCGCTATCGTCGAACGCATTGTCCAACGACATCATGCGTACAAGATGTCGGTGCGAGCCAAAGGCCGACTGCACGGGAGCCCCAACTCGCAATGTCGGTGAATCTTCTGTGCGTAGTGTGGGGTACAGCTCTTCCATGGCCTGCAGTTCGCGAAAGGCCGTGTCGTATTCCTGGTCCGATATCGTCGGCTGGTCCAGGACATAATATGCAGATTGGGCACGGGCGAGCTGATCGCGCAGGACGGCGGCTCGGTGCTCGGGATCAGAGGGGGCGGCGCTCATGGCTGCCAATCTACTGCATCCGCACTCGGACTTTAAACAGGAGTTTCTCATGGAACGCAAATCATTCGGTATTGGCCTGTTACTCGGCGCCGCCATCGGCGCGGGCACGGCGTTGTTACTGGCCCCGGCCAGCGGCGATGACACCCGACGGGTGCTCAGCAAGAAGGCCCGTCGCTTCGCGAATCGCGGATCGGAGCGTGCGGAGGAGCTCTGGGAAGACGCCGATCGCTCGGCCCGCGAGTTCACGCGCCATGGTATGAAGCGCGGACGGCAGGCCGCCGATCGCGCGCGCAATATGATCGGCCGCTGACACCAGGCCTGCAGCAGGCAAGCGAAGCCGGAGACTGACTAGCGCAGTCTCCGGAGTTCCAATTCCGCCGCTTGGCGATAGACATCATCATTGGCATCCACGAGCGGCGCACGGAGCGCCGACTCGTATGATGCACGCGCATCGGCTGCGCGTTCGGCGTCGCGATATACGCGCGCCAGATCGAGATGGTGTACCAGACGGTCGGGTTCAATACTCACCGACTGCTCCAGATACTGGATAGCCGCGTCCCACGAGGCCGTCCCCAGCACCTGACCGCCAAGAAAAGCCTTGGCCATCATGCGTTGCATCCCGTTCAGCCGCATGACCTCAGCGTTCCACACCCCCATCACGTGCAACGCCCCCGGATGCCGTGGCTGCAGTTCGAGTGCCTTCAGCGCCTGCGTCCGCACGTCGCCGGCCAAGCGGGTACGCTCCTTGGGGCCGAGCGTGAGCGCGGTGCGACCCAATGCCCGGGCCAGGTGAAAGTGCCCCTCGGCGTCGGTGGGGTCGACCCCTATCGCGCGACGCGCGTAGTCCGTGGCCTTACGGTAGAGCGTGGTACGGAGCGCCGTGTTCGTCTCGAATTCACCCGCATCCACGGCGTCGCGTGACGCTTTGTACAGGGCCACGTATGAACGTGGCTCAGCCTGCACGGCGCGCTCGAAATACTGCAGGGCGGCCGCCGGACGCCGTGCGGCACTTTCGCGGTCGCCCAGCGCCACCAATTGGTCGGCGCTTTGTGCGTCGAGGGCGACGGAAGAGGCGCTCAGGATGCAGAGCGCGAGGAGCCGAGCCGCTGTGCACGGTGCCGAGACGAAGAATCTGGTGTAGGTTGGCATCACGATGTTGGCACGCACACTGATTGAGCGAAAGCGGGACGGCGGACGGATTTCACCAGCGGAGTGGCATTCGCTGATGACTCGTTACGCCGTAGACGAGGTTCCCGATTATCAGATGGCCGCGCTTGCGATGGCCATCTTCTTCAACGGGCTCGATCGCGACGAAATTGGCGCGCTGACCGATGCGATGCTGCACAGCGGGTCACTGCTTGACCTGTCGCACCTGACGATCGGGAGGGTGGACAAGCATTCCACCGGCGGTGTGGGAGATAAGGTATCCCTGGTACTGGCGCCGCTGGTCGCGTCGCTCGGCGTGGCCGTCCCGATGATGTCCGGGCGCGGACTTGGGCATACCGGAGGTACCCTCGACAAGCTGGAATCGATCCCCGGATTCCGCACCGACCTCTCGCTGGCGCGCGCCATCGCGCAGATCGAGTCCCTCGGCTGTGCTCTGATCGGGCAGACACGCGAAATCGCTCCCGCCGACCGCCGGTTGTACGCCTTGCGTGATGCCACGGCCACGGTGGAGAGTATTCCGCTGATTGCGGCCAGCATCATGTCCAAGAAGCTTGCGGAAGGGCTGACCGGGCTCGTGCTCGACGTGAAGCGCGGCTCGGGGGCATTCCTGCCGGAGCTCGATCGCGGGCTCACGCTGGCCCGTACCATGATTGAGCTCGGCGCCGATTACGGCTGCCCCGTGGTGGCGCTGCTCACCGCGATGGATCGCCCGTTGGGACGTGCCTGCGGCAACGCGCTCGAGGTGGAGGAGTCGATCATGGCGCTCCGCGGCGAGGGGCCGCCCGATCTGATGTCGGTCACCTACGCCCTTGGTGCGGAGATGCTGGTGCTAGGCGGTGCTGCTTCCACCCGTGATGAAGCGCGGCGTCGCATGGAAGTGGCCATCTCGAGCGGGAAGGCGGCGGCCAAGTTCCAAGAGATCATCGAAGCCCAAGGTGGCGACCCGGCGGTGGTAGACGATCCCGGACTATTGCCGCAGGCGGCCGAGTGCGAGCTGTACCTCGCGCCGCGCGACGGAGTGATCGCGCAGGTGGAGCCCCGTGCCATCGGTCGGGGCATCACCGCGCTTGGCGGCGGACGCTCACGGGTTGAGGAAACCGTCGACCCATCGGTGGGCTTCGTGATCACCGCCCGTCCAGGGGACGTGGTGCGGGCGGGCGAGCCGCTCGCCACCATATTCGCGCGGGACCGGGCCGGGGTGGAGAGCGGGCTGGCCACGCTGCGGGTGGCTGTGTCTATTCTTGATGAGGCCGAGCCGCCGCTCCCGTTGGTGTCCCACCGGGTCAGTATTGATGGGATCGAGCCGTACGAATAGTCCGTGGCATGGAACTCCCACGAGGCACTCCCTGTTTTACCGCCGAGTCGATATCTTCTCGGTGGTTTCCGACTCACCCGTTTTCGATCACCGGCGCTCCGCGCCCCCGACGCCCTGTCATGATCTCTGCGAAGACCAATCGCCTGCTCAGCCTCGTTGCTGCCGCTGCCGTCCTGCCGTTGCTCGGCCTGTACGGGTTGTTGATGTACATCGCAACGCCCACCCCTGAAGGCGGGATGGAGCCCACGGTCACGATGAACTGTTACTTCGCGTTCACGATTGTCTTCGCGGTGCTGATTACCGTGGCGCTGAACTTTTCGCGGCAGCTGTCGCGTCAAGCGCGGGGCGAGTTACAAACGCCGTAATCGCAGGTGGTTGCTTTTGAGTACAGCATCGGCCCCGTCATCACTGGCGGGGCTTTTGTTTTTCGACAGGTGATCGAGTTTCATTTTCGAGAATCGAGGACCTCTGCCGGGTCGGCAGAACAGATTGCAAAGAGCAAAAGAGAGAAAGAGGCGAGGAGAACTCTTTGTCTCTTTCTCTCCTGACCTCTGTGTGATCTGTGCTGCTTTTAGGGGACCTCAGCCCCCCAGCACCGACCGAGCGATTGCCGGCCAGCCTTGCCACGCGCTCCACCTGCCTTTCTTGTCTGTTCTCGGCTGACGCCGTCGAAGCGTGGACACCGTAGGCATTGCGGCCGGGATGAGATTACGGTTGGACATGGACCGGTACGATCGATCCGTTGGCCGTGCTTCTGAGCATAACGAGCAATGCTGTGGCGACGTCGAGCTGGTACGCATCATCGTACGGAATGATCAGCGACTGTGCTCGCGCGCACCACGCAGTGAGACAAAGCCGCTGACGAGTCCCGACGGAGAAACGCTGATGGACGACGGCGCGGCCGATTTACACGGCGGGCCGCATTCAGCGACGAGGGGTAATCCGCCAGAGTTCTCCATCTGACTCGTCAGTGACCACGAATAGCGCACCGTCTGGGCCCTGGCGTACGTCACGCACCCGCTGGTTGCGATCCTCGAGCATCACCTGCTCGCCGGTGACACGATTGCCGGTCAGGGTGAGTCGAGTGAGGCGACCACTCTTCATATCGCCCACGAAGAGGCTGTTCTTCCAAGCTGGGAACGCATCGCCGCTGTACCACTGTGCCCCGGACGGTGCGATCACGGGATCCCAGAAATACACGGGTTGCTCCATCCCGTCGACCTGCGCACGTGCGCTACCCGCTGGACTGCTGATCGGCAATTGGCCGGAGTACTCCTTGCCGTACGCCTGCAGCGGCCAGCCGTAGTTCTTTCCTCTTTCCACGCGGTTCAGTTCGTCGCCACCACGGGTGCCGTGCTCTACGATCCAAAGCTGTCCTTCGTTGTCGAAAGCCGCCGACTGGATATTGCGGTGACCGAGCGACCAGATCGCAGGTCGGGCATCCGTGCGCCCAGCGAAAGGATTATCCAGTGGAATGGAGCCGTCCGCTGCGAGGCGCAGGACCTTGCCAAGGTCACTGTCCAAGCGCTGCGCCTGCGGTCGCATTGGCGTATCGGAACGCTCACCCAAGGTGACATACAGCATACCGTCGGGTCCAAACGCCAGACGTGACCCGAAGTGTTTGTCGCCGTCGTACACGGGCATCGTCTGATAGATGACCTTCACATTTTCTACACGTCGGTTGTCGGCCGACAAGGTGCCGCGCGCGATGCTGGTGGCATTGCCCCCCTGCCGCGGCTCGGCGAAGCTCCAGTAGATCATGCGATCCATGGCGAAGCGCGGACTTAGCTCCACATCGAGCAGGCCACCCTGTCCGCGTGCATCGACGGCCGGAATTCCGGCCAGCGGCTCACCCACTACGCCGGATGCACTGATGATGCGCATGCGACCAGGCTTCTCGGTGACGAGCAGGCTGCCATCGGGAAGCGGCTCCACGGCCCACGGATTCTTTAGCCCCTTTGCGACGACGGTCACGTCGAAGTCCACGCTGTCAGTCAACTCGCACGCGCGTGTTTGTTCAGGGAATGCCGGCTTCTGGTCGGCGACTTCGGGCGACCGTCGTTCGAGTGGCGTGCATCCCGCATTCGGCTGCTTCGTTCCTGTCGTCGCGGTGCGCGTGCCAGCCTTAGCCACCACGCCAAACTCATCGGATCGACCGCTGCAGGCAGTCAGGCAGGGCACGAGTGTCACTCCGATCAACAGCAAGTTCAATCGCATTGTCGACTCCGTGGTTCATGTGAGAAACTCCGACAGTACTTGGCGAAACGTTCACGAGCGAACAATGCGTGCCATGCTACTCTGCCGAGCACAGCCGGGAGCACCGGACCAGATACCGAACATTGGGGTTCTACTTCGCTAAACCGAATGACGTACCCCGCAGCGGCAGTTATGGCTACGCGAACACTCACGGTTCGCCACGAACACAATGGTAACGCTCGTCGCGGTGCCGTTCACCGCTACGGGCAGCGTCGCGCTGGCGGCCTCGCACAAGCATGTATCCGGATTGCTCACAAACCGAGCGTTGTCTCAATGAACAACCGTTTGGCTCCACATCCTCACCCACCAAGGCCTGAAACGTTTGGTCAGCCAGCCTCGCGGCGTGGCCATCGCTATGCTCCTCGCTGTACGCGTAGATCTCTCTCCGGCTCTTGCTCACACGCGCGAGGGGCGGCCGAACGACACAACTGGCGTCGCCCTGGAACCGTGACTTCATGCGCAATCACACGGCGGACGTACCCAGACGCCAGCCCGACAATCGCACCCGTTCGACGAGTAGCATATGAGGAACGGTCAACGCGGCCAAGCCGACGAACAGAAATTGCGAAACAGCACGTGACGGCGAGCGATGATCCAGAAACAGCCATCCGGCGATGGCCGCGACCACAACCAGCAGCATCGGCAACAGTGCCGCGCTGATCAGCAGGCGAATCGAGCTGCTGTTTGCATAGTGATACGTCCGGATCACATGACGCGCACTATGCATTCCGCAAAAGAATACGGCGAAGCCGACCAATGGTGGCGCAAAGACCGCCAGCAGAACAACGGCAAGCAACTCAACGCTTGCCCTCGTGTTGTGGTGCAATTCGGAAACCGCTGCACCAAGCGAGCCGGCGAGCCAGGGCCACGCCAGCGCGGAGAGCGCAGCGGCTAGCGCAACACCGCTGCCCGACCCAGCGAGGAATCCGAACTGCCGTGCGACGTCAGCCTCGTAACGCAGGCACGGCAGCACGATCACAGCGCCGGCGTACATGACCCGCGTGAACATGCGCACACCTGGCTCCGGGTCACCCGAAAAGTGGCCGATGGACACCAGCAGGAACCCGCACAGAAAGACTGTGGGCGACAACCACCAGATACCGACGACGAGCGCCGCGAGCACCGTATATAAAAGGGCAGCCAACAGCCACGAGACAGGCGATCGAAGACGATATACTTGGCGGGCAAAGATGGTGTCGAGCGCGCCATGAGGCACACCCAGTGTCAGAATCAAACCGCTGATCAGCGCCAGTTCGACGCGGTCAGTGAGTGGCGGCAAGAGCAGAACGCTGAGCGAAGTGACGGCGGAGAGGACACAGAACGTCAGCCCTTGCACCCTCAGCGCCTTCTTCAAACGAACTCCAAGCGATTTTCCGTTGCCGTCCACATGCCGTGCCACATTTCGTGAAGGAACACACCCGTGGGCAGCGCAGCGATCACGGCAGCATAGTCACGGACTGAACAGGAATCCGTAAGAAAGCGAATGATGTGCATTGGGTCACGCATGCCGAAGATGCTCAAAAACAGCTCCGCAGCGCCCTCCGGGTTGTTACGAACGACCCGCAGAAACAACTGATCCATGCCTCGATGAATGAGTGGATCCGGCGCATGTCCGGCTACGTTGCCGCCGTTGTTGAGCATTCGCGCTGAATCGCGCGCCCATCGCTGTATGCGCTGGAACGCGTAACCCGTACTGGCGCGCGCGCCGCCGCTCATCACGCCCACCCTGGCATATCCGCCACCGGGCAGCGGCGCCGCCGGTCTCATGCCCATCGGAAGCACCCCGTGCTCGCTGCGCACAATTCTGCGTGTACGACCGCCACACAACTTGTTCAACGCGGCATCCTGACTTTGCGCAAGATCTGCCACCGAAAGAGGTCGTGGACCGAATACGGTCGTTTCGATGAGCGCCCGTGTGGGCGAGATCGGCAAGACGTAGTGAAAAAGCACACCATCGTCGAGACAACCGGCAAAGTCCATCAGCGTTGCCGTGGAGTCGTCGAACTGGGGTGCGTCGCACACAACTTCATGGCCGAGAAACGACTGCCAGAGCACAGAATCTCCCTCCCGCGGAGTCGCTGAAGGGCGAGTATCGATGATCTGTCGCCCAGTGAGCGTTCCGCGTGAGGTGTTGACTACCCAGTGATCGGCGCCACGCTGCGGCTCAGCAGTGATTCTGGTGTCGAGCTTTAAATCAACTGATGTGGAGTCCCGAATCAGGCGCTCGGCGCGCGTATAGAACGACCCGGCATCGAGCATCTGATACGGTGCCGCGCTGCAATCAACCTGCACCGAGCGACTCGCTGATCGCAATCGCAGTCGCGACCAAGACTTCTCCACCAGCGCATCATGGCGGTGTGGCGCTGTTCTCCAGAAGCACCACGTCCGGTCTGCCACATAGGCCGGACGTGCCTCAATCACAATCGTGCGCTGCACACCGTCCCGTGATTCGGCGAGCCGTTCCCCAAGACTCAGCCCGGCACATCCCCCACCGAGTACAATCAGATCTGCATCAGGACGCACGTGCGCCTCCTGTCAAGAAATGTTCAACGGTCCCACTGAACGCGATGACGAAGACTAGCACCGCCGCGACGCTGGCGGCGTAGGAAACACCGCCAGCGTCGTTTGTCATGCGGGCACGAACTTCTCATAATCCGACTTCCGCGCAGCGATCAAATAGATCAGCACGCCGAAACCTGCCTTTGCAACAATGTCGGCAATAGTGTAACCAACTTGAACGGCAACCGTAGCGTTCCCGCCGGTCACGCCGAGCATCGGCAACACGAACACCAAGGGATAAAAACACCACGAGACGATAGTCAGTGTGCGCGCCGATGAGATCAAGCCACGCGCCGATTCAGGTTGCGACGCAATAGACGCCTTTAATCCCACGGCGAGATCGTACACGATGATCGAGAACGGAATCATCGACAAGCTCCACCACAGCCAGCGGGTGGATGGGTCACCCGAGATCTCACCGGGATAGCCGAGCGCTACCATGACCGCCGCCAACACGCCGAGCTTGACGGCCTTCCGCGACGATTCAGATGGCGAGAGACGCATCACCAGAATCAGTTCCACAAGCAGCAGTGGTACGGTCAGCAGCCAGTCGACATACCGATACGCATCGTTGAATTTCACACCCGTTGCTACAAGAGTGCCGTTGGTCACGACGTACGCGTCTTCCCAACTCGCGAAGATGCGAATGTAATGGTACAGCGCAATGCCGGTGACGAGTGCGGTCACGGCGAGTGCAGTCCGGTACGCCGGCGCCACCTGCGACCGGCTGAGGATGAAGAACAACGTTGCTGCACCCATCACAGCAATCGTGAAAGAAAATGCGTTGTACACCAAGTCGTACTGTGATACGGTGATATCCAGCATCCGTGTACTCCAGTGTGAACTGTTTCCGAACACGTGACCAAACGCGGCTGCGTGTGAAATCACACCGGTCTAAGAACGCGTGACATGAAACCGTTCCAATGCAGCCTCATGTGCACGCAGTTGGCGAGTGCGCGATGACGTTGTACATCCACGTCGCTTCCGGCAAATAGGTGTTGCACACAGTGTAAACGAAACAGCTGTCGACATCAGTCTGGACTTACCGGGTCAACTGAAGTGCATGACGTGGGCGAGTCGCAGTCGCGGCGATCAGTGCGTCTATACTGTTCAACCCGGTCGAATGTATAGGCCACTGCGCGTCGCAGTCCGATGCGGCGGGTACGGAATGGTGGCCTACCTGATGGCAACCATCAGTGAGATTGATACGCTGATTGTCATGGGGATAGCACGGCCGGCATTTCGGTGCAGTTCGACGGCTCTCCCGAATTCATCCAATCGGACCGTGGACCGTCTCAATCCTCGCACAACGCGGGGCAAGGTACGGCCAGTGCGCACCCGCTCAATAACAACGGGGCCGCTAACATCGCGTTAGCGGCCCCGCTCACTCAAATATCCAGATTGCTCACAAACCGCGCGTTGGTCTCGATGAACAACCGCCTCGGCTCCACATCATCACCCATCAACGTCTGGAAGGTCTGGTCGGCCAGCACCGCGTCTTCCACGGTCACGCGAAACATGGTGCGCGTTTCCGGATCCATGGTGGTCTTCCAGAGCTGCTCCGGGTTCATCTCCCCAAGGCCCTTGTAGCGCTGGATGTTGATGGTGCCTTTGCCCTCTGGCCCACCGAGCCGCTCGGCGTAGCTGTCGCGTTCCTTCTCGCTGTACGCGTAGAACTCTTCCTTGCCCTTGGCCACGCGGTAGAGGGGCGGCTGCGCGATGTACATGTAGCCCGCATCAATGAGCTCGGGCATTTGCCGGAAGAAGAACGTGAGCAGCAGCGTGCGGATGTGCGCGCCGTCCACGTCGGCGTCGGTCATGATGATGATCTTGTGGTAGCGCGTCTTGGAGAGATCGAACTCTTCCTTGATGCCGCTGCCGATCGCCGTGATGATGGTGCGGATTTCTTCGTTGGAGAGCACCTTGTCGAAGCGGGCCTTCTCCACGTTGATGATCTTACCGCGCAACGGCAAAATGGCCTGGAAGTCACGCTTCCGGCCCTGCTTGGCTGACCCGCCGGCCGAGTCACCTTCCACCAGGTAGATCTCGCAGAGCGCCGGATCGGAGAGCGAGCAGTCGGCGAGCTTGCCGGGAAGATTCGCCACATCGAGTGCCGACTTCTTGCGCGTGAGGTCACGCGCCTTGCGCGCCGCCTCGCGAGCGCGCGCAGCCGACATGGCCTTGTCGATGATGATATTGGCGGTCTTCGGATGCTCATCGAGATACTGACTGAGCAACTCGGCAACCACGCTGCGCACCGCACCTTCTACTTCGGAATTGCCAAGCTTGGTCTTGGTCTGCCCTTCGAACTGCGGTTCGAGCACTTTGACCGAAAGTACCGCGGTGAGTCCTTCGCGCACGTCATCACCGGAAAGACGCGTTTCCTTGTCTTTCTTGTTGAGCGTGGACTTTTCCTGAATGTACTTATTGATCACCGACGTGAGCGCGCTCTTGAAGCCCGTAAGGTGCGTGCCGCCTTCGTGCGTGTTGATGTTATTGACGAAGGAAAACACGTTCTCGGCATAGCTCTCGTTGTACTGCAGCGCCATTTCGATGCCGATGTCGTCCTTCATCGTATCGATGTAGACCACATCCTGGTGCACCGGCTTCTTGTTGCCGATCAGGTACGTTACGAACTCCTTGAGGCCACCCTGTGCGAAGAAGACCTCCTCGCGTTCGTCTCCGGGCCGCTCATCCTTGAGCGTGATCTGAATGCCCTTGTTCAGATACGCGAGCTCGCGCAAGCGGCTGGCCAGCGTGCTCCAGTCATAGCGCAAGGTATCGGTAAAGATCTCGGCGTCTGGCCTGAACCACACCCTCGTGCCGGTTTCCTTGGCCGGAATGGTGCGGAGCATCTTGAGCTGGGTCTGCGTAATGCCACGCGCAAAGTCCATGTAATGCTCCTTGCCGTCGCGCTTGATCCACACCTTGAGTTGCAGCGACAGCGCGTTCACCACGGACACACCCACACCGTGCAGACCGCCGGATACCTTGTAGCTCTCCTTGTCGAACTTGCCACCGGCGTGCAGCACCGTCATGGCGAGTTCGACACCAGGTAGCTTCTCCACCGGGTGCATGTCGACGGGAATGCCGCGCCCGTTATCTTCCACGGTGATGGAATCATCGTGGTGAATAATCACCGACACGCGATCGGCAAAGCCAGCCAACGCTTCGTCGATGGAGTTGTCCACCACTTCATACACGAGGTGATGCAAGCCGCGCGACGACGTGGAGCCGATGTACATGCCGGGGCGCTTGCGGACTGCCTCAAGCCCCTTGAGTACGGTGATGCTACTGGAGCCGTAGCCGTTCTCGGGCTGTTCGCTGCTATTCGCCATAAGGTACAGAAACCCTGGGGATGGATCCAAAAATGGCCTGCAAACACAACCCCGAAATATACCGTACCTCGCCCACGAACGCAACTCGGCGGTGATGGCGCAAGTTGTTGTTAATCAAGGGGTTGACTCAGCGCTGCAGCATCCAGCGCAGCCGCAGCACCGCCGGTCGCGCCGGATCACGGTTCACCGACCTGAGCAGCTCCGGCTCCAATAGCGAGAGCTCCTGCATCCAGCCGTGCGTCTTCACCATCACCACCAGCGTCCCATCCTGTTGCAGCAGCAGCGGTTCCGTCACGCCAGCGATCTGCGGACCCACCAAACGCGGCCACTCGGGAATCACCGCTGCCTGCGCCACCCGGTCGCTCAGCCCGGCATGCTGCAACACCGACGCCACCACGTCCCCGAGCTTGGCGGGACTTCGCTTTTTCTGCTCGCTCAAGTCAGGGCTCCGTCACACATGGTCCGCCGCGCCAAACGGGTAAAGGCCGCCGGAATATCTTCCTCTCGCGGCACGGCCAAGAGTACCTGCGCCGCTCCCGCTTCGTCCAGCAACGAGAGCACCCGCGCGGCACGGCCCAGATCGAGCTCCGCGAACGGATCATCCAGTAGCAGGAGTGGCGGGTAGCCGAGCGTCTCGCGCAACGCCGCCAACTCCAGCAGGCGGAGTGCAATCGCGGCACTCCGCTGCTGACCGGCTGAGCCGAAGGTACGCAAATCGCGCCCGCCCAGTCCGATCTGGAGGTCGTCGCGATGCGGCCCGATCAAGGTAGTACCCCGTCGAATCTCCGTGGGGCGCTGCTGCGCATAGGCCTGCAGATACGCCGCCGTCGCGGAACTCGCCGTCGCGGAACCTGTCTCGGCGGCGCCATCGTGGGTTGAGCCGCCGGCGTAGCGGATGTTCACCGGCACACGCTCACCGATCTGCGCCGACAGCTCGGAAAAGCGCGCACGGTGTTGTTGCACGAAGTGCTGCCGAGCCGCCACCACCACGCCGCCGTGCTCCGCCAGTGCGGGCTCCCAGATACTCACGCGGGCCTCGTGGGCAGTGCCACGTCCCGCGTCGCGCTGCGCCAAGCGGAGCGCCGCATTCCGCTGCACCAGCGCGGCGCGGTACTGCTGCAGTGCCAAGAGGTACGAGCGCGACGAGAGCGCCAGCACAACATCCAGATAGTGACGGCGTTCCGCCGGCCCTCCGGTCACCAACGCCACATCGGCCGGGGAAAACTCCACCGACGGCAACGCACCCAACGCCGCCGTGAGGCGCGGCTGCTCCACCCCGTCGAGCGTGGCGCGCTTCCGCTTCGCGCTCCGATCGTATCCCAGGCTCACACTATCATATGCCGACGGCGGCGTGAGCCAGGCGCGCACGTGAAACGCCGTGGCGCCGAAACGCACCACGTCGGCGTCGCGCGCCCCGCGAAACGATCGCAGCAGGCCAAGATAGGCGACCGCTTCCAGCAGATTCGTCTTCCCGTGCCCGTTCTCCCCGATGATCACCAGCCCCTCGGGTGGAACCTCGATATCGAGCGACGCGAAGTTGCGGAAGTCCCGCGCGATCAGCCGCGCGAGCACGCGAGACGACGAACCGTGAATGTGCGCAGCACGCGGTGCGGCTCAGTGCCCGTGAAATACTGGGGCACGCTTTTCGATGAACGCGCGCATCCCTTCCTTCATGTCGTCGGTACTCGACAAAAGACCGAAGTAATCCGACTCGATCGTGCACCCTTCCTCCAACGACAACGGCAGACCGCGATCCACCGCCTGAATACATCCGGACAGTGCCAGCGGCGCATTGGCGATCATGCTCGTCAAGACGGCCGTCGCCGTTTCCAGCAGGGCCTCCGGCGCCACCAGTTGATCCACCAGCCCGATGCGATACGCTTCGGCGGCGTCGATCATGTCCCCGGTAAGCAGCAGTCGCATGGCCGCCCCACGACCCACCAGACGCGGCAGACGCTGGGTGCCCCCGTACCCCGGTACAATCCCCAGCTTCACTTCAGGCTGCCCCAGCTTGGCTTTCTCGCTCGCGATGCGCACGTGACATGCCATGGCCAGCTCACAGCCGCCGCCCAGGGCAAAGCCGTTGATCACCGCGATGGTGGGCTTGGGGCTGGTCTCGAATCGCCGGAAAATCTGCTGGCCCGCCCGCGCCCGGCGCTGTGCTTCCAGTGGCGTCTGGCTCTGCAGCTCGGAGATGTCGGCACCGGCCACGAACGCACGACCGGCGCCGGTGAGCAGCACGCCCCCGACGTCGTCCCGCGCAATGGCTTCGTCGATCGCCCGACCCAGCTCGGCGATGGTGGCATCATTG
Organism: Gemmatimonadales bacterium; assembly: GCA_038212625.1. GTDB lineage: Bacteria > Gemmatimonadota > Gemmatimonadetes > Gemmatimonadales > Gemmatimonadaceae > Gemmatimonas. The sequence goes on along the minus strand of JBBQUH010000007.1, from coordinate 25,654 downwards.
AGCGCGTTCAGCTTGTCCGGCCGGTTGACCGTGATTGTGGCAATGCGCTCGGCGACCGCGAAGGTCAGGAACTCGTAGGACATGGGGCAGGCGGGATAGGGGGAACGGGAAATCTAGGCACCCGGTCGCGTACGGCGCAGACGGCGGCCTGCGCTGTATCTTTGCGCGGTGACTGCTTCCCGTCTTCCTCGCCCCGCCGCCGTGGGATGGTCGCCCGATGGGCGGGCACTCCGGATTCTCGATCAGCGCCTCCTGCCCGCGCAGGAGCTGTTACTGGACCTCGTTGCCCTCGACGACATCGTTTCGGCCATCCGGACCCTCGCGGTGCGCGGCGCGCCGGCTATTGGCGTCGCGGCCGCAATCGGGCTCGCGGTCACGCTGGCAGCCTACCCCGGCTCGCAGGCGCGCCTGCTACTTCCCGACATCGCCGGGCGCCTGATCGCCAGTCGCCCCACGGCCGTCAATCTGGCATGGGCGGTACAACGGATGTGTGCTGCGGCCACGCAGGTGGCGGACGACGCGTTGCTGGCCAAGCTGCGCGCCGAAGCCGAGGCGATTCGCGTTGAGGATGTGGCGATGTGTGATGCGATCGGTGCTCATGGATTGTCGCTCCTCCCGGATGGCGTGCGGGTGCTCACGCATTGCAACGCGGGGGCGCTCGCCACCGCCGGGATCGGCACCGCATTGGCGCCGGTACATCTCGCGCACGCGGCCGGACGCCGGGTGCACGTGTACGCCGACGAAACGCGCCCGCTGCGTCAAGGCGGACGCCTCACCGCGTGGGAGCTCGAACGGGCCGGCATTCCGGTGACGGTGCTCCCCGATGGCGCGGCCGCGTCGCTGCTGCAGAGCGGCGCGGTGGATCTGGTGATCGTGGGCGCCGACCGGATCACGGCCAATGGTGACGTCGCCAACAAGATCGGCACGTATGGCGTGGCGCTCGCGGCCCGTGCGCACCACGTGCCCTTCTATGTTGCAGCGCCCTGGAGCACCATCGATGCCGCGACGGCGCACGGCGCGGACATTTGTATTGAGTATCGCGACCGCGCCGAGCTGGGTGACATCCCAGCTGGCGCGCGCGTGTGGAACCCGGCATTTGATGTCACCCCGCGCGAGCTGGTAACCGGGTATCTCACGGATCGTGGATTCGTCGACCCCCCTTTTTCGGAGTAGAAGCGTATGACCAGCGTGCTCGCGATTGATCAGGGAACCACCGGAACCACCTGTCTGGTCATCACGCAGGATGGGCGGGTCACCGGTCGCGCCACCCGCGCCGTGACGCAGCACTATCCCAGCCCCGGCTGGGTGGAGCACGACGCGCACGAGATTCTCGACGGCGTGCTGGAGGCGGCCCGTGAGGCGATCGCGATGTCGGGAGAGCGTCCGGAGGCGATCGGCATCACGAACCAGCGCGAGACAATCGTGCTTTGGGAGCGTGCCACGGGGCGGGCGGTGCATCGGGCCATTGTGTGGCAGGACCGTCGCACGGCGGCACGCTGTGCAGAGTTGGCGGAGCAGGCGCCGATGATCGCCGAGCGCACCGGGTTGGTGACCGATCCCTATTTCAGCGCCACGAAGCTGGAGTGGCTGCTGGCGCAGCCCGGAATGGGAGAACGCGCCGCCCGCGGGGAGTTGGCAGCCGGAACGATCGACAGCTGGCTCATCTGGCATCTCACCGGTGGAGTGGTACACGCCACCGATCACACCAACGCGTCGCGTACCATGCTCTACGACCTCGAAGCGCGTGCGTGGAGCCCCACACTGTGCGCGTTGTTTGGGGTGCCACTGGCCCTGCTGCCGCGCATTGTGCCCTCCAGCGGCTGGGTGGGGACCACGGTGCCAGCGCTGCTCGACGGCCCGTTGCCGATTGCTGGCGTGGCAGGTGACCAGCAGGCGGCGCTGTTCGGGCAGGGCGGCTGGCAGCCGGGCGGTGGCAAGAACACCTACGGCACCGGGGCATTTCTGCTTCTGAATACGGGCCACGTGCGGCCCACCGGCGGTACCGGGTTGCTCACGACAATTGCCTGCGACGCCACGGGACAGCCGGTGTACGCCCTGGAGGCCTCCATCTTTATTGCGGGCGCGGCGGTGCAGTGGTTGCGCGACGGGCTGGGGGTGGTGGAGCAGGCGAGCGAGACCGAACAGCTGGCGCGCTCCCTCTCGTCAAACGACGGCGTGTATTTCGTGCCGGCCCTGGTCGGACTTGGGGCGCCGGATTGGGAGCCCAACGCTCGCGGCACCATTGTAGGCCTCACCCGCGGTACCACACCGGCGCATCTCGCCCGGGCCGCCCTGGAAGCAATGGCCTACGCCACGGCCGATGTGCTGGGCTCGATGCGCACGCACGGGCAGGTGCCGTTCGATCGGCTACGGGTGGACGGCGGCGCAGCGGCGAACGACTGGCTGATGCAATTTCAGGCTGACGTGCTCGGGGTCCCCGTGGAGCGCCCTGACCTGGTAGAGACCACCGCGCTGGGGGCGGCGGGGTTGGCCGGACTCGCCGTTGGAGTGTGGGGAACCGCCGAAGCATTCCTCGGCGCGCGGCGTCTCACCGTTTTCACCCCCACGGCCGACCGGGCCGCCGTGACCGCCGCGTATGGCGGGTGGCGACGGGCGGTTCGGTCCGCGTTGGCATGGGCTCGCGATACGGGATGAACGGAATCGGTCCCCACAGCGTTGTACAAACGGTGGTTCTTAGCGTGACTCCGGAGGGAACCTCTACTATGATTCAGGGATCACAATCCGGATAACCAGGACGGAGACCCGTGAAAGCTCGCAACAAGTTTCTGCTCGGTGGCGTGATGGTGCTTGGCACCGCTAGCTACCTCATGGCCAGCTCAATCGAAGAGACGGCCACCTATTACCTGACGCCGGCGGAACTCGCCGGCAAGGTCTCGGCGAATCCTCGTTTCGTCAACACGGGCGTCAAGGTCGGCGCGCGTGTCGTCAGCGGGACCATCGTCCGGGAGCCGTCGGGGCAGTCGCTCACGTTCCAGATGACCGACGGCACGCAAACGTACAATGTGCAATACCGCGGGATCGCCCCTGACACGTTCACCGATGGGGTGGACGTGGTTGTGGAAGGGCGGCTCGATCGGAACGGCACGTTCCAGGCGACGACGCTGCTCGCCAAGTGCGCGTCACGATATGAGAACGCCCCCGAGCAGTATCCGCAGACGCCAGGCTCGCCGCAGGGCGGAGCCACTCCCCGCGCGTAAAGCGCCAGCGCATCCGCGCGAGGCACCATGATTCTCGTAGGTGAACTTTCGCTCTGGGTGGCCCTTCTCATGGCCGCCTGGTCGTCGACCGTATCATTTTCCGGGGGCCTGCAGGGCCGCCCGGATCTGGTGAAGAGCGGTGAGCGGGCCATGTACGCCACGTTCGCTTTCACCCTCTTGGCCTCCATTGGTATCTGGACGGCGCTCTTTACGCACGACTTCTCCATCAAATTCGTCGCGTCGTATACCAGCACGAACCTGCCCAAGATTTACACGTTCACGGCGTTCTGGGCCGGTCAGGCGGGATCGTTGCTTTTCTGGGCGTTAATCCTGACCTCGTATTCGGCTGTTGCAGTCTTCGCCAACCGGCGGTCGAACCGGGCGCTCATGCCGTACGTCACGGGGACGCTGGCGGTCACGTCATTGTTCTTCCTCATGACGCTGGCGTTCGGCGCCAATCCGTACGAGCGCCTCGATTGGGTACCCGCCGAAGGGCGCGGCATGAATCCGCAGCTGCAAAACCCGGGCATGGCCATTCATCCGCCCATGCTGTACCTGGGGCTGGTGGCCACCACGGTGCCGTTCGCGTTCGCTGTAGGTGCGCTGATTACGCGCAAGCTGGATACCGAGTGGCTCAGTGCCGTTCGACGCTGGGCACTCCTGTCGTGGTTCTTCCTCACCATCGGCATCGTGCTCGGCATGTGGTGGGCCTACGTGGAACTCGGCTGGGCCGGATACTGGGCGTGGGACGCCGTCGAGAATTCGTCGTTCCTCCCGTGGCTCACCTGCACGGCATTCCTGCACAGCATCATGATCCAGGAAAAGCGCGGCATGCTGCGCAAGTGGAACGCCACGCTCGTCATCGTCACGTTCCTGCTCTCCATTCTGGGCACATTCATCACGCGCTCGGGCATCATCGAGAGCGTGCACGCATTCGCGCAGTCCAACGTGGGCAACTGGTTCCTTGGCTTCCTGATTCTGGCCTCGGCACTCTCCGCGTATCTCGTGAGCACGCGCCTCAATGACCTGCAGGCGAAGGCCGAACTCGAAAGCATGGTCAGCCGCGAGGCGGCGTTCTTGTACAACAACCTCGTGCTGGTCGGCATCTGCTTCGCCACACTCTGGGGCACGCTGTTTCCCATTCTCAGCGAATGGGTGAAGGGCGACAAGATTACCGTCGGTCCGCCGTTCTTCAATTCCGTGAACGGCCCGCTGGGTCTGCTGCTCCTCGCGCTCACCGGCATCGGACCGCTGATCGCGTGGCGCCGGGCCTCGATGACGAACATGCGCCGGCAGTTCACCTTTCCGGTGAGCGCGGGGCTGACCACCCTCGTCGTGCTGGTCGGGCTGGGCATGCGGGACTGGTACGCGCTCATGTCGTACATGCTGGCCGGCTTCGTATTCGGCACGATCACCCAGGAGTTCGTGAAGGGCATCGGCGCCCGCCGGCGCATGTACAGCGAGGGGCTGGTGTCGGCGTCGCTCCGTCTGGTGGCGCGCAATCGCCGACGCTACGGTGGGTACATTGTGCACTTCGGCGTGGCGGTGCTCTTCTGCGCCTTCGCCGGACTGATGTTCAAGAAGGACGTGACGGCCACGGTGAAAACGGGCGAGTCGATCGCGGCCACCGACGCGTACGGTCACGATTGGGTCTTTACCAGCCAAGGGATCTCGTCGTTTGAGCAGCTCAATCGCAAGGTGCTCGCGGTATCGTTCGCCGTGACGCGTGACGGGGAGAACATGGGCATCCTCTCCAGCGAAAAGCGTCAGCATGTGAACGCCGCCGGCGAGCCGACGTTCGAGCCGTCCACCGAAGTCGGGATTCTCGAGTCGCTCAAGCAGGACGTGTACCTCGTGTTCACCGGAGCGGTGGACCGCGATACTGCGGCCGTACACATCAACTTCAACCCGCTGGTCTGGTGGGTGTGGTTTGGAGGTATCGTGATGGCCTTTGGCGGCCTGATCGTGATGTGGCCGCAAGCGATCAAGTCGGAGCGCGAGGGCGGGTATGTGGCGGAGCTGCCGGTGTCGGACCCCGGCGCCCTCGTGGGAGCGGGCGCGTGAGCCCCTTCGCGCCGTCTGACGCTGCACCGTCGCGCCGGGACTTCCTGCGAATTACTGGGACGGGGCTCTCGGTCGTGGCGGTCGGGATGTTGTTACCCCGTGCCGTATCGGCACAGGATGAACAGCCGTCGGCCGGTGTTGTGGAGATGTCGAGTGATTCCTACAAGCCGGTGCAACGGCCGCCCAAGCCCAATGCCGTGCCGCAGCTAACCAGCAAGGAACTCGACGCCTTCGAGATCAATCTGGCCTGCCCATGTCCATGTACGCTCGACATCTACACCTGCCGGACCACCGACTTCAACTGCGGCATTTCGCCGGCCGTGCATGGCGACATCAAGCGGCTGGTGGAAGGTGGATATTCGGCTGACGAGATCATGGAAGCAATGACGGGCACCTACGGCGATTTCATTCTCATGACCCCGCGCAAGCGTGGGTTCAATCTGCTCGCGTGGTTTGCCCCATTCGCCGCGATCGGCTTTGGCGCCGTGGGCATTGGGGCGCTGCTGCGCAGTTGGCGTCGCAATTCCGACGAGGGCGTAAAGCTGCGTGCCGAGCGTGATCTCGCGGCGCCCGCAATATCTACGAATCTCGACGCCACGCCGGAAGAGCTGGACCGCTTGGCTGCGGCCCTCCGCGAGGAGGGGTGATGGCCTTCGAAATTCCGGAGGCCGCGCTGCCGCTCGTGCTGGGAACCGCGCTCGCGCTCAGCGCGCTCACGGTCGTGCTGACCCCATTGCTCGCAGACGGTGAGGTTGATGAGCGCAAAGGCTCCGACCTGAAGCCGACCGCCAACCGCCGGGTAGCAGCGGAGCCTGAGGCGAACAGCGCCGTGGCCGCGTTACGCGAGATCGAATTCGATCGGGAAACCGGCAAGCTCTCCGACAACGACTACGCCGATCTGAAACAGCGCTACACTCGGGCGGCCCTCGATGAATTCCGCGCCGCCGATGCCGCCGCTGTCATCGCCGAGGAAGCCGCCGCCGCACCACACGCCGCTGTGGCACTGGTTACCGCAGAGACGCTCGTCTTCGATCCCGTAGAAGCCGCGATTCGCCGTGCGCAGGCCAATCAGCGCTCGTGTGGGGTGTGCGGGCCGCGCCCTGAGCCCGACGCAACTTACTGCTCGAGCTGCGGACGCTACCTGCCCGGTGCCTGTGCGTCGTGCGGAACGAGCATCGATCTGGTGGGCTCGCGTTTCTGCAGCGGCTGCGGCGACGAGTTGGCCGCCGCATAACGCCTCATCGAGCGGGTCGCTTGGTGATCCGCTCGGGTTTGCGCGTACCGGCAGCGCCCGCGGCGGCGATCGTCGCGCACCCACGGTGCACTGGACACACCGGGCACTTGGGCGCGCGGGCCGTGCAGACCAAAGCGCCTAATTCCATCAGCGCTTGGTTGTGCGTCCACGTGACCTTGCCCGTCCGCGGGAGCAATTGTTCGGCAACATGCCAGAGGCGCGCGAGCCCCGCGCCCGACTTGGGATTCAGATGCGGCGCGAATACCCGCTGCAATACGCGTGCTACGTTGGTATCCACCAGCGCGGCGCGCTTTTCATAGGCAAACGACGCGACCGCGCCCGCTGTGTACGCGCCGACGCCAGGGAGTTCGCGCAGAAGGGCCGGCTCACTGGGGATCACGCCATCGCGCGTCGTCGTCACCTCGCGCGCCAGCGCGTGCAGATTCCGCGCGCGCGCGTAATAGCCAAGCCCCTCCCACGCCTCCATCACCCGGCGCGGTTTCGCCTCGGCGAGTGTGGGGAGATCAGGAAAACGATCGAGGAATCGCCGGTAAAAGTCGAGCACCCGCGACACCTGCGTCTGCTGCAGCATCAGCTCGGAAATGAGGATGCGATACGGGTCGCGCGTATGTCGCCACGGCAGATCCCGGCGATGTTGCTTGAACCAGGCGTGGAGACGACGCCGGAATACCGTCGCGTCGTCGTGGCGAAGGATGACCGGATTCGTGGGCACCTTGGGTTTCACTTTCGCTTTCCCTGGCGCCCGCCTTTTCGACTTCCCTGTTTCGGGCTGCTGTGCGGGTGACATGGCGGGCAAGCTAATAGCGGGGATTCCGACGCGCGCTCGGCCTCCGCGGCGTGCGCACCCGCGACGTGCGCGCCCGCACGCCACGACTGCGTCTCAGTCTCGCTCCAACCCCTCAAGCCGACGTCGCGCCATCATCAACGGCGCGACCGTGGCGGTCAGACACAGCGTGACCGCTATCGCAAACGGCAGCAGCAGTTCGGACTGGGTCTGCACACGCCCGAAGTGCTCGGCCACGACGAACCGCGCCGCCGGACGCCCGGTGAGGTACGCCACAAGTCCGATCAGTACAATTGCGGACATCATGAACAGCAGCCCGCCAAACGACGTGGGGATCTGTGCCGCGTTCTCGGAGTCGAAGCGAGGGTAGAACGTGCCGTAGCTCAGTGCAAGCGCGGTGAGCGGAAACACGAGCCCTACAATCGCCGCCAGTGAGACTGCGTGCACGAAGGGCGTCACCCCGAGCAATAGATTGGTCGCACCCACCAGCAGCAAGGCGAGCACCAGCAACGGGATCACCCCCACCCAGAACTTCGCCCAGAGCAGCTCCCGCATCGGCAGCGGACTCGATTGCAGCAGCCAGAGCGCACGTCCCTCCAGGCTGACGCTGGGGAATACAAAGCGTGCCGCGATCGATGCCAGAACGAAGCCTGCCAATGCAAGGTTGAGGAACGGAATCAGATTCCGCAGCAGCGTCGTGAGCCCCGCTCCTGAAAGCGGCAGATACCGCACATTCGCCACGTATACCACCAGCAGCACGCCAAGCATCACCAGCTGCGACCACTGGGTACTGTCGCGCGAAAAGACTCGCAGTTCCTTCAGTACCAACTCACGGCGCAGCGGACCCAGTTTGCGGAGCGCCCGATCCAACCAAGGACGCGCCGACGTCGCGGTACCGCGCTGGTTCGCTCCCTCCTGCGCCAAACTGAAAGCGCGTCGCCAGCCGCGGGTATGCAACCACTGTCCGACGCCCGTGAGCACCCCCGCCACGGCCCACAGCCGCAGCAGCGGCTGCCACACGGCGTCTCCCTGCAAAAAGCCCACGATCGACTCGGCCACCCACTCACTGGGCAGCCATGGCGACGACGGCGCATCGAGTGCCGCGATGAACTGCATGAAGTCCTGGAACCCTTCAGGACGTGCCAGCTGCTCCGGTCGCGCCGCCCGGAACAACAGCACCAGCCCAGCCACGGCCAGCGCGGTGATGACACTCAGCAGATCGCGAGTGCGCCGAGCCGGAAAGATGTTCACCAACAGCAACGTGAGCCCCGATCCTACGGCGGCGGGAATGAGCAGAAAGGGGAGTACCACACCAATCGCGAAGAGCGTGAACGCTGGTCCTGTGGCGTACGCCACGCCGTACGCTGCAATCAGTGGTACCAGCAGCAGCGCCACCATCCAGCTCGAGTGCAGTGCAGTTTCCGCCAAGCGGGCGCGATACAGTGCGCCCCCACGAATCGGTGCGGCTGCGAGCTGGTCGAGATCGCGCGCCAGAAAAAAATTCGACAATGCCGCAATCGTGTTCGAGAGCAGTAGGATCGACCCGAAGGACAACAGGATCATTGAAAGCAGCTTGGCCGACAGCAATGCACCGATATCCTCGGCGCTCCGGAAATAGCGGAGCAGCTTGAGCGAGATCGCAAACGCCGCCGCCCAGAAGAGCAGGCCCAGCACGCCGACCAGCAGAAGGCGACGGATGTCTCCCGCTTGGTGATGCCGCGCCCGGTGGCATGCCATCTGCCACTTGGGTCGCAGCAACTGCCACGTGGTGGTCGACGCCAGCGTACCATCAGGCATCGAGCACATCCACCAATTTGCGCGCCACATTGTCGCCCGTCAGTCGTAGAAAGATGTCTTCCAGTGCATCATCCTCGCCGCTGCTGCGCCGCAGGTCGTGCATCGTGCCGCAGGCCACCAGCTCACCCCGCTGCATGATACCAATGCGATCACACATGCCCTCGGCGTGCTCCAGTGTATGCGTGGACATCATGACGGTGTGCCCACGGCGCGTGTACTCGCGGAACAGATCCTTGAGAATACGCGAGGATTTCGGGTCGAGCCCCACCATCGGCTCGTCCACCACGATCACGGCCGGACGATGCACAAAAGCGCTGGCGATGATCAGCTTCTGTCGCATGCCGTGGCTGTAGCTCTCCACCAGTTCGTCGCGCCACGGCTCGAGGTCGAACAGCGCCAGGAGTTCATGGCCGCGGCGATCGACATCGACCCCTGCTTCTCCGTAGAGCCCGGCACTGAAGCGAAGAAACTCCATGCCGGTGAGCTTTTCGTAGATAAACGGCCGGTCGGGGATGAACCCGAGCGCACGCTTGGCGGCGAGCGGGTCCTGTTTGAGATCATGGCCGGCGATGCGCACTGAACCTGCGGTGGGCTGCAGGATGCCGGCGATCATGCGCATCGTGGTCGTCTTGCCGGCGCCGTTGGGGCCGAGGAAGCCGAAGAGTTCCCCGCTGGGGACCACGAGGTCGAGAGAGCGGACGGCCGTGAAGGTGCCGTAGCGCTTGCAGAGGGACGCGATCTCAATCATGCCCTCCTGACGAGCCAGTGTGGGCCTCCCGTAACGTGCACGAGCAACCTGGGCCAGCCTGGTGACGAACTGTACCAAACCCACCGAGCGGGCCGCAGGCACGAAAGCCCCAAGTCTGGGGTTGTTTCAACACCCTGCATTTCACAGCTTGCCTGACTATGCCCCCCAAGAAAGCGCCCGCCGCCCGCACTACCAAAGCCGCTAAAATCGCCGCTCCCGGACCGGTCGAGGTGGCAGTCACAGCGCCGCTCGCCGCGTTGATCCCGCCGTCGCCCATCCGGCACGCCGACGCGCTGATCGTGCGCGGTGCCCGCGAGCACAATCTGCGGAACATCAGCGTCACGATTCCGCGCGATAAGCTCACGGTGATCACAGGGCTTTCCGGCTCCGGAAAATCATCGCTTGCCTTCGATACGATTTATGCCGAAGGCCAGCGACGCTATGTCGAGTCGCTCTCGGCCTACGCGCGGCAGTTTCTTGGACTGATGGAGAAGCCCGACGTCGACGCCATCGAGGGGTTGTCGCCGGCCATCTCTATCGAGCAGAAGACGGCGGGGCACAATCCGCGCTCCACGGTGGGCACGGTCACGGAAGTGTATGACTACCTGCGCCTGCTGTACGCGCGCACTGGTATTCCCCACTGTCCGAATTGTGGACGTGCTGTGCAGCGGCAGAGTCCCACGCAGATCGCGGAGATGGTGCTGGCCTGGCCCGAGGGCACGCGCCTCGAGATCCGCGCGCCTTTGGTGCAGGAGCGCAAGGGTGAGTTCCGGGAGCTGTTCGAGAACGCTCGCAAGCAAGGATTTGTGCGTGCTGTCGTAGATGGAGATCTCATCGAGCTGGCCGACCCACCAAAGCTCAACCGGCGGCTCAATCACTCCGTTTCGGTCGTGGTGGACCGGCTCGTGGTGCGCACCGAAGACCGTGGGCGTATTACCGATTCGGTGGAGACGGCGCTGCGGCTCGCCGAAGGATTGGCGGAAGTCGTGCGTTACGATGGCGCCGAACCGGTCATGGAGATGTTCTCCGAGCGATACGGCTGCGCCACCTGCGGGATCTCGATGCCCGAACTCGAGCCCCGCCACTTTTCGTTCAATTCACCATTTGGCGCCTGCGAAAGCTGCAGCGGTCTGGGCACTACCCGCAGCGTGAGTGAAGAGCTACTCCTCGGCGATCCAAGCCTCTCCATTTTAGAGGGCGTCGTGTTGCCGTGGGGCGAGCCCGATGGCTACATGCGTAAAGTGATTCTGCCTGGGCTCGCGAAGGAGCTGGGCTTCACACTCAGCACGCCGTGGGGCAATCTGCCGGTCGCGGTGCGGCAACAGTTGCTGTACGGAGTCGGGAACAGGCCGGCCCGAGCGCGTACCGGCGTCAAAAAAGCCGCACGCGGTGCCGCGGCCAAAACCACAGCCAAGAGTGCCACAAAGACCGAGGTCGCGAGCACGTGGGAAGGGATCGTCTCGCAGATTCAGCGGCGCTACGATGAAAGCAGCTCCGACGGGGTGCGCCTGGAACTGGACGCCTACATGGTGGCGGCACCGTGCCCGAGCTGCGGGGGACAGCGCCTGCGCCCCGCATCGCTTGGTGTCACCGTTCATGGCCGCAACATCGGACAGGTCGTCGATCTCAGCCTCACCGATGCCCTCGTCTTTTTTGAGAGCGTGCCGGTCCGCTCGGCGGGGCATCCGGGGCTCGATCCCGGAATAGCCGGACCGATCCTCAAGGAAGTTCGCGAGCGCTTGCGATTCCTCGTGGATGTCGGCCTTGAGTATCTCACGCTCAACCGCAGCGCCGAGTCGCTGTCGGGTGGCGAAGCGCAACGCATCCGACTGGCCACGCAGATCGGCTCGCGCCTGGTGGGGGTGCTGTATATCCTCGACGAGCCAAGCATCGGCTTGCACCAACGCGACAACGGACGTTTGCTGACCACGCTGAAACAGCTGCGCGATCTCGGCAACACTGTGATTGTGGTGGAGCACGACGAAGAGACGATTCTGGACGCGGATTACCTGATCGACCTTGGGCCGGGCGCGGGCAAGCACGGCGGGCAGGTGATTGCTGAAGGCTCGGTGCAGGAGGTCATCAATACGCCGGGTTCAATCACTGGCGCGTATCTCAAGGGCACGCGCCGCGTGGAGGTGCCACTGACCCGTCGCCCGGTAAACCCTGCGCGTATGCTCCGTGTGCACGGAGCGCGTGCGCACAACTTGCGCGATGTCACGGCGGAGTTTCCGCTCGGTTTGTTTGTCACGGTCACCGGTGTGTCAGGCTCTGGCAAGTCCACGCTGGTGACGGATATTCTGCAGCGCGCGTTATCGCGACATTTCTTCCGCGCCCGCGTGATTCCCGGTGCGCACGATCGCATCACGGGGCTGGAGCATCTCGACAAGATCATCGATATCGATCAGAGTCCCATTGGACGCACCCCGCGCTCCAACCCGGCCACGTACACCGGCGTGTTCACTCCCGTGCGTGAACTGTTCGCGGAGCTTCCCGAAGCGAAAATTCGCGGCTACGGCCCCGGGCGTTTTTCGTTCAACGTGAAAGGCGGCCGATGCGAAGCGTGTCAGGGCGACGGTCTGGTGAAGATCGAGATGCACTTTCTGCCCGACGTGTTCGTGCCCTGTGATGTGTGCAAGGGCAAGCGTTTCAATCGCGAAACGCTCGAGGTCCGATTCCGTGGTCTGAGCATCGCCGAGGTACTTGAGCTCACCGTGGAAGAAGGATGCACGGTGTTCGAGAACCAACCGCGCATCGCGCAAAAGCTCGACACGTTGCGTGACGTGGGACTGGGGTACATCCATCTCGGACAAAGTGCCACGACGCTCTCCGGTGGTGAAGCCCAACGCGTCAAGCTCGCGACGGAACTCTCTAAACGCGATACAGGGCGTACGCTGTACATCCTGGATGAACCCACCACCGGGCTGCACTTCGAAGACGTGCGCGTGCTGCTTGGCGTTCTCCACAAGCTTGTTGATCGCGGCAACAGTGTGCTCGTGATCGAGCACAACCTCGATGTGATCAAAACCGCCGACTGGATCGTGGACATGGGGCCGGAGGGCGGTGTCGGTGGCGGAACGGTCGTGGCGCGGGGCACGCCGGAGCAGGTGGCCAAGGTGGCCGAGAGCCACACGGGGCGGTATCTGGGCCCGCTGCTGACCCGGCATTCCGGGTGAGCCGACGCCGGAGGTAGTAGATTCCGCCATGGTCTCTCTCCTCGACATTATCGGCCCGGTCATGGTTGGGCCAAGCAGTTCGCACACTGCAGGCGCCTGCCGCTTGGGCCTGCTGGCTCGCTGCCTCGTGGGCGGCACGCCGGAGCGCGCCACGATCGAGCTTCACGGATCGTTTGCCCGCACCGGCGAGGGGCACGGCACGGACAAGGCCATCGCGGGTGGACTGATGGGCTTCCGTCCCGACGACGAGCGCTTGCGCATCGCGCTCGAGATCATGGACCGGGAAGGGCTCGACTTCACGTTCGAGAAGACCTCGCTTGGCGATGAGGCACATCCGAACAGCGTGCGCATCAGCCTTGAACGCGGTGATCGCTCGTCGCAGATGGTTGGCGCGTCGCTCGGCGCCGGCCGCGTGATGGTCACCGAAATCGATGGCTATCCCGTGCAAGTGTCGGGCAACCTGCACACCATTGTACTGGTGGCGGAAGACACGAAGGGCTCAGTGGCTCGTATCGCGGGTATTCTGGCGGACGCAGACTGCAACATCGCTACGCTCAAGCTGTCGCGGAAAGAACGCGGCGGCGACGCCTTCATGGTGATCGAGGTGGACGAGCAGCCGAATGAGTCGGTGCGCGACGCGATTCGCGATCTCGACTGGGTGAAGTGGGCATTCCGCCTCGACAAGGTGAGCGCATGACGGAGAACATCTGATGTATCGAAGTCTGGCAGAAGCAATCCGCGACGCGGAGGCGCGTGGCGTCACCCTGGCCACCGTGGCCCTCGAAGCGGAGGCCAAGGATCAGGGACGACCAATCAGCGAAATCCGCGATGCGCTGCGACGCGCGCTGGTGGTCATGCGCGAAGCCGTGGAGCGCGGCATGGTCGGTGATCTGCGGTCCGCATCGGAGCTGGTCGGTGGCGATGCCGCCAAACTGCGCACGGGGCCGGCTGGCCCGCTGGCCGGTACGCCCTTCCGCGATGTGCTCGCACGGGCCATCGCGGTACAGGAAGTGAACGCGGCCATGGGTGTGATCGTGGCCGCACCCACGGCGGGCGGTGCCGGCGTGCTGCCGGCCGTGCTCACGGGGCTCGCCGCAGCGCGCGGCCTCGATGACGAATGCGTGATCGATGCTTTGGCCACGGCCGGTCTGATTGGTGCCGTGGTGGCCGAACGGGCGTCCCTGTCGGGCGCGGAGGGCGGCTGCCAAGCCGAAACGGGGGCGGCGGCAGGCATGGCGGCCGGTGCTGCGGTGGAGATGCTGGGTGGATCACCCCGGCAGGTGGGACACGCCACCGCGCTGGCGCAGCAGGGTACGCTGGGGCTGGTGTGTGATCCGCTCGGAGGCCTGGTCGAGCTTCCCTGTGTCTTCCGCAACGCCACCGGCGCCGCGATCGCGATGGCCGCGATTGAGATGGCGATGGCCGGCATCGAGTTTGCCATTCCGGCCGACGAAGTCATCGACACCATGGGAGAGATCGGGGCGGCCATGGATGTGCGCTACCGCGAAACGGCTGGCGGCGGTTTGGCCGCCACACCGACTGGCCGTCGGCTGGCCCGTGAGCGGTTGGTGGAGATCAAGCGCCGGTGACCCGGCGGGCCGCCGCCTGGCTGGGCCGGGTGCTGCTCGGGGTCGGCCTGATCGCGTGCCAAGACGCGCGGCCGGACGCCGGTTCGGCCGATAGTCTCAAAGTCACCGAGCGTACCGTGCGCGGACTTCTCCGGGTTGGCGCGCTGACGGATCGTGCGCTCGATGAGGCCTCCGGGGCGGTGGTAGGCACGAGACGACCCAACGTCTACTGGTCGCAGAACGACCGTGGGAATCGCGCCGAACTGTTTGCTTACGATTCAACCGGGCGGGCGTTGGGCACTGTGCCTGTCAGTGGGGTCAGTAACGTCGATTGGGAAGCGCTCTCCCTCGGGCCGTGTGCCACGGGCTCGTGTCTGTACATCGCCGACGTTGGCGACAATAGCGCGTCGCGTGACGAGGTACAGATCTATCGCATTCCCGAGCCGCTGCCGGGCGATGAAGGCACGCCCTCGGCCGCCGTGCTGCGCATTGCCCATCGGGGCGGCCCGCGGGATATCGAGGCCATGTGGGTGGCGCCGGACACGTCGATCTGGCTTCTGACCAAGCGGCCTGATCCCGACTCCACCGGGCGGCTGCAGCAGGTACGCCTCGCTCGGGTCGCGGCGAGCGCATGGCGGTCGGATACGCTGGTCGTGGCCGTGTTTCTGGATTCGTTGCCGATCGTGCCCGATCTCACGTCGTCGGCGCGCTGGGTCACCGATGCCGCGCTGTCGACGCTCGATGCGGAGGGCAAGGCGAAGCTGGCCGTGCTCACCTATGGCTACGTGTACGTGTTCGACGCTTCAGCGAAGATGGGGCGTCCCGGGGCGCTCGTGGCACGGTGCGCCCTCAAGGGCGTCCCGGAGAACTTCAGCGAGGGCATCACCTGGCTGCCCGACGGCCGGCTGCTGTTCGTGAACGAAGGACGAGGGGCGGGGCTCTACGCCGGCTTCTGTCCCTGATCCCGTATTGACGCTGTCCGTCCCACGAACGTGGCGATACAATTCGACACGCTCGTCGAAACGAAAGCCGGGGTGCCGCCGTACGGACTGCTTTCCGAACCCACAGGAAGCCCAACATGATTACGCGTGAAGACATCGAGGTATTTCTCGATCGCTTGAGTGCCGACGGCGCCACCCACTCCGAACTGGAACCCGGTCTCTGGGTGGTTCGACCGAGTGGCGCGCTGGATTTTGACGTCGTCATCACCCACAATCCGCCCGTGGTCCTGCTGCGGGTGCAGGTGATGCCGCTGCCCACCGATGCCACCGAGCTCGCCGCGCTCGCGCGGCGTCTGCTCGAGTTGAACGCCACCGATCTGCTCCACGGATCGTACGGGATCGACAACGACACGGTGGTGCTCACCGAGGCTCTCGAACTCGCCCATCTCGATTTCGAAGAGTTCCTTGCATCGTTTGAAAGTATGACGCTCTCGCTCACCTCCCATCTGCGTGAGCTTGCCGCCTTCCGCGAGGTCCGCTGAATCATGGGCATTTTCGATCGCCTTTCGACACTCATCAAATCGAATCTGAATGAACTCATTTCCTCGGCCGAAAATCCCGAGAAGATGCTCAATCAGATTATCGTCGACATGCGCAATCAGCTCGCGAAGGCCAAGCAGCAGGTGGCCGCCGCGATCGCCGACGAGAAGCGGCTCAAAGACCAAGCCGACTCCGAGTTCAAGCTCGCCGACGACTGGGACAAGCGCGCCATGCTCGCCGTGCAGGAAGGGCGCGACGATCTGGCGAAGCAGGCCCTGTTGCGCGGCCAGGAACATCTGGAACATGGCCAGCAGCTCGCCAGTACGTGGGAAGTGCACCGGATGGAGACGGAGAAGCTCAAGCAGTCGCTGCGCGATCTGAACGACAAGATCGAAGAAGCGAAGCGCAAAAAGAACTTGCTGCTCGCCCGTCAGCGTCGCGCCGAGGCGCAGGCGCGTATCTCGCAGACGATGTCCGGCCTCTCCGACAACTCCGCTTTCGATGCGTTCAACCGCATGGAAGAGAAAATCACCACGAACGAACGCCAGCTGCAGGCCGCACAGGAGATCGACGAGGAGTTCAGCGGCGATCGTCTCGCGGGCGAATTCAAGCAGCTCGAACGGGCGTCTGGCGGCGTGAGCGCCGACGTGCAGCTGCTGCAGCTCAAGCAGCGCATGGGCGTGCTGCCGGCGCCGGCGCCAGCGGCATCCCGGCAGTTGGCGGCCGGTGCCGCCGATGCACCGGCGTTACCGACGGCGCAGCTGGCGGCAGGCACCATCGCCACGGCCGCTGCACCAGACGCGGCCGCGATCGCTGCCGCCACGGCGGCGACCAAGGCTGCGAAAACCGCAGAGATTGACCTCATCGCCGAGATCGAACAGCTGCGCGATATCCAGCCGAGATCGTAACTCAGCGCTAGATTCCGGTATCCATCCCGGACGCGAACGGCGGCCCCAGTTGCGGGGCCGCCGTTCGTGCATCCGGACAGTCTCTGTCCGCGTCCCACTTTTCCGAACATGGCTCGCACACGCCGCTTTCTGATTCTCGCCGAAGGGAGTTTCGGTCCGCTCACCTCGAAGACCGCGAACGCGTGTCTGCGCTACGCACCGCAGGAGGTAGTGGCAGTCCTCGACAGCGGCACCGCCGGCCGCAGCGTGCAGGACGTGATCGGCTTCGGTGGGGCCACGCCAGTGGTGGCGTCGTTTGCCGATGGGATGACGTATCAGCCCAATGCACTGCTGATCGGAATCGCGCCGGCCGGTGGGCAGTTTCCGGACGCATGGCGCATGATTGTGTGTGACGCCCTGCGTGCGGGCCTCGATCTGTGGAGCGGTCTGCACACGATGCTCGGCGACGATACCGAATTTGTCGCGCTCGCGGCCGCGTCGGGCGCCACCATTCGTGATCTGCGTCGCGCCCCCGCCGATCTCGATGTGTCGTACGGGCGCGCCCGCACGGTGGACGCCACGATCATTCTCACTGTGGGCACCGACTGCAACATCGGTAAGATGACCACCCAGTTACAAGTGCAGCAGGCGGTACGTGATCGTGGACATCGCGTGAGTTTCGCGGCCACCGGCCAGACAGGCATTCTCATCGAGGGGCGCGGGATCGCCGTCGACGCCGTCGTCGCAGACTTCATAGCCGGCGCCGCAGAGATGCTGACCATCGAAGCCGCGCACGACGCAGACATCGTGCTTGTGGAAGGCCAAGGCTCGCTCATCCATCCCGCGTACTCCGGCGTCACGCTCGGTCTCATGCATGGCGCACTGCCGCACGCCATGGTGCTCTGCTCGCAGCCAAGCCGCACCACGGTTCATCGCAATCCGTGGGTGCCGATTCCACCGCTCCGCGAGATTATTCGCCTCTACGAGCAGGCGATGGACGCACTACGTCCTTCGCCGGTCATTGCGCTGGCCCTCAACACATTCGATCTCGACGACACCGCCGCACGTGCCGCGATCGCCGCCGCGACGGCCGAAACGGGTTTGCCCGCAACCGATCCGGTGCGATTCGATCCGGCACCGATCGCGGAGGCGATCGGGAGGTTTCATGAGGAGCTAAGAGCTCAGAGCTCAGAGCTAAGAGCTAAAAACTCTGAGCTCTGAGCTCTTAGCTCTTAGCTCTTAGCTCTGAGCTCTGCGCTCTGCGCTCTGCGCTCTGCGCTCTGCGCTCTAAACATGAAGCGCGCAATATTTTGATGACAGTCCACGGGCGGCGCGACGTGATCATTGTTTCCATGATCATGTCTCAGGAACTCCTCGCCTTGGCCGATGCACGGGCCGAACTTTGCGCCGGGACGTCGAATAGCGGGTGCGCGGTGCGCCTGCTGGACAACGTGACACTGGTGGTGTCGGCCGGCGATCTCGTGGTAGTGCAGAGTCGCGAACCGGCGGCGCAGTGGGCGTTACTCACGGCGCTTGAGGGGCGGTCGGTGCGTGGCCTGCGCCGGGTGGTGCAGGCGTCGCGTCGCGCCGACCCTTCGCTCCGCATCCGGCGGGCGGCGATCCGCGCGGCGGCGGTGGTGCCGCTCGAAATGGGTTGGCGGTTGGCGCAGAGCAGGGCTGCCTCGGGCTCCGCAAAGCCGGTTGTTGCTTCGCGCGGTGCGCTTTACCTACTGCGCGCCACGCGCGAGGGGCCGCTGGCGCCTGGCGAACACGACGCGTGGATGACCTGGAGCCGGCAATTGCGCGAAGCCGGCGGGGCAATCGTCGTCACCACCGCGTCATCGGGGCCGCCGAGGGGTACGGCCTTGCGGGCCGCGCACGAACCACCCGTGACGCCGTATGGCGCGGCAGAACTATCGTGCTCGGTGCGTGGCGAATGTCAGCATTGGTGTCTGGAGGCCGGCACGTTGCAGCCGCTCGCATGAGCGGAGTGCACCGAGCATTTGCGTCTGCCAAGCATCCCCGCGAGCACGGGCCGATGCACCACGGGCGCCCCGATGACGAGGCGCCCGTGGTTACCTCCCGTTGGCAAAGCCAGCCGCTCAGTACTGCTGCCCCAGCGACTCACCGCTCGTTGTGGGCCGGTAGTAACGACGCTCCACGGCCGACGGCTTGTTGTCGAATGACCACAGCGTCGCTTGCACCATGATGCTGCGGTGACGGCGCGTGGCCTCGAGTGGGGGCGCTGCGTAGGACGAGCCAACCACCGGCGCCTGTGGCGGCATCGGCTCGGGCGCCAGGACTGAGGCGACGTTCTCATACTTCGTCAGCCCGTCCACCTTGGCCATGATGAACACGCGGCCGACCACCGGCTCACCGTTTACCAGCGTCATGCCGGTGGCGGGATCTACCGGCCACTGGGCGGGGGCGGCCGACCGCGCGATCGCTTGCGTGGTGAGCGACATCTGCACCTCACGGTCGATGGTCAGCGAGTCTACCATCAGTGAGTCCTGAACCATCGTGTCAACGATGGTTGAATCCATCGGCCGGACGGCCGTGTCGGCCGGAGGCTGCACTGGCGTCTGCGAACGGGCAGCCATGACGACCGCCGCCAGCCCGACGAGGCCGACCAGCATGGGAAACCGCGAAGGGCGTCGATCGGAGCGAAGCGTCATGAGAGCGTCCGGGAGAAAGGTTGGGGGAGCGAAGGCTTAGCTCCCTCTTGTAAATTGAACACATGTCGCCGATTTGGGATCCCCCAATCTCCATCTTTCGGCCCGCCCGCTTCCCGTTTCGCCCTCGTTCCTGCGCCCATGCCAGAGTTCCGCCTGTACAACACGCTCACGCGTCGCGTCGAGCCGTTCGCACCTGCCGACGGTCACACGGTGCGCATGTACACGTGTGGACCCACAGTCTACAACCCGGCCCATTTGGGCAACTTTCGCACGTTCCTCTTTGAGGATCTGCTGCGGCGGACCATTCGGCTGGCCGGCTGGCAGGTGGAGCAGGTCATGAATCTGACGGACGTGGATGACAAGATCATCCGAAAGGCGGCGGCCACGGGAAGCACGATTCTCGAGGTCACCGAGCCGTTCACGGCGCTCTTCCATCAGGATCGTCGCTACCTGCGGATCGAGGATGCCGAACGATATCCCAAGGCCACCGAGCACATTCCCGAAATGATCGCGCTCGTGGAGCGTCTCGTGGCCAATGGCGTGGCCTACATCGCTGACGACGGCAGTGTGTATTTCGCGATCGATCGCTTTCCTGACTACGGGAAACTCTCGCAGCTCGACAAGCGCGAAATCCGGGCCGGCGCCCGCGTGGCGCAGGATGAGTACGCCAAAGAGAACGCGCAGGATTTCGCGCTCTGGAAGGCGGCCAAAGCGGAAGACGAAGCCACCGGCGCCGCCTGGGATTCCCCGTGGGGACGCGGACGCCCCGGCTGGCACCTGGAATGCTCGGCGATGGCCATGAAGTACCTTGGCGAAACCTTCGATCTGCACGCCGGCGGCATCGATCTGATTTTCCCGCACCACGAAGACGAAATCGCGCAGTCCGAAGCGGCCACCGGCAAGCAGTTCGCGCGCTGCTGGTGCCACGGCGAGTTTCTGCTCACCGATGGCGCCAAGATGGCCAAGCGGGTGGGGAACGTGACCAACGTGGTGGGGATGCGCGAGCAGGGCATTAGTGGCACCGCGTACCGGCACTTTGTGTTCAGCGCACATTATCGCAAGCAACTCAACCTCGGCGAAGACTCGCTGGAGCAGTCGCGGGCCGCCGTGCGTCGGATCGGGGCCTTTGCTCGCCGCTTGGCCGAAGCACCCGGCGGAACGCCGACGCTTGCCGAAGCCGCCACGCGCGCCGAGGCAGCGTTCCTTGACGCCCTGTTCGATGACCTGAACGCTCCAGAGGCGATGGCCGTGCTGTTTACATTCATCACCGAAGGCAATCGGGAGCTCGATGCCGGCGGTGCAGATGTGGCGGCGCTCGAGCGGGCGCGCGCGGCGTTCCGGCTCATGGACGGGGTCCTCGACCTGGTGCCCGAGGAGGAGTCGGACGCGGAGCTGGAGGCGTGGGTGGAGGAACGTTTGGCGGCTCGCCGGGCTGCCAGGGAGCGCCGGGATTTCGCGGCCTCCGATGCGGTCCGGGACGAGATGACCGCCCGCGGCATCCTGTTGGAGGACAGCGCCCAAGGAACCCGGTGGCACCGCGCTTGATTCCGTCGGGTGGGCGGATTATTCTGCGGGTCTGTCCGGTGTGAGTGTTTGTCTCACGTTGCTGACGTAGCTCAGTTGGTAGAGCAGCTGATTTGTAATCAGCAGGTCGTCGGTTCAATCCCGACCGTCAGCTCTGGCAATCGCACGTAGGCGGTACCGTCGGGTATCAGGCAGGATCGGTGAGGTACTCAAGTGGCCAACGAGATCAGACTGTAAATCTGACGGCGCAAGCCTTCGAAGGTTCGAATCCTTCCCTCACCATGCAGGACCGCATGTCGCCGGATCGTAGGTACGCTCGTGTTGCATTTGCGGGTGGCAGTCGTACATGTTTCAGCGCTTGCGGGAGTAGCTCAGTTGGTAGAGCGCTAGCCTTCCAAGCTTGATGTCGCGGGTTCGAGTCCCGTCTCCCGCTCTCGAATGTTGGTTGCCGGTCGCTCACATAGCTCAGTTGGCAGAGCACATCCTTGGTAAGGATGAGGTCACCGGTTCGATCCCGGTTGTGAGCTCTTTCGGATAACCCCGTAAACCGTTCTGGTTTATGGGGTTATCCGTTTATCAGGGCCTTGAATCCGGGTGTTTTCGGTGGCCGGATGACGCCCAGAATTGCCCGAATCCGCCCCGAAGCGACATTCCGTATTGCCAATTCATTGCCATTCTGGCGCACGGAGATCCTGGAATTGTCGGGAGGCCCCGCCCGCCCGTCGGTTTGAGCGCCTCAGAATGGAGTGCATGCAGTACTGAGACGGCAGGCGAACGCTGGATCGGAATAGGAAATTCAATCGGGCTCGGTCGAGTATTCGGCGACCATACGGCGCGATCGCCGACCCCGCGAGGGCCGGCCGTCGCGTGGCGCCCGGTCCTGACGGTCCTCGGGTCGAGGGCGGACGCCGCGTGGCGGCGTCTCGGCCTCGGCCAGCTCGGCCTGAAAGTGGTGCACGTTGCCGAGGCGGCCCGTGACGGGCGACTGGAGGAGATCGACAACGTCCCTCTCGGCGACACGTACCGGTGGAAGATCGCCTTTCACTACCAGCCATTCGACGCGCCAACCAGCGTCGGCATGTTCCAGCGCAAGCGTTGCTCCACGCGCTCGGCATGCCGCTCACGGAGAAAGAAACGCCGCTGCGGACACTGTACCGGCGCGTTGGCGAGCAACGCCCCCCGGGCGAATCCATCTTCGATGACAGCGCGCGTCTGTGGCGCCAATGTGCCATGTCCACCCCGTGCGAGGTGCGCCGGCCAGAAGAGGCGGTCCGCAAAGGGCTGCCGCTCGTCGCACTCGGCGCCGCGCCATTAAAAAACGTTCGGCTCTGTTCCGTGATTGCGTGGGTATCTGGTGGTAATCAGCGCGATTGCCCCTATCCTTCGACGCATGCGGACTTCCGTGAAGGCCCGAGAACGACGATTCCACCACGGCTACGTGTGCCCGCGGTGCTCGAGCGCCCATGTGCAGCGCTGGGGACGTGAACGCACGGGCACCCAGCGTTATCGCTGCTTCGGATGTCGTCGCACCTTCAATGACCTTACGCACACCGCCATGGCCGGCACTCACCTACCGGCGAAGTGGCAGGCGTACGCTGACTCCATGCGGAATGGCCTCTCCACCCGACGCGCCGGCGAGCGCATCGATGTCGACCACAAGACGACCTAGCGCTGGCGACATAAGGTCATGGCGTTCTTGGCGCCGGCGGCGCCTCCGCCGCTCAGTGGGATTGTCGAAGCGGACGAGACGTACTTCCGCCGCAACTTCAAGGGCGCCAAGCCCGTCGGACGGCGTGCGAGGAAACGTGGCACGAAAAACGGGAGCACCCGCGGCCTCGGCAAGGACAAGGTGCCGGTCGTCGTGGCGCGAGCGCGCGTCGGCGACACGCGGTCCGTGGTGCTGCCCGGAACGTCCACGACGGCGGCGCTCGTGACGGCGCTGCGGCCGCTCCTGGCCCCTGAGGTGACGCTCTCCACTGATGGCTCCAAGGCGATGCGTGGGGCGGCTATGGCGTTGCCGGTCAGGCACGTGGCCTGGTCACGGCGCGGAACGAGCGCAAGCGCGGGATTTATCACGTGCAGACCGTGAACAGCTATCAGGGCCGACTCAAGGGCTGGATGGCGCGGTTTCGCGGAGTCGCTACTCGCTATCTGCCCCGCTACCTGACTTGGCACATCATGGACGAGCGAATCCAGCGCCTTACGGCTGCCCAGGCCCGGGCGGTCCTCGTGGGCAACACGGCGGAGCTCAACCCGGATCGTTGCTGCCCCAACTGTGGGGCAATGCTCAATGCCGCCTGAGTCCGCGATGATGGAGCCGCCGGACGGCCCCGACGGCAGGTATTATTGGGCATGAGTGGGATGGAGACGGCACGGGCCCTAGGTGATGCAGCTATCGAGCGCCCTCACTGCATCATGATCGCCGGTCCCAATGGCGCGGGGAAGACCACCTCGTCGCGCGCATTGGCCGGCGGTGCGCACGGTGTGTTTCGCATTGTGGATGCGGACGAGATCGCCGGCGGCCTGTCGGGTGAACCTCAGCTCGGCGCACTGGCCGCCGGCAAGCTCGCGCTTGGCGCGCAGGCACGGTATATCGACGAACGGCTGGACTTCGCCGTCGAAACCACCCTCTCGGGACGGCGCTGGCCGAAATTCCTCGATGCCCTAGGCGCCGCCGATTACCGGGTCACGCTGTACTACCTCTGGGTTGCCGATCCCGCCCTCTGCATCGCCCGCGTTCGGACGCGCGTGATGAACGGGGGCCACGGCATTGCCGAGGAGGACATCCGGCGGCGCTATGCCTCGGGCTTGCAGAACCTGCAGACGGTCGTCGCCCCACGCGTAGACGCGTGGCATGTCGCTGACGCCAACGCGTCGTCGGGCGCGACACTGCGATATATCGCTCACGGGGGCCGTGACGCCCCACTGATGGTCGACGACCCCGCCGCGTGGGCCGCTCTGCAGCGGGCGGCGCGCCCTGCGACGCCACCGACACCAACTCGTTCCATGCGAGGAGATCCGCTATGAACCACAATGCAGACCCGACCGGCGGTCCGCCTCCGATGATCGACGCCCTCGATCACGCCAATCGCGCGCTCCGTCGTGCGCAGGCCGTTCATAAGGCCCTTGGGGTGCCATGGGCGGTGTGGCGAGACGGCGCGGTGCATTGGATCGCTCCGGAGGACTTGCCCGACCTTCGACCAGAGGATCGCGAGCAACTCCCGGACAGCTCGGCTCCCCCGTCGCTGCGCGAGCGCCCCCGCCGCGCTCGCATCACCTAGCTCGATGCCGCCCTAGCAGCCGAAACGGCCTACGACGAGGGCGGGCGCTCTGCACGGCACGCTGCGGTGCGCGAGCTGATACCCACAAACCCACGCAATCACGGAACAGAGCCAAACGTTCAGACACTACGGATGATTGGCCTAGGATCGAGCGCCGGCTCCTCCCCACTGTGCGCGACCGCCTGTCCGCCCAGCCAGCGGTGGGATTGCTCGGTTTACGGCAGGTTGGGAAGACCACACTCGCGCGCGCGCTGGCGGATGAACGCGGGGACCGGGCGATCTATCTGGATCTCGAGCGGCCAGCCAACGCGCGCCAGATGGAGGACGCGGAGGCGTTTCTGCGCCGACCGACCGGCCGCCTCGTGGTGCTCGACGAGATTAATCGCGCGCGGCATCGATGTCCTCGCGCTCGCCGTCCTGAAGGGAGTCACACCCATGGACTTCATCGCGCGGCACCACCCGTTCATGGAGCCGCTCCGGTCGCACGCGCGGTTTGCGGAGATGGTGCGCGACGCGGAGGTGAAGTCGGCGGCGATCGGGCGACGGGTGCGCGCGGCGTCATCGGTGGGCCACGGCGAAGACCCCGGAGCCCGGTTTCACTCCACTCCATTTTCTTGAGGAGTCATATGATCGTGACTAGAATAGTCATATCATGACGGTCTCCATCTCCGAACGGAAAGCCCGACTCAGCGCCTTCCTCGACCCCGTGCGCCACGGTGATGACGTGCTCGTGACCGATCGCGGCCGCGCTTCGCGCGTCACTCGCCGCACTGCTTGCCGAGCGCGAGGACGGCCAGTGAGGTTCTGGGATGCGTCGGCGCTGGTGCCGCGCTGCCTCGAGCAGCCGCGTTCGGAACAGGCAATGCGCGTGTTACGGCTCCATCTACTGCGCGCGGCGGCCGAGCGTGAGGGATCGCTCGTACAGTGAACGATACGCTCGCACGACTGAAAGAGGCGCTTGGCCGCAGCGACGCACTGCAGCGCGAAGAAACGCGCGGTCGACGCGGCGGGGAACTGACGCATCGCGACGTCTGCGCCCTGCGGCTAGCTTCTACGCATGACCGCGCGCCCCGACAACCAGCCGCCACGCGTGACCCTCGACGATCTGTACGGCGAGGAAGCCGCAGCATGGATGCGGCTCTCGCCACAACAGCGATGGGCCGAGTCCATGCGGCTCGCGGCGTGGCACCATGCGC
>JBBQUH010000006.1:0-97915 GCA_038212625.1 Gemmatimonadales bacterium | reverse complement strand
GTCCGATCAGCGACCCCTATCAGCACCGTCGCGATCAGCAGCGCTTCGGGGCGCACTCCCTGTACCGCCGCCACAACTTTCTTTAGATCGTCAAACCGGCTGGTCGTATTGCGGTGTGCCGTGATGACGGATTTGTTCTCGACCGCAATTCGAACCTTGGCGATGTCCGGCTGGCCGTTAGCATCCGGCTCGCCGACGAACAAATCGACTCGCCGTTCACGATCCCCCGGCGAGGCAACGTTTTTCCAGATGCGGATCCTCCCGCTTTCCAGATCACTGCGGAACGTGGCACACTGTGCACGCAGATCAGACACGATGCCGTCCGACACCAGATCGGAATGCGCCTCAAGCCGGTGATTGTGTTAGCGTGCAGCAGCGATTGCCGTGATGACCGCATCAAACGGAGTCTTCACGCTGGACGAAGCTCGAGCTGGCTGCAAGTTGCCAGCGGTGACCGCACACTAAATGCCTCGGGCAGTGGAATGCGCTTGAGCACATGGCTCTGCAGCCGCAGAAATCCACCCGCCGCCCGCTGACAGTGCGCCCGTAGCCACGCTGTCACGTGCGGGGAGTTCAGATACTCGGCCAGCGGTTCCAGATCGTCCGGATTTGACGGCACCACGTAGTACACGGAATGACGCGGCACGATGTTCCCTTCATAATCCACGACGAAAAAAGGTGACTCCGTAATGTCCTTGCACAGCAGCTTGGGCCGACGCATGTCGGAAAGCGGCAGATTGTCGTGAAACGCATACCATGGCTTGTGCGTGACACAACTCCGCGCCTGCAGCCGATCGCGTCGACTGGGTTCACGAAGAAATTGCCCAAGCGCACCGAGACTTGGCTCCGGCAGCAACGCGCCACAGGCATCGTACGGAGCCAATAAGCTCGACTGCTGATCAAGCGTGCGTGCCGGCGTAATCTGCCGCCCGGACAACGTGGGATGTGCAAACTTCCGAAGCTCTCTTGGCATACTGTCGGTCGGCATCACGAAGACAGAATCCGCACCCGTCGCGACGCCACAGCTGATACGCACTACCACATCCGCGAGTGAACGGCGCGCTGACTCCGCGACGAAGCCTTCAATGATGGGCAGCCAGGTGGTCGCCACGTTGATTATACCGGTCGACACAGTAGTATCTCGCCGGATGATTCGAGTCCGCGCCTTCTGCGTCGTGCGAACGATCGTCGAGATCAGTGGATAGGTGACCCGATCTTCGAACGTGTCTTCCCCCATGAAGTGCAGTTCCTCCACGTGTATCGCGCGCAGCAGCTCGCGGAGCGGCCTCGCTGTCTCAACATAAAGGAATTTTTCCGGCGTGATGAAGACGATCGACCCGTCAGGTGCAAGGACGCGAAGCGCCTGCTCGAAAAACAGGACGTACAAATCGAAGCGTCCGGACGCCGTCCGAAAAGTACTGCGGTAAGCGAGTCGCTCCTCGCTGCTCAGCGCAAGAATCGACACGTACGGCGGATTACCGATGACGAAATCGAACATCTCGCGCGAAGGCTGCAGAAAGTCTGCTTGACGAATCGTGACTTGCTCGATGCCCCAAAATCGTTGCGTCGCTGTACTTGCACGACCCGGATCGAGCTCGATGCCGACGATAGTGGGCACGGGCCAGCGCCGCTGCGCGCATAGGCGAAGCACGCCCGCGATGAACTCGCCGTTGCCACAGCCGGGATCGAGGACACGGGACGACGCTTCGGGCGCCCCCCCAGCGAAGAGCTTCCCGACCATGAGGTCGACGACTCGGTCTGGCGTCGGTACAAAACCCTTCAAAGGGATCTCACTTCAAGTGGCGAATCGTCAACGTGGGGCGAACGAACACCGAAATATCCCATGAGGTCGTGGAGTGAGCAAGTCGGCTGGCTGCGGCTCAGGGCGCGAGTACGCCACTCTGTCAGGTTCACGAAGACCCTACCGCCCGCTGAACGGCCGTGGTGTCACCCCATCCTTGAGCTCCCGCACCATGCGGTCATCGCCGGTGAGCTCCCAATACACCAGCGACACCGGGATCATGCCGACCCCGTTCACCTCATCGAAGAAGCGCTTCATCGTAAAACCATCGCCAAGCTGCCGCGCACGCTGTGCCATGGTCTCTTCCATGAGGCGACCACCCGTCACGTAGCTGGCGCCGTATCCGGGCTGCCGCAGGTAGAGATGCTGCTCGAACCCCAAGAGCGGGTCGCGGCGCATCCATCCGCGAGGGGTCCAGTCCACGTGAAAGTCCGCGGCTTGTGCCATGGTCAGTTCGTTGGAGTGCGCGTACAGGTTGCCGAGACCACGCGCCGCACGGGCCGCCAGCATGGTCCACACGATCTCGCGCGATTGCGGCGAGCTGTCGTAGAGGCCGGCGTGCATCATCCATTCTTCCATCGACGTGGCCATCCCTTCGGCCCGGCTCATCCACACGTTGTACAACAGCGGCGTACGGCGAATCGGACTGGCGTGCGGGTGCTCCTTGAAGCGTCCGTTGTCCCACCAATGCCAGAGGTGCGTCCAGAGTGTGATCGGATCGCGATGTGTGGCCTGCGAGAAGAAGTTGCGGCTGGCCTCGGGGGAATAGCCTTGGAAACGCTCACGCAGCGCCCGCTCCATCCACGGCTCGTACGTCACGATACCCTTGCTCTGCACGAACGCGAGGTACCGCGGCAGGGCCTCATCTTGCATCGCCGCAAACTCAGCCGCCGAGTTGGCGACGTGCATCGGCGGCAGGGCGGCGTTACGCGTCTCTTCCAGCCGCAGCGAAGCGTGCGAACGCGCGAGTTCGCGGCGCGTGATCGTGACTTCGTCGTCCCAGGTGAGCGGCACGAGCAACACGTTCTTCAGAAACCACGTGTACTGTGCCTTGCCGATCCCCGACGGGCCGGTCTTTTTGGGCGCTTCGGTGCGCAGCCACGCCGTGAACGACTCCGTAGCCATCGCAGCCGCAGCGATCGAACGCGTCAGCGCTGCTTCGTTCGGATTGAGCGACTGCACGCGGGCGGCCAGCACGCCGAGCGCTTCGTGCTGCTCCTCGAACGGCTTCACCGCGCCCACCCATAGGTCCTTGGCGTTGCCCTTGCCCAAATTCACGCGGGCCTGGCGCAGAAGTGCAGGAATGGCGGACAGTTCGGCGGTCAAGCGCTGCGCGTCGCTGGCGCTCAGTGCGCGCGCGGTGTCGAGCACCGTGCGCGGCCACACAGAATACTTCCACAATCGCACCGCGCCGTGAATCGTCGGCCCTTCTTCGGCCGGCGTATCGCTCTCATCCGTGCGAATCGACGCGTAATACGCAGGATCACGCGCAAAGGGCTGCAACACGGTGAGGTGATACTGCATGCCGTTCATTTCGGCGCGCACCAGATGCCAGTCCACCTGTTCCGGCACGCGCCAGCCCGTGGTATCGATGGCCCGCAGCTTGGCCTGCAGCACCCGCAGGGCCACGAGGCGCCGTGCGTTGGCAACGGCCGCATAGTCGGGCGCGCCGGCGACACGCTGGGGCTCCTCGAAAGCACGCCACTCCGCAAAGAGGGCGAGCAGTTGGGAATAACTGCGGCTCGGCGATGGGGCCTGCGCGTGTGTCGCGGAGGTGCCGACCGTCGCAAGCATCATGGCGACGCTGGCGACATGCACGGCGGTACGCCATGCGGTGCGCGGGACAAAGCGGAAAGTTGAGAACTGGCGCATGTGTCCAATCTACCGCGTAATTGGGTGACGTGCAGCGGCCCATGGATGACGGCAGCGCAGGCAACGGGACGCGATCAAATCGCGGTTTGTGGGTTTTGGCCGAGTGCGCGATGAAGGGGTCCGCGACGAAGCAACCGGAATATCGTCAACGACGCCCACCCGCTCACGTAGCGGCAGGCCGGTCACCACCCGCCTGCCGACGCATCGGGAAGCGCGATGGTCGTGCGGCGGTCCCAAAGGTCCGCGAACGGCGCGACACCACACATTCAGACTCATGATGTCCGCGCGAAGAGGGAGCACTGCGCCGAGGTCGACGTCAGGCGGGACGCCGAAGTGAACGGCGTGACCCCGCGCGAGGTAATGCTGTTCGAAGGCGGGTACTGCAATCACCGTCGCGTGGAGCGCGCCAAACCGCGAGGGGATCAGCAGGTCGTCGGCCACCGGGGCGACCCGCGTGGCCGCCTCCCACTCCGTGTGAAGCGCGGACAGCGCAGGGATGGAGGCGAACCGTTCGTCAGCAACGAGTGTACCGCACAGGTACCTTTTAGGACATTCGCCGATTTCCCGCATTCTTCTGCCGAATGACCATGCAAGTATCAGGATTTGACGTAGAGGTTCTCGTCTCTCGCATTACGGAGAAGCTGTACCAGGTGCTCGCGGCGCTCCCGATGCTGGTCATTGCCCTGCTGCTGGTGTGGGCGGCATGGATGCTGGGAGGATGGCTATCCCGGCGCGCTCTGTTTACCAGACTGGTCTCACGCAATCCATTTCTGCGTGACCTCGCACAAACCACCACGCGGTGGAGTGCGCTGATCATTGGCCTGGTGATTGCGCTTGATCTCCTGAACGCCACCGCGGTAGTGAGCGCAATACTAGGAACAGCGGGCGTGGTTGGCATCGCGCTTGGGTTCGCGTTCAAGGCCACGCTCGAGAACTATCTGGCCGGAGTGCTGATGAGTCTCCGTCAGCCCTTCGCACCCAACGACGACGTGGTCATCGACGGGCATCGCGGCTCGGTCATTTCCCTGACGTCGCGCGCCACCATCCTCATGACCCTCGATGGCAACCATCTGCGTCTGCCGAATGCACTGGTGTTCAGCAGCGTCATGCTCAACTACACACGCAACCCCAGTCGTCGACTGGAATTTGACGTGGGCGTGGGCGTCCAGGAGGATCTCGTCAAAGCGATGTCATTGGGTACCCAGAGACTTGCCGAACTTGATGGCGTCATGAACACACCGCCACCACGCGCATTCATTCAGACACTGGCGGACTCCAATGTGCAGATCCGGTATTTCGCGTGGGTGGATCAGCGCACGCATGACTTCCTCGCCGTGCGGAGTGAAGCCATTCGTACGGTGAAACTCGCGTTGGAAGCAGCCGACATGGATATGCCCGAGCCCATCTACCGGTTGCAGCTGTCGCAGTCCAATCCACATGAGGTGACCAACCTTGTAGCGCCGGCTGCCGTGATCGCGCCCAAGGTCAGGGCAACGACGACGGAGCCATCGGGCCGCACGACCGAAGGAAAGGTCTCTGCAGTAGTAGACACCAGACGCAATACCGATCTCGACGATCAGATCGCGCACGAACGCAGCAAGCACGATTCGGAGAATTTGCTGGATCCGTCGGCGCCCAAGGAGATGTGAGGAGCGCCAGAGAGCGATCGGCCCTCGGTCATCGCCATCTCGCCACATGCTGCGCCCTCAAAGATCGTCGTGCTCAAGCCCCCGCATCATCACCCGATCCGTCTGCCAATCCGTGCCCACTAAAAACGGATGCGACCCCACATCCGTAAATCCCTGCTTACCGTAAAACCGGATCGCCCGCGGGTTGTGCTCCCATACGCCCAGCCAGATTACGTCGGCCTCACGCGCCCGCGCACTCTCTGTGCAACAGGCCATCAACCGCTCGGCCACCCCGCAACCATGCCACGGGTGGTCCACGTAAAAACGCTGAATCTCGATCGGGCGGGCGCCGGTCACCAAGGGATCGGCAATACCCACGCGCAGCATGGCGTACGCCACCAGCGTCTCGGCGTGTTCCATCAGCAACACCACACGCGACGGATCCGCGAGCTCCACCGCCTGCTGCGTCTCACCAAACGCCTCGGCGAGATACACCGCGAAATCGTCGGGGTTGTTCGCCGCGCCGAATGTCGCCACGAATACGCGCAACGCAAAGTCGCTGAGCGTACGCGCGTCGGCTATTGTGCCAGCGCGCACGGTGAACGCGTTCTCAGTCATGTTCACACACCCGAGGGCCGCACGCCAAAGGCACAGCCTCCGACACGCGGTACCTGTGAACGGTTGCCGTGATGAGTAACCCCCATGTCTCGTACCGATTCATCCCGCGACCGGTCAAAAGTATTGCACCGGTTGATCCCGGGCGACGACACGATTCCTGCACTCCGGTTACAATACATCGCGTTCATGCTGTGCGGCGTTCTCAGTATGATATCCGGCACACCGGCTGTCTCGGAGTAACGCCATACCAGCCTGTCGTCCTCGTTCCCCCCCCATGCCAAGTGGTCCCCCATGCCCGCTTCGCATCCTGTCAGATGGCTGCTGCTGCTGCCGCTTCTCAGCGCACCGCTTGCTGCGCAGACGTCCAGTCCGCGGGACACGGTGCGCCCGCAGCGCCTCCAGTCAGTGCGGATCATCGACTGACCCGCAGATCTGAAGCGCCTGGGCGGCAGTGCAGCGCTGATCGACTCAGTGACATTACGGTCCAGTCAAGTGTTCACGGTCGAAGAGGCGTTACGCAAGGTGGCTGGCGTGCACACGCGCGTCGAGGACGGCCTCGGCTTACGGCCGCACATCGGTATTCGTGGCCTGGATCCGTTGCGATCTCGCAAGGTCCTACTCCTCGAGGACGGGTTGCCGTTTGTGCTCGCCCCATACGGGGATGCCGACGCTTACTATCATCCAATGGTTGATCGTTTTTCGCAAATTGAGGTCATTAGGGGCGCCGGCCAGATCGCGTATGGTCCGTCTACGATCGGCGGAGTAGTGAATTACGTGTCGTCGCCGATCCCAGCGCAACGCCGTGCGACAGTGTAACTCGCTGGTGGTCCGGGAGGACTCTTTACCGGCGTTGGTCGCGTGGGTACGACGATCGGTCCATTGGGTGTCGCCGTGGATTTCATCCGCAAAGAGTCTGACCTGACACGAGACAACACCGGCGCACAAGTCAACGATCTGACGCTCAGATCACAATGGTCCTTCCGCTCGCAGTCTCTCAGCCTAAAACTGAATGGGTTCGACGAGAATACACGCGCGCCATACTCTGGCCTGACGGAAGCCGAATGGAGCGCCAATCCACGCTTCAATCCGTTCCTCAACGATCTATTTCTTACCCGCCGCCACGGCGGAACTGCCGCGCATCGGGCTTTGCTCGGTACCGCTGAATTCACCACGTCGGCGTATACCTATCAGATCAAGCGTCAGAACTGGCGACAGAGCGGCAACTCCGCGCAGCGTCCGAATGATCGCTCTGACCCGACATGCGGCGGCATGGCGAACTTGTTGATCACTTGCGGCAATGAAGGACGCGTGCGGAGTTATCTGGTCTCTGCAATCGAGGAGCGCGGTCGCATACCGCTGCCGATTGGACGCAGCAGTGACATCGAGTTTGGTGGACGGCTTCTCTGGGAGCGCCAAGACCGACAGCAGATCAACTCGGCAACCTCTGACGTGCGGACCGCCGGGCCGCGCACCAATCCCAATAGCGGGCTGGTGGAGGACAATTTTCGCCGAGGCATGGGGGCGTCGATGTTCGTGCAACCGCGACTCGTGTTTGGGGAATGGAGCCTCTCACCAGGTGTGCGCGTTGAGCGCGTCACCATCTTCCGGCAGAACCGACTGGCGACGTCAAGCAGTCCCCTCGGCGCGAGCGGTGACACCACCCTGTTGGTGGTCATTCCAGGAACGGGTATCACCTGGTCGCGGCGCGACCTGACGATGTTCGCGGGGATCCATCGAGGCTTCGCGCCTCCCCGTCCCGAGGATATCATCAACAACTCCACCAGCGGCACCGCTGACCTTGGCCCGGAGTTGAGCTGGAACAGCGAGGTCGGGGTGCGTGGCAGTGTCATGCGCGGCGTATCATGGGAAGCGACGGTCTTTCGTATGGATTTCGAGAATCAGATCGTACCGCAGAGTACTGCCGGCGGGACCGGTACCGCAGTCACGAATGCGGGACGCGCATTGCATCAAGGTGCGGAGTTCTCCCTCAATCTCGATCGTAGCGGTCGCTCTGGGTCTGCGCACCGCGTGATGATGCAAGTTGCCGGAACGCGGTTGCCAGTGGCGCGCTATGTCGGGCCGCGTTTTGCATTCTTCGGCACGACGGTCGATCTGCGCGTTGAAGCCGTCTATACGGGTGGTCAGTTCGCGGATCCCGTCAATACTACGCTGCTGGTGGCGGACGGTCAGCAGGGGCCAATCAAAGATGCGGTCTAGTACAATGCGAGTGTCAATTACGCGTTGACTCCACTGGGCTCCACGTTCTTCATATCCGCGAAGAATCTCACCGATCGCGTGGTGCTCGTCGACCGATCACGGGGGCTGATGCCTGCAATGGGCCGCGTGGTGTTTGCCGGGGTACGATGGGCACGGTGACGCGGTCACACTACCTGCACCACGGTCGTGCGTACCGCGTTGTTCCCGTAGCCCAGCCGGTTCCATACGATCTGCGTCGGCTGCGTGTGACCCGCGACGTCACTCGCGCAACTGCGGAGCGTCACGCGTCCGCTGTGCGGCAGCACCAGCACACACTCCCATGGCGTCCACGCGTGCGGCGAAGCCGGCGCACCGAGTTCGGCGCGATGTACGAACGCTTCGCCCTGCACAGAGAGCGTGACGTGGGTAATCGGTGCGTAGCCCGACCACGCCCACCCGCGCAGTGTGATTCGCCCAGATGCGTCACGAACCACACGCGCTCCATCCGCCGGCTGTACGATCATCGACTTCACCCGCGATCGTGTCACGGGGCTGATCGCGCCGTCTTCATCATACACGTAGCGCTGCCGTTGGAAGTAGCCGGTGTACGGCGCGGTGAGTACCTCAATGCCAGTCACCCATTTCACACTGGCCATACCGTACCACCCCGGGACCACGGCGCGCACGGGCGCCCCATGATTTACCGCCAGCGGCTCGTGATTCATGGTGAGCGCCAACAACGTATCAGGATGCATGGCATCGGCCAGGGGAATGGCTCGCGCAAACGTCACGACACCCTCAGCGTCCGCACGTTCTCCAGAGTCGGCACCAGTGAGCAGTACCTCCACGGCATCAGGCCCAACACCCGACTCGGCCAGCAGCGCCGCCAGCGATACGCCACCCCACACCGCAGTACTCACGGCCCCACGACGCCATGGCTCGCCTACCGGTAATGGCTGCATCGCCAAGCGATCGTTCCCGGCACACTCCATGGTCACCACAACGGTGCGCTGCGGCATGGCCGCCAATTCGGCCACACCAAATGCACGCGACGACGTCACCGCGCCGCCCAACGTGATGGTGTGCGCAGACGCGAGCCGCGGCCCGGAAAAGTTGCTGCGCACATAGACACTGGCCGCAGGCGTCACGGCATGCTGCAATTGCACCTCCGGCGTCTCCGCGCACAGCGGCTCCGCCCGCACTATATCAAGCACTCCATCCAGCGTCACGTGATTCACCGGCGATCGGTCTCGGGACGACGGAATGCACTCGGTATCCTGTCCCAGGGCATCGCCTGCTGCGACTTGGCGTATCCGAGCGAATCGAGTCGCTGCATGAACTTCGCTTCAAAAAGTTTCTGTGCGCCGGGCGACAATGACTCCGCCGCCGCCAAGAGCGCGACCCTTACATCCATGTGCAGTTGCGGTATCTGCGACGTCACGGCGCGCGAGAGATCTTCCAGCGCCTGGAGCGTGGCCGGCTGATGCGCAAAAAACAGCATTGTGTTGGAGCGACTGGTGATCGCTTTCCGATTGGACGGTGTGATCACGCGTGGCGCTGGATGCGTCCACATGTTCATCACCACCCACACGCGCACCTTGACATCGTGCATGCCGCGAGCGGCGAGTCGTGCCGCCAGTTGCTCGTAGTCGTCAAACGTGAGCGTGGCGAGGACGTTCTCGATCACGCCGCCGTCGCCATGTAAATGCCCGTCAATCATGACCGACGGGAAGATGCCGGGAATCGCCGTGGCCGCCTTCAGCAACTGACCGGTACGTGCGAGGCCGGCAGCCGACGTATCGAGTGCGTCGCCCATCGACCACAACTGTCCGATGCCAAGATCGTAGTCGGTAGTGGCGAAAATGAGCTGTCGATCCTCCAAAAATGCTTCGCGCAAGGCATCCCGAAAGGGACCGTTGATCGTGGTGGCCAGTGTGCGGTCAAAGCGCGTCGTGTTCACTACACCGCCGGTGCGACGCAGCCAGAACCACCAGTCGATGGTAGGCGCAATCGACGTCGCGGCACGCGCATAGAGCGCGCTGATGGTATCCAGCGACGCCTTCGTACCCAGCAGGGCATAGGGCGCCTGCAGCGCACCGGTGCTGATGCCGGTGATGAGATCAAATCGCGGCATCGGTGCGTCGGTGCGTTGGGCCCATCCCCGCAGGAAGCCCGCGCCGAACGCGCCGTTCTGGCCGCCACCGGAAAGCATCAGCACGTCGAGCGTGCCGTCGCCGCGTGTCACGGCGCGACGTACCAGCCGCTCGATGATGGAATCACGCAACGCCCGACCTTTGGCCGAGAGTTGCACGGCGTCCTGCTGCAACTGCGGAACCGTGATGGGCGGGCGCGAAATGGCCGCGCAGCCGCTCAGGAGCGCGGCGCCGACCAGAGCAAGCGCGGCAGCGTGGGCGCGCGCGCGCGGGAAAACGCCGGGGCGAGCACGCAATGATTCAAGAAGTCGTTCCATAACATCACAATCTAGCGCGCGACCACGACTACTTCGGGCTGACCTTTGCTCGCAACGGTTTGCGCCGCTTCGCGCGCCGAGCCACGCCGAGCGCGCGGTCACCCCAGCTACGGAGGGCATCGAGGTCTTCGATGACATCGGCGGGTACCTCGTAGTATTGCATCACCTCACCGCCGTCGCCGAAAGGACGAAACGGCCCCATCTGACGAGACTCGAACTCCACTCGTGTCTCGTCGTCCACCTTGAAGTACAGCGTGTCGTTGTCGAGCAGCGCAAAGAACAGCTCGCTGCTGTACACGCCCACCCCACCAAACATGCTGCGTGCGCGGACATCCTGCAGCACTCGTGCCAGCTGCTCGAGAATGAACGCGCGGTAAGTCGCACTCACCGCCATGGTAACTCCGGTCACGTTAGACGATCGACATCCTGGTTACGGTGCCTGTAAGCGTGGCGCCACCCACGTTGAGGAACAGCGTGCCGTCGGTCACCGACAGTTCCAGCTTCAAACGCCGATCGAGCCGCTCCACCAGCGCCTCGATCAGTTCCCGATCGATCGCGTAGAGCTCGATCTTCTCCGCGCGATGAATCTTCGCTCCATCGAGCTGCCGCAACAACGCCGACGGATCGCGATGGGTATAGATCGCCACTCGCGGTGATGCCTTGCTGGCCTTGTGCAGCCTGGCCGCATCGGGGGCACCGATCTCGATCCAGCTGGTGATCGTGCCCGTCAGATCCCGGATACTGAGCGGCGCATCGTCCGCGTCCGACACGCCTCTGGAAAATACGATTCCTTCCGCGTATTCCAGGCAATACGCCAGCAGGCGCGCCGAAAAATACTCAGCGGATTCCGAGGGGTGCATCGCCATCCGGAACTCGAGGGTCTCGTACACCCCACGATCCACGTGGGCGAGCGCGACGGTCATCGCATACATCGTGGAGCTCAGCGCCACCCCGCCCCCATGCTCGCGTGCCGGATACCGATAGTGATCACCGCACGTACGTGAGCCAGCCGTGCGGATCGTCCACGCGGCCGTGCACGAGGTCGAGATACTGCGTCTGCATGCGCTTCGTGATCGGGCCCATCGTCCCGGTCCCGATGGTGATCCGATCAATGCTCCGCACTGCCGTCAATTCGGCGGCCGTTCCGGTGAAGAACACTTCGTCGGCCATGTACAGCATTTCGCGCGGAATATGTGCTTCCCGCACGGGAATGCCGGCCTCGGCGGCCAGTTGCATGATCGTGGCGCGTGTGATCCCACTGAGAATGGTGCCATCCAGCGGCGTTGTGACAATCGTGCCGTCCTGTACGAGAAACACGTTTTGCCCCGACCCTTCACTCACCATGCCGCCGGGGCTCAGCGCAATCCCTTCGGCGTAGCCGTTGGCGAGCGCTTCCATCTTGATGAGTTGCCCGCTGAGATAGTTGCCGGCGACCTTCGCCATGGCGGGAATGGTGTTCGGCTCCACGCGATGCCACGATGACACACACGCGTCGACACCGTGCTCGAGCGCGCCATCGCCAAGGTAGGTGCCCCATGGCCAACAGGGGAGGTAGACATCGATGGGACTGCCGGTGGGCACCATGCCGGCCGTACCGTAACCGCGTACTACCATGGGGCGTAGATAGCAGGACTCCACGCCGTTGCGCGCGATCAGCTCGCGCGAGGCCTCCACCAACTGATCCACCGTGTAGGGCACCTCCATGCGGTAGATCTTGCACGAATTGAGCAGCCGCTGGAGATGCTCCCGCAGCCGGAACACGGCTGGTCCCTTGGGCGTGCTGTAGCAGCGAATTCCCTCAAACGCCGAGGAGCCGAACTGGACGGAGTGGCTCAACACGTGAATCGTGGCGTCGGCCCACGGGATGTACGCGCCATTGCGCCAGATCCACTGTGTTTCGGTAATGCTACTCATATCCGGGAGGGGCAAGAGGAAAAACGAGCTGCGAACGTGGGGCAACCGAACGAGCACCTGCGGCTTCTACAGCAGCGCCCTCACCGCCCCGCCGTCCACCAGCACGGCCTGACCGGTCATGAAACCGGCGCGCATCGAGCAGAGGAAAGCTATCACCGCAGCCAGCTCATCGGGACGGCCGAGTCGCCCAACCGGCGTCTCCGCTTTCCAGCCGTCGAACACCGACTCACGCGATTGCCCAGTGCGCGTAGAGGTCGCGTCCGCGAGGGCATCCAGCCGTTCGGTGGCGGTGAAGCCAGGCAACACGGTGTTCACCGTGACCCCATCGGGCGCCACTTCATCAGCCAGGGTGCGCAGATACCCCGTGACCGCCGCGCGTAGGCTATTGCTGAGCACCAGCGACCCTTGCGGCCGCTTCACGGCCAGTGACGTGATCGCAATCACGCGTCCCCAACCGCGCTCCCGCATGCCGGGCACAAAGGCCCGCGTGAGTTCCACCACGCTGCGCAGCAGGAGTTCACTGGCGCTCGTCCACGCGGCCCAATCGTGGGCCATCGCGGCACCCGTTGGTGGACCACCGGTGTTGGCGATCAGAATATCTACGCGGCCGTAGTGCGCCTGCGTCTGCGCCACCACATGCGCGATGCCTTCAGCGGTGCTGAGATCGGCCACGATTTGCAACACGGTCGCACCAAGGGCTTCGAGCTTGGTGGCCGCCGCCGCCAGCGCGGTCGCGTTGCGCGAACAGATGGCAAGCTGGCACCCTTCACGCGCAAATTCTTCCGCTGCCGCGTAGGCGATACCGCGGCTGGCGCCGCAGACGAGGGCCACTTTGTCCTGAATGCCGAGGTCCATCAGCGGGCGCCCATTACTTGCCGGTCCGCAGATAATCGTCCGTCTTGTCGATCCAGTCCTGACGCGGCGGGTTGAAGATGTCCACGTCGAGCGTGTCTTCGAGCGCTTCCGCGCGGTGCCGTACGTTGCCCGGAATCACCAGCACCTCACCGGCGCGCACATCGGTAAACACGTCGCCCGGATTGTCGGCATGTTCACCAATCCAGAAACGCAACGCGCCTGAAAGCACGTAGGTGAACTGCTCGTTGTGATGCTCGTGCGCCGACACCAGCGCGCCCTGCTTGAGATACACGTGCGCCAGCATCATGTGCTCACTCGTAATCAGCCGACGGCCGATAAGCGGCGTGACCTCTTCAACCGGCATCGCATCCCAGGCCTGCTTATGAACCTCTGACATATCAAGCACCAACGTGGAGTGTGGAGTGGTATACTCGGGCTCTTCCGGCACTGCCGACTCGGCGAACGTCGGCTCTGCTGAAAATACCGGGACGGCGGTCCAGCTTTGCGCCGCATGGCGTGGAGCGGGATAGGCAGTGGCCGTGGGATACATCGATGCCGTGTTGGCGGTGTTCGCTCTCGCCGCCGCCAGGGCCGCGCGGGCCGCGTCGCGGGCGGCTGCGGCGCGGTTCTCCTTGCGGAGATCCCACAACGCCCACAAACAGAACGCGATCGCCCCTCCAAACGAGGGGATGATCTCCAGAAGAAACAGCGGACTCACGGTGAAGTTCACGCGGCGGCCCTTCGTTATCCCTGATTGGCCACGTACACGGCCTGCTGCGCAAAGCGTGGCGTGATCAACTCCTGCACGAGAAACTGCGCCAGCGATGCGCGACTGAGTTGACTGCGCAGCCCGATGGAGAGCGTCGGGTCGGCCGCGACGGCAGCGACACCAGGCATGTCGGTGAGCGTGGGCGGCTTGATCACCGTCCACCCGGGAAGCCGGCTGGCGCGCACCATGCGCTCCTGCTCGTCACGATCCTGGAACATCGGCTCGTACCCCATGCGGCGGTCCAGCAGACGTTTAGCCTTGAGTGCCAACGACACGTTGCCCGGCATCTCACCGAAAGTGGCGCAGGTTTGCACCAGCAACCGCGTTTGCTGCGCTGTACGCATGGAGGCCATGATCAGCTTGGTGGCGTCGCCGCAGTAGGGAATACGCGAGTTCTCGCGCGCCCCAAACAGCACGACGGCCGCATCGGACCCGCGCAATACCTCACGGACGGCGGTCGGATCGGCGAGCGACCCCACCACCACCGTCGCCGAGGTGGGCACGGTTTCGGAGGGCTTGGCGCGGTAATGCAACCGAAGCGTTAGTTCGGCCGCATCGGCGGCCGCGATAAACGCATGCCCCGTGCGGCCGGAGGCACCGTACACGGAGACGATCATGACGTCATACGGCGGAGAGGAGTCAGCGACATCACGGCAAGATGCACCCGGAACAGCAAAACCGGGAGCATTCGTTAGCTTGTCGCACCCCTCTTCTCACGGATTTTTCCCGCCATGACCGGTTCCCGACCCGCCGTCCCCAGCGATATCGCCATCGCCCAGCAGGCCACGATGCGACCGATCATCGCCGTGGCCGCCGATCTGGGGCTCGCGGCGGACGCCATCGACCAATACGGGCGGTACAAGGCCAAACTGCCGCTTGGACTGGCCTCACAGCCAGCCAAGGGGCGCTTGGTGCTGGTCACCGCCATCAATCCGACTCCGGCGGGTGAGGGAAAGAGCACGGTCAGCGTGGGCCTGTCGCAAGCCCTGCGTCGTTTGGGGCACAACGCCGTGCTCTGCATGCGCGAACCAAGTCTGGGCCCGGTGTTCGGTGTAAAGGGTGGCGCGGCGGGTGGCGGCTACGCGCAGGTGCTTCCCATGGAGGACATCAATCTCCACTTCACCGGCGACTTCCACGCGATTGCCAGCGCTCACTCGCTACTCTCGGCGATGCTGGACAACCACCTCTATCACGGAAACCCGCTGGGGCTTGATCCCAAGCGCATTGCGTGGCCTCGCACCATTGATATGAACGATCGCGCGCTTCGTCACGCGGTGATTGGCGTTGGTACCGGCAACGGCGTGATGCGCGAAGAGCGCTGGGTGATCATTCCCGCCAGCGAAGTCATGGCGATCGTAGCGCTCGCCGCCGACGCTACGGATCTCGAACGCCGACTGGGCAACATCATCGTCGGTACCGCGGGTGGTCGCGCGCGCACGCCGGTATATGCGCGCGACCTCAAGGCCACCGGTGCCATGACGCTCCTGCTGAAAGACGCGTTGCGCCCGAATCTGGTGCAAACACTCGAGGGCGGTCCGGCCATTCTGCATGCCGGGCCCTTCGGCAACATCGCGCACGGCTGTAACAGTCTCGTGGCCACACGCGCCGGATTGGCGCTCGGTGACATCGTGGTCACCGAGGCCGGCTTCGGCAGCGATCTGGGCGCCGAGAAATTCTTCGACATCAAGTGTCGAGCGGGCGGGCTCAATCCGGAGGCGGCGGTGCTGGTGGCCACGGTGCGGTCGCTCAAAATGCAGGGCGGACTCGCCAAGACGGCGCTCGACCAGGAAGATCTCGGCGCTCTCGAACGAGGACTACCGCACCTCGCGCATCACATAGGTAATGTGCAACAGTTTGGGGTGCCGGTGGTGGTGGCGATCAATCGTCGGTTGTCGGATACCGACGCCGAGTTGACGATAGTAGCCGACTACGCCGCGCAACATGGCGTGCGGGTGGCGTTGTGCGACGTGTGGGCGCAGGGCGGGGCGGGCGGTGTCGCGTTGGCGCAGGAGGTACTCGCCGTGCTCGATGCGAAGAGCGCGTCGTTCCGGCCGCTGTATGACAGCGCGCTGCCCATCCGCGACAAGATCACCACCGTCGCGCAGCGTGTCTACGGCGCCGACGGTGTGAACTTCACGGCGGCCGCAGAACGCTCTATGGCGTGGCTGGAAGCCAACGGGATGGGCGAAACGCCCGTGTGTATGGCCAAGACGCAGTACTCGCTGAGCGATGATGCCAGCAAGCTGGGTGTGCCGCGGGGATTCCGTCTTACCGTGCAGGACGTGACCGGGTCGGCGGGCGCGGGCTTCGTGGTGGCGACCTGCGGCGACATCATGACGATGCCGGGATTGTCGAAGGTGCCCGCGGCGGAGCAGATGCGATTGCGCGGCGACGGCACCATCGAGGGGCTATCGTAAGCGGGGCTTACTTGCGGCGCTAAGTGGGGTGGGGTGACGCCGGCATGGGATACCGTGCGCTCCCGCTCACGCGTACGGACTGCCTCCGGCATCGTTGTTGCCGCGCGCCGGGCCGCGGCTGGGGCCGGGGCCTCGGGCGGGCGGACGCGCGGGACCACGACTTCTGCCTCCGCCACCAGCCCCACCACTGCTGCCGCCGCTCTTACCACCAGCGGGCGATCGGGACGCCGACTTGGCGGCCGGGCGTGCTGCCGGCTTGGCCGACGCGCCGCCACCCTGCGAGGCGGTGCGACGTTCAGCCTTGGCGGACGCACGGGCGCGGTCTTCCGCCTTTTTCTTACGGATTTCCGCGATCCGTTCAGCGAGTGGTACTTCCAGCTTGGCCTGCGGTTTCGCGTGATAATCGAAATCAGGCACCGTCACGCGCGGCAACTGCTTCTTGATCGCGCGCTCGATCTGCTTCAGTTCGTCCTCTTCTTCCGGCGACACAAAGGTAAACGCTTCAC
Organism: Gemmatimonadales bacterium; assembly: GCA_038212625.1. Taxonomy (GTDB): domain Bacteria; phylum Gemmatimonadota; class Gemmatimonadetes; order Gemmatimonadales; family Gemmatimonadaceae; genus Gemmatimonas. Next base: position 80,869 of record JBBQUH010000006.1, on the reverse strand, counting down.
CCGTCGCTTCGGCGCGTGCCGTGCGGCCCACGCGGTGGATGTAGTCTTCCGACGCCACCGGCACGTCGAAGTTCACCACATGACCCAGTGCTTCCACGTCGATACCACGCGCGGCAATGTCGGTGGCCACGAGCACCTGGTACTGACCGTCCTTGAAGCCGGCCAACGCCTGCGTGCGCTGCGATTGCGAACGGTTGCCGTGAATACGTTCGGCCTTGATGCCCGCCGCCACCAACTGCGACGCGAGCCGGTTGGCGCGGTGCTTGGTGCGCGTGAACACCAGCGCCTGCGGCATATCGCCGCGGTTGAGCAGCGTCACGAGCAGCGCGCTTTTGAGATCCTGCGCTACCGGGTAGACCGCCTGCGTGATGCCCTTGGCCGGTGCAGCCTGGCGCTGGAGGTTGAGCGTGACCGGGTTGCTCAGCATCTCCTTGGTGAGCGCCGCGATCGGGGCCGGCATGGTGGCGCTGAAGAACAGCGTCTGCCGCTTTCTCGACGGCAGGTGGCGCAAGATCTTCTTGATTTCGGGCAGAAAGCCCATGTCGAGCATGCGATCGGCCTCGTCGAGCACGAGGTATTCGAGCCCCTCGAGCTTCGCGTAGGGCTGCCGGAAGTGGTCGAGCAGCCGGCCCGGGGTGGCCACGATGACGTCGGCCCCGGTACGGAAGGCGTGCTCCTGCGGACCCATCCCGACCCCGCCAAACACAGCCGCTCCGGTAAGTGGCGTGTGCACGGCCACGTCGTTGAAGCTTTCCACGATCTGCGCGGCCAGCTCACGAGTGGGAGTAAGCACCAGGGCGCGCGTGGAACCACGCGGCTTCTCCATGAGCTGATGGAGAATGGGGAGCAGGAAGGCGTAGGTCTTGCCGCTGCCGGTCATGGCGCACGCCAGCACGTCCCGTCCTTCAAGCGCCGGAGGAATGGACTCGGCCTGAATGGGCGTGGGGCGTGCAAAACCAAGCTCTTTCAGACCTTTCTGAAGGCTCGGATGGAGTTGCAGCGAGGAAAACGACGTCGGTGCGGTCACGTAAGCGGGATTCGAGTAATCATCTATTGATGAAAGGTCGCCTGTCGCACCCGCTTTAGCGAGGGCGTTCCCCCGACTGCTCCATGAGCAGGGGGCGGCTATGCTTGAGACATGCGGCTTCGACGACAACTTCTGCTTCTGGCGCTGTGCGTAGGGTGCGGCCTGCCGCGCTCAGCCGTGGGACAGGCGGAAACAGCCCCCGCCGTCGCGACCTGTGCCCCGCGGGTCACCGGGCTGGTGCTCGGCGGCGGTGGCGCCAAAGGCTTCGCCCATATCGGCGTCTTCCGCGTGCTCGACTCGCTCGGTATTCGTCCTGATCTGATCGTGGGGTCGTCGATCGGGGCGATTATGGGCGGGATGTACGCCAGTGGTTACACGGGACGCGAAATCGACTCCATCGCTCGCGCCCTGCCGATTGCCGACGTCATCCGGGCGTACAGTCCGACGGCGCCCGGGGTGTTGGGCACGTTGCCGGCCTATGCGGTGTGGGAACGCGGCACCAGTGGGTGGGCCTTGCAGACTGGCTCCGTGCGGGAACCCGAAGTGAATGCGTTGATGTCGGCCCTGATGCTGCGGGGAAACCTCTTGGCGCGAGGGGACTTCGATCGCTTGCCCATCCCATTGCGCGTGATCGGCACGCGGCTTTCGACCCGCACCCCGGTGGTGATCGGCGCAGGCGATCTGGCACAAGCCGTGCGCGCGTCGTTTGCCATTCCCCTGTTGTTTCGGCCGGGTGTGATCGGCGACGAGGTGCTCATGGACGGCGGCATCGCCGACAACATTCCCGTGGCCGCCGCCCGCGCGATGGGCGCCGACCGCGTGATCGTCTCCATGCTCCCCAATGATCGGGTGGACGACGCACTACTTGGCGATCCGTTCAAGGTGGCGCTGCAACTCAGCAACTACCTGTTCCGCAACGATTCGTCGGACTTCCGCGCAGACGACGTGATCATTCGCAATGCGACGACCACGTTCAACCCGCTCGATTTTTCCACGCAGGCGATTGATTCGCTGGTAGCCGGTGGCATGCGCGAAGCACGCGCCATGCTCGCCCAAGCCGGATGTCTCACCACGCGCAGCCAACGCGCGTCCGCGCAGGGTGCGCTCACGCAACGCGTAGTGCCACCGCATGTCGTCACCGCGTTCGAGGTGCAGTCGCCGCAACTGCTGGAAGCGCAAACGCTGCGCTTCGCCCTCGGCCTTCAGGCCGGCCGTCGTCTGAACGAAGACTCCCTGCGCGCGCGCCTCCTGCAACTCGGCACCTCCGACGACTATCGCGCCATATGGCTCACGCCGGGCCCGTCGGCCACCGATTCGGTCGTGCCCGACGCCACCGTGGCCTTCGCCGTATTGCCAGTGCGCAGCGCACGGCAGGCGTTGGTGCTGGGCCTCGCCTATGACAACGATTTAGGCGGACGGATTTGGGGTGGCTTCGCACAGCGCAACCTCTTCCGCTCCTCCGTGGAAGGCTCCGTCACGTTGGACGTGGGCAAATATCGGCAGGAAGGCCGCGCCGGCCTCCGTCGACGCATTCCCGCTTTCCAACGGGCCGTGCCATTGGTCGCGAGCCTGCGCACCGTCGGCGAAGACGTACTGCTTTTTACCGATAGCGCCGAACCGGGCACCCTCGCCACGCGCGACGTGGAAATTGCCGCCGGGATCAGCACGCGGCTCGCCCGTGGCGTCCTCATGACGGTGACCCCCAACCTGCGGACATGGCGCACCGACGAGCCCACGGTGGGCGCGGTCGGCCTGAGTCTTCGCTTCGTCCAAGACAGCGGGAGCAACCCACGACAGGCGGTGCTCACGGGCGAGGTCAATACGCGCTATCAGCGCGCCCATCTCGACGTGGCGCATCGCTTCGCGCTGGGCGCCATCACGATGGTGCCTCGACTGCGCGCTGGCTGGTCGACGGGTGCGCCGATCCACCAACAGTTCATCCTGGGCGGCTTTCAGGGCTTCCCGGGGCTTCGCACCACGGAACGCCGCGGTGAGCAGGAAGCCATGCTCGGCTTCGACCTCGCACGCGATGCCTATGGCCCGGTGCGTGCCATCATCCAACTCGGCGTCGGCGCCACCGGTACCGGCGGCGGTTTTCTGGTGCGCCGCGCCGACACGCCCTCCGGCCAGATCATTGCCGGCGCACGCATCGGCGCCGAACTCCGCGCCGGCGTCCTCGCCATCCAGATCGCCCGCGGCCTCAATAATGCCGGCGGGGATGTGTGGTATGTGCGGCTCGGGGAGTGGTTTTAGAGCTAAGAGCTAAGAGCTCAGAGCTAAGAGCGAGGCGCTGTAGCTCTGAGCTCTTAGCTCTGAGCTCTTAGCTCTGAGCTCTGAGCTCTGAGCTCTTAGCTCTTAGCTCTGAGCTCTGAGCTCTCAACCCCTTGCCACAATCTCTTCGCCCGGATTGATGAACTGGTCTTGCTCCAGTTGATACTGCCGGTTGTACAGATCGCGGTAGCGACCGCCGAGGACGAGGAGTTCGCTGTGTGTGCCTCGCTCGATGATCTGGCCGTGCTCCAGCACGAGGATCTGATCGGCGCTCGTGATCGTGCTTAACCGGTGCGCGATAACAAACGTGGTGCGGCCGGCGCGCAGGCGACGGAGGCCTTCCTGAATGAGGTGCTCGCTCTCTGAGTCGAGCGAACTGGTGGCTTCATCAAGTATGAGAATGCGCGGATTCGCCAAGATGGCGCGTGCGATCGCTACGCGCTGTCGCTGACCGCCGGAGAGTTTGACGCCGCGCTCGCCCACGATCGTGTCGTACTGCTGCGGGAACTCCATGATGAAGTCGTGCGCATTGGCGATCTTGGCCACCGCCGTCACTTCTTCAGTCGTCGCGCCGGGTTTGGTGAAGGCGATGTTGTCCTTCACCGTCCCGTCGAACAGGAAGTTGTCCTGCAGCACCACGCCCAGATGACGGCGATACTCGCGCAGGCGTAGCTGCGAAATCGGCGTGCCGTCCACCAGGATATTGCCGACCTGCGGTTGCGCGAAGGCCATGATCAACGAGATCATCGTGCTCTTGCCGCTCCCGCTCGACCCCACCAGTGCCGTCGTCGTGCCGGCGGGTGCCGTAAAGGTGATGTCCTTGAGCACCGGAACATCCTTGTCATACTCGAACGACACGTGGTCGAACTCCACGCGTCCCACGATCGTCGGTACCGCGTGTTTGCTGGCGTCTTCCTGATCTTCCGTGGCCATGTCACGCAGCTCGCGGATCCGATCCAGCCCAGCAAACGCTTCCGTGATCTGCGTGCCGATGCTGGCGATCTGTACGAGCGGCGCGGTGATGATGCCCACGAAAATCACGAATGTAATCAGACTGCCCACCGTCATACGGCCGGCAATCACGTCGCCACCACCCACATACATCGCGATCACACCGATCACACCCACCACCGCTAGCCCCAGCGTGCCCGTGAGTGAGGTGCCGGTAATCGTCTTCGCGATGTTCTGAAACAGCCGCTGAACCCCTTCGCCGAAGACCGCCTTTTCCCGCTCTTCCGCCGTGTACACCTTGATCAAACGAATACCGCCCAGCGTTTCCGTGAGTCGACCGGTGACCTCGGCCTGAATGATGCTGCGCTCGCGGAAGATCGGGCGTAACCGCTTGAAGGCGACAGACATGACCGCGCCGAACGCGGCCAGAAACACGATCGTTGCCGCAGTCAGACGCCAGTTCAGATAGAGCAGCACTCCCAGCGCGGCGATGGCGCTCACTATACCGCCGGTGAGCTGTATCAAGCCCGTGCCGATGAGATTGCGGATCCCTTCGGGGTCGCTCATCACGCGCGACACCAACACGCCGGTCTTGGTGCTGTCGAAGAAACGTACCGGCAGCCGAATGAGGTGCCCCTGCACTTCCTCGCGGAGTCGCGCGATCGCCTGCTGCGCTGCGACACTCACCACCTGTGACAGCGCGTACCCGGTGATGGACTGCACGATGGTGGCGGCGAACCCAAGCAGGGCCACATAGCCGAGCATCTGCAGGTTTCGGTTGGGCAGCACGTCGTCGAGGACGAACTTGGTGGAATATGGCAGGATAAATCCCGCCGCACGGCTGATCAGCATCAGCACGAGTCCGATGGAGACGGAGCGGCGATGATCGTAAATCAGCGCGCGGGCTTCGGCCCATGCGCGCTTCGTATCGTACTTGGGCTTGCCTGTGGCAGGTGGTGTCATGCTTCCAAGTTAGCGCAGAACATCACGTGCTGTGGTCACTGTACGGACGCGCCGGTTCGGACGCGGCCATACCGAGGTTTTCATCGGAGATCCGAGCGGCGACGTACCGAATCGCCTATCTTACAGGGGATCCGTTGCCCGCCACCTGTCCGGACCACGGCGCACATGGCGGTTCTTTCATGCTCGAACTCCCCCGGGAATGCTGACGCCCGATTTTGAAACGCTCGCTAAAGTCGAAGTCCTCAACGACCTCGAGCCCGATGTGCAGGAGCTCATGGAAGTCCATGAGTCAAAGCGCATCTTGTGGTTCCCGTCCGATTTGCTCGCACCCGAACCCGATACCGATCCCGATGCCTGGGTGAAGCAGCTGCGCGAACGTGCGCGCGGCATCAGCATGCCGGCCCGTGTGGCGCTGGCGCTCAACACACTCACGGAAGAAGGACTCCCGCACTTCCATCGTCTGCTGGCGGTCTATCTGGGCGGCGATACCTTCTGGGCCAAGTGGAATAACCTGTGGACGGCCGAGGAAGACCGGCACGGCGCGGTACTGCACGACTACGCGCACGACAGCAAAATCCTCGCCAATCCTGTGCTGGAGCGCATGCAGTTCGAGTATCTGCGCGCCGGGTTCGAACCTGATTGGGACAAGGATCCGTATCGCGTGTTCGTGTACACGTCGCTGCAGGAGCGCGCCACGCAGGTGAGCCACGCCAACACGGGCAAGCTGGCCGGCGAGTACGAGCCGCTGATTGGCACGGTGCTCATGAACGTGGCCAAGGAAGAGGCACGGCACTACGTGTTTTACCGTGAGATCTTCGCCCGCGTCATGCAGCGCGACCCCAACCGGGCCATGGAGTCGGCGGCGGCGCTCATGCCGAGCATCGAGATGCCCGGCGTGAACATGCCCAACTTCCGGGAGATGGCCGACGTCATTCGTCGGGCTGGGATATACGGGCCGCGCGATTATCTCAAAATCGTTGAGGAGCTCATCAAGTTCTGGGCCATCGACACGGTGCAGGGCCTCAATGAAGCCGGCCGCAAGGCCCAGGAACGTATCATGGCCGTGCCCGCCCGCCTCGAGCGCGTTTCGGACATGATGGAAACCCGCAGCCGCGCCAAGACTTTCTCATTCGACGTCGCATTCGGCAAGGAATTCGACATGGCGTGATGGTGCGGGCCGTAATCCGACTACCACAGGAAACCCCTCTGCGGGTGGGACGCCGACACGGGCGGCTCACCCGCTGTTTCGTAGTCCGGCCGCGATACCGTTGATCGTGATGTGGATGCCGCGTCGCAGTCGCTCGCTGGCTCGCGTTGAATCGGCGGGTAGGCCCTCTGCCTGCGCATGGCGATAGCGACGTAGCAGTTCGATCTGCAGATGATTGAGCGGATCCATGTACGGAAACCGGTTCGCAATGGATCGCTTGAGCAGCGGATTGTCCGCCAGGAACTCGGCCTGCCCCGTGATCTGCTGCAACGCCTCCCGTGAGCGCGTCCACTCGGCTGCGATACTGCCGAAGATCCGCTGCCGCAGGTCGGCGTCCTGCACGAGTTCCGCATACCGCGACGCAACGGCGAGATCCGACTTTGCCAGCACCATGTCTACATTGGACAGCAGGGTGCGGAAGAACGGCCAGTGCGCCGCCATGCGCTGCAGCACGGGTAAGCCGTCGGGTACTTCCTGCAGATAAGCTGACACGGCGCTGCCGAAGCCGTACCACCCCGGCAGCATCAGCCGACACTGTGCCCACGCAAACACCCAAGGAATTGCGCGTAGGTCTTCGATGCGCTCGCTCGGCCGACGGGACGCGGGACGACTGCCGATATTAAGCGTAGCAATCTCGGCGAGTGGCGTGGACTCCCGAAAGTACTGTACGAAGCCGGGCGTCTCGTACACCAACTCACGATACGCGTGAAAGGCAAGCGTCGAGAGGCGCTCCATCACCGGATGGAATGCCTCCGCGCGATCGTCACGATTTTCGTGATCGGTGAGCGACGCTTCCAGCGTGGCCGCAATAAGAATCTCGAGATTACGCCGTCCGACATCGGGGGTGGTGTATTTGGACGCGATCACTTCGCCCTGCTCCGTGATACGGATCTGCCCCCGTACGGCGCCCGCAGGCTGCGCGAGAATGGCATCGTAGCTCGGACCACCGCCACGTCCCACCGAGCCGCCACGCCCGTGAAAGAGGCGTAGACGTACGCCGTGTGCGTCGAACACCCGCATCAGCGCCAGCTCCGCTTGATACAGCTCCCAGCCGGAGGTCAGAAACCCGCCATCCTTGTTGCTGTCGGAATACCCCAGCATCACTTCCTGCACATCGCCGAGCGAACGAACCAGCGCGCGATATCCCGGTAACGCGAACGCGGCCTGCATGGTGGTCCCGGCGCTTCTCAGATCCGCGATGGTTTCGAAAAGTGGAACGATCTGCACCCCCGCACGCGGCGACTCGCCGCCGGTGGCGAGTCCCGCCTCCTTGAGCAAGAGCGCCACTTCCAGCAAGTCCGAGACGCCGTCGCACTTGGAGATGACATAGTGTGGAATCGCGGCGTCACCAAAACGGGCACGAAGCGCGTGCGCGGCAAAGAGGATCTCCAGCTCGGCCGCGACTTCCGCTGAGTAGGTGAGATGCGGGGAGTAGAGCGGCCGCGTACCGGCAAGCTCCGTGCACAGCAGCGCGACGCGCTCGGATTCGGTCAGTGTGGCATATGCCGCACAGACGCCGCTGCGTGCCAGCAGTTCGTCCACCACCCGCGCATGGACGTCGGAGTTCTGACGCAGATCAAGCGGTGCGAGATGAAAGCCAAAGAGCTCGACCGCGCGCACCAGACGTCGGAGTCGTCCGGTGGCCAGGCGTGCGGCGCCGTGTTGTTGCAGCGAATCCCGGATCACTACGAGATCCTGCGCGAACTCGCCCGCAGCGTGGTACGGGAGTTCCGCACCGACGGCCTGTCGTACCGGAGCAGGAAGACCCAGCGACTGCGCCGTCGCCGACAGTCGGGCGTACAGGCCAATGAGCGAGCGGCGATACGGCTCGTCGAGCCGCTGCACCGAGGTGTCGGGCGCGCGCGCCGACAGTGCGGCGAGCGCGTCGGTGACGCTGACCAGCGTTTGAGACAGCGGCAGCTCGCGGCCTAAGGCATGGACCTCCTCGAGATAGAACTCGAAGGTGGCCGAAGCTTGCAAGCGTACCGTGTCACGCAGGATATCTGCCGTCACGAACGGATTGCCGTCGCGGTCACCGCCGATCCAGCTACCAACGCGCAGGAACGCCGGCAGCGTCCAAGAGCGTTCCGGCCAGCGCGCGCGTAACAGATCTTCGGTTTCACCGTGCAGACGCGGTAATTCCGTGAAGAATGTACTGCGATAATAGTTGATGCCGTTCTTGACCTCGTCGATGACTCGCAACCCCTCACTGCGGACCATGCGTGTCTGCCAGAGCATCAGCACCTGCTGCGTCAGCGCGTCGTCGGTCGCGCGTTGTTCGTCCGGGGTAAGCGTCTGCCGCTCCCGCCGGTCAAGCAGCGTCGCAATTTGTTGAAGACCCTGCTGGGTACTCTGCCGCTGCACCTCGGTGGGATGCGCCGTGAGCACGGGCGACACAAGGGCCGTGCGGAAAAACGCGGCGGTCCGATCTGCGGCCTGCCCGGACGATGGAAGCGCCCGTGACACGGCGTCGAGCGCGAACGCGAGGGTGCCTTCCCGAGCTGGAGAGCCCATCACCTCGTGCGCGCGCCGGCGCCGGGCGCGGTGTGCGTCTTCCGCAATGTTCGCCAGCTGCAGGAAGTACGAAAACGCCCGTACCACGCGGTGCATATCCTCGGGGGGACGCGTATCGAGCAGTCGATGAATCTCGGCGCGATCTGCCGGCTGTCCATTACGCGCAAAGCGCACCGCTGCTTGCCGCACCGACTCCACGAGCTGGAAGATGTCGTCACCCTCCTGCTCCCGCAGGGTGTCGCCGAGCAAGCGACCCAGCAGGCGAATGTCGTCGCGGAGCGGTTGATCCTTCTCGACGCGGGTTGCTGAGGAAATGTCTGCCATGATGTCCCGAATGTACGGTGACGCGCAGCACCGTGACAGCACAGAGCCCCTGTCACGATACGGACAGAGGCTCTGTGCCTGCTATGGAATCTGCGCGAGACCTATCTCGTGTTGAAGCGCAGCCCGAGCAGAAAGCGATTGGTGCTGTAGAAATTGATGCCCTGATGCTCCACGAACACCAGTGGTCGCTTGTTGTTGGCCACGGAGTCCGCGACGGATGCCGCACGACCATACGTCAAACCATAGGCGAGATTCACGCCAAACTCCGAGTCCCGGCTACCACTGGCGGCGAGAAAACCAAGCCCGGCACGTACATACGGACGATACGTACCCGGCGCGTTGATCTTGAGCAGTTGGAAATTGTACTGAGCGCCAACAGCCAACGACATCGACGGATTGTCGCCGAGACCGATCGCGAAATCCGGTACGAGCCGCAAGGCAGAGACGCCGAAGACCGGACCGGCATCCAGCTGTGCGCCGATCACGAGCTGATCGAAGCCCGCCACGTACGGCGAAACGGATCGCACCTGCATGCCCATCATGTCTGAGCCTTCAGTCATTTGTTCTACGGGCATACCGGAGTTTCGCGTGACCACGGTGGCACCACGATCGGCAGCCGGAGCGGCCGGCAGGATAACGACGGTGGGCGGCACAGGCGCGGCCGGTGGTGCGGACGGTACGGCCGGTGCCGTCCTGGCAAGCCGTGCTTCCAGGCTGTCGATACGCGCCTTGAGTGACTGAATCATGGCATCCGTCGGATCGACGGTGCGGACCATGGTGGCACTGTCCGGTGCCTTCGCTGTGATGCTCGGGCGCATGGTAGTGCTGTCACCGTACCGCACGTACAGCTCACCATTTACCGGCACCGGTAACGTGATCATGCGGGCGTTGCTCGGCATCATCACCACGCGGGTCTCGATTTGTATCGAATCGATGCGCGCAGCACGAGAACGACGGGCGTCGTCACCCATCCGACGAAGCTCCCGGTCACGGGGCGTCATGCGTTCATCGCGCGGGGCCACCACATCACTCCGAGACCGACCAAGATCGATGCCTAGCCCTACGGTGTACATAAAGTTGTTCGTGAGTTTATCGATAGATGACAGGCTGTCGAGTTCCTGTGGACCACGGACATAGTCACGCACCGCGATGTTCAAACGAAATGCGTCCGCGAGACGCAAAGCCACACCGGCGCCCACGATCAGTGCGGTTTCGTCTTCCCGCGTGCGACCAGCGTTGTCCCGATAGTCCTCGCCATAGTCGAGGCGACCAGCGCCGAGCACAAGAAAAGGCGACGGTCCGCGAGAGCGCGTGAAATTGAATTGCGCTTCACCACCGTAGCTCTGCATGTCCTGCCTTTCCTTCAGGTCGCTGGAGCGACCTTGCCAGTAGAAGCCGCGAAGCCCCACATACTGACCGAAATCCACGCCGGTGCGCACACCGGCCAGCGCCTGACGCGACATGGAGGGATCATCGAATTCCAAACGGCCAACAAAGGGCTCGATCGGCACGGACCCCATCGACCAGCGTTCGGTCTCGGGATCATCATCGCCAACGGAGCCGCCGACTGCCACGCCGAGTCCGGCGCTCACGGTCCAGTTACTGCGCGTGGCTTGGCGATCAGCGAGTGGCATACTGCCTGGCTCTGCCGGAAACAAGGCACCCGGCGCGAGTCGGAAGCGCGAATCCTCCACCATCACCATGGCACGGATATTCGACGAGGCGTCATACTGAAAGCCTCCGCCGTAGCGATAGTTGATCTGCTCAACTCGCTTCACGCTGTCGGGGTCGAAGCGTATGATACCCGCGCCGGCAGAGATGAACGGTGCGAGTCGTGCCGAGCTCAGGCGCAAGGCGAGGTTACCACCATACGTACTCACGCCGGTGTTGGTCTGACGAGGCCCCACCAGCAATTGACCAGCCGAGGAGAGGCTGTCGCGCTGCACGCCAAATCCGGTGCCCCTGTGATAGTAACCGCTCACGGAGAGCAGGGACCCGAAATCAGCGCCCAGTCGGCCGCCGAAGAGCGTTCCGTCTTCGATGCCCGTGGTCTTGTCCCACCAGACATATTCAGCGGCTGGGGCGAGGGTGAGGCGTACCCCTTGGGCACGCGCTTCCGTGGCGGCCGCCATGGCCAGCAACACGGACGAACCTGCTCCGACGAGCAGCAATCGGGCAGTAGACCTGCGTAGGTCAGGGAGCGTTTTCATAAGAAGATTCGGCGAAAAGGAATGTGCACCGTGTCAAGGCGCCAATAGATGATGAAGAGACTTTGACGAACTTATGTTACCCCGCACTCTGCGCACTGTTCGATACTGATCACATGAGGCACACCGTGCTATTGCTCAGTGCGCTGCTACGGCGTCATTGATGTACTCAGCGACGCAGTGCGTTCGTGAGCACATCCGGAAAGTCGCCAAAGATTCCATCAACCCCCAGTCGGGTAAGCTCCCGCACTTCGGCGAGTGGATCACCGCCGTATCGTACGGGTAGAAACATTGCCTCCGAACGCAACGTCCACACATGCACGGCGAGATCAGCGGCGTGCGCGTCGGCAATGAGCGTAGTGGGAACTGCGGCGCTGTCCGCACCGACCACCAGCCGTGTGTTCGCGCCAATACCATAGGCATACGCAGCGATCTCGCGCAACGCGGGCGGCGTGACCTGCGCCGCGTTCGACACGAGATAAATCAGCCGGATGCGTGTTTCTTTAGCCAGCGTCTGCAGATTACCGCTCTCGAAACTCTGAATAAATACCGGCGCCTCAGCGCGGTCGAGGCCGCGGGCACGCAGCGACGCGAGGAGTCCTGGCTCGATCGGCAAGCCGATGCTCCGGAAATACGTGGGGTGCTTCGTCTCCGGATACACCCCCACGACACGTCCGCGCGCGCGACCGAGTGAGTCGGCGAGTGCCAGCACGTCGTCGAACGTGGGCACCAGAAACTGTCCGTCGTACACGTGCGAGCGGAACGACAGGCGCTCCCTGGCGCGCAACGTGCGAAGCTCCGCCAGTGTGAAGTCTTCCGTGAACCACCCCGTGATCGAATCACCGTCGATCAGCTTGCGCGTGCGCCGCTCAGGAAACTTCGTAGCCACGTCGGTGGTGCCACCGATTTCGTTTTCGTGGCGCGCCACCAACACCCCGTCTTTGGTGCTCACGAGATCCGGCTCGATGAAATCCGCTCCCATCGTAACCGCCAGCGTGTACGCCTCCAGTGTATGCTCGGGACGGTGCCCGCTGGCTCCACGGTGCGCGATGAGAATGGGCCGAGCGGGCACGGCCTCGACGCGGGGGGCCGCGCGTTTCGCGGCGGGAGCGCGTACACCGGCACAGGCAGCCAGCACGGTACACACCAGCGGCAGGGCGACTGCACGCCACACGAGGCGGAGAAGTGGACGGAAGGTCATGGGGCGACGCTAACCTGCGGAGCGTCCGTCCGCACGGGGACAGACCGCCCGTGACCAAACCGCGACACACCGATAGCCAACCGGCGGAACGCGGCGCACGTTTATCCGCATGCACCCTACGGCTCCCGACGCCTTGCTCCAAGCGATCACGACCCGCGATCGCGCCGCAATCGAACGCCTGTTGTCCCAAAACGCCGCGCTCGCCGTCGCGCGGGCAACGAGTGGCGAATCGCTCGTCCTGTACGCCTGTTATCTGGGTGCGTTTGAGCTCGTGCCGACACTCCTCCACGGGCGCGTACTCGACGCCTGCGAAGCCGCCGCACTGGGCGATGTGGTCGCGCTCCGCGACCGCCTCGAGAACGATGACAATGCCCGGGTCCTGCGCAGCAGCGATGGCTGGACGCCGCTGCATCTGGCCGCATTCTTCGGTCGGGATGCAGCAGCGACGTTGCTCATCGATCACACCGCGCCCGTCGACGCGCATTCCACCAACGCCACGCGCAATGCGCCCCTGCACGCCGCGCTGGCCGGCGCCGCCAGCCCGGTGCTGGTACGGCGCCTCATTTTTGCCGGCGCCGATGTGACCGCCAAGGCCTCACACGGTGTGACCCCTCTGCACCTCGCCGCGTCGCGCGGCGAGACTGCGCTCTGCGATCTCCTCATCGCCCGCGGTGCCGACCCCCACGCCCGTATGGACGACGGCACCACCCCCGCCCAGATGGCCACCGTGCGCGGACATACCGAACTGGGCGAGCGATTGGCCGCACTCTCGGTGAGCGAGCAGTCCTGAGCCATCAAGGCGGACCGCCCCGCCAAGTACAAACAGTCGTTCTCCTGTCGTTCTCCTGTCGTTCTCCTGCCGTTCTCCTATCTTTCTCTTGTTGTTTTCTTGTCGTCTTGCTGTAAAAGTGCTGCCCCATCTCCCTGCTCAGCTGTCAGTAATAGAAAGCCGAAACACAGAGCCCCGCAGCATCGAGGACCCACCCGCTCAGCCCACCTCAGGGCGTCCGCTGCTCCACATGGAGCAGGCGAGAATACGGTTGACCACCCACCACGATCGTCACGCGATAGTCGCCCGTGCCCACGAGGTAATTCTGTGCCCCGCCACCGCGGCCACCACGGCCGCCGCCCGGGAACAACCCGAGTGCCGCAAAATCGTCACCCAGTGCCTCGCGCAGCGGACCAAACGCCGCCTGCAGACCGCCGGCATCGGCCGCCGCCCCCCCACGACCACCCGCACCGGCTGCGGCCGGCGTTGGAAAACTCGGCGTGGCACGCGATTCACCGGGACGCTCCACCAATGCGCCGCCTTGGCCACCCCCGAACCCGCCGCCACCGCCACCGCCACCACCACCAAAGCCAGCCAGCATCGCCTGCATCTCCGCTGGCGGCTGCCCGGTGCGCACCGAGGTGCGGATCATCGCCAGCATCGGCGCCGGCACCGCCTCCGCCTTTTCCAATGAGTCAAGCGCGCGGTTCACACGCACCGCGGTGTTCATGCTATCGCGCACCTGCGCCGGCGACAGCGCGACCCGCACTGCCGGCCGCTGAGCCCGCATATCCCACACCACGTTGTGCAGCCCAACCTGACCCGGGCCGGTGAGTGTGCGCAGCGTATCACCCGACGCATCCTGCACCACAAGGCGCACCGGACCACCGGCCGCGGCCGTCAGCCGGTACCACATCGACGCCCCATACTGCGGGCTCGGCGCCGCAAATACGCCCTGCCCACTGTTCCCGCCATTGATCGGCGACTCTCCCCACTGGAACGCAGTGCGCGGATCGAAGAACGTGGTCTTCGCCGCACGCACCTCGGCCGTCATCTGCTGCAACGGCGTGATGTCCGCAATCCAGATGGACCGACCGTGCGTTCCGGCAATCAGCTCACCGTCACGCGGATGCACCAGCAGATCATGCACCGGCGTGGTAGGCAGTCCACTCATGAACTTCTGCCACGACATGCCACGATTGATGGATACGTACAGACCCACATCGGTGCCGACAAACAACAGATCGCGATTCTTCGTGTCTTCGCGAATCACATGCACGAAGTCCGGCTGACCCGTGGGCAAGTTACTGGCAATGCTCACAAACGACGTACCATAGTTCGACGTTGCGAACACATACGGCGTGAAATCATTGCGCCGATGATTGTCGAACGTGACGTAGAACGTGGCCGTGTCGAAGTGCGACGGCTCAATGCGTGAGACGTAGCTTCCAGCTGGCACCCCCGGAATGCGCGCCGTCAACTCTTCCCAGTTCGCGCCGTCGTTCCGCGTGAGCCACACGCGACCGTCATCCGTACCGGCGTACAGCAATCCCGGACGGATCGGCGACTCGTTCAGCGACACGACGGTACCAAACGTCTCGGCACCCGTCACGTCGGGCGTGATACCGCCGGTCGTGCGCAACGCCACATCCAGTTTGGCCGAATCGGCATACGACAGCTCGGGCGAGATCGGAAACATTTCGTCGCCGTATTTCACGCTCTTGAGCACACGGTTCGCGCCAAAATACAGCGTCGCTGCGTTGTGCTGGCTGATGAGGTACGGCGTGTTCCAGTTCCACCGCAGCGCATACGCCACCGAATCTGTGCGCTGCCGCGTGCGGAAGGCCGCAATCCGCCGCTTCTGCGCCGTCGTGGCCGACTGGGTCGTGTCGGGCCAGACCGCGTAGATCGAATCGTTCCACTGCAGGTAGCCGCTCTCGCGCCACGTGGGTTTGCGCAGCGCGGTACGCTCTCCCGTGGCGTAGTTGAGTCGGCCCATGTTGCCAGCCTGCGACGTGGAGTACAGGATGTCGGTATTCGTATAATCCTGCTGCGTCACGAACCCGTCGCCACCACCCACGTTGTGCCACATGGCGTTCGTAATCGGCCCCTGCTTCCGACGGCTCGGCCCGCACCACGACCCATTGTCCTGCAGCCCACCACACACGCGATACGGCACGCCCATGTCGGCGGAGATGTTGTAGAACTGGCCCAGCGCGAGGGAGTTGGGGAAGAACCAGTTCCCGCCGCGATCCGCCGAGATGCCGATGCCGCCGTCGTTACCAACGATCACGCGCTGCGGATCATTGGGATCGATCCACATGGCGTGATGATCGACATGCAGCCCCACCGTGGTATTACCAGCCGTCTTGCCGCCGTCGGAGGAATATTTCACCGGCGTGGACGACCAGTACACGCGGTTGGGATCCTTCGGGTCCACGCGCACCTGATTGTAATAAAACGGACGCGTGTTCTCGGGACTCATGTACGCCCACGTGGCCCCACCGTCTTCCGACCGATACAAACCACTTGGCCGACGCGCAGGAGACTTCTTTGCGTCCTTCACCGCATTGGGCGCCGTATCGGCTTCCACCTGCGTGTACATGACGCCCGGATTCGACAGCGCGATGGCTATGTCGATGCGCCCCTTCGTGGTGGCTGGAAATCCGCCGCCCTTCACTTCGGCCCACGTCTCGCCGCCATCGATGCTCTTCCACAGCGCCGATCCCGGGCCGCCGGAATTCAGGAAGTACGGGCCGCGCACGCGCTGATAGCTCGACGCAAAGAGTACCTGCGGATCGCGCGGGTGGACCTGCACGTCAATGAAACCGGTCTTCTCATCGATGTACTTGGTGAGCTTCCACGTGGTACCGCCATCGGTCGTCTTATACAGCCCACGTTCCCTGTTAGGCCCCCAGGCGTGGCCGAGCGCCGCGACCCACACGGTGTTGGGATCGGTGGGGTGCACCTGAATGCGCGCGATGTGACGCGTCTCGGCGAGGCCGAGGAACTTCCAGCTCTTCCCGCCGTCGGTGGATTTGTAGACGCCGCCACCCGGCGAAATGGAATTGCGCGAATTTGGCTCGCCCGTGCCCCAGTACACCACGTTGGAGTCGGACGGCGCAATGGCCAGATCACCACCGGCCGCCACGCGCGCGGTATCGAGCACCGCCTTGTACGTGAGGCCGTTGTTCGTGGTCTTGAACACACCACCCGCTGCCGTGGAGACGTAGAACGTACGAGACGGGGACGGAAGGCCTTCAATGTCCACGATCCGGCCCATCATATTCGCGGGGCCGATGTTGCGCCATCGCATGGCAGCGATCGTGGCGGCGTCCAGCGACGCCGTGGGTGATGGCGCGTCTTGTGCGCGGAGCGGCACGGCGGCACCCGCCATCAGTCCGGCAGCGAGTACGACAACGAGCGAATGTGAGGTGTTCATAGACGTGACCTTGCGGGCGGGCGGGAATCTGACTCGTACGGTTTGTTGCGGCACGACAGCCGGAACCGAACGAAACGCCACATTACAAGTCACGAGGACTTTTCGCGAGCCCGACGACGGGTGAATCCGTGTGCATCACCAAGAGATCGTCCACCCGGCCGTCCCGAACGTCTTTCTGGCATGCATGCTGTGCTTCCAGTAGTCGCCAACGCGGTATCCGCGGCCAGCACCGAACCAGCCTGTCGCAAGTGCGAACTGCTGCCGACAGCCGATTCCACCGCTGGTGATCTGCATTGCTGGTTTCCCGCACCGCATGTGGCCGGAAAGGCCCGTGCGGTGTTCCGCGCGTTCGGCATTCACGCCGAGCTCACGGTGGCGGATGGCGCCCTGTTCCGATTCGATGTGTCGCGGTGCGAGGCGATTGCCGAGGCGTTGGAGGCGGAGCGCTCGCAGATTGAACGCGACGACTCGCGCGCCTTGTGGTCAGGGCGCGGAGTGGCTGGCTGCTGGCGGTCATGGCGGAGCACCGCGTCATCTCGCACTTCCAGCCGATCGTGCATGCCGATGATCCGTCGGGCATTTACGGCTACGAAGCGTTGCTGCGCGGGGTCACCGCCGAAGGCGGGTTTATTCCACCATCGGCGATGTTCAATACCGCTCGCGGCGCAGGGCTGCTATTTCAGCTTGATCTCGCGGCCCGTCGGTCGGCCATTGCCAACGCCAACGCACACCAACTGCAAGGGGCGCTCTTTGTGAATTGGGCGCCGGCTACTCCTCGCTGAACCTCATTCACCTGCTGCGCCCTGACGTGCTCAAGCTCGACATGGAACTCGTCCGCAACGTCGATCAGGATCCCTACAAGGCACGTATTGCCGCCAATCTCCTCAACATGGCCACCTCGCTCGGCATCGATGCCCTCGCGGAAGGCATCGAAACCAAAGGTGAGCTGGCGTGGGTGCGCGATCACGGGGCGAAATTTGTGCAGGGCTATCTCATTGCCAAGCCGGCACCTGCGCCCCGCCTTTTACTGCCAGAGCGCTGATACCACAACCGGCGTGGTTGGGGAATCGTGGACTCTGCGTACCGGAGGCGCCAGAATCTGAGTAGAATTAAGGAGTGACCTCCCCTGCCCGCCTCCTGCCAGCCGTTTTGCTTGCTGCGGTCCTTCCGCTCGCGACACTCGACGCACAGCCTCGCGCCACACCGCGCGGCGTGGCTACGTCCACCGCGTCACAGGCCGGCGCGTGGTCCTTGCCCGACCCCGAATCGCTGATCAGCAAGGCACTCGCCCGCATTATTGCGCAGGACCGCCCGGCGGGGATCCCGATGACGCAGTACGCCACCCGGCAGTTCGGACGCGACGCCTCCATCGAAGCCGTACGTCGCTTCCGTGGCACCGTGGTCAGCGACAATGCCTTCGACGCCGTCTCGGGATGGCCGGTCACGCCAACGCTCGATGCCACGCCCTGCACCGCCGTGGGCGGCGCCGGGTGCGAGGCGCCAACGGCGCTCTGGCTGGCGGTCTCCAAGCTCGAGCGTGGACCGTTGGGCCACGAGATCCACCTGTTTTACACCACCAGCTTCACCGCCCCACCCGCCCTCGAGGGCCAAGCCCCGCAGGCGAATACCTACACGTTCTGCGAGCGCTGGCTGCGCACCGGTGGCACGTGGCGGTATGACGGATTCGTGCGCGTCGATTCGCGCTGAGCCTCCAGCACCCGTCGCTAGGGCGCCCTGTCATTCTTGGCCAGGACCACATGCCGGCGCCCCAGCCACATGGCCACACCCAGCCAGAGGGCGCTGAGCGGCGCCGCCAGTAGCGAGATCGTTCCCACCGCCATGCCGAGCGCACTCAGTCCCGCGTAGCTCCAAGCGCCGATCTGATCGCCGCCCCGATACACGAACGTGTCGATCAGATTCTTGGCTTTGTACTTGTCCTCAGCCGACACCACCGTAAACAGCACCTCGCGTGCCGGCCGGCCGAAGGCGTATTCCCCCGATCGCCGCAGCACCTGAAAGACCACAAACACCGTCAGCGTGCCCCACGTGCCGAGGGCGGTGAATCCCACAAAGCTGAGCACCGGCATGATCGCGAGCGTGAGACCCACCCCCGCCCACCGGATGACGCGCCCCGTAATGAACAGCTGCGCCAAAATGGTGAGCGACTGCACGACTGTATCGATGTTTGCGAGAAATGCCGTGCGCGATTCCCGGTCGGCATACCGCGCCCCCACGATCTCCGCCTGCTGGAAATAGAGAATCGTTGAACCGATCGTGAACATCAGCATGTATGCGCAGATCCCCAGCAGATAGGGGGATCCCAGCACATGCGTAATACCAGCGGTGGCCGACCCGCCCACCGATTGCTGCGCCGCTTCACGCGCCCGCGTTTCGACACGAAAACTCGCCGGGAAACGACGCACCGTTTGTACCGCACACTCCAGCAACAGCACCGAGAGCACCATCAGCACCGGCGTTCCCACCATCTCCGCCATGCGCGCTGTGAGGAATGCCCCGAACAGCGCGCCCAGCGTACCGCCCACACTGATGATGCCAAACAGTCGTTTACTCTGCTCGGGGTAGAACGTATCGGCCATGAATCCCCAGAACACCGAGGGGATGAACAGGCTGTAAATGCTTGTGAGAATCCAGAACGCCGGCCCCAGATACGGCTCAATCGACGGCGGGCCGTATTTGATCACCGCCGCGAACGACAACAAGAGTGCGATAAACACCCGATAGACAATCGGGATGAAGCGGCGCACGGGCAATCGGGCCACCACCGCGCCGTACACCGGGTTCATCACCAGCGTGGTGATCAGCGTGCCGGTGAAGAGCCACGGCAATCCCGACGTGCCGGCCGCCACACCCGCCGCATCGCGCACCGCGCGCAAAATGAAGTAGCTCGCCAGTGCGAAAAAAAAGTATGTGGCCGCGAGCAGTGTGGCACGCTCCTCGCCGGGCTGCATGGTCCCCAGGCGATTGACCAGCCGTCTGATCGGATGCTGCGCTGCCGTCACCGACCCTCGCGCGGTTGCGCATGCCAGAGCGCCAACAGCTCACGCTCCCGCTCCGCGCTCATCCCGGCACGCAGCTTCGCCTGTTCCTCCGCCGGGCGCGCGTGATACCACGTCATTGCGTCGCGCACCGTGGTGGCCAACGGACGGAAGGTGAGTCCGGCCGCTAGCGCCTTCTCAATGACACTGGTGCAAAAGGCTACCGTGCTTGCCCCGGTGTATGACCATACCGGCATGTCACCCCACGAGCGGACCTTCTGCGCCGTGAGGAACGGCTGCGGCACCCAGGTGAACTGGGCATCGTTCGCGAAGCAGGCCTTGATGCCGTACAGCAACTCACCAATCCCGCACACAGTACGCGGCCCGACCGCATTGAACACGCCGCCCGTACCCGACTCGCCCAGCCGCACCATCCATTCCATGAGATCGCGCACATCGATCCACTGCGCAGGATCATCGAGCGTGCCGGGCGCGAGAATCTCGCCGCCCCGTTCAATGCGGACGGGCCAGTAGGTGAAGCGATCGGTGAGATCCCCGGGGCCCACGATGAGTCCCGGCCGCACCACCGTGGCACCAGCACCGAAGGCCGCCTGTACCAACTGCTCACAGCGCACCTTCTTGGGCCCATACGCCGCGCCCGCCGCGTCCGGCCCACTTATCGGCGCCGGATCCTGCGTCGGATGCGTTTCATCCGGAAACGATCGCGTGAAATCTTTGTACGCGGCTGTGCTGCTCACGTATACGTACTGCGCCACGTTTCCGCGCAACGCGGCGGTCGCGTTCACAATCCATTGCGGATTGGTTGTCGGCAGATCGTACACCACATCCCATGTGCGCCCCGTGAGCACATTGTGACCGGAGGGCGTGTTGCGGTCGCCGATCAGCTTCTCGACTCCCGGAAAGAGCCCCGGCTTGGTCTGCCCGCGATTGAAGAGCGTCACCGTGTGGCCGCGCGCCAGCGCATGCTCCACCAGATGCGGCCCGATGTAGCCGGTCCCGCCAAGTACAAGAATTGTCTTTGGGGCGCTGCGTCGCATATCGAGAGTCATTGGCGGGTTACCGGGACCGCGCGTGCCATGCGGCCAACACCGTCTTTTCCTTGTCCGGCGCCAACCCGGCCCGCGCCTTCTCCTGCTCGGCAGCCGGTCGCGTCTTATACCAGTCCAAGGTAGACAATGCCGTGTCGGCGAGCGGACGAAACGTCAGCCCTGCGGCGATCGCCCGCGCGCAGTTCACCGCCATAAACCCCGCCGTACGTCCGGTGGGAGGCATCCACACCGGCATCTCACTCCACGACCGCACCTGCTGCGCCGCCAGGAAGTCGGCTGGCACCCACGTGAACCGTGCATCGCTCGTGGTCACGGCTTTGATGCCGTACAGCAATTCCGCGATGTTCGTGGGTGTCTTCGGACCGGTGGCGTTGAATGTGCCGAACGTGCGGTTCTCCGCTACACGCACCATCCATTCGCTCAGATCGTGCGCGTCGACGTACTGCACCGGATCGTTCGGCGTGCCCGGCGCGAGCACGTCGCCGCCGCGATCGATGCGTACCGGCCAGTACGAGAAGCGGTCACTCAGGTCACCGGGCCCCACAATCAGACCCGGGCGCACAATCGTCACGTTGTCACCAAACTGCGCCTTCGCTTCCTGTTCGCTCCGCACTTTGTTCGGTCCGTAGAACTGTGCATTCCGATCAAACGGCGCATCGATGTCGGTGGGCGCATGCAGCGGGCCACTCTCGTCCATATTCGGCTTCGAGTTATCGCGGTACACCGAAATGGTGGAGACGAAGATGTACTGCCCCACGCGTCCGCCAAGCGCCCGGCCCGCATCGCGCACCCACTGAGGGTTGGTGGTGGGGTTGTCGATCACCACGTCCCACGCCCCGCGCTTGAGCACATCATGGCCCGCAGGATCGTTCCGATCACCAATCAGCCGCGGCACCGAAGGAAAGAGCGACGCGTTCGTCTGTCCGCGATTGAACAGCGTCACCTGATGCCCGCGATCGAGCGCGTACTGCACCTGATTCGGGCCGATGAATCCGGTACCGCCGAGAATCAAAATGCGTAGTGGCGTGGGCTGCGCAGCACCGGTTTCCGGGCGCGACACGCGCACACCCGCCGTCGTGAAGGCGTTGGCGATCGCGGGCAGTCCCCCCACGCCGAGCGCGCCGCCAAGCACGGCGGACGTTTTCAGGAAGTGACGACGGTCGAGTGACACGGGAGGCTCCGGAGAAAGACGCGGCGTGTGATCCGCGCGCAGGTTACGGCTGTATGCGTTTGCCGTCGAGCTGCTGGATGGTCTTGGTGGACGCCGGTCGCGTCTTCCGCAGCGTGGCGGACACGGCGTCCGTGCGTGTCATCACGCGCAGAATATTCTCCCCCGCCACGCCGCGAAGCTCGCGGTCTGTCCAACCGCGCTTGACCAGCTCCGCCAGCAGGTCCGGATACTTCGACACATCCTCCAACCCGACCACGGTCTCGGTAATGCCGTCGTAGTCACCGCCCAGCCCCACATGCTCGGCGCCCGCCACCCGCTTGATATGGTCCATGTGATCGGCCACATCAGCAATCGTCGCCTGCGGCGTGGGATGCTGCGCGCGCCATGCGGCGACCGACTTGAACTGCGCGTCGTTGTCGTTGGGCAACGCCTTGGTGATCGAATCACGGAGGGCGGTGATCTGCGCGCCGTAGTCGGCGATCGCCTGCTTGGTGAACCCCGGCACAAAGGTCATCATCACCACGCCGCCGTTGGTCTTGAGGCGGGTGAGAATGGAATCCGGCACGTTGCGCGGCACATTGGTCACGGCACGGGCAGCCGAATGAGAAAATATCACCGGCGCTTCGCTCACGTCGAGCGCGTTACTCATCACGGCAGGTGACACGTGGGACAAATCGACCATCATGCCCAGCCGGTTCATCTCGCGAACCACTTCTTTTCCGAAGGGCGTGAGGCCACCGTGGCGTGCTACGTCACCTGCCGCATCGGCCCAATCGAGTGTCACGTTGTGCGTGAGGGTCATGTAGCGCACGCCAAGGTCGTAGTAGGCGCGCAGTGCCCCCAACGAATTCTCGATCGCGTGCCCGCCCTCCATACCAAGCAGCGAACCGATTTTGCCCTGCGCGAACGCCGTCCGTACGTCGGAGGCGGTATAGGCCCACTGCAAATCCTTCGGATACTTCGCAATCACGCGGCGCGCGATATCGATCTGCTCGAGCTGCATACGCGCGTAGCCCGAGTCCTTCACCTCGCCTGGGATGTACACCGACCAGAACTGTCCACCCACTTGACCACGACGCAGTCGGGCGAGATCGGTCATCCCCCTGGTGGGCTTGCTCAGATCGTACGCCTCGACATCGAGCGGCGCATTGGCGTCCTCGCGCATCGCCCATGGCAGATCGTTGTGTGAATCCACCAGCGGCGTCGTGCGCAGCAGCTGCCGCACATGAGCCACGCGCCGCTCGAGCGAGGCATCGCGCAGCGGCTGCGCGGTTGCCTGCGTCGGAACCACGCCTTGCGCCGAGAGCAGCGCCGGCAACAGCGTCCCGGCCACGGCCACCAGAACCGACCATCGCGACCGCGTCAGCATCCCAGACGTTCCAGATAGTGCGGCAGCATCTTGCGCCACCACGGCCAATCGTGATTCACGTCGTGGCCCCACAGATCGAAGATGTGCCCAACACCCTTCCGGTCGAGCAGGTCATGAAAGACCCGCGTTGCTTCCGGCTTTTCATAGGCCCCTTGTCCAGCCACCAGCGCGATCCGCGAGTGATGCTGCAGCAAATCCAGCGCACCGCCTTCCATGTTGGCGACGTACCATGCGGGATTGTTGAAGTAGCAGTTGTCGTCGGAGTAGCCTTTGAAGTAGCTCGTGGCCAGGTTGTAAAAGCCGCTCATGCCGATCACACCACCGAACAGGTCGGGACGCCGGAAGAAGGCATTGGCGGCATGAAAACAGCCGAAGCTGGCACCCGTGGTCAACGCTCGCGCTTGTCCGTCGTTACTGAGGTGCCGAATGAACGGCACTACCTCATCCTCCACATACCGCGAATACAGCGCCTGTCGGCGAGCAGCCTCAGGTACCGGTAACGTGCGGTCCATCCACGCCAGTCGGTTGATGCTGTCAATCGAAAACACGCGAATCCGGCCCGCCATGAGCAACGGCTCGATGGCCTTGATCAGCCAGAAGCGCTCGTTCTCAAGAAAGTCTGCGGCGGCGGTGGGAAACAGCAGAATCGGCTGCCCCGCATAGCCGTACGTAACGATCGGCATTTCGAGGCCGAGCGCGGGGCTGCGCCAGCGATCGATACGCCGGGGCAGACGATGGTCGACAAAGGGAGAAGACATAAGGCCGAAAGGTCGCCCTGCGGCGGCGACGAAGCCAGTGCAGAGCGCGGGCCAGCCGGTCCGATCGCCGAATCAGGTCGGGTCGAGTCGCTTGGCGAAGCAGAATTTGCGGCCGATCGAAAGCTCGGAGCGGGAGATCTGGCGATAGCGCGCGATCTTTTCGGGGTAGCGCAGGATCGTAGACTCCAAGAACCCCATACGCAGAAACAACGGCTCGGCCAACGAGATCGCAAAGAGCTCCGGATACCCCCGCTCACGCGCCAGATGCTCGGCGGCGAGGATCAGGCGCTGTCCCAGTCCCTCGCCCTGCGCCTGCGGTGCCACGGCCAACGACACGAGCTCCACCAACGACGGGGAGTACTCGTCGAGTGCAACCTGGCCGAGAATGGCGCCTTGGGCGTCCCGGACCACCTGATAGTCCTGCAGGTGACTGGTCACGAACGCCGTACTGCGCGTCAGGGTGAGTCCATCGGGCGCATAGATGTTGTTGAGCGTCACGATCGCCGGGATATCCGACTCCTCAGCGTGCACCACGGGCAACGCGGTCACCGCGAGGCGTATACCCGCGTCTTGCCCGCTTTGTCGATCAGCAGCACGTCATAGGCATCCTTGTGATCACCTTCCATACCGGGCGATCCCATCGGCATTCCGGGAACCGTCAATCCGCGGGCCACCGGCTTTTCGCGCAGCAGTTTCTGAATGAGATCGGCCGGAACGTGCCCTTCGATCGTGTAGGTCCCGATGCGGGCGGTGTGGCACGACGCGAGCGCGGACGTGACGCCGAACGACGCTTTCACGCTGTCCATGTCGGCCGTGTCGCGGACCGTGACCACGAACCCGGCCTTCTGCACGTGGCGGACCCATTCGGTACAGCAGCCACAGTTGGGATCTTTATAGATCACCATGTCGCGCGGAGCTGTTGGTTGCGCGGCGCTGCGGGGCGCAGGTTCGGCGGCCAGCGCCCTCGCAGCGCTCACTCCCAGCACCGCAACGGCAGCACGGGACAGGAACAGGCGACGGTCGATGGGGGCGGACTCAGGCGAAAGAGGGCTCATACCGGAGAAATATAGCAAAAATCGTGCGAGGCAATGTGTTATTCCGAGGTCAGCGTGAGGTTCAGTTCGCTCGGCGCCGGACGATACTCGCAAGTGACGAAGGATTTCTCGTCCAGAAGGGCGCGAGGCCATTCACGGCCCAGCGCATCGGCTGGGCGTTGGCGGTGGCGACGAAGCCCCCGGACTGCTGGACCATGAGGCACCGTCGGCCTCGTATCGAACACCCTAATATGTCCGTCTCAACAACTGTTCTTGGCCGCAGTCGCATTGCCGCCGATCGATTGCTCGGCGTGGTGCTCCTTTGTCACCTCCCGCTCGCCCTCGCCTTGGCGACGGTCCATGGGAGCTGGGTCTCGGCGCTGACCTTTGGCGTCCCGATCTCACTCGTCGCCTTCTGGTTGTCGCGCTCCGCCGCCGGCACGACGGGCACCCGCTTGATCATCGGTGTCTCCTTCATGGCGTACTCGGCGCTCTTCATTCACCAGTCGCACGGGCTGATCGAGGCGCATTTTCACATTTTCGCCTCGCTGGCGTTTCTCTTGGTGTATCGCGATTGGCGCGTGGTGGTGGCGGCGGCCGCATTTATCGCCGTACATCACGTGGCCTTCCATGTGCTGCAAGGAATGGGCGCGGGCGTGTATCTCTTGAACCATACCATGGGTGGTCACGGCATGGTGGTGGTTCATGCGCTGTTCGTCGTCTTCGAGTCCAGCATCCTTGTGTGGATGGCGAAGCAACTGCACAGCGAGGCCACGCAGACGCAGGAAGTGTACGAATCGCTGGAAGCGCTTGGCGCCGGTCGGGTGGATGTGGAGCCACACGGTGAGGGTGTGGCCGCAGCGGTGCGGACGGTGATTGGTGCGGTACGCGCGCTCGACGCGTGGGCTGCCGAGCTTGGGGCCGCCGTGCACGAAAAGCGCGTGATGAGGGGTGATGCCGCCACGGGGCTTGAGGGGTCGTTCCTCTCAGTCGCGCAGCGCATGTCCGATGCCTCGCTTACGGTAGAAGCGCTGCGCGTGGCGGGCGAACGCGACCACGCCGCCACCGAGCGATTCCTTGGTACGTTGACGCCGGCGATCATCGCCATGCGCGACGGTGACCTCACCAGTCGTATTGGCACCGGCTTTGGCGAGACCTACGACCACACGGCATCGGCCATGGATGAGGCGCTCGAGCAACTCCGTGACGCGCTTGGCGAGCTGCGTGCGGCGTCGGAGCAGGTGGAGGGGGCTTCCAAGGAGATTGCCGTCGCCGCCGACAGCCTTGCACAGCTGACCTCGGAGCAAGCCGCGTCGCTGGAAGAAGTGAGTGCGAGCTTGACGGAGCTGACTTCGCTCAGCCAGTCGAACGCCACCGATGTCTCACACGCCCGGGCTGCGACCTCTGACGCGAGCAATGCGGCGGGGACCGGCGTGCATGGCGTAGAGCGCCTGATGACGGCGATGGATGAAACGCGCACCGCCGCGCGGGAAACGGCGAAGATTGTGAAGACGATTGATGAAATCGCGTTCCAGACGAATCTGCTGGCGCTCAATGCGTCGGTGGAAGCGGCGCGCGCCGGTGACGCCGGACGGGGCTTCGCGGTGGTGGCCGATGAAGTGCGCGCCTTGGCGTTGCGTTGTGCGGAGGCCGCGCGCACGACGGCACAGCTGATAGAACAGGCCGTCAACCGCGTGGAAGGTGGCGTGACGATCTCGCAAGAAGTGGGCGTTCAACTGCGGGAGGTCTCCTCGCGCATCGACACCGTGAACTCGGTGATGGAGTCGATCGGGCACGCGACGAGTTCACAGCAAGAAGGCATTGTGCAGATCCGCGACGCCGTCAACGCGCTCAATGGCACGGTACAGCACCTGGCCGCAAACGCCGAGGAGTCGGCGAGTGCTTCGCAGGAGCTGAGCGCGCAGGCCCGCGCACAACGGACGCAGAGCGATCGGTTCGTGGTGGACGCGGCTCCGCCCCGCCGCCAGCCGTTGCGTCGGGTGGCGTAGCGACGACTGCTCTGCTGTTCCCTCCAGTTCGGAGGGAAAGAAGGCGACGACTCCGTTTCGGGGTCGTCGCCTTCTTTTGCGTTCGGACCGTACGGTCTGCAATTGATATCGGGGAAATCCCTACGCGATTAGCTGAAGTGCCTGACGCGGCTATGCCGATCCCATGCCTATTCTCCTCTCATTGCCCTTTCTCTCACGCCTCGTCCGAGACACTTGATGACCCTCGCACCAAGCGCAGCGAACATCGCCGCGCCGCGCGCGTCAGCTGCGACGCTCGACCGTTTTTCATACGACGATGACATTGTCCGCAAGTTTATGTGGGCCACCCTGATCTGGGGTATCGTCGGCATGCTCGTGGGACTGCTGATCGCCTTGCAGCTTGCGAATCCGATTTTCAACATGAATACCTCGTGGCTGTCGTTCGGTCGACTGCGCCCGCTGCACACCAACGCCGTGGTTTTCGCGTTCGCGGGGAATGCGTTTTTCTGCGGCGCCTATTACTCCACACAGCGCCTGCTGAAAGCGCGCATGTGGTCGGACGGCCTGAGCAAGTTCCACTTCTGGGGTTGGCAGGCCATCATTTTAAGTGCGGCACTGACGCTGCCATTCGGCTTCACGCAGGCCAAGGAATACGCCGAGCTGGAATGGCCGATCGATATCGCCATCACGGTGGTATGGGTGGCCTTCGCCGTTAATTTCTTCGGCACGATTATCAAGCGTCGTGAGCGACACATCTACGTGGCCATCTGGTTCTACATTGCGAGCATTGTCACGGTCGCCATTCTGCACATCTTCAACAATCTCTCCGTACCGGCGGGGCTGTTCAAGAGCTACAGCATCTATGCCGGAGTGCAGGACGCGTTCATGCAGTGGTGGTACGGACACAACGCTGTGGCGTTCTTCCTGACCACACCGTTTCTGGGGCTGATGTACTACTTCATGCCCAAGGCGGCCGAGGGGCCGGTGTTCAGCTACAAGCTGTCCATTTTGCACTTCTGGTCGCTGGTGTTCATGTACATCTGGGCCGGGCCGCACCATTTGCACTATACCGCGCTCCCCGAATGGGCGAGCACGGTGGGCATGCTGTTCTCGGTGATGCTCTGGGCGCCGTCATGGGGCGGTATGATCAACGGTCTGCTCACGTTGCGTGGTGCGTGGCATAAAGTGGCCACCGACCCGATCCTCAAGTTTTTCGTGGTCGCGATCACCGCGTACGGCATGTCCACGTTTGAAGGACCGATGCTCTCCATCAAGAGCGTCAACGCGCTGACCCATTACACCGATTGGATTATCGCCCATGTGCATACGGCCGCCCTTGGGTGGAACGGCTTCATGACATTCGGCATGGTGTACTGGCTGTTGCCGCGGATTTTTCAGACAGAGATTTACAGCAAGCGGGCGATGGAAGTGCACTTCTGGGTGGCCTCCATGGGCATCGTGCTGTACGTGGTGGCGATTTACAGCGCCGGCGTGACGCAGGGGCTCATGTGGCGTGCCTTCGACGAGACGGGACGCCTCGCGTATCCCGACTTCGTGGAAACGGTGCTCAAGTTGCTGCCGATGTACTGGATGCGTGTGGTGGGCGGGTCGATGTACATCGTCGGCATGTTCATCTTCGCGTGGAACATCGTGATGACGTGGAAGCGCCGTCCGGCGCGCTACGAGGTGCCCGTCATCGAGGCGGCGCCGCTCACTCCAGTATATGTCGATCCGCATCCGGTGGTACCGGCTGCCGGGCTGTGGGCGCGCTTCAGTCAGGTCCAGTGGCATCGCCGCTGGGAGCGGGCGCCGATGCTTTTCACCGTGCTCACGGTGGTAGCCGTGGTGGTCGCCTCACTCTTCGAGATTCTGCCCACGTTCCTGATCAAGTCAAACGTGCCCACGATCGCGTCGGTCAAGCCCTATACGCCGCTCGAACTCGCCGGTCGCGACATCTACATCGCCGAGGGGTGCTTCAACTGCCACTCGCAGATGGTACGCCCGTTCCGCTACGAAACCGAGCGGTTCGGTGAGTACTCCAAGCCGGGTGAGTCAGTGTATGACCATCCGTTTTTGTGGGGCTCGCGGCGCATCGGGCCGGATCTGGCCCGCCAAGGTGGCAAGTATCCCGATCTCTGGCATGTGCGCCATTTCGAGAACCCGCGCGCCATCACCGCCAAGTCCATCATGCCCGCCTACGCGCACTTCCTGACGGCCGATCTCAACTTCGAGCAGATCCAGTCGCGCGTGGATGCTATGGTGATGGTTGGGGTACCGTATGGAGAGGCAGTCAACTCCGCCCCCGCCATGGCGCGTAAGCAGGCGCAGTCGATTGCCGACGCGATCGTGAGTCAGGGCGGCCCTCGCGGACTTGAGACCAAGCAGATCGTGGCGATGGTCGCCTACATGCAGCGCCTCGGCCGCGACATCAAAGTGCAGAACACCGCAGACGCCGCGGCGGCAAAGGCGCCGGGCGCCGCACCCGCACCGGGAGGATCGAACTGATGAAGCTCTCCGATATCATGTCGAATGCCGGCCTGTCATTCTATGCGCAGGTCGCGCTGGTCATTTTCCTTGCCGTGTTCATAGGCATCATCATCTACACGTTCGCGCCATCGCGGAACCGTGAGATGCAGGCCGCTTCGCGCCTTCCGCTCGAAGACGACGTGATTCTGACCCCTCGCGACCCGAAGGCGTGATTTATGGCGACTCCCGAGAACACCCCGCCAACCCAGCCCCAGACCAAAGACCGGCTCATTGAGCACTCGTACGACGGCATTCAGGAGTACGACAACCCGATGCCGCGCTGGTGGCTGCTGACATTTGCCGCCACGATCATCTTTTCGGTGATCTATCTGTTCAATGTGGGCCCGGTGGGCAGCGGCGACGGATGGATCGCGGACTACGATCAGGAAATGAAAGCGTTCGCGGCGGCCAATCCGGCTCCGACTGGCAACGAGGTGTCCACCGATCAGCTGCTGGCACTCGTCACGAACGAAGAAGCGCTGGAAGAGGGCAAGGAGACTTACGTGGCCTACTGTGCCTCGTGCCACGTAGGCGACGGGGGCGGTATGATCGGCCCGAACCTGACCGACGCCTACTGGTTGCACGGCGGCGCAATCACGGAGGTCTACGCCGTGGTGGTCCATGGCGTGCTCGAAAAAGGCATGCCCCCTTGGGGGAAGACGCTCAAACCCAACGATCTGCAAGCGGTCGTGGCCTACGTGGCCTCGTTGCAGGGCACCACGCCTGCGAATCCCAAAGCGCCACAAGGAAACCTGGTAACCCCGTGAGTTCTGCCCCACCCCCGAGCTTGGGTGGACGTGTCCTTCCCACGCTCAACCAAGATGGGACCCGCAACTGGATCCGCCCCAAGCCGTCGCACGGCACATGGTGGCAGCGCCGGCAGGTGGTGGCCTACGCGCTCATGGCCCTCTTCTTTGCCGCGCCACACCTGCGGTTGTTCGGGAAGCCGATCTTCCTGATGGACCTGCCCCGGCGGCAGTTCACACTGATGGGTTACACCTTCCTGCCCACCGATACGCTGCTGTTCATGTTCGTCATGGGTAGCGGTGTGGTCGGCATCTTCCTGCTCACGGCGCTGTTCGGCCGCGTGTGGTGCGGCTGGGCCTGCCCGCAGACGGTGTATCTCGAATATCTGTTCCGCCCCATCGGCCGCTGGTTTGATGGCGGATACACCGGGGCACGCAATCTCGACAAGCGGGGCGCGTGGTTCACGCCACGGCGCTTCGGAAAATACCTCACGTTCTTCCTGCTTGCGCTGTTCGTGTCCCATACGTTCCTCGCGTTTTTCGTCGGCACCGGGCAGCTCTACCAATGGATGAGTAACCCGCCAGCCGAACATCCATCGGCGTTCTTCTTCGTGGTGGTGTTCACGGGAATTGTGTGGTTCAACTTCACGTACTTTCGCGAACAGACGTGTCTCATTGTGTGCCCGTACGGCCGGTGGCAGTCGGCGCTCATCGACCGGCAATCAGTGATTGTGGCCTACGACTACACCCGCGGCGAACCGCGGGCACGCGCCACGAAAGACCGTGATCCCAGCGCCGGCGACTGCATCGAGTGCGGGGCCTGTGTACAGACGTGCCCCACGGGCATTGATATCCGTAACGGGTTACAGATGGAGTGTGTGCACTGCACGCAGTGCATCGACGCCTGCGACGACATTATGATGAAGGTCGGCAAGCCCACAGGACTGATCCGCTACTCGTCGCAGGATGCAATGGCCGGCGTTCCATTCAAACTGCTGCGCTTACGCACGGTGCTCTACCCGCTGGTGCTGGCCGTTTTGCTTGGTGGTCTGGCCACTGCACTCGCCGTAAAGCAAACCGCCGATCTCACGGTCTTGCGTGGTCTCGACGGGCCGTTCACTGAAGAAGCCGACGGACGGATTGCCAACCAGATTCGCGTCAAGCTCACCAATCGTGGCGGCGATGACGCGCTGTACACCGTCAGCATTGCAGGACTCACCAACGCGGGTCTCACGCCGGAGCAGGTCACGGTCGTCATTCCCGAGAATCCGCTGCGTGTGGCGGGCGGCGCAACACGCGCCACCAGTCTCTTTGTGCTGATTCCGCGCTCGGGCTTCACAAAGGGCGAACGCATGATCGAGATTTCGGTAACCGACGGTCGGAAGTACAGCGAAACGGTATCGTATCGTCTGCTCGGTCCTACCGGCAACAACACCGACACTGCCAAAGGCAACGCTGCAGAGCCTCAACGATGAAACCCGGCATGGCGTGGCCCATCGGCATCGTGGTCGTGCTTAGCACCACAGTCATCGCGAATCTCGCGGTGATGCGCATCGCCACCAGTGATCCGTCGTTTGCGGTCGAGCCGGATTATTACAAGAAGGCCGTGGCGTTCGATTCCACCATGGCGCAGGAGCGCCGCAGTAATGCCCTGGGGTGGGTGGCCTCCACATCGGTGGCGCCGATCTCCACTGATGGGACAACCCAGTTGCAGGTGATCCTGCGAGATGACGCCGCACAGCCGGTGACCCGCGCCACGGTCCAGGTAACGGCACTGTTTATTGCGCGGGCCAACGCGTTGGTCACCGTCAGGCTCGCCGAAGAGTCCGCTGGCGTGTACAGCGCCCCCATTGCAATCCGCAGTCCCGGCCAGTGGGAAGTGCGAATCGATGCGAAACGCGATACCTCGCACTTCACTACCAGCCTCCGCACCACGGTCACCACCGCAACTGCAGCGCCACCCGGCGGCTCCACACCGTGATTGGTGCCGCCTCGGGTGTTCTGATCGCCAGTCTGGTGGGGAGCGTCCACTGCGCCGCGATGTGCGGTGGTTTTGTCTGCTTCTACGCGGGATCAGCCTCCAGCACCGACGCCGCAGCGCTCCGCGCGCACGCGATGTACAACGTGGGGCGGCTGATTTCGTATCTCACGCTCGGGGCACTCGCCGGCGCGCTCGGCGCCGGTGTCACATCACTCGGAGCCATGGCCGGCGTTCAGCAGGCGGCCACCGTACTTGCCGGCGTCCTCATGGTAGGATGGGCCATCAGCACCATCGCCGCACAGCGCGGTATCCATTTCGGTGCCGTCCGAGCGCCGGAAGCGTGGCAGCGCGCGCTGGGTCGCGTCCTGCATGGCGTGCGTCAGCGACCGTTGGCCACACGGGCTGCCCTCACCGGCCTGTTCACCACGCTGCTGCCCTGTGGCTGGCTGTACGTGTTCGTGGCCACAGCCGGTGGCAGCGGCAGCGTGCGCGGCGGCATCACCATCATGGCGCTCTTCTGGTTAGGCACCGTGCCCGCACTGGTGGCAGTCGGCTTGGGCGCGCAGCATCTCTTCGGGCCGTTCCGTCGGCGCCTGCCGGCGCTCAGTGCAGTGGTGGTGCTCGTGATGGGGCTCTTCGCCATGTCGGGGCGCCTTGGGCTCGCCACGGATCATGCCGGTCACGGCGTTCCTGTCGCAGGCGCGCCCGCTGCGCAGCCCATGGCGCATGACCACGCCGCCGCGGTCCCGCCTGCGCCATGACGAGCGCCACACTGGCACCGCCCGCGGCAGCCGACCGTGCCGTCACCTGTGCGCACTGTGGGCTTATGGTGCCCGAGGGGCTCATCGAGGCTCATGCGCAACATCAGTTCTGCTGCGCCGGATGTCATACCGCGTTCACCGTTCTCCATGCGCACGGTCTCGACTCGTACTATGGCTTCGCCGAGCGTCGCGAGGTTCCGGTGCGCGCCTCGGGTCGCAACTATGACGAGTTCGATCATCCGACGTTCGCGCAACTCTATGTAACCACGCAGCCCTCGGGGCTTTCGCGCACCGAGCTGTATCTTGAAGGCGTACACTGCGCGTCGTGCGTCTGGCTGGTGGAGCGGATGCCGCTGGTACTTGCTGGCGTGGTGCGCGCGGAGCTCGATATCCGGCGCTCGCTGGCGGTGGTCGAGTGGGACGCCACCGCCGTGCCGCTATCGGCAGTTGCGCGGTCGCTCGATACACTGGGCTATCCTCCCCATCCGTTTCGCGGTGTGGCGCGTGCCGACATGCGGCGCCTCGAAGATCGTGCGATGTTCGTGCGGATCGGGATTGCCGGCGCAATAGCGATCAATGTGATGCTCGCGGCGCTCGCGCTCTACGCCGGTGAGCTCAACGGCATGGACGCGCAGTTCACGCGCTTCTTTCGTTGGATCAGCTTTGCGGTGACCGTCCCCGCGTTCATCTGGCCGGGTCGGGTGTTTTTTACCGGGGCATGGGCAGCGCTGCGTACGCGGTCGCTGCACATGGATCTGCCCATCGCGATCGCGCTGACAGCGGGCTTCGTGCGTGGCGCCATCAACACCATCACCGACAGCGGGCCGATCTACTTTGATGGCCTCGCGCTCCTCATTTTTGCACTGCTGGTTGGCCGTTTTCTCCAGCAGCGCGGGCAGCGCATGGCGGCCGATTCCGCCGAGCTTTTGTATGCCATCGCACCGAGTACCGCGCGGATCGTAGAGCAGAATGTCGTGCGCACCATTCCCTCGGCGGCGCTGCTCCCGGGCATGGAGCTGGATGTCCGGGCCGGCGAGAGCTTTGCCGCTGATGGCGTCGTGCTGCACGGTCGCTCGTCGGTGAACGCCGCGTTGCTCACCGGCGAGTCACGCCCGGCGTCGGTGCAGGTGGGCGAGCGGGTGTTCGCCGGCACGCTCAATGTGGAAGCGCCGTTACGGGTGCGGGTGGAGGAGGCGGGGGAAACCAGTCGGATTGCGAAGCTCCTGCGGCAGGTGGAAGAGAGTGCGCGGCGGCGCGCGCCGATCGTGCTTACGGCCAATCGTCTGGCCGGCATGTTTACCGCCGTGGTGCTTGTGGCGGCGGTGGCTACGTTTGCGATCAAATATCAGATCGCACCAGAGCAGGCCCTCGATGACGCGATCGCGCTGCTCATTGTGACGTGTCCTTGTGCGCTGGCACTCGCCACCCCGCTGGCCATCACGGTGGCCGTGGGACGCGCCGCTGGGCGTGGCATGCTGGTGAAGGGTGGCGACGCCCTGGAGTTGCTGGCGACGCCTGGTACGCTGGTGCTCGACAAGACCGGTACGATCACCGAGGGGCGGACTGCTTTGGCGGTGTGGCATGGTCCCGACTGGGTGCAGCCGCTCGTCCTCGCGCTTGAAGAAGGCTCGTCGCATCCACTGGCTGATGGATTCCGCCGCGCCTGGCCAGACGTGGTGACGCCGGACGTGGAGCAGTCGCAGCATGTGGCCGGTGGTGGCATGGACGGCGTGGTGGCCGGGTATACGGTGCGTATCGGCTCCCCGCGCTTTGTGCGGGCGCAGGCCCCGCACATCAGCGCGGTCATGCAGCGCCGGATTGCGCAGATGGATCGGACGCTCACCCCGGTGCACATCGCCGTTGATGGCGAACTGGTTGCCGTTGCGGGACTTGGGGATCGCGTGCGTGATGACGCGCAGGCCGCGCTTACGCAGTTGCGGCGCGCCGGCTGGCGCACCGTGATGCTGAGCGGCGACTCTGCCGATGTGGT
Source organism: Gemmatimonadales bacterium (assembly GCA_038212625.1). GTDB lineage: Bacteria > Gemmatimonadota > Gemmatimonadetes > Gemmatimonadales > Gemmatimonadaceae > Gemmatimonas. The sequence goes on along the minus strand of JBBQUH010000006.1, from coordinate 45,603 downwards.
GGCCTCTGTAGGCGCCTCGCTTGGCTTTGCCCCCGCCGATGCCATCGGGACGGCGTCACCGGAGGACAAGCTGGCGTATATCGAGCAGCTGAAGCAGCAGGGCACCGTGGTCATGGTGGGTGACGGCGTGAATGACGCGGCGGCCATCGCGGCGGCCAGTGTCGGCATTGGAGTGCATGGTGGTGCCGAAGCGTGTCTCGCCACGGCAGACATTTATCTCACGCGCCCCGGGCTTTCCGCGCTGGTCGAGCTCACCGAAGGCTCGCAACGCACGATGTGGGTGATCCGTCGGAACATCGCGTTCTCAGTTGGCTACAACCTGATAGGCGGCGGGCTCGCAATGGCGGGGCTGCTGACCCCGCTCATCGCCGCGATTCTGATGCCCGCCAGTTCCATTACTGTGGTGCTGGCGTCGTGGTATGGACACACCTTCGCGCGGCGCGCGACTTCCGGAGCTGTTTCGTGAGCGTGATTTATATTGTCCTACCACTGGCCATCCTTATTGTAGGCGCGGCGGTGTTCGCCTTTGTCTGGAGCGCGCGCAGCGGGCAGATGGATGATCTCGAAACGCCTGCCGTACGTATGCTGCATGACGAGGGTGGCACCCCGAAGCCCTGATTGACCTTCCTACCCGAGCACGTCTCATGACCTCCCCGCAGAACAGCACCAATCCCAGCGGTACCGAACGGCGACAGAACCCGCGGTTGCGCGAACTGGTAGACGAGATGCTGGCCTCGATTCGCGCCGCGGCCAATGTGGACCTCTGGACAACGGAGGAACGCGCGCGCTGTGAGGCCGATATGGCCCGAATCATGGCCACGGTGCGCACGCATGCGCTGACCAAAGAACAGCGGGCGCAGGGCGCTTAACACCGCACGTAACACGGGATACCGCAGGGCATGTCAACGGGGCACCGTCCGTCGTTGACATAGGGGGAGGGGGTATATATCTTTCATGTTTGCCCCTGAACGTTCTTTCCACGCAACCGGAGTGCGGGCCGATGACTACGCTCACTTTGACCATTTCCGGCATGACCTGCGGCCATTGCGTAGCGGGCGTCACGCGCGCGCTCAAGGCGCTGGAGGGCGTGACTGTAGACGAGGTCACGATCGGGTCCGCCCGTGTGCACTTTGACGAGCAGCTCACAACGCCGGCGCAATTAACGCAGGCAATCGAGGAAGACGGCTACGGGGTCGTGTCCGCCGCCTGATCCGTTCTCAGAAGTTCCTGCACGCTGCGAACGAGGGCGAAGTTGGAAAACGGCTTGGCGAGACTACCTCGCTGCTCGTGAGGATCAATATGCGCGACATCAGCAGGCGGCAGGCTATCGACACCGGCGGTCGGCGTACTGCTCAGAGAGTTCGTGGTCAGTACCAACATCGGCAGCATCGGCCAGATGGACCGCAGACGACGTGAGAGTTCCTGCTCCGTCATGCCGGAAATCGCTTCGTCGGTGACAACGAGCGCCGGGCAGCCGAGACGATGGATCACGTCGAGCGCTTCATCACCCGTGCCGGCTTCATGGACGCGATAGCCAGCCCGTTCGAGACTGCGACCTGCCACGGTTCGCACTGACGCGTTCGCAACGACCACCAGAATCGTCGGCGCGTCTACCACTTCATGTGGCGTGGACAATATCGGGGCTTCGTGAGCGCGCTCCGAGGTAACGCGACCGCGTCCATCTGTCTGCAGCCAGACACAGAACTCCGAACCAACCGACGGTGTGCTGGTAAAGGTGAGAAAGCCGTTGTTCTGTGCAAGCATACCTTGCACGGCCGAAAGGCCGAGTCCGGCGCCTTGCCCAATGCCGCGGGTGGTAAAGAAGGGCTGGAAAATACGCGGTTGGATTTCCGCAGGAATACCCACGCCGCTATCGCGCACCGAGATGGTGGCGTATCGGCCTGGCGGCATGGCCCGTCCGTCGCACGCTGCTCGCGGCGCTTCCAGAGTGACCTCGCGCACCGTCAGCCAGATATCGCCTTGCCGGGTCGTGGCCCGCTCGGCGTTCGTCAGCAGATGGACAAGCACTTGCTGGAGCTGCGGAGGATCCACCCATACCGGCGGCGTTTCATCCACCGAGACAATGAAACGATTCCGATGCGCCGAGTCCAGCGCGGGATCCGCTTGCGCGCGGGTGATCGCCTCCTGCAAGTCGACAGACCGTGGCCGGTAGGTGGCACTCTGCCCGAACTGGACGAGCTGGTGGGTGATCCCGGCCGCATACGATGACGCCTTGAGAATCTCCGCGACATCGAGCCTCTGCGATCGCGAGAGTGGTTCCTCCTCCAGGATCGTCGCAAACCCCAAAATTATCTGCAACATATTATTGATTTCGTGCGCGACACCGCCAGCGATCACACGGATCTCCTGCAGCCGCTGCAGGGACTGAGCCTTTGCGGTGTCGTTGCGCACCTGCTGCTCCGCTTCCAACCGTGCGGTGACATCGCGCAGCATGAGGTGCGCCACCGGTTCATCATTCTCCAGCAGCAACAACGCGCTCACGTCCACATCACAGAGCGTACCATCCAGCCGCACCAGCCGCTCACGGACAACAGGCGCCAGCGTTGACGCGGTGGTGGCGCCGGTACTGGTGACATCGCTGAGCGCCAGCAGATACCGCGCCACCGACTTCAGATGCGGGGGGGCCAGCAGCATCGCCACCGGGTGACCCACCAGCTGGTCACGTTGCGTCGCGCCGGCCAGTCGCATCATGGCCTCGTTGACCTCCGTGATCTTTTCACCATCATGCACGACCATCCCGTCGAGCGAGCGCGCGGCGAGTTGTTCGTACCGGTCGTTCACGGCCGAACACGCGTTGTGAGTACGGGGATACCCGTGATAACCGCATTGTATTCGCTGAGCGTGCTGCCGAGCACGATGCCAGTGTCGGTTGATTCGTAGAGGCGGAAATCCCGACTGTGATCGCTGCCTCGCATCTTGACGATGAGTAGCGCTTTTTTCAGCGCGCCCTCGATCTCTACGTACCGCTGACTGAGAATGACATCGGTCAGGAACGACACTTGGTAGCCGGTCAGCCTGAGCCCGCTCTGCTCCACCACTTCCACGGTAGAGTATATCGTCACGCCGAGACTGGTCAGGGCGCCGATCAGCCGGTATAACGACTCCCGAAAGTCCACGCGGAACGTCGGGGCCAACGCCATTTCGAAGCCGTTGATCGAGTCGATGACCACCCGCGTGGCGCCAAGCGCGTGAACGGCGTCGCTGAGATCCTGCAGCGTCTCATCCACCGAAAGATCCAAGGGCCGTAGGTAAATTACCCGCAGCTTGCCGTTCGCGATCGCTGCCGGGAAATCCATACCGCGAGCTTGTGCCCGGGCGAGGTAGACGTCCGGTCGTTCTTCAAACACCGCGACCACGGCGGCCTCACCAGCCGCCAGCCCAGCCGCCACAAATTGCGTTGCGAACGTCGTCTTGCCCGAGCCAGTCGGGCCAGCGAGCACAAGCGAATGTCCCGTGGGAATGCCCCCACCCATCAGTTTATCGAGGTCGGGAATCCCGGTCGAGAGCCGCTGTGATTCGCGGATGCTCTTGGTGCGCTGCTGCACGGGCACCCGAGGGAATACCTGCACACCCTGCGTCGTGATCTTGAGCGTATGGAGCCCCGGCATGTGCGCGACCCCGCGCGACTTCACGACCTGCAGTTTGCGCACGACCGAGTTACGCTCGATCTCCTGCGTCAGCCAGAAAATGCCGTCGGCCACCGTAAACACCGGGTTACGCAGCTCCTGTTCGTGGTACTCGCCAATGAGCAGCGACGTGATACTCCACGTGGTCAGATGCAGCGCAAGCCGCTGCACAAAACGTTCGATGTCGGTGTCCGGCCTGTCCGCGTGCGCCGTGCGCATGATCGAGCGGAAGGAATCCACAACCACCATCCCCGGGTGCAGCGCGTCCACCTCCTGCACAATGCGGGCGAGGACCGACTCAAGATCCCCATCCAGCGCTTCCTCGCTCAGGTTGAGGAAGTGCACATCCCTGCCCACCCGCTTCGTGTCGAAGAAGTCGAAGCGCTGCTGATAGCGGAGCATCTTCAGTGATGTCTCACCCAGGAGCGTGATGAACAGCCCCGGACGCGCTGGCGTCGCCGTGGCGAACAGCAGCTGCATCGCCAGAGTGGTTTTACCGGAGCCCGGGCTGCCGGCGATGAGGTTGAACGACAGCGCCGGCAACCCACCATCGAGGATCTCGTCAAAGCCCGGAATACCGGTTGACAAAAGAGCGAACGGCGCTGACGGTGTCGGCTGTGTTGATGTGCTCTGCGTCATGGCTTGCTGTCGTTAGTCTCGTCGCCCGCGACTCCGCGCGTGCTCGGTTTTCCGCTCAACTCCATCAGGCGTATGGCCATCTCTTCGCCGATGATCAGGCCCAACTGCTGCATCATGGTCACGAGCAGCGCGATCACCGCGTCTTGTGTGGCGCTACTGGACACTTCCGGCGCCACGGCATTGGCCGGGAGGTCAATGCCGAGATCGGTGATATTTGCGAGCGCCGGGTGGCTTGGCACGGTCTGTGCAACCGCGCGCGATAGCAGCGCGGCGTATCCCTCGGCACCGATCCATCGCCGCAGGCCCGCCTCAACTTGCGTGAGGAGGTGGTCCACGGTATCACCGTCCCCTGACCGCCCGGGGCTGCGCTGCTCCAAATGCGCCCACAACGCGCGTGCTACCGCGTCGGCATCAGCCACTGGGTTTTCCTGAACCGTGAGAGAACGCCGCGATCTCAAGCCGACTGCTGAGTGATAACTTTTCGAGAATATTGTGCACGTGACTCTTCACGGTGTGGATCGCGATATGCAGGCGAGCAGAGATCTCCTTGTTGCTGAGTCCCTCGCCGAGCAAATCGACAATCTCCCGCTCTCGGGTGGTGAGCCGCAGGCTTTCCTGAATCACCGCGTGATCCGTAACTACTTCTTCGCTGAAAATCTGTGTGAATAGCGACTGGGTCAGTTCACGCGGTAGCGCTTGCCCGCCTGACGCCACGATGCGAAGCGTGGCCATGAATTCAGCGAAGGAGGCGTCTTTCATGATGAACCCGGCAGCGCCAGCACGCACGTAGGTGGCCACGTCGTCATGTAGGACGGACAATCCCATGATGACAATACGCGCGGAGGGTACGGCCACGTGCAGTGCCTCGGCCGCGGACACGCTATCGGTGTCCACCAACCCTGCATCAAGCAATACAATATGCGGTGGCGCTGCAACGAGCTCATCCATCAGATCGGCCACCTGCGACGAGGCGGCCAGCACCCGGAATCCGGGTTGCCGTTGAATCAGAGCGGTGAAACCCTCGCGCAACAGCCGGTTGTCATCGATCAGTACCAGGGTGATTTCCGCCGCGCTCTCTGAGGCACCCTGCAGCTCATCCGTTTGCAGCGCCAACACTGACATCATTGCACATACTCCTCGCTGCCAAGGCCTGGTGCTTCTCCAGCGACCCGCGCGTTGCAGATGGCACGGTCGGGAAATGCCGGGTTTCTTGGAAGAAGGTACACCCCAACGTCGTAAATCAAAAGCCCATGCTCGCGGCGCAACGCAGTCAGCGCGTGTTATTCCGGCATCGGCTCGCATGGCTTCGATTCCTCTTTAGGAAGAATCGAATGATCGGCCGCCGGTACCCGCGGCGAGGGGTCACGGCGGCGTCGATTGGACACAGTGGATGGTATAGCGCTCGCCGATTGCGCTGGAAGCACCATCGGGGCGTCAAAGCCGTCCGGGACGACCAATCGCAGCCCCGGTCGGTGCGGGCGATCTCGTGCAGACATGGCGGAGGTCCTCGTTGGCATGACGCGTCGCGTGCTACGGTGGATGCTGATAGCGAGGAAGCCGTGCATCCGTCGCCACCACGTGCTAGCGGAGATAGCGATACAGACCGACGAGCCCAACCACGCCGCCACCTACCGCCAGTGCGGTCCCACCATCACCACCGATCAGCAAGCCGATGACAATCGCCGCCGCGCCGGCTCCCATCAGGGCGAGATTCGGCCCGGCGTTCACGTTGTCATCCGGCAGGCGATCGAGATCCGTGTCGCGCACCGAGGTTCGGGCCGTCAGCCCAACCGGGTTGGCGCGCGGGCCAATCGATGGGCGGGCCTCTGGTGGCGTGACGGCTTGCCGTTCCGGCGATTGCACAATCTGCGACGCGGAGTCCGTCAGGCTAACGCCAATGGTGGACTGCGCCATCAGCGCTCTTGGCGCCCCGTATAGCGCCACAGCGGCCATGGTAAGTACAACCAGCGAACGAAAGGAAATCGGCGACATTTGATACACTCCAGAAAGAAGACGGGGAACATGGCATGATGGTGGGGCCCAAGGCTGCGTTCCGACCGTCCATAAATGACAGTCACGGCCGCATCCCTGGCCGCTCCACCGCTCGCAGCGCCGAAGACGACGCCGCGGACGGTTGAGCCAATATTTACAGCAGGCATTTTCCCAATGAACACTCTGGCGCCCGCTCCATTCACTGCACCGGACAACGACACTCGCGGACCAGCCAACCAGCAGGCCAACGCAGACTCTCGTGCTCTGCACTGGTTGTGGACTTACGCATAAGCTTAGCGATCCCCGACTTGCTCATCCATCAATCTTCGGATTGATCTTTATCGCGGCTCTTTTGGCGAGGTGTCACGACGACGCGACGCACACCACCGTTTCCGTCAAGCGGAATGCTGTCGTCCGCACAGATCGTCCCGTCGATGGCTATTGCGGCACCGTGTTCCTGAATGCCGGCCGGCTGGCGGACTTCGATGTGATACACGGTGGTACCAAACCGGTACTCGATGGTGAAACCGTCCCACGCACCGGGAACGCGTGGGACAATGCGCAACGAGTCACCAACCTTCGTCAATCCGAGAATCTGTTCGAGTCCCACGCGGTACATCCAGCTTGCCGATCCGGTGTACCACGTCCACCCACCGCGACCGAGCTGCGTTGGCGCGGTGTAGACGTCGGCGGCGACGACGTAGGGCTCCACCTTGTACTTCGCCATACCGCGCGCACTCTCAGCGTGCAAAAGTGGATTCAGCATCTGAAATAACGCCAACGCGCGGTCTCCGTCTCCCTGCATGGCCGTGGCCATCACGACCCAGAGCGCGGCATGGGTGTACTGCGCACCGTTCTCACGGACACCCGGCAAATAGCCTTTGATGTACCCGGGCCGCTGCTCGCTGCGATCGAAGGGCGGCGTGAGCAACATGATCAGTGCCTCCTGCTCGTTCACGAGGCGTTGATTCACCGCATCCATGGCCATGCGCTGACGGTCGGGTGAGCCTGCGCCCGAAATTACGCTCCAGCTTTGCGCCAGCGAATCGATCTGGCATTCCTCGTTCTGCGCAGAACCCATCGGGGTCCCATTGTCAAAGTACGCGCGGAGATACCACGCACCATCCCAGCCGTTTCGCTCGGCAGCCTCCGCGTACGCATCGGCCTGTACTCGTAGGAAGGCTGCTTCAGTCAAATCGCCACGACCCTCCGCGTGAGGAGCGAACGCGCTCAACGTCGAAACGAGGAACCACGCCAACCACACACTCTCCCCTCGCCCTTCGGCCCCTACCAGGCTGAACCCGTCATTCCAATCCCCGGTGCCGATCAGCGGGAGCCCGTGCGCGCCCTCGGTCATTGCACGGCGCAGCGCACGCCGACAATGCTCGTAAATACTGGCGTGTTCGTCGGCCACGTTAGGCAACTCATACCGTTCGTGCTCATGCGGCTCCAGTGGACTCGACACCAGAAACGGCACGTACTCCTCGAGAATGGTCACGTCGCCCGTGACGCGGACGTACTGGTTCACCACGTAGGGCAACCACACCAAGTCGTCCGAGAAACGCGTCCTCACTCCACGACCGGTGTGCGGATGCCACCAATGTTGCACGTCACCCTCTCCGAATTGTCGCGCAGCGGCACGCAAAATGTGCGCGCGCGCCAGCGCCGGCTCAGCGTAGAGCAGCGCCATGACGTCCTGCAGTTGATCACGAAATCCGTAGGCACCACTGCTCTGATAGAGGCCGGTGCGGGCCCATAACCGGCTGGAGAGCGTCTGGTACAGCGTCCACTGATTCAGCATGGCATCGAACGCCGGCTCCGGGGTGTGTACCTGGACAACGCGCAGGCGATCCTGCCACGCGGACACGGCGCGTTGAATTTCGGCACGCGCCATATCCGGCGTCCGCCCGCGCGCCATCATACGACGCGCTCCGGCTTCGGAATCGGCCGCGCCAAGCTGCACGGCAATCTCCCGCGATTCACCAGGCGCCAGCACCACCGTGAATTGCAGCGCGGCACATGGATCGAGTCCGACACCAGTGCGCCCGTTGAGCGGACCCTTTCGCAGAGCGCGTGGAGTGGACAGCCGGCCACGCGTGCCGAGGAAGGCGGCGCGATCTGCGGTGTAGCTGGTGACCGGTTCGCTGACGCCAAGAAAGGCCACCCAGCCACTGAATCCCTGATCAAAGCTGTTCTCGGCAGCTATTGCCTGATCCTCGGCGAGAAAGCGAGTTCGCACCTGGTGTTGTGTGATCTCGCGACGCACGCCCAACGTCCACTCCACAAAGGCGGTAAGCGTAAGCCGCCGCACGCGGTCTGCATGATTGGTGAGGCGTAGCACGGAGAGCTTGACCGCGTCCGTCTCCGCCATGCCCACCGTAAGCGAACTCTCGATCCCATCGTGTACATGATCGAACGTGCTGACGCCAGCGCCATGACGTACGCGATACGGTCCATCGCCGTGCACCGGCGCCGGCGTGGCGCTCCACAGCTGATCGGTCTCGGCCTCCTGCAGATAGAGCACGTCACTGATCGGATCGCTGACTGGATCGTTGTGCCATGGGGTGACGCGGAAAAAGTGCGCGTTCTCGGCCCACATGCAGCCGGCACCGGTTTCCGATACAATACAGCCACCGTGCGGATTAGCGATCACGTTGACCCAAGGCGCCGGTGGTAATGCGGCGCTCTCAATGCGCATGACATAGTCGTTCTGCGCATCGAGTCCGCCAATCCCGTTATCGAAGTCACGCGTTGGCCCCGCCAGTTGTTCGTCAGCAGGCGGACCGTGCCGTGTGACATCACGGGGCAGGCGCGGTTTCCCACGACGTTCCACCCACGTACGCAGGGTGTCAGTACCCGGAGACAACGCGGCGGCGACTACTGCCCGTGCGCCTCGTTGCTCCGCCTCGCCCGTGCGTACGATCGCTACCGAACGTTCGGACGCCATGGTCACAATACGACTGAGCAATCGACCATCACACGGTATCTGGATACGTGAGGTCGCCGACAACATCAGGTAGTCGTCGGGGCGAAAGGTATCACGGCGGCGCACGAATACCCCTCCCGGCACGTCTGCCAATGCGGCGCTGCCAGAAGCCGCCATCGCCTCGGCGATCCCGTCCCGGAGACCCTGCAGGTAGTCATGTACCTGCCCGTTGACGATCACGAGATCCACGAGTACGCCGCGTCGCCGCCAGTACTGATGCGCCATGCACACCTCACGCAGTGTGGACAGTCCGGTCTCGCTATCAATCGTCGCGAGGAGGATCGGCAGATCACCGGAGATGCCGTGCGTCCACAAACTGGGCTGCGACCCGCGATTCCGTCGAAGTTCGTCGGCAGGAGGTTGAAGCGAACCCGCACGCAGCAATACTTGCGTAGCGAGATCTTGAAAGAGCGCGGCGCTTTCCGCGCTGATGTCGAGCTCGCGGAGTTCGAACTGCGCCACCGACCACGCGACATCGAACGCCCGCTGCGCAGCGTGTGATTCGTGGTACCGGCCGGCCAGCTCAAAGGCAGCCTTCCGCGATGTGGCGACCAGCGTGGTGAAGGTGACGCTGACTGACTGGCCCGGACGCACCCGTACCTTTGTCCGCAGCGCAAAGATGGGATCCAGCACGGCGCCTACGGATCCAGAGAGGTCGCCCTCAGTCTCGAGCACAATCGGATTCGCAACGGAACGTCCACGTCCGATAAAGTGGGCGCGATCTGTCTCGCAGGAAACGGGAACCAGTGGCTCATGCCCGCCATCGAGCACGTGCACACACCAGTGCATTGCATCGGTCGGCGCGCGTGGGCGGCGGAGTGCGGTAATCGCTGTGCACCAGGTATGCCACTCGGTCTCCACAAACAGATTCGAAAACGCGGGGTGTGCCCGGTCTGCGTCGGGTGACGCCATGACGATCTCGCCGTAGCTGGTCAACTCGATATCGTGGAACTCGGCACCGGAATTCGTCAACGTGACGCGACGTACCTCGGCCGCGTCACCGGGCACCACCGTGATTTCAGTGCGCGTTTCGATCTCGCCGTCGGTGCGATGCATCGTCACGCGATCCAAGGCAAGGGTCGTGAAGGCGCTATCGGGCACGGTATCGAGCGGCGCCACGCCTGACGACCAGCGTCTGCCTGTCGTCAGGTCGCGAAGGTAGCAGAACTGGCCGGTGGCATCGAGGGTCGTGTCGGCACGCCAGCGCGTGACGGCGAGTGATTCGAAGCGACTGAAGCCAGTGCCCGTGTGATTGAGCATCACCGTGTAGGGGCCGGTGCCGAGCAGCGCGACCCGTGGCGGATCCGTGTGCGGCGCATGCACCACGCGTACGACCGGTTCTTCGGCTGGAGCGTGCCCCTCGTGTTCATGCTCGCGCACCGGCAGCACCGGCCGCACCACCACGGCGCGTGGCGCCTGCTCGTGCAGCAACAGTTCAACCGAGCGCACGAGTGGGTCCTCGTGGAAACGCTCTTGCCACACGTTACCGGCGAGCAGGTTCGTCAGCGCCGTCAGCGTCATGCCGATGTGGTGCGCCATGTAGGCCTGTACGAACGCGTACCGCGCGTCGGCGGCTGGCCGTGTGTAATCCAGCGCATCGCAGAAGCCGTACTCGCCGAGCGCCCCCATGCGCTCAAGGTCCGCAAGGTTGGCGAGCGCGTGCGGCGTATCCACCATGGCGGCGAGCGCCGTTGCATATGGCGCGATCACCAAGTCGCGTTCCATGCCTCGTTTGAATGCGATATCGGCGACCCCGAATGCGCGGTACTGGTAAGTCAGTTCGCGGTCTCGCGTGTTGTAGGCGCTCTCACTGATCCCCCATGGCGTCCCATGCTGCCGGCCGTACTCGCGGTGACGCTTGACCGCGCCGCGGTACGTGTGATCGAGCAGTGTCTGTGGAAGCGATTTCATGATGAGCAGCGGCATGAGATACTCGAACATGCTGCCGGTCCACGACACGAGCATGACGGCGCCGGCTGATCGCGTCAGTGAACGCGACAGGCGAAACCAGTGTTCAACCGGTACCTCATTTTTGGCGATCGCAATAAAGCTGGCGAGACGCGCTTCCGACGCGAGCAGGTCGTAGAACGCCGGGTCGCCAGTCTGCGTATCAGGATGATAGCCAATGGTGAACAGCTTACGCGGCTTGTCGTACAAGAAGCCGAAGTCCATGTCCACGACCCAGGCGTGTGCCTGCTCCGCCAACGCCGTCAAGCGGGCGGCCAGTGGCGGATTTCGACCAGCGCTTTGAAGACATCCTTGGCGCAATGCGATCAAATGTCCCGCCAGATTTCCGCTATCCACCGTACTTACATAGCGTGGCTCGAGGACCTGCAGCGTCTGCAGGTCGTACCAGTTGTAGAGGTGTCCCTGATAGCGGGCCATACGCGCCATGGTGGCGAATGTCCGCTCAAGCCGTTGCGTCATCTCGTCGGCTGTGATGAACGCGAGATCGCACGCACTCATGGTGGCCAACAGTTGCAGGCCGATATTGGTGGGCGAGGTTCGCATGGCAACCACCGGATTCGGATCGGCCTGGTAGTTGTCTGGTGCCAGCCAATGGGTGGATTCGCTCACGAATCGGTCGAAGAATGCCCAGTGCGACGCAGCGTACGCCAGACACCGTCGGCGCTCCGTCTCGCTGAGTATGTGGCGAACCGGTGCCACCGGCTGACTCCATCGAGCTGCCAACCGGGGAGCGAACCACCACGCGAGCAGGACACTCCACATGGCCAGCAGATCGGGGAGCCACGAGGACACGGCCTGCGAAAGCGACGCCGTGTCGAGTGTGACACCTGCCGCGTTGCCGAACCCGTGCTGCCGCAAGGCATACACCGTGATGATGAGGGCGGCGAAACTCACTACCAGCCGGGGCCAGCGCATGGCCTGCCGGCTTTCTGCGCGCAGGTCGGCCTCGCGACGCTCCACGAGCACCGCCGACTTCCACTCCAACAGGAACCGATGCGAAATGAGCAGCCGATACAGGGTACGCACTATGGCATCGACCGAGATCCAGGCTTGGTAGGGCAGGAAGACGAGAGCCGCAAGGGCCTGCTGAGCACTGACGCGCGTATCCTGCCAGACAGCGGCATAGTAGCCGATCCACGAGGCATTCCACGGCGGGCGCACCGCAGCGCGCAGTACGGAGACCAGCCAGGGCGCCCATACGAAGGCCACCCCGAGGATAGTCCAGAGCATCCACGACCCCGGCAGGATGGTCCAGCCGGCAAAGAGCAATAGCAACTGCGACAGCTCCACGGTGCTGCGCCGCAGATTGTCGACAATCTTCCAACGCGACAGGAACGACAGCCGATTGGGCGTCGGCCCGTTGGGGCCAGGCACGTGGCCACGCAACCATGGGAGCAGCTGCCAGTCCCCGCGAATCCATCGATGCTTGCGGAGCGTGTAGCCGATGTAGGTGGACGGGTAGTCGTCGTAGACGATGATGTCCGTGGCAAGACCGGCGCGGGCATAATTGCCTTCGAGCAAGTCGTGCGAGAGGAGCATATTCTCGGGAAAGCGGCCATGCGTTACGCGCTCAAAGGCATCGACCTCGTAGATTCCCTTGCCGGTGAAGCTGCCTTCGCCATAGAGATCCTGGTACACATCGGAAACTGCGGCCGAGTACGGATCGACACCGGGATGTCCGGAGGCGATCGATGCAAACCGTGACAAGTGCGCGCTGGGCAACGACACGGAGACCCGCGGCTGCAAGATACCGTAGCCGCGCACGATGCGCGTCTGGTCAGCATTGAAGACCGGACGATTGAGTGGATGCGCCATGGTTCCGATGAGCGCTGGCGCTGCGTCGGGCGGCAGGGCGGTATCGGCGTCGAGGGTGATGACGTAGGTCGCGTGCTGCAGCTGCGTACTATCGCTGCTGATCCGCGAGAAGCCCGATGTATCGCCCGCCTGCAACAAGCGATTGAACGCCGCCAATTTTCCGCGCTTGCGCTCCCAGCCCATCCACGTTTGTTGTTGGGCATTCCAGATCCGATCGCGATGCAAGAGGTGAAAGAGTGCGCGATCTGATTCGGCATACCGACTATTCAGCGCTTCGACCCCCGCGAGCGCCGCGTCGAGAAGGGCAGCGTCTTCAGGCAGGCTGGCAGCGGCGGCATCGGTGAAGTCACTGAGAATGGCGAAATGCAGATGGGTATCGCGGTTGGCGAGAAACTGCACCTCCAGATTCTCCAGCGCGTGTTGCACGCCATCGGCATCAGCAAACAGGGTAGGCATCGCGACCACGGTCCGATGCGCCGCCGAAATCCCGTGCGCGTGGACATCGAGCCGGGGTAGCGTTTGCGCAGGGAGCCACGCCATGACCCCTTGATTGACCAGCGTAATCGTGAGATCAATGACTGGCCAGCACGTGGCGAGTAGCACGAGCGAGAGCGAACTGCCCACGAGTGGCCCGAGCACCGCAATAATCGCCGCCAGCATGAGCAGCGCGACACCCGCCACGCCGCCGAAATAGACGACGTTCGGTGACTGGCGTGCGGCGCGTTCGATACGAGCACGCCACGTGGGACGATAGCCCGCCCAGCGCTCAAGTTGCGGGAGGCCGGCATCGATCAGGTAGTAGCCGACGTGGCCATCGGGGGCGTGCAGCGGGAGCCCCGGCACACGACCGCCCACGCGTGCGAAATCGATGGCCTGCGTCGCGACGAGTGTTTCCGAGCGATCGGTTTGTCTGGCAATGCGCTCAACCACATGCCGATAGCGATCACGCGTGGCAAACGTCATCACCGGATACGTCCCGTCGGGATCGGTGGCGAGGATCGCGTGCATGTGGCTCTGATTTTCGACGAACACCTTCCAGTCACGTCGACTGATGTCGAGGAGACCGGTGATGCTGTTCGCCATAATACGCTGCGTCAGCGCAAGACGCTGCGTGGAGTCGGCGACGACCTGCTCCGGACGCACTCCACATTCACGAAACCAGTGCTCCAGCCATTCGAGCGGTGTTGACGAGCCTTCAGAGTGTCGCAACACCTGAAGAAACCGGGACACGAAGTGCGGTGACAGCACATGGCCGGCGGTCGTGAAATCCTGAAGTGCCATCCGCAGATGCGGACCCCCTTTCACGCACGCGTCGCGCAGACGATTTGCCTCAAGCACCGCGCGCTCCAGCTCATCAAGGCGCTGTACCGTCCGCAATGCCATGCGGCGCACACTTTCGATCAACCCGAGACGCAGCATCGCGGGCATGGCCCACAGCTCTCCGATCGTCAGCGGCGTGACGCTTTGAAAAGCGTCTACGTAAAGATCGACATTCTCCAAATCGACACGGGCTTCCGTGTGTGAAATCAGTGAGAGCGCAATCTCGTACACGCGCGGGTAGCCGGTGAGCGGCCCTGTGGTGAGTTCGGGCAGCTCTTGGTAATAGCCTTTGGGCAGGCTCACCCGCACTTGCTGCAGCTGCTCCTGCACCACGTGATAGTTATCCAGCAACCACTCCGCCGCCGGATTGACATCGAGGCCAACAGCCCCTGCTCGCTCCAGCCGCGTGTGCGCTACTGCCAACACACCGCGGGTCTCAGCGAGTCTCGCCAGCAGTTTCGCTGGTCGAAATGGTTGTCGTCCAACCATCACCTGCTGGTCGCGAGCTACTACCCGCGCGCGGGCCGCCAAATGATCTGCGCCAAGCAAATCACCGCGAATCGGTCCAGCAAAAAGTTCCTCGCTGGACATCGGACGGACTGCCGTAGTCAGAGTACCTTACGACCCTGTATGAGTCGCACCAGGATGACAATGACGGCGACCACTAAAAGGACGTGGATGAGTCCGCCCATCGTGTAGGCGCTCACCATGCCAAGCAACCAGAGGACGATGAGGATGATTGCGAGTGTCATAAGCATTGGAGTTCTCCGGAGAAGTTGACCGCGTGCGCAGCACGCGGGGTAGCAGTATGCTACAAGTTACTCCGGGGTACATGCGGTGTTCCGCTGCTCAACTGTACGGACCGCTAGTTGAAAAGCACACCAGGCTCTAGCTTCCCGCTTCACTCTCTGACCTGGTGAGTTCATGACGACGACACGTGACGCACGGCTTGACGCCGTCTGCGCTGAAGGCTGGGCATTCTGGGAACGCTTTGATGCGACCGTGCGTGAGCGCGATTTCCATCCGTTCGTCGCAGCCGACTACGATCTCGTGCGCAAGGCGTTGCTCACTCATCAGGCGCCTGGAAAGCGATTTCTCGAATGGGGATCGGCCTCCGGTGTGATCACGATCCTGGCCGATATCATTGGCTTCGACGCGTGGGGCATTGAACTCGACGCGTCGTTAGTGGGCATCGCACGTCGATATGCGCTCCAGTTCGAGTCCGGCGCACGTTTCGTCCATGGGAGCTTCCTCCCCACCGGCTATCGCTGGCAGCCCCCCGGTGACCATGAGGAAGAAGGCTATCTCGGTGAAGGGCCGTCCGGTTATCTGCAACTCGGTCTCGCGCTCTCCGATTTCGACGTCGTGTTCGGCTATCCGTGGGGTGGCGAGTCCGCCGTCATGCGTGATGTCATGCTGCAGTACGGCCGTCCCGACGCCGTGCTCTTGCTGCATGATACCAACCTTGGCGTGCGTGCCTATCGCGGCGGACGTGAACTGCTATCCACCACCTAGAGGCACACGGGCTCGCCGTCAAAGGTAGGCATCAACATGCCACTCCCGTTTCGCATCTGCTGCGTGAATCGGCGGACGTGGCCGAACACCTACGAGCTCAGCAAAAGTCTCACCAGTACGTCGATGACCGACCGACGCGCGATCGTTGAGCGTGGGTCGGTCATCGACGGCCGCTGGCTCGTGGGCACGAGCTAGCGCGCTGATCCGGCGGCACGCCCGCCTGATCACAGGCGCACGCTTCGCCCACGCCGCCGCACGAACCGCGCAAACGCCTGCCAGATACGATCACGCCAATAGCCATCGCACCCATCGCGAGCGCGATGACAACCACCGTCAGCACCACGATCAGCATCGGATCACCACCATAGCGAGCGAGTGAGTGAGCGTACGCTGCGCAGGGCGCGCTTCGATCATGCACCTCATCGCGACACCACCTGCGCCGCAAAACCCGGCGTCATCCGTTCTTCAACCTCGTCCGGCGCACCGGCAATCAGCAACAGCACGTCCAGTCGATGCTCCCGCGCGAGCGCCCACGCCCGCTCCGGACCCACCACCAACAGGGCCGTAGCCCATGCATCCGCCGCGCTGCAACGTGTGTGCAAGACCGACACCGAAAGCAGACGGTGCTGTACTGGACGTCCGGTGGCGGGATCGATGGTATGGACATAGCGGACCCCGTCCACCACGCGGTAGTTCCGGTAGTTACCCGAGGTCGCCAAGGCCCGGTTGTCGAGATTCACGACCAACTGCACGCGCGACTGCGGCTTGCCGCCCTCATCACCAGACGTTGCTATGGGCGATTCGATGCCCACGCGGAACGGACGCCGTGCCGACGCCTGCCCCTGCGCTCGCACCTCACCCCCCAGTTCCACGAAATGGTCCGCTTCTCCGCGTGAGGAGAGCAGCGCCGAGATTCGATCCACCGTAAAGCCCGGTGCGATACCCGACAGATCAACCGCCAGCTGCGGATGACGCTTCGTGACGGTTGTGATGGTTACGCCGCCGCGGCGTGCGCTATCGATTACCAGCTGCGGCCATCCTACGCGCGCGCGCAACGCCGTCAACTCCGACTCCGACGGCACGCGGTCTCCGTCGGACGCTGCCGTATCATCACCCGCACCAAATCCCCATGCGTTTACCAGCGGACCCACGGTCACATCAAACGCGCCCTGCGATGCGCGCGATATCGTCTCCGCCTCACGCAATACTGCCGCCAGCGGTGCGGAGACCTCATACGGTATCCCACGCTGATCACGGTTCAAGCGCGACAGCTCGGATGTCGTGTCGTACGTGGACATCTGCGCATCGATCTCAGCGAGCAGCGAATCCACCGCCACTTGCAACCCGCGCACCGCCGCCACCGTGCGCGGGCCGCCAAGGACGACGGCATACGTCGTACCCTGCGCCGGCCCGCCGAATCGCGCCGCGACGTCCGGCGCCCGCCCCGCGCGCCGATAGGTGAGCACCGTGGCACCGAACAGCACAGCCAGCACCACCCACCAGCGCCGCGAAGCCTGCGTAATGCCAAAGGTGGACCGGGCCGCAGTCACATTTCGTCCTGCGCGCGCCGGTTCATGAGCCGAAGTCGTCGTACGCAATATTCGCCCGCTCGACCCCGAGATTCTCGAGCATCGTGGTGCACGCAGCAAGCATCATGGGCGGACCACACAGATAGTACTCGATCTCCTCCGGTGCCGGATGCGTCGACAGATAGTCACGCAAGAGCACTTGGTGTATAAAGCCTGTGGCACCGGTCCAGGCATCTTCCGGTTTGGGATCGGACAGCGCCAGATGCCACGAAAAGTTCGGATGTTCGCGCTGAATGCTGTCGAAGTCCTCGACATAGAACGCTTCACGCAATGAGCGCGCCCCGTACCAGAAGCTCACACGCCGATCGGTGTGCAGCCGACGGAATTGATCGAAGATGTGCGAGCGCATCGGAGCCATACCTGCCCCACCACCTACAAAGCACATTTCATTGTTCGAATCCTTGGCGAAGAACTCTCCGTACGGCCCGGAGATGATGACCTCATCGCCGGGCTTGAGACTGAACACATATGAAGACATCACACCGGGCGGTACGCCCGTGGTGCGTGGCGGCGGTGTCGATACCCGCACATTGAGCATGATGATGTCCTGCTCCAACGGGTAGCTCGCCATGGAGTACGCGCGATGGATCGTGCCGGGTACTGTAGACGTCAGCTCCCACAGCTTGAGCGCGTCCCAGTCTTCGCGGTACGCCGGTCCGATGTCGAAGTCGCGGTAGCGTACCACGTGAGGCGGACACTCGATTTGGATGTACCCGCCAGCACGGAACGGGACCGATTCGCCAGCCGGCAACTCCAGCACCAGCTCCTTGATGAATGTGGCCACATTGTGATTCGAGCGCACTCGGCACCGCCACTGACGCACACCGAAAATGGCTTCGTCGAGATGAATGCGCATATCCTGCTTCACCTTCACCTGACACGATAACCGCACGCCGGCGCGGGCTTCGCCACGTGACACATGGCCGGTCTCGGTGGGCAACAGCGATCCACCACCCTCGAATACTTCCACCTTGCAGACGCCGCACGTTCCTTTTCCGCCGCACGCCGACGGCACGAAAAGCTTCTGGTCCGCCAATGTCCCCAGCAACGTGCCCCCGGCCTTGGCCACAATGACTTTGTCGGGGTCGTCGTTGACGGTAATGCGCACCTCGCCGCTCTGCACAAGCCGGGCCCGCGCGCCCATGAGCACACCCACCATGAGCAGCACCAGCGCCACGAACACGGACACACCCACCAGAATCGTCAGCATCCGATCACCATCTCAGAGCTGGATGCCGGCAAACGCCATGAAGCACACCGCCAACAGACCCGTGACCATGAATGTGAGTCCAAGCCCGCGAAGTGCCGCCGGCGGATTGGAGTACCGCAGCTTTTCACGAACAGCCGCCAGTGCCACAATGGCCAGCAGCCAGCCGATCCCCGACCCAAGTCCGAACACCACACTCTCGGGCAGATTGTAATCCCGCTGATCCATGAACAGACTGCCGCCAAGAATCGCACAGTTCACCGCGATAAGTGGCAGAAAGACACCCAATGCGCCATACAGCGTCGGCGCGAACTTCTCGATCACCATCTCCACCACCTGCACCAGCGCCGCGATCGTACCGATGAAGCTGAGAAACACCAGAAACGAGAGATCCACGGCGGCCATCGCCGGGTGCACCCAAGACAGCGCGCCTTCTCGCAGGACATGGTGCAGCAAGAGGTTGTTGAGCGGCACCGTGATGCCCAGCACCACCGTGACCGCGAGGCCGAGTCCGATGGCAGTGCTCACCCGCTTGGACACAGCGAGAAACGAGCACATGCCAAGGAAAAACGCCAACGCCATATTCTCGACGAAAATCGCTTTGACCAAGAGGCTCAGATAGTGACTGGTCATGCGGACCGCCGTACCATCATCACGCCGCCTGCTGGCGATCAGCGGTCGTAGCGCTGGCCACCGCTGCCGGCTCGGCGGGCGGATGGCCCGCGATGTGCACCACCAACTCCGTCTCGCGCTGTGCCGGCTTCCATGTGCGCAGCGCCCAGATGAGGCCACCAATGATGAAGAAGGCCGCCGGCGAGAGCATCATGAGTCCGTTGGGCTGATACCAGCCGCCATCGGTTACCAAGGGCAGAATCCGGAGGCCGAACAGCGTCCCCGATCCGAAAAGTTCTCGAATCGCCGCCACCAGCAGGAGGACCAGGCTGTACCCCACGCCGTTGCCGATCGCATCGAGTGCACTCGCCTTCGGCCCGTTCTGCATCGCAAACGCCTCGGCACGCCCCATGATGATGCAGTTCGTGATGATCAGCCCCACAAATACGGAGAGCTGCTTCGATACCGGATATGCGTACGCTTTGAGTAACTGATCACACACGATCACGAGCGAAGAAACGATCGTGAGCTGCACGATGATGCGGATACTCGAGGGAATCCAGTTGCGGATCAGACTGATCGAGACGTTGCTTGCGAGCAGCACTGCGGTGACCGCCAGACACATCACCAGCGATGGCGCCAGCAACGTGGTGACGGCAAGTGCCGAGCAGATGCCGAGCACCTGCCGGGCGATCGGATTGTCATCGATGAGTGGATCAAGCAGAACGGATTTCGCGCTTGGCTCGGACATCAGGACGTACCCTCCGGATTCGTGCGGCGATATCTCTCAAGGAATGGTCCGAATCCGTCGGGACCAAGCCAGAACAACACGGTGTTAGACACGCCACGTGACGTAATGGTCGCGCCGGAAAGCCCCTCGATGCGGTGGGGATCTTGTGCCGCGGGTCCTACGGCCCCCTTCACGACCGTCACCCGCAGCTGGCCACGTGCGTCGATCGCTTCACGCCCCTTCCAGCGGGCCTGCCACCGGGGATTCTCAATCTCGCCACCGAGCCCGGGCGTTTCTCCGTGCTCGTAGAAGGTGATCCCGGCAATGGTCCGGGCATCCGGCGCCAAAGCGAGATAGCCATACATGGTGGACCAGAGCCCATAGCCGTGAATGGGCAATATCAGGGCCTTCACCGAGTCGCCTTCGCGCAACTCGTACACCACCGCGAGATTTGGCAGACGGAGCACTTTGGCGGCGTTGTCGGGCGCCGGTCGGCTGCGGGCCGGATCGCGTGCGGCGACGCGCTGATCGTAGCTGTTGGCATCGATGCTGTCCACGTCGGCACCCGAGCGCAGATCAATGACTCGCGGCCGGATGTTCGCGGCCACGCGATCGAGCACTTGCTGCCGCGACAGCGTTTCGTGAGGCCCCACGAGCTCTGCGACCGCGAGCACCTTGCTGAGCCGATCGACGCGCTGATTCTCCTGTTGGGTCGGGCGCAGCAGCACCGCCGCCGTAGCGATGGGCACCGCACACACCAGGCACACCGCGGCTGCGAAGCCCATGGTGTACCGCACCGACTCACGGCGTAGTGCGCACATAGCGGGCGACCCTCCGCTTGATGTTCGCGTGCACCACCGCGTGGTCGATGAGCGGCGCGAACATGTTCATGAACAGAATCGCCAGCATCATACCTTCGGGATAGGCGGGATTGACGCATCGGATGAGCACGCAGAGCACGCCGATGAGCAGGCCGTAGATGAGCTTGCCGGTCGCCGTGAAGGCTGACGACACCGGGTCGGTCGCCATGAACACTGCACCGAACGCCCAGCCACCCAGCACGAAATGCCAGTACCACGGCAGGTTCAGCATCGGGTTGGTCGTCGAACCGATCGCCGTGAGCCCGATGGCGGTGAGCGCGGTGCCCACCACCACGCCGGCCATGGTTTGCCACGCGCCGATTCGGGTCACGAGCAACAGCGCCGCGCCCAGCAGGATCGCCAGTACCGACGTTTCGCCCATCGATCCGGGAATGAGGCCGAGAAAGGCATCGACGAAGGTGAGGCCCTGCAGATGTCCGGATCCTTCCGCGTAGGACGACAGCCATGTGGCACCCGAGAGTCCGTCGGGCGGCGTGGCCGCCACCCACACGTTGCCGGAGATTTGCCCCGGATACGCGAAAAAGAGAAACGCACGAGCGGAGAGCGCGGGGTTGAGAAAGTTCATCCCGGTCCCGCCAAAGATCTCCTTCCCGATGACTACCCCAAACGCGGTGCCGAGGGCCACCTGCCAGAGCGGAATCGTGGCGGGCATGATCAGCGGAATGAGCACGCCGGTGACAAAAAACCCTTCATTCATTTCATGACCACGCACCACCGCAAAGAGCGCTTCCAGCAAACCGCCCACGACAAACGTGACCATGAGCACCGGGACAAAATGTAGCGCCCCGTACACCATGGTACCGGCGATCGATTCACTCGCCACCGGCAGCCCCAGCGCGCGGTACGTGGCCGCCTGCCAGCTGGTGAGCAGTTGTCCGCCCTGCTCCACCGTCAGGAACGCCTGATACCCGGTGTTGAACATCGCCATCAGCATGCACGGCACGAGCGCAACGACCACCACCATCATCAGACGCTTCTGATCGAGGCCGTCTCGCACGTGCGGTCCACCAGTCGTGCTGTACGACGGCGTGTAGAGGAACGTATCCACGGCGTCGTACAGTGCATGGTAGCGCGCGAGCCGCCCCCCTGTCCGGAAGGGCCCGCGCGCACGATCGAGCAGGGTCCGCAGGGCGCGCATCTAGTGCTCTGCCGCCAACGCGGTCAGCACGCGTCGCAATGCCGCACCATACTCGTACTTGCCGGGGCAAACGAACGTGCAGAGTGCCAGATCTTCTTCATCGAGTTCGAGCACGCCCAAGGCCTCCGCCCACTCCACGTCACTCACCGTCAGCGCACGCAGCAGATGGGTCGGCATGAGATCCATTGGCATCACCCGTTCGTATGCCCCGATCGGCACCATGGCGCGGTGTGATCCGTGCAATCGGGTATCGAGCGCGTACCGCCGCTTCGGCAACAGCGACGACAAAAAAATCGGCAGAGCGGAAAACCTGGTGGTGCCGGGCGTCATCCAGCCGAGGAATGCCCGAGAACTTCCTTCTGGAATCACCGAGAGTTGTTGATGAAACCGGCCGAGAAATTCTTGCGTACCACGCTCCACGCGATCGCCGGTGAGCACGGAGCCACTGACCATGCGCGAGACACCCTCCCCTGCTGCGTGTGCATGCAGTGCGCCCTCCAGTAAGTCCGGCACTGACGCCCCCAGGCGCGTGCGCACCATGTGTGGATCCCGCACCTGCGGGCCACCCACGGCGACGATCTGCGTGGGATCGAGGCGTCCCGTCACGACGAGATGCCCAATGCGCGCCACATCCTGCACCCCAAGGTGCCAGACCGTCTTGGCCCGGTGCACCGGATCCAGGATGTGAATGTGATAGCCCACCGTGCCTGCGGGATGCGGTCCGGTGAATTCCTCGATGGTCACGCCCGGCACCGCGTTCGGCACGCCGCCCAGTCGTGATCCGGGGCGTCGACAGCAGTAGACCGGACCGTCGGTGAGACGCGTGAGCGCCGCCAGTCCGCGCTGGATGTCGACCTCGCGACCCGCCAACGCCACGTCGAGATCCGGGGCCAGCGGATGCGTGTCCATGGCCGTCACGAAGATCGCGGCGGGCACTGTCGCGGGATCGGGAATCGCGCTGAACGGACGCGTGCGGAACGCGGTCCACAATCCCGACTCCAGCAGCAGCGCTTTCACCCCATCGCGCTCGTCCATCGCGGATGGCGTAAACGCGGCAAAGGCGACGGCATCTTCAGGCAGCGCGTGCCCGTCGCTCCCAGTGCGCGGCGTATCGAGCACGACGACGACCGACTGCAACGCCCGCCTGTCACCGCGATGCACCGCCTCCACACGACCGGCCCCGGGCGAGACCAGCCGCACGTTGTGGTACCGACGATGTTCGAGCAGCGGCTCCCCCAAACGGACCGCCTGACCCGGCTCGACCAGCACTCGCACCGTGAGGCCCACGTGATCCCGCAACGTCACGGCCACGCGCAACGCGGCAGGCGCGGCCTCAACACGGGAAGCCGGAACGCCGGTGATCGGAAGATCGAGGCCTTTGGTGACCGTGTGCACGGACATCAGCGTGGCGGGAGGGAGAACGGAAAGAGGGAGGCCTAACTGAGCCCGAATTCCTCGCGGGCTTGACGCGCGGCGCGGCCCTGCACATCGGTGGCTTCCTCGACCGTCGGGGCCGCGTGATCGCCAGTGCGCACCGACGTCATCGCATCTTCACGACGTGCAAGCAGCGTCCAGAATGCGCCGGCGTCCGGATCGGCGCCTTCATCGCCGGGTAGCAGCGCGTACATCGCCTTGTACATCATGGAAAAGGCCCAGAACAACGCCAGCATATCCGGCAATACCAGCACCAGGCGTGTGATCGCGTTCACATTCGCCACCTGATCGTTGAACGCGGGCGTGTTGAAGGGCGCCAGCACCATGCGGTAGTTGATGACGTAGTTCACCACGCCGGCGGCCAGGTTGGTGGCGCCGATGATCAGCCCCGCCTTGCGCATGGCCCTGAGCACACTGGGCTCGCCCAGCAAGCGATCCATCTGCGCCTCGCGCTCCGGCGTGTCCGGGCCCAGCCCCTGCAGCGCGATAGAGCGGGTGACCGGCCTGAGCGTGAGTGCGGTTCCAGAAAATACGAAGAACGCCAGCAGATAACTCGCGCTGTCCTTGAACGCGAACAGCGCCCCGTCCACATACCAAAACGCCAGCGCACCGCGCATGATCGCGGAGAAGCCGCCATACGTGGTGATAAAATTGAAGCGCCGCGTGATGAGCAGCAGGTCGAGGAGCACCCACGCCACCGGCACCAGCGCCGCCAGCAGATACGCAGGGAGCGTTCCCAGCGGGGCGGTGCCGTACTTGAGGATCACCACCGGAGCGACCGCGCCGATCAGGATATCCAGCGTAAGCTTGAGCGACTTCGACATGGCGTGGGAGTATAACCTACCGGACCGACGCGGCCGGAAAGCCAAGCGCCGTGTTCAGCCATCGCACCAAGGGCGTCATGGCCGTAAAGTGGCGCGCGAGGAGTTTCGGAAGCGACGCACTCGTGACCTCGTCGACCGTCAGCGGGCAGCCGGCGGTAAACGACTGGTATCTGAGCCACGCCCCGGCGGGGTGATCTGCGAGAAATCCCCTGGGAAGACGCGTCAGCATCCCCTCCGCATCGAGGTCCCCGAACCGTCGGCGGAAGCCGCGATTCTGTACAATCTCCGTAAATCCCTCGAGATCGTCGACCAGTGCGTGCCGGATTTTGTTCAGTCCCGGTCGCGCCGGCATCCAGATCCCGCCGCCACAGAATGATTCCTTCGGACTCAACTGGAAATAGAACCCGGCACCTCCGTGTACCGCGTCGCCCACCACCCGGTGGCCGGTATCGCGGTGGAAAAACCAACAGGCGGCGTTGGTCTTATACGGCGACTTGTCCTTGGAGAACCGCACGTCGCGGTGAATCCGAAACGCCGACTTCTTGGGCGATCCCACGATCTCCGGGGCGATCGTCGCCAGTTGTACATCCATCTCCTCCACCAACAGCGCCAACGGCCGCTTGATCTCGCGCTCGTAGGCCGCGCGATGTTCCTCAAACCACTCCTTGCGGTTGTTCTTTGCCAGCCCACGCAAAAAGGTGAACGCCTTGGGCGTGAAGCGCGTGAACTCGTCGTCAGGCGGCGTTTCCATTGGCGTCATGACATCCCCGACGACATGTGGGCCGCCACGACACGGTCGGCGGACATGGCAGGAAAGAGAAAGCGAAGAAACAGCCCCGTCCGTGCGGCCCACGCGCGTTCGTCGTGCAGCGCCCCCTCGGCCTCGTGGTACTCCAGATCCACCCCGTTCCGCCAGCCTTTCCGCTGCAGCATCCGGTGCAAGAGCTGCGCCCCCTTGAGCATCCGCTTCTCCCCGGTCCCGACGTCCAGCCAGATCGCCAGCTCAGGACGCTGCCCGTTGTCGGCGGCCAGCTGTCGCACGATCCAGCGATCATCCCACCACACGGAAGGCGAGAGTACGCCAATCTTGCCGAAGACGGCCGGGTGCGTGAGCCCCAGGTGCAGCGACAACAGTCCGCCCAGCGAACTTCCGGCCACCCCCGTATCGCGCGGTCCGCGGCGGGTGCGCCACGTGTGGTCCACCCAAGGTTTGATCTCGTACACCAGCATCTGCCCATACCGATCGGCCAGTCCGCCAGCATCGTGTGCCGCGTCGCGGGTGGGCGTGTACTCATCGATCCGCTCACGCCCGGCGTTGCCGATGGCGACGATGATGATCGGTTCGATCACCTCCGCGTGGATCAGCGCACGCGCCGTGGTGTCCACCCCCCACTGCACGCCAAAGGGGGACATGGCCAGATCGTCGAAAACGTTTTGCCCGTCATGCAGGTAGAGCACCGGGTAGCGCCGGTCAGGCGCCACCTCGTATTCCGGCGGCAGACACACGATCACGTCGTGCGGGTGCGGCAGAAACCGCGACGGCATCTCCTGGAAGTGCAGGAGCGACCCCGCGGCGACGGGATCGGGCGGCGTGGCGCTGAGGAGGTCGGGAAGGCCGAGGTGGTGCATGACGGAAACTACCACCGCGTCGCCGTCAGATCACCAGATCGAGCGCCGGCTGCCCGGCCACAAACGCGTCCACGTTGGCCAACGCCCGCATCCCCATCGCCGTCCGGGTCTCGATTGTGGCGCTCCCCAGATGGGGCAGCAGCACGACGTTTTCCAGCTCCTTGAGCTCCGCCGTCACACTCGGCTCAAACTCGTACACATCGAGCCCCGCCCCCGCGATCCGCCGACCCCGCAGCGTGTCCGTGAGGGCCTGCTCATCCACCACATCACCGCGCGCGGTGTTGACGAGGAACGCGTGGGCCGGCATCAGGGCCAGCGTTTCCGCGTTCATCAGGTGACGTGTCTCGACAGTGGCTGGACAGTGTAGCGATACAACATCGGAATTTCGGAGCAGATGCTCCAGAGTCTCCGCCCGCTGGGCGTTGACCGGACCCGCCGTGCCGGGGTCGTCGATACGCGGATCGCGCGGGGCATACCAGAGCACCTGCATGTCGAACGCCGCCGCAGCGGCCCGCGCCACGGCCCGTCCGATGCGACCATAGCCCACGATTCCCAGCGTTTTCCGACGCAGCGTACGACCCAGCATGAACGTGGGCCGGAGCCCCGACCACGCGCCCTTACGCACATGACGCTCCCCCTCTCCCAGTCGACGCATGGTCATCAGCATGAGGGCGATGGCCACATCGGCGGTGTCGTCGGTGAGCACATCGGGGGTGTTGGTGATTGCGATCCCGGCGCGTTTCGCGGCGTCCCGGTCGATGTGATTGACCCCCACCCCCACGTTGGCCAATAGTCCCGTGCGCACGCCGCTCACCCCCAGCACCTCCGCCCGCCAGCGATCGGTCACCGTGGTGATCACGATGTCGGCCTGCGTGAGCACCTGCGACAATTGCTCCGGCGCCAGCGCCTGGTCCGTCCGATTGAATCGGGCGCTGGGAAACCGCGCCGCGATGGCGGTCTCCACCGAGGCGGGCAGCTTGCGCGTGACTACGACGACGGCCTCGCTCATGTGCCCACGCGCCAACGCCGCAGCGCGGCGCCCACACCACTCCCCAGGGTTACCGGCACCCCGGCGTCCACAAGCGCCATTTCCACGCCAGAGAGCGCGCCAGCCATGGTGAGCACGTTGGTGTCGCCCAAATGCCCGATGCGGAACACCTTGCCGGCCAGTTCACTCAGCCCGGCCCCGAGCGAGATGTCGTAGTGGTCGAACGCCAGCGTGATCACCCGCGCCGCGTCGATGCCCGCTGGCACGACCACGGCCGTGAGCGAATCCGAGGCGATCTCGGGCCGCTTGGCGCAGATCGTCAGTCCCCACGCCGCCACCGCCGCACGCACCCCCTGCGCAATCCGCCCATGTCGCGTCGCCACCTGCGCCATGCCCTCATCCAGCAGCATCGTCAGCGCTTCGTCGAGTCCGAACAGCAGCGAGAGCGCCGGCGTGCTCGGGAAATACCCCTGCGCATTCTGTACCCGCATGGGCCGCAGATCGAAATAGGCTCGTGGCGACGTGGCCGACGCCACCCGCGCCAGCGCCTTCTCGCTCATGTACAGGATGCCCAAGCCCGCGGGCAGCATGAAACCTTTTTGCGTGCCCGTGATGGCGCAATCCACGCCCCAGCGATCAAACTGGAAGTCGAGGCTCGCGATCGAGCTGACGCCATCCACATACAGCAGCGCCGGGTGCCTGGCCCGATCGATCGCGGCGCGCACGGCCGCCACGTCGGTGGTGACGCCGGTGGCCGTCTCGTTGTGCACCAGCAGCACGCCTTGAATCTCGTGCGCCGTATCGGCGGCCAGCGCCGCTTCCACCTTGGCGGGATCGGCACCCTCACCCCACGGTGCTTCGAGGACGTCCACCTGATAGCCAAGATTCCGCGCGGTCTGAATGAACAGATGCGAGAACTGGCCAAAGCGGACGGCCAGCAACTTCGCCGCGGGGTTGAGCGTATTCACCAGCGCCGCTTCCCACATCGCCGACCCAGTGGCCGGGAAGACGAATGCCTCGCCCTGCGTCTGATGCACGATGTGCGGCAGGCGGGAGAGAATGGAGCGGGTGAGCGCCGGGAATGACGCGCTGCGATGATCTTCCATGGCGCGATGCATCGCGCGCTGAAGCCGATCAGGAACCGGGGTCGGCCCCGGGATCTGGAGGAAATGCCGTCCGGCCATCGCTTATGAAGGAGAATGAGAAGAAGGAGCATCCGACGACGAGCGGTCGTCGGACGCGTCATCAGCTGAATCGTCGCTGACCTCCTCGCGCACCTCGTCTGCTGCGTCATCACCGGCATCATCCGCCGATTGCGGCGCATCGGGATCGAGCACGCGGAGCAACCGTCGGCACAAGCGCGCTAACCGCACCCGCTGGTCGCCGCTCAGCTCACGCATGAGCGTCACGATCGCATCGGCGCGCGCGGGCGCAGCCACGGCGAGCACTTCGCGCCCCTGCTCCGTGAGATGCACCGTGATGAAGCGGCGATCCGTCGCGTGCCGCTCGCGCCGCACATGCGTGCGGGTTTCGAGCACATCGATAATCGCCGTCATCTGTGCCTTGCTGCGCCCGAGCACTCCGGCGAGCTCCTGCTGATGTACCGGGCCCCGATCCTCCAGCGCCTCGAGCACACCGAACTGCGACGCTGACAATCCGAATGGATGGACGGCGTCCTCCACACGGGCTGCCGACAGTGCGGCCGCGCGCTGCAAACGCCCGTACGCGTCGAGCGCGCGACGTCGTTTCTTGTCTCCCTTCCCGCTCATAGTGCTCCGTGGTGAATCGGCATGTGGCGCCGGGTGTCCCGTGTGCTGCCAAATCCAGTGCGTGATATGCCGACATGCCGCACCGCCATTCGTTCGGCCAGCACGGTCTCCACCGCGATCATGATTTTCTGTGAATTCACGCTAAAAGCAGTTGGCAGCAGCGACCTAACCGAAATGTACAGTCCACGTACCCCATGCCGCTCCCCTTCAGGCGACGCCTGCGCGATCGAGGTTGGCGCCGAGGTTGGTGCCCAAGTTGACGCCGACCCCAGGGAAGAAATGCGGAACCGCGGCCAGCGTAGTCACGGGCACGGAACGGGTGCACCGCACGGAGCACGGAGACCAGCGGGAGTGGCACGAGCGCGACCCTCCCCACCCCACGGGCTGTTTTACCCACACCGTTCCACCAGGAGTCGGGAACGAACGAGCACCGCGCCCCCGGAACGGGAACGCGGTGCCTGGTACCTGGTGCGTGGTGCCCAGTGCCTGGTAGCGGCTGGCCTACAACGCCGTCTCGAAAATATCGCGCGTTTCGGAGTTGAGCAGGACCCAGAGCGAGTAGCCGCCGAAGAGCGTGCCCCACGGCCAGCGGAAGAGCCGGAATGCGGAGACGACGATGATGACGTAGCGCGCCCACTGGCGATGGTTGAGAAGCGCGAAGCCGGCGATGAGCCCGAAGAGGCTGATTGCGCCGACGATCACCGCCATGAACAGACTGGCGATCGTTCCCACCACCATGACGATGGGGTTGAGGCTGAAGAGCGAGCCGAACACGCCGCCGAACAGCACGCCGGCCGCTGCCAGCAGGCCGAGCACGCTGTAAAGCAAGTTGACGAGGCCAACGACCTTGATATGAGTGCGCACTGGCGGATCTCCGTGAAGTAATGGTCGAGGAGCCGTACGGCGCCGCGTTCAGGAAGATTCGTCGGTGTCACGCATGCCGCCCCGGGGCCCCGCCGTTGTGGCGCGACCCGACGGCGTTACCCGGTGCGTCGCGGGGGCACCAGACTGACCAGCACCACTCCACTCACAATGACGGCCATCGCGGTGATCGCGAGGGCTGGCAACCGCTCGCCGCCGAGTACCACGCCCAGAATGACGGCGACCACAGGGTTGACGTACGCATAGGTGCCCACGGCGGCTGGGCTCGCCACTTTGAGCAGCCACATGTACGTGCTAAAGGCAATCAGCGAACCGAACACAATGAGATACAGCAATGCCATGAGGCTGCGGAACGTGATGGCGTCGGGGCTGATGCGCTGCCATTCGCCGGTTACGCCGGACAGCAGCAACAGCAGCGTGCCGCCCACGAGCATTTGCATGGCGATGGCGAGCGCGGCGGGCTGCGCCAGCTTGGCGGTGCGCGAGAAGAGCGAGCCGATGGTCCAGGAGAGGGAGCTGAGGGCGAGCACGGCCGCGCCGAGCGGGTCGACGGCCGCCTCTGCGCCGCGCCCGGGTAACACGAGCAAGCCGACCCCCACCAAACCGATGGCGACCCCGATCACCTGCACCACGCGCGGACGGCGTCCCTGCCACAGTTCCGAGAGCACCAGCCAGAGCGGGACGGTGGCGATGAGCACCGAGGTCATCCCGGAATTTACCCGCTGGCTGGCCCACGAGACCGCACCATTGCCGATGAAGAGCAGCATGGTACCGACGATGGCGGAGTTCCGCCATTCGAGGCGCGATGGCTTGGTGGCACCGCGCCAGCGTGTGAACGCATACAGCGCGCTGCCGGCCACGAGAAAGCGCACCGCGCCCATCGTGAACGGCGGAATGGTGGCCACGCCCCAGCGAATGGCCAGATAGGTGGAGCCCCACACCACGTAGATGATGAAAAATGCGACCATCAGCTGCCAGCGAGTGGCGGTCGGTGCGACGGGTGTGGACGCGGGGGATGTGGTGGTGCTGGCAGCCATCAAATCAGGGTGATCGTCGCAGCGCACGCAGCGCCGCATTGCCGGCCGCCAGTCCACCCACGAGCAGGTACAGATAGAAGGTGTAAAACCGCCACCAGATCAACGACGCGGCGAATACGCCCACCGGGATTGCGTCCCGCAGCGTAGCCGCAAAGGCCCCTTCGATGAATCCCCCGCCGCCGGGCGCCGGCACGACGACCCCACCGTAGAACAGCGCCAACGGCCATAACACCAAGGGAGCCAGCGTATCCATGGTGAGTGGGAACGACCGATCGGCGACGAACACCAGCACGGGTAACGTGGCCACTTTGCACACGATATGCAGCACCGACCCACCGAACGCCAACGTCATCAGGCCGGGCCTGGCTTTTCGTAGCGCCTGCACCGAACTCCGCAGCCCGCGCAGGGTGCGCTGCACCACACGCCACGAGCCGGCGCCGATCCCCACCCGTGTGATCCACCGCGGCGGTGGCCCCTGCGCATGATGGCGCGACAACACCCACGCGGACGCACCGACGCCTAACACCACCACACTGTAGCCGCCGACCAGCCCAAGCAGCCCGACCGCCGATGCCCCCCGCCCAGCGAAAAGCACGGCCAGCACGATACACACCAGCATCAGTGACCACATCTCGAGAAACAGCTCGAGGAAGAGCACCAAAATCCGGCCCGGCACGCTGGTTCCGCTTTCAGCCAGCACCAGAAAGCGCGCCGGTTCCGCCCCGGAGCGGGCCGGCGTGATGGCCGCCGCAAAGTCGCCCGCCAGACAGACGCGCAACGCCGTGCCGAACGAGACGGGGATATCACACGCCAGCGCCGACGCCTGGATCTTGAATGCGCGGGTGAGGATCTCCACGGTCACCGTGGAGAGCGCCGCCGCATGTACGGGCCATCCCAGCCACGGCATCCCCTGAGCCGGCCAACTGGACGACACCACCCACCAGGAGGCCCCGAACATGGCGACGAAGGAGAGGGCCGTGAGGACCCAGCGGGCAGCAGGCATCGCGGAAAGATAGGCGGCGGCGTAATGTATCCGGAGCGCATCTCC
Source organism: Gemmatimonadales bacterium (assembly GCA_038212625.1). GTDB lineage: Bacteria > Gemmatimonadota > Gemmatimonadetes > Gemmatimonadales > Gemmatimonadaceae > Gemmatimonas. The sequence goes on along the minus strand of JBBQUH010000006.1, from coordinate 13,953 downwards.
GGGCGGAGGTGACGGATCTCTCTGGAACCTGACGAGGTGTGTATGTCCGGACTCGTTTCTCGGCGGCAATGGTTGCGCACCACGGGCCTCGGAGTGGGCGCCACAGCCGCACTCCCCGGCCTCCTCCCCGCGCTCGAGGCCTCACGTGCGCTGGGCGGCGTGTCGTATCCGACGCTGCTCGCACAACTGGAGCGGGACGTCACCACGGCGCGACGCGCGGCGGGCCCGATCCGGTTGCAGTTCAATGAGAATCCGTTTGGCATGTCGCCGAAAGCGAAGGACGCCCTCATGACGGGCTGGGCGGAGCACGCGCAGTATATGTCCCCGATGCAGCAACGGCTCACGGAGACTTTCGCGAAGCACGTCGGCGTGCCGGCGGAGAATGTGCTGGTGACGCAGGGCTCGAGCGAAGTGCTGGCCATCGCCGCGCTGGCGTACGGTGCAAAGGGCGGCGATCTGATCGTCCCCACACCGACGTTCGAAGATCTGCCGCGTTACATGGAGACCTTAGGGGCCACGGTACATCGCGTACCGCTGTCGGACACCATGGAGCACGACCTACCGGCCATGGATGCTCGCGTCTCGGCGAACACGAAGCTGGTGTTCGTGTGCAATCCGAATAATCCCACGAGCAACCTGACCAACGAATCGGCGCTGCGCGATTTCGTGACCACGACGGCGAAACGGGCGCCGGTGGTGGTGGACGAAGCGTATCACGATTTTGTGGACGATCCGTCGTACCGATCGATGACAGATCTGGTGTTGGCGGGACACAACATCATCGTGTCGCGGACCGCGTCGAAGATTCATGGACTCGCCGGGCTACGCGTAGGCTTTGCGGTGGCGCGTCCGGATATCCTGGCCAAGCTGGCGGCGTATATCACGGGATCGCCGAACGCGATGGGCCTGCACGCGGCCAACGCGTCGCTGCAGGACACCGCCTATCAGGACTATGTCAAAGCGAGCAACCGCGAAGGACGCACACTACTGCTCAACGCACTTGCCGCAGAAAAACGCCGAGTGCTGCCGTCGCAAACGAACTTCGTGTTCTTCGACGCGGGCCGGTCGCTGGACGAGGTGCAGCGCTATTTCCTGAGCAAGCACTTTCTGGTGGGCCGCGCGTTCCCACCGTACATGCAATGGTGTCGCGTGAGTATCGGGACGCCGGACGAGATGAAGCAGTTCGTGTCGGTGCTACCGGGAGCGTTTTCGGCGTGATGGCTGGACCAGCGCGAATCCGTGGTCACGCAGTTCCTTCACCCGATGCTACGTGCCGCGCGGCTTCGCCCGCCGCGTTGGCTCGGCGGTGAGCGGATCCTCCGGCCACGGGTGTCGCGGGTAGCGCCCGCGGAGTTCTTTGCGGACCTCGAAGTACGACGACTGCCAGAAGCCGGCCAAGTCCCGGGTCACCTGTACCGGTCGCTGAGCCGGGGACAGCAGATGCAGGGTGAGCGGAACCCGGCCGTCCATCAGCCGTGGAGTCGTTGTCCAACCGAACACCTCCTGCAGCTTCACGGCGAGCACCGGCGCTGCGGCATCGGAGTAATCCACCGCAATGCGCGACCCGCTCGGCACCTCGAGATGCGTCGGTGCCAATCGGTCCAGTGCCGAACGCTGCGCCCAGCTGCACAGCGACAACAGCGCATCGTGCCAATCCACGCTCTCCAGTTGCGTCCACTTGCGGAGTCCGTGCAAATACGGCGCAGCCCAGTCCTCCAGCGTCGCCAACAACGCCTCTGCCGATACATTCGGCCAACTGTCATCGTGCTTGCGCACAAAGCACAGCCGTTCACGTAAACGCTGTGCGCCCGTCGACCACGGGAGCGCGTCGAGTCCCGCACGACCGATCTGCTCGATCAGAAGACCGCGTACCATCACGGGATCGGGATCCGGGAGCGCCGACTCATCGAGAACCAGCGCACCAAGCATCGTGCACACGCGAGCGCGTACTGATTGCGTGCGCTCATCCCACGTTACCTGCGGCTCACGCACCAACTGGTTCGCAAACAATGCGCGGATGTCTGCACTGGAGAGCGGTGCCGCTCGCACGATTCGCGCTTCCGGCGGTTGGCCCTCCAGATCAGCGACCGCGAGATACGGCGCATCGCACAGCGCATCGTGCTTCGACAGCACGGCCCCGCTGCCATTGCGTAACAGATAGCGCGGTTCGGTGCCAACGCGCCGCTGGGCCACGCGGTCGGGGAACGCCATCGCGAGCAGCGAGCCCACATCGTCGTCATTCGCGTTCGAGGCCTCCGCGCGTTGCCTGGCAGGCGACATGTCCGCACGCTGTCGCCGTACGAGATCATCCGCTACCTGGCGTACGCGCCGTACCCCATCGCGGTCCACGCGGATACCCTGCAGCACGATACCGGGTAACACGTCCGCGTCGCGACCGCTGCGGACCTGCACCAACTCCGTGCGCAGACGCATGTCAGCGGGATTCATGCTGCGGTCGCCTTGCAACACATCGCGCTCCTCCAACAGCGCCGCCAATTGTGCGCCGTGGCGTAACTGGCCCTTCGCCTGGGCCATCAACACCAGATGCGCCAAGCGCGGCGACAAGGGCAGCGTTGCCATGCGCTTGCCGTGCGTGGTGATGCGCCCCTGCGTGTCGAGTGCGCCAAGCATCGTGAGCAACCCACGGGCTTGTACAAAGGCCCCGGCGCGCGGTACGTCCAGCCATCGCAACTGCGCAGGATCGGCAATCCCCGCATCGGCCAGCTCGAGCGCCAGCGACGCCAAATCCGCATCGAGAATTTCCGGACGTGTCTGCGGGAGCAGTCCGTGGTCCTCGTGCATATCCCAGAGCCGGTAGCACGTGCCCGAGGCCACGCGGCCCGCGCGACCGCGCCGCTGCTCGGCGGACGCACGACTCACCCGCACCGTATGCAGTCGCGTGAGCCCCGCCGACACATCGTAGCGCGGTACCCGCGACAGACCACAGTCCACCACCACCCGCACGCCCGCCACCGTGAGACTCGTTTCCGCGACGCTTGTGGACAGCACCACCTTCCGCTCGCCGGATGGTGCCGACGCCAGCGCGGCATCCTGCTCCGCCAGCGGCATGTTGCCGTGCAGGGTGTAGACGTGCGCGCGCGCCGCATGCAGCGCGCCATCACCGTGCAGACGTTCCGCCACGCGTCGCTGCTCAGCGGCGCCGGGGAGAAACACCAGGAGGTCACCGTCAGTGGCACGCAACGCTTCGCGGATTACTCGACTGGTCGTCGCCTCGATGCGCTCGTCGGCGCGCGGCGGGCGATAGTGCGTGTCGATCGCAAACATGCGCCCGGCGCTGCGTACGATCGGTGCCGGTCCCTGCGCATCGGACAGCAAAGTAGCCACTGCCTCGCCATCGAGCGTGGCGGACATCACCAGCACGCGTAACGTCTCGCGCACCTGCTGCTGCGTTTCCAATACCAGCGCGAGTCCCAGATCGGCGTGCAACGATCGCTCGTGAAACTCATCGAAGATCGCCAGCCCGTACTCCTCGAGCGTGGGGTCGGCCGCCAGCAGGCGGGCCAGCACGCCTTCGGTGACCACCTCGATGCGTGTACGCGAGGAGACGCGTGTATCCCCGCGCACTCTGTATCCCACACGCTCGCCCACCGTCTCGCCGAGTGTGCGCGCCATGTAGTGCGCCGCGGCGCGGGCGGCGAGCCGGCGCGGCTCCAGCATCACCAGCTTGAGTCCATGCATCCACGGCGCCGTGTGTACCGCCAACGGAACGCGGGTGGTCTTGCCGGCCCCCGGTGGCGCCTCGAGCACTGCCACGGTGCGCGTTGCCAAGGCCTGCGCGAGGGCCGGTAGTGCCTCATCGATCGGTAGTGGCGTCCAGGCGGCCGTCACCGGCGGCGGCGCACCGGCGGATCGAGTTGCTGCACCAGCCACTGCTGCGCACGATCCAGCACATCATCCTGCGCGTTGCGCACCCCGCGCACCGTGGGCCGCAGCTCTACCAGCGGCGTAATCCCTACCCGTTGCACCTGCCCCCCGTCGGCTCGACGGATCTCCGCGAGCGGCACCGACACCGTGAGCAACCCCGGAACCGACATCAGATACGGTTCCGCTGGCGAGCCCGCCGACGCACTACCCACGAACGTCACCGGAGCGACCGCTTCAAGCGCCAGCGCCAGACGCTCCGACGCGCCCTGCGTCCGCTCGTCGATGAGCACGACCAGTCGGCCCGCGAAATGCCGCGCCGTATCGCCCACCGTAAGGCGCGCACGTTCGTCGCGCGTCGATGCACATTGCGTCGCGACATCGCGCTGTACCTCCGTCATGCACGGTGCGGTCACGTAGCGATGCACCTCGCGCAACGCGACCGCCGCAGGCACACGACGCACCGCCGCGAGCACCACCTGCTGGACCGCCTCGTGGACCTCGTGACCGCGCAAATCCAATAGCCAACCGCGTGCCGATCGTGCCGCCTCGAGCACTGCGCGTACCGTGTCTGCACCGAGTCGTTCGAGATCCACATAGGTCACGCCGCCAGGCAGCGTGCGCACCGCCGGGGCATCGGGGCGTGACCAGACCGGCAGCGCACGCACGTACGACGCGCGGCGCGGGATATCCAGCTGCCGCTCGCGTCCCATGGCGTCCCGCACCTTGAACAGCGCGCTACCGCCGGGCCCCAGCGGCAACTCCTGCATCAACAGTCGCTGCCGCGTCCACTGATTGGGCGCCGACACCAGCCCGCGACGATCCGTGATCCATGCAGGAAGCGGATATCCGTCGGCCGCAGTGACTTCCATGCCGGGACTCAGGGCGAGCGCCGTCGTGAGCGAGTCGCGTATCACATCGGTGATGATGGCGCGGTCTTCAATCCAGCGCACGCGAAACGGGGCCGATGCCACGCCGATCACCGAATCCACACTCGCACCGCGTACCGCGGCCTGCGCATCCGCCATCGCACCGGTCAATAGACGCAGCGCCGCCGCGTATTGCGTGGCGTAGCGTGCGGCTTCGAGAGCGGGAATCGTGCGCAAGAACAGCTCATCGATATCGTCGTCGTACAGGTCGCGATGCGCATGACGCGCGCGCAGCGCGCTCCACACGCGGACTCCAGCCAGCAGACGGGCGCCCAGGAAGGGATACGGTTCCTGTTCGTTGTATACCGCCGGCAACGATGACGGCTGCGCCACCGGCACCACACGTGGCGCGCGCACGACGCGTCCAGTGCGTAAGAGCGTAATCGCCGTGCGCAGCGCTGGCGCGCTATCCGTGGCCTGTACGGCGGCGGGTAACGTCGTATCGGCGACCAGTCCCACACTGCCGTCGGGATGTACCAACTCGCTGGTACGCAGGCGCACCGAGCGGCCGCCGCCGATCGGCCACAGCACACTTGCCACCAGCGGCGTCTCGTCCAATCCGTCTTCCGCAATGAGCGTCGCACGCTCCGTGGCCACCAACGCCGTGACGGTGCGCGGAATCACGCTGTAGCGGTTCGCAAGAATCACGACGCGACGCGGTGTGGTGGCGATCGCGCGGGTAAAGCGCCCGTCGCGCTGCCACCAGCCGTCATCCGGGAGGACGCCATCGCCTGCCGGTTGCGCACCGCCCACTCGACGGCTGCGTGCGCTGCTGGCGTTGAATGAAACGTCTGTTAACAGCGCTCCAAGCTGCGCCTGTTCCGCGAACGCCTCCACCAACGCGAGCTCCGCGCCAGGGGCCGGTGTGCGCAGATCGAGGATCACCCGCGACGATGACGCCGTGAGTGCCGCGCGTACGGTGGCCGCCGCATCGGACACGTACACGCTCGCCGACGGGATCTGGACCCACACGATACTGTCACGCAAGCGCTCCACACGCACTGCCGCCGGCGTCGCATCCGGTGCGGGCGCTGCGACCGGCTCCACACGAGTCACCGGGTCACCCAGTGCGGCGAACAGGCGCGAATACGCTGATGCCAGGGAATCCGGATTTCTCGCCGATCGGACCCGCGTGGCCGCGCGCACAAAAGCGGAGTCCCACGGCGCGCCGCGTACCACGGCCGGATGATGCAGGCTCACCGTGTGCCACACGAAGGCGAGATGATGCAATCGCTCGATGCCCGCCGAATCCGAGGCCGCAGCGGTGGGCTCGGGGTCCATCGGCTCGAGTGCTGGGGCAACCACAGTCGGCGGCGGCGTCACGGGCGGCTCGTTCCGGCGCCGCGTGCGCTCGCGCGGCGGCGCCGGCTTGGGTGGCAGCGGCTCCACAGCTTTCACCACTGGCTTTGCCTCTGGCTCCCGGGAGGGGTCAGGCGCGGCAGTCACCATCGGCGGTCGAGCTGGCTGCCCCGCCCCGGTGCCCTCAGGCGTTATCGTAAAAAAGCTGCTGCTGCACGCGCCGAGTACGCCCAGCAAGCTCCCAACGAGGGCTCCCCGGACAGCTTGGCGGACAAACCGGAAGACAAGCGGAGTCGGCATATTGTAAAGATACCATTCCGCCCCTGCTACCGACTCATGACCGACCGTCTCTATCACACCGACGCACGCAGTACCCGCTTCACCGCCTCCGTACTCGCGACCTCGACAGACGGGTGCGTCGTGTATCTCGATCGGAGCGCCTTCTATCCCACATCCGGCGGACAGCCGCACGATATCGGCGTGTTGGGCGGCGTCGCAGTCGTCGACGTAATCGATGAAGCGGAGCGGGTGGGGCATGTGCTCGCCGAACCACTGGGGGTCCCACCTGGGGCCATGGTGGTGGGCGAGATCGACTGGGCGCGACGGTATGACCACATGCAGCAGCACTCGGGACAGCATGTGTTGTCGGCGCTGCTAGCCGACGAGTACGACTGGCCCACGCTCAGCGTACACTTCGGCGACGTAGCATCGACGGTGGATGTTGCGACCGACCGGCTCGATCTCGACGAGCTGGTGGAGATCGAACGACGGGCGAATGTACTGATCACGGCGCAACATGCGGTGACGGTCAGCTTCGAGGATGCCGCCACGGCCACTGGACTGCGCAAGGCCAGCGACCGCGAGGGCACGCTGCGCATTGTGACCATCGACGACGTGGACCGGAGCGCCTGCGGCGGCACGCATGTGGCGAACACCGGGGAAATCGGGGTCATACTGCTCCGCCGGACCGAAAAGATCAAAGGCGCCATGCGCATTGAGTTTCTCTGCGGCCCGCGCGCCATTCGTCGCGCACGCGCCGACTTCACCGCGCTCACACACACAGCCCGCGCACTCTCGGCGGCACCCGACGACGTCCCGGCGCTGGTGGCCCAGCAACAGCTCCGCATCACAGAGCTCGAACGCGCGCAGAAGCAGTTACGACTCACGATCGGGCGTTTCGAGGCGCAGTCGTTGTGGGCGGCGAGTGCTCCCGATAGCGACGGCATACGTCGTATCGCGGTGACCACGAAGGCACCGGTAAAGGAAAGTGAGCCACTGGCGCAACAACTCATCGCGCTAGGTCAGTGTGTCGTGCTGGTCACGGACGCCGGCAATGGCGGTGTGCTGCTCGCAACCGCGGAAGACACCACGCATGATGCCGGCACGGCACTGCGCGCGGCGCTCGAGCCCGTTGGCGGACGCGGCGGGGGCTCACCACGCGTCGCTCAGGGCGCCGTCCCCGACCCATCGCGGCTCGACGACGTTTGCAGGGCGCTCGGTTTTCCCGTTGCGCCGGCAACCATTCACTCGCTCAATTCCTGACGTCGTCCCGCTGGATGGCGTGTCGTTGCCTCATTTCGTTCTTTGTCGCCGGAGCTTTGTTTTTATGCTGATCGACCGTCCCGCCGCTGCCGAGCACCCCCCATTCGCGCTGCCCTACATCGATGCTGCCGCTCATTCGCTGAGCGTCGCGGAGCACGACGATATCCTTGCCCTGCTCGCCACGCAGCCGGCCGCGTTCCAAGCCATGTTGGAAGATGCCGACCCGGAGCTCGTGGACTACGCGTACGCTCCCGACAAGTGGACGCTCGGCGAGTCCCTCGTGCATGTGGCCGACAGCGAACGGGTGTTTGCCTACCGGCTGCTACGCATCGCGCGCGGTGACACGACGCCGCTTCCCGGGTTCGACCACGACGCCTGGGTGCCAGCCAGTGGCGCCAGCGGACGTCAATTTTCGGATATTTTGACTGAATTTTGGGCGGTCCGATCGGCCACGGTCATGCTCATCCAGTCTCTGCCCCCCGAAGCACTCGATCGCATGGGGACCGCCAGCGGCCATCCGGTGTCGGTGCGTGCGCTGGCCTGGATGATCGCTGGTCACGCCGCGCACCACCTTGCGCTCACCCACACGCACTACCTCGGCGGCTAACGCTCCGCGGCTTGGGTCGGCATCCCATCCGCGAGGGCAAATCGGCTAGATTGCAGGGCTGTGGCGCTCCGCTTACAGGAGCTGCCCGCCCTGACCGAGTTTACCGGAGCGTTGTCGTGTCCGCTGCAGGTTCGCAGGTTTCCGCGTCACCCGAGACGGTACGTCTCGCGATCGACACCGTCCGTACGCTAGCCATGGATGCGGTGCAAGCCGCCGAGTCGGGACATCCCGGCACCCCGATGGCACTCGCGCCGCTCGCGTACGCGTTGTACGCGCGCCATCTGCGCCACGATCCGTCAGCGCCGCACTGGGCGGATCGTGACCGCTTCGTGCTGTCGGTAGGCCATGCCTCCATGCTGCTGTACGGCACGCTCCATCTGGCCGGCTACGATCTCCCGCTCGAGGAGATCCGCAACTTCCGACAGTGGCAGAGCAAGACGCCGGGCCACCCGGAAGTGCACCACACGCCGGGCGTCGAAACCACCACTGGGCCGCTGGGTCAGGGTGTAGCGAATGCCGTCGGCTTCGCGGTCGCGGAGGCGCATCTGGCCGCCACGTTCAATCAGCCCGGCCACACGATCGTTGATCACTACACGTACTTCGTGGCCGGCGATGGCTGCCTCATGGAGGGCATCTCGCACGAAGCCGCAAGCTTCGCCGGTCACGTCAAACTCGGCAAACTGATCGGCTTTTTCGACAACAACGGTATCACCATCGATGGCAGCACCGATCTTTCGTGCAGCGATGATGCCGCCATGCGCTTTACCTCGTACGGCTGGCAGGTTCTGCACATCGCCGATGTGAACGACATCGCGTCAATCGACGCGGCCATTGCGGCCGCCAAGGCCGATACGCAGCGTCCCACACTCGTCATTACGAATACGCATATCGGCTTCGGTTCTCCGCACAGGCAAGGTACGGCGAAGGCCCACGGCGAGCCGTTGGGCGTCGCAGAAATTGCGTTGACCAAGCAGGCATACGGTTGGCCGGGTACGGAACCGTTCTTTGTACCCGAGGTCGCGGCCGCACATTGGCTCGGGCAGGTGGCGGAACGCGCCGTATCACACGCCGAGTGGACATCGCGCTGGGAATCGTACCAGGGGGCACACCCTGCGCTCGCGGCCGAGTTCGAGCGCCGGATGCGTGGCGAGGCGCCGGCCGCGCTGTCCACCGCATTCCCTCCCTTCGACGCCAAGAGCGGCAACGTGGCCAGCCGAGCCGCGAGTGGTGCGGTGATCAACGCGATTGCGCCGGTGATGCCGGAATTGATTGGTGGGTCCGCAGACCTTGCCGGTTCCAATCTGACCAATGTCAAGGGCGCTACGAGTTTCACGGCCGCCACCCCCGAAGGCCGAAATTTCCATTTCGGGATTCGTGAGCACGCCATGGGCGCGATCATGAACGGCATGGCGCTGCACAGCGGCATCGTGCCTTATGGTGGCACCTTCCTTGTGTTCAGCGATTACATGCGTCCCGCCATTCGCTTGGCGGCTCTCATGGGCGTGCATGCGATCTACGTGTTCACACACGACTCCATCGGACTCGGCGAAGACGGCCCCACGCACCAGCCGGTGGAGCAACTCACCGCTCTGCGGTGCATCCCCAATCTGCTGGTGCTTCGTCCCGCCGATGCCGACGAAGTGAGTGAAGCGTGGCGCGTGGCGCTTGCACACAAAGCCGGTCCGTCAGCGATCGTACTCACGCGCCAGAAACTCTCGTATTTCGGTGAACCGGCTCGCGCGCGTGCCGGCGTACCACACGGCGCGTACATCGTGGCCGACGCGGCGGGTCGCGTACCGAACGTGGTGCTCATGGCGAGCGGCTCCGAGGTGGAGATCGCGCTCGCGGCGCGTGAGCAGTTGTCGGGACACGGGATTCATGCCCGCGTAGTCAGCTGCCCCAGCCTCGAGCTCTTTGCGCAGCAGCCAAGCGAGTATCGCAACCACGTGCTCCCCGTCGGCGTACCGCGCGTAGCCGTGGAAGCAGCACATCCGATGTCGTGGTACCGCTGGGTGGGTGATACGGGCGCCATTGTGGGCATCGACACGTTCGGCGCGAGCGCACCGGCGCCCATCCTGTATGAGAAGTTCGGCATCACCGCAGAGCGCGTGGCGCAGGCAGCCAAGGCGCTCGTATAAGGACAACGCGTACGATAGCAAAAAGGCGCACGCTACGGAGTGTCCCGGAGCGTGCGCCTTTTTCGTGGCCCCGACCTCAGGCCATGCTCACCAACCGCTTACGGCGCACACCGCGCGAGCGCCACCGGGCAACGCTCCGGATCCGGCGCCAGCGCGCTCGACGCACCACCGGGGCCCCCGAACGTGTAGAGGGGCAATCGCAGCGTCGCCAGTTCACGGCCCGGAATGGGGAACTGCGTGGGCGTAAATTCGGGGAGCGTCTGCCAACCACGCGCATCGAAGTACGCCACGACACCACTCACCCCCACGCCTTCTACGCCTTTCTCATAGCGGAGTGCGTCCCAGAGGCTGCCGCAATCGCCGTTCTGCTTGCGAGGTACGCAGCCTGGTGTATTGGGCGGTCCATCAATCGTTGCCGGTGGCAATTCGCCGTTGGCCACACGCGATTTGTTGATCAGCGCCACGGCTTCTGAAGCGCGACCCAAGCGGATGAGTGCCTCCGCCTTGAGCAGATCCATCTCGACCACCGTCATTGCCGGCTGCGCACCCACCTGCCACGCCAGCTCTACACCGAAGCGGCGGAAGAAGTAATGCGAGAAGCGATAGGACCCACGGCTGACCGCGAAAATATTATTCAGATTGTAACCCATGTACTTCCCGGGCGACGTGGGCCCTGTGGGCCCCTGAATGCGACGGTCTTTCGTGGTCATGCGGAACGGCAGGCGATTGTCGTTGGGCGTGGCCACCCAGTTCACCCATCCATTCGTGGAGTCAGCCGGCCCCACCAGCCAATAGCTTGGACGTCCGAAGTCCGATGGACGGCCTGCGACACGCAAACGCGCCAGCAGACGCTTCCAGTCATCGAACAGAATTTCCGGCTGCGCGACCGGAGAGAAGTCGGTAGTAATTCCTGCATCGATACGACGAATGACTTCGTTCCAGTTGACCGCCGCTCGCTCGGCCCGCGTGCGCGCCGAGTAGACGAGGAAGCGCGCCGCGAATGAGTTCGCGACTCGCACGAACTGATCTTTGGTCAGACTTTGGAACAACCATGCATCCACTGGAAACGTCATCGTGGGCTGCGCATTCGCAATGGTGACTGCGGCATCCAGCTGGCTGATCGATGCTGAAATCACATCTTTGTAGGGCACAAACTGCGGAGTGCCGAGCGTATCCAGCTGGGTCGTTTCGTCTGTGATGACGGCCTTATCGAAGTAGAGGCCGATATATCCATACGACACACCCTGCATGAACTTGCCCATCGCCTTGGCGCGGGCGGTCCGCGTGGCGTTTTCGATCACCAATCCCCGGTCAATCGACGCGACGACATCGTTGACCGACGACACCGTGCGGTACAAGCCAAACCACGGTGTTTCGTTCACGAAGCGCCGTGTGTTCACCTGGCTGTTGTTCCACGAGGCGCGCGGCTCCGTGGACAATTCCAGTTGCCCAAAGTCGGCGAAGCCCGACGTGATCTCACGCGCCATCGTGGAATACGCCCATGACGGATAATCGTCATGACCGGCCACCGGCCACCACGTTCGGAAGGACGTCGCTACGAACGACTCTGTGGTGAGCGGTTGCGTGGTGGCACGCGCCGCATCGGGGCGATTGGGATTGATGACATCGAGATCCTGGCAACCGGCCACCAGGAGCGCGAGGCCGATTGGTACTGCGGCAAGCTTGCGCATGGGAAGTCCTGTAAGTCGGCGTGAGTGGCTCAAAAGTTGATCTCGACGCTACCCGTGAGCGTGCGATAGCGCGGATAGTCAAAGCTGTCGAGACGATTGATCACGCTACCCACTTCCGGGTCGTAACCCTTGTAATTGGTGAACGTGAAGAGATTGCGGCCGATCAGCGACACCGACATGCCCTCGGCGCCCACTTTGGCCAGCGAGCGCGTGAAGCGTGACGGTAGGCGGTACTTCAGCGATAGCTCACGCAGCTTCACAAAGCTCGCATCTTCCACGAAATAGTCTGTAGGATTGTTCGCAGCGTAGAGCCCCACATAGTACTCGACAGGCTTCTTGAGCTCCTGGGCTTTGCCGGTCTGATCGACGTCGCTGCTGCGGCCGTATTGGTACATGCGCTGATTGGTCTGGTTGTAGGCGTTACCACCGGCCTGCATATCCCAGAGCATGAACAGCTGCACGCTGCGCCAGCCGATGTTGTTGGAAAAGCCCACGCGATAGTTCGGGTTGCCGTCACCGATACGGACCACGGCCGCATTGCCGAGCGAATCGACCGACGTGATCGGCAAGCCCCAACCGTAGTTCGTGGTGCCCACCGTGGCATTGGTGCCCCAGAGGCGCTTGGCCTCCCCATCGCGGAAGGTGTTTCCGGCGCCAACAAACACCAGCAACCCTTCGTCGTTGACTGCGAACTCGTTGGCCCGACCTTGCGCCGAGGCCGGCAGCTGGTTGGCGTCCTTCATGAAGCTGAAGCCGTACATCGAGCCGAGCGTTTCGTTGGCGCAGCGGAAGGCGATGGTGTTCGTGGTGAAGCAGGGCCGGTTGAACTCGGTGATCCGGTTGCGCGAGCGATCGGCCACAAGACCCGCTTTCCATGTGAAGTTTGCCTTGCGCACCAGCTGTGCTTCGAACGTAGCTTCGTAAGTGTTGCCGGTTACCGTGCCCGCATTCTGCCACTGATTCGCGTAGCCGAAATAGCCGGCGAGCGGAATAAGGATGAGTTGATCCGTGGTCGTCTGCCGTGCGCGAGACAGCTGTACTGAATAGCGGTCCTTGATGATCGCGTCGATGCCAAGTTCGGTTTCCTTGGAAAACTCGGGGCGGAGGAAGCGGTTGCCGAGATTCTGCTTCACGAGTCCGCCGCCTTCAATGAAATTGAAGGTCTCGAACTGGTCGTTGAAGTCTGGACGGCCACCGGCCGTTCCCTGCGACGCGCGCACTTTGAACTCGTTGACGGCCTTGAACGGCCACCACGACTCTTCGGACATCCGGTAGGCACCGCTGGCGCGATAGAACCAGTTCTCTTGCTCTTCCGGCCCAAAGAGCGAGCTTCCGTCCTGACGCACCAAGCCATCCACGATCAGCTTGCCGCGGTAGTCGGCCGCACCGCTCAGGAAATAGCTATTGGTGCGAATGGATTCGCTGGTCGATGACACGAAACGCACGGTCGCGTTGTTGAGACTGGTCACGCCCGGCGCGGCAAAGTTCGTGCCTTGCGCGGTGGCTATATCGTTGGACTCCCGCTCGAGCAATCCGCGCATGGTGGAGCGGAGCGTGAAGTCGCCGAGCTTCTTGAGCAAGTTGACGGAGAACGAGGCATTCAACGCGTTGGTGGTGCCGTTGAACTGCGAGATCTCGCCGGGGCCGCCGTTGCCGAAGCCCTCGGTTTTGACGCCCTGATCAAGGAAGAAATCGGTGGCGCGGTCAGAGCGGTCGTAGCTCAGGTTACCGTCGACGGTCAGCCATGAGAGCGGCGTATAGCGCGCCTCAAGGCTACCCTGCGTTCGGGCACGATTCCGATTGTTGCGCTCGGTGGACAGCACATACAACGGGTTCTCTTCGCGGCCTTCGAAGTCCGGCTGGAA
>JBBQUH010000005.1:0-98105 GCA_038212625.1 Gemmatimonadales bacterium | reverse complement strand
GAGCCAGTGAGGCAGCGAAAGCAACGGTACGTACCAGTCAGCTGCCGGTGCGCTGCCAGCGGGCACGGCGTCAAATCCACTGGCGCGAAAGAGCGCGACCGCGCTGGGGTGGCACGTCAACGTCACTCGGTCCGCGCCACGCGCTGCCAGATACGGCACGTAGCGGGCGAAATGGAACTGATCGCCGAGCCCTTGGTCACCGACCACCACGATGGTCTGCCCGGTGAGTGGTTCACCGTGCCACGGGCGAGTGCCGGTTTCCGCCACGGGTAGTGCGCGATGTTCGAACCCGCTCCACGCGGCAGCGCTAATCCCACCCAGCAGCAGCGTGTGGCTGCGCTGCAGTTGCGTGGGACCGTGCGCCGGCCGAACGGCATCGGCCTGATCCAGCCATGCCAGGGCGCCGGTGAGATCACCCAGCGCGTGGCGGATCTGCGCGGCCGTGAGGAGAAGCGCCGGCAGCGCGGGCGCGAGCGCGAGCGCTTGCTCGATAATCGGCCATGCCGCGATGGGATCGCCGGCCGCGCGCGTGGCACCGGCCAGCGCGCCGAGGGCCGCTGGGTCGTGTGGCTTTTCGGCGACGACGGTCGCAAAACAGGCCCGCGCCTCAGCGGCCGCCCCCACGGCTAGCAACCGGGTGCCCAGCTCATATTTGGAGGGGACGTCGAGTGCAACCGCCTGTAGCCAGGCACGTTGCAGGACCGCCCGCTCGTCAGCCACACGCCCCGCGAGACGCCACGCGTTGGCCAGCATCAGCGCCACGCTGTGATCGCCCGGCAAGGCATCGCGCACCTTGGCGAACGCGCGCGCGGCATCCACCGGCTGTCCAGCCTCGAGGGCGGTTTGCCCGTCTACGAGCCAGGCGAGGAGCTGCGTCTCGGGCACCATCATCGGCGCCGGGCCCCGCACGTGACGAAATGATCCCCAGTCATACGAGTGGTTCCGGGAGTGTGAGGGAATGGGCCAGCGCACGAAAACATTTTGCGAGGCCCGCTCAAGTTCTGGCGATGGTCGACGACACTGTACACTGGCCGCGATTCGAGAGTCGGACGCGGGCGAGGCACGGATGCCTCAGATCACATCACGGAGGATTGTACCATGCGTATTAACACCAACGTTGGCGCGCTGACTGCTTCGCGTAACATTTTCATGAACCAGACGGCCACCGAAGGCAGCATGCGGAAGCTCAGCTCGGGTCTCCGCATCAGCCGCGCAGCCGATGACGCAGCCGGTCTGGCGATTGCCAACAAGCTGCGCACGCAGAGCCGTTCGCTCAACCAGGCGGCTGCGAATGCCGAACAGGGTAATGCGATGCTCCAGATCGCGGAAGGCGCCGCCTCCACGATCCAGCGCATCATCGAGCGTCAGAAGGAACTGATCACGCAGAAGCTCAACGGCACGTCCAGCGCGGACACCTCGGCCACCATCGAGACCGAAATTGAGACGCTGTCGTCCGAAGTGGCGCGTATTGCCGGCTCCACCACGTTCCAGGGCACCTCGGTATTCGCGAGCCTCGTGTTCCAGGTGGCCGACGTGTCGGCCAACGGCACCGTGACCGTGGCGGCCTCACTCACCGTGAGCACCGTATCGCTTGCAGGCACCGCGTCGCTGCAAGACGCCGATGATGCGATGGACGCCATCAACAGCGTACTCGCCAGCATCGGTGCCGGTCAGAACCGGCTCGACTACACCGTGGCCAATTTGAAGTCGTCCGTGGTGAACATCCGAGCGGCAGAGTCCACCATTCGCGACGTGGATATGGCAGAGGAAATGGCCAACTTCACACGAAATAACATCTTGTCACAGGCAGCGCAGGCCATGCTCTCGCAGGCGAATCAGGGCAGTCAGGGCGTTCTCTCGCTCCTCCGCTAAACCCGAATTTCCCGGTAGCTGATTGACCCCGGGGTCGGCAAGGTTGCCGGCCCCGGGGTATGGCCTTAGCAAGACGGTACAGAGGCACACATGAGCAACCCAGTCAACATCAGCGGTCTGAGTTCGGGGATCCAATGGGGCGACATCGTCGATACGACGGTGAGGGCCATCGAGGCGCGCACCGTCACGCCGATCTCCGATACGATCACCAAGCGCACGGCGCAAAAGGACGCATGGACCTCGTTCAAAACGATGGTCGATACGCTCAACGCGAGCGCGCGCGCCCTCCGCGCCTCGGGCTTTGGCGGCTTTCTCGCGACGGTACCACCCAGCGCCACGACCTCACGTACACTCCTGACGGCCTCGCCGACCGAGACGGCGGTCGCGGGGCGGTATCGGGTAGAGGTGCTCCAAGTCGCCGAGTCGGCCAAGCTCGCGGGCAATGCCGTCGCCAACACCGGCACGGCTCTGGGCGAGGCGGGTGAGTTCACGATCAACGGCCGGACGATTACCATCACCGCCACGGACACGTTGCGGAACATCCAGACCAAGATCAACTCGGCGAATACCGGGGCGAACGCGACTGGGGTGACGGCGTCCATCGTGAGCGAGGGTGGGACCGCTGGGCGTCTGGTGCTCACGTCCAGCACGGCCGGATCCAACGGCATTACCATCGGTGACGGCACCGGAGCGATGGCCCGCGAGCTGGGGTTCATCGATAGCCGCACCAAGCCCATCTCGTCGGCGACCTCAACGGCTGCCGCGGCGATGGGCATGGCGGTGAGTCCATCTCCTGCCTCGATTCGCGTTGGCGACGTGCTGATCACGGCCGACCTGGCCACCGACTCGCTTTCCTCGATCGCCGCGAAGATCAACGCAGCCGGTGGCTCGGCGTCCGTTGAGGAAGAGGCGTATGGCGACGAGATACGCTACCGGCTCCTGGTGGGTGGCAACGTTTCGGCCGACGAAAACGATGCGGGATCGCAGGACGTGATCGACGCACTGGGTTTTGCCGCCGGATCACCGGGCCGCGTACGGCAGACGGTGCAGTCCCCCGTGTACACCGACGTCGACGGGAACACCGCGACTGCGGGCACGTCGCTGTCCGGGCTGCAGGTGGATGGGACGTCGGCCGCGCTGGCCGTGGGCGACGCCATCAATATCCGCGGCCTCCGCGGCGATGGCACGGCTGTCATGATCGGATTGGTCGTCGAGCCGGGTGACACCGTGCAGTCGCTCCTCGATCGTCTGAACGATGCGACGTCGGGCTTCGGCAGTGGCGCGCGGTCGGCAACGGCTGGTTTGGGAGCCGACGGACGCATCCGGCTCACCGATGGCACCGGTGGTGCCTCGCGCCTGTCCTTTTCCCTGGCGATTACCCGCGCCGATGGATCGACGGGTACCCTCGGGTCGAGCAGCGTGTCAACGACAGGACGTAGCCGCGAGTTGCAAGTGGGACGCGACGCCGTGATCCGCGTGGATGGTCGCGAAGTCACCCGACCCTCCAACACCATCACGGATGCCATCAACGGCGTCACGCTGTCTCTGACGAACGCGGAGCCTGGGTCGAGTATCGATGTGTCCATCGATCGCGATGTGAAGGGCAGTACGGCGGCCGTGAAGAAGTTGGTGGACACGTTCAACGAAATCCGCACCTTCTTTGATCTGCAGCGCGCGGCGGACAGCCCACTCAGTGCCAATTCGTCGTTGCGCAGCGTGATCGACTCGTTCAACACCGCGCTGCGAACCAAGGTGGAGGCCAACGAGAGCTACTCGTCACTCGCGGTCACGGGATTGGCGCTGGACCGGAACGGTAAGCTGACGTTCGACGTCACCAAGTTCGAAAAGGCACTGAACGAGAAGCCGGCAGAAATCGAGGCACTCTTCGGGTTCGGTGGCGTGGGAACGGCGTTCGTAACGGCCACCGACAACGCCACGCGTTTTGGGGTGGGAACGATCAGTGCGCAGGTGGCCAGTATCGACAACAGTACGGTCACGTTGCGGCTGCGCGAGACGGCGGCCAGGAACAAGCTCGTGGAGAGGCGCGAGCGACTCGTCGCGGACTTCACGCGCATGGAAGACGCCCTGAGCCGGCTGCAGTCCCAAAGTGGCACATTGCTGGCCAGCGTCACTGGGCTTCAGTCGCAGCGGTAGCGGTCGATACTCACAGGAAGAAGGGTAGCCCACCTCGTTCCGACCTTAGCCAATCCCCCGATGTCTTACGCCAGTCAGTCCTCGTCGTACCGTGAAATGGAGATCCATTCGGCATCTCCCGAGCGACTTGTGGTCATCGTTTTTGAGCAGCTGGTGGTCAATCTCGAGCGGGCTCGTATTGCGATGGAGCGAAAGGACATCGAGCTTCGCGTCACATCGCTCCGACGGGCGCGCGGTTTGGTCAACGAGCTCTTAGGAACCCTCGATTTCGACAAGGGCGGCGCGTTGGCGAACCAATTGGCCGATCTCTACCAGTTCATGCTCGTGGAGCTGGTGGACATCGGCGCCCGTGGCGACCTCGTCACCCTGCGTAAGCTGGTCAAGATCGCCGCCTCGCTGCGGGATGGGTTCGTTGGCGCGGCTGAGCAGGTCGGTGCTGCCCGTCGCAAGACGGCTTAAGCCAGGAATCCTCCATGAGCGCACTTTCCACGTTTCGCCTGCCACGTTTTGGTCGCCGGTCGCCCGACGCCCGGGAAATCGCGGCCCGCGACGCCCTCGCGATCTGCGCGAGCGCCGACGCGCTCGCGCGTGAGGCGACGGTCGCCGTCGGCACCGATGACGACCGCCTATTCAGCCTGCTCGAGCAGCGGGATGAGATGCTCCAGGATCTGGCCGAACATCTGGTAAACCTGAAGCACGAGCGCCCCACGGCTGACAGCGCGCTGTTCGCGGCGACCGAGCGTGCCGTGGACGACGCCGATGCACTGATCGCCTCGGTCTGCGCGGCCCTGTCGTCGTCCCAACGGGTCACCATGGAATTAGCGGCCCGCGTGGCGCGGCGCGCCGATGAGCTCCGCACGGAACTGGACGCCGTGCAGCGGGCCAGCAGTGCGGGGTTGGGCTATGCATCAATGCCGACCGCGCATTCCGTGGACCGGTTCCGCTAACCGTGATGTACGATGCAACGGCGGGGGCCTTCGATGCCCTGCTCCGTGACAAGATGGCGGAGCTGGAGCAGGAGGCCGCGGAGGAAGCTGGTGAGCCGGTTGTTGAGGACGATCGGGTCGCTCGACTGGGTCTGCAGGCGCAGCAAACGATTCTTGCCGTAGATGGCGGACCGTTGCCGCGCGCGGGGCATCAGGCCTATGTCACACCCCCGGTTCCGCCCGTGGAACCGGGGAATCAGCACCTCAACCTGTTGCGCTAAGCAGGTTATCCCCGAAAACCTGCAGGACGGCCGCCTACAAGGGCTCAAGTTGTGCGGTCGAGGTGCCGATAGTCCTAATATGAGGAGGAGGAAACCTTATGAAGATCAACGGAAGTTTTTTTGAACCCCTGCGCCCAACGCCGACGAGCACCCCTGCCGTTCAGCGTCCGGCTCAGGAGGTCACGCAGTCCCCGAGCGTAAAGCCGGTCAAGTCGGATTCCGTCCAGATATCGGACGCCGGCCGCCGGCTCAGCACCGAGCAGAAGGCGTCCGTCGACCCCGAGCGCGTGGCGGAGCTCCGCAACAAGGTGCTCACCGGAGCATACAACACCCTCGATGTCGTGGATCAGGTCGCGCGCCGCATTCTGCAGCGCGGCGATCTCTGAGCCTCGGCTCCCCTAACACCGGCATCCCCAAGGAGACGGCGGTATGAAGTTCCTCGTGGTGGACGACTCCGCGACCATGCGGCGCATCGTGATCAATTCGCTGCAGCGGATCGGCTTCACCGACACCGTCGAAGCCGGTGATGGCCAGGAAGCGTTGGCGAAGTTTGACAGTTCGGTGAAGTTTGTGATCACCGATTGGAACATGCCCAACATGAGCGGCACCGAGTTCACCAAGGTGCTGCGGACACGTCCCGACGGGGCGCATGTTCCGGTACTCATGGTGACAGCGCGCTCAGTCAAGGAGGACATCCTGACGGCCATGGAGGCCGGCGTGAACAACTACATCGTCAAGCCGTTTACGCCGCAGGTGCTCAAGGAAAAGATTGATGCGCTCCTGCCGGCTGCGGCGGCCTGAGGACTCATGCCATGACCAGTCCCCGTGCGCAGGAAGTATTGTACGAGTCCGAGGCGGCCCTCCGCCTCGTGGACAACGAGTTGCATGGTTTGCATGATGTGCGGGACGTGCGAGCCACGCCTCCCCACCCTATGATCTCCCTTGCCGACTTGCCAAATATTCTTGAACAGGCCAACACGCAGATTCAAAACGTGCTTGCCCGCTTGCGGGACAGTCGCGCGGCCCTGCAAACCACAGCGATGGAGCGGCTGCAGACCACGCACGAGAAGATCCGTCAGGTGAACAGCGCTACCGAAGACGCGGCGATCAACATCATGGACGCCTGCGATCGCGCCACGCAGATGGTGGATGAACTCGACACGATCGATCAGGCGGAAGTCCCCGATCGCACAAAAGCCGGCGAACTGCGCGGCTCCCTGCGCGACGAGCTGTTCCTGATGATGGGCGCCCTGCAGTTTCAGGATATCACGTCACAGCAGCTGGCGCATGCGTCGTCGGTACTCGTGGACATGGAACAGCGGCTTCTCGAAGTGGCGCAACTCTTCGATCATAATGTCAACTCGACGCACACTCTGAAAGATTCGGCGAATACGGTGGATGAAGCAACGTTCGATCCGAATGCGACGACAAAAAACGCCGAAGGACGTCAGGCGGTCGCCGACGAAATCTTTACGGCGGTTCGCGTCTCCGCTGCGTAACCCCCCGGGACGCGGTGGTTCACGAACGGCCCGTGCCTTCCAGGTACGGGCCGTTCGACGTGTGACACCGCACCATGGCGCGCCCGACTCAACCTATGGCGCCCAGCGACCGATACTCGCAAAAAGCTACGACGTTCGCCCGAGCGTCGAGAATGCAATTCTGGTGAAGACCTCTAGATGGCAGAGCCCGTGTCCCCACTGACCCTTGATGATGCCGCCACGCTGCTGATGCAGCTGGAGGTGACGGATACCACCGATCTGGCCACGCTGCGTGATGCGCTGACCGATATGGCCTTCGAGAATCGCGTGCCGCTCCGTGCTCAGCCCTTCGTCGCGCGCGCCGCACGAGTGCTGGGAACGATCGTCAACGGGTCCACCCCGGACGCAGCAGCTTCCATCGGCGAGGTGGGCCAGGCGATCAGCGACGCCATGCGCGCCACTGACGCCAGCACACCATCCAGCGGCATGCGCGCAATAACTCCGGTCAGCGCGGTCGCCGTGCCGACCGTCGTGGCCGCCATTGCCCCCCAGGGTGCCGGCAAGGCACCCGAGGTGGCGCTCCCGCCCGTGGCCACCGCCCTGAAGACGTCGGAGCAGCACGACCTGGGGATCGAGCAACTGCCGGACGATGCGGACCGCGATCTGCTCCCCGACTTCATCACGGAGAGCCGCGAATGCATCGTGAATTCGGAAGCGGCGCTCCTGCAGCTCGAAGAGAACCCGACCGAAGAAGAAGCGATCAATACGGTCTTTCGCGCCTTCCACACGGTCAAGGGAACCTCGGCGTTCCTCGGGCTCCCCCGCGTCGCCGCGTTCGCCCACGAAGCGGAATCGCTGTTGAGTCGTGTGCGCGACAAAGAGATTCGGTACACGCAGGGATGTGCCGATTTGTCGCTCCGCTCCGCCGACATGCTCAAGGAACTGCTCGCGGTCGTGGAGACGGCACTGTATGGCAACGGCCAGCTCCCGCTGCCTGCGGGCTACCATGAGCTGCTCGATGCCCTCGCCGCGTACGATCCGGCACGTGATGCAGACGGTGTGGAGATCCGCGTTGACTACACGGCGCAGCGTGCCGCCTCGTCCGAAGCGTCCGGAAACGTCTCACCTGATGAGATCTTTCCGCTGCCGACGCTGGTCACGCTGGAAAACGCCGCCGCCAGTCCCGCGCCATCGGCCGCCGCCAGCGGAAGCGCGAATGCCGCGAAGGCTCGCGGCGATGCCTCCAGCGACGCAACGATTCGCGTTCGAACCGATCGTCTCGATCGCCTGATCGATATGGTGGGCGAGTTGGTCATCGCACAGTCCATGATCGCCGGCGACGACGTATTCGGCACTGGCAAGCAGCATGAACTCCTGCGCAAAGTGACGCACGCCGGAAAGATCGTACGCGAGTTGCAGGATCTGAGCATGTCGATGCGTATGGTGCCGCTCCGGGCAACGTTCCAGAAACTTGCCCGCGTGGTGCGTGACACCGCCGTGAAAGCCGGGAAAGTTGTACAACTGGTCACCGAGGGAGACGACGTCGAGCTCGATCGGAATATGGTCGACGTCATGGGCGATCCGCTGGTGCACATGGTGCGCAATGCCGTCGACCACGGGGTGGAGCCGCCACACGAGCGCGAAGCGAACGGGAAGACCCGCACCGGCATTGTGCGACTGCGCGCCTACCATGCATCAGGCAATGTGGTGGTGGAATTGATCGACGATGGCCGAGGATTGCACCGGGAAAAGATCGTACAGAAGGCGATTGAGAAAGGGCTGATTGAGACGGACAAGGGGATGTCGGATTCTGACGTATTCAACCTGATCTTCGCGCCCGGGTTCTCCACGGCCGAGAAGCTGACGGACATCTCAGGACGCGGCGTCGGCATGGACGTGGTACGGCGGAACCTGGAGTCGATCCGTGGACGCATCGAAATCACGTCGGCACCCGGCAAGGGCACCACGTTCGCCATCCGCCTTCCGCTGACACTGGCGGTCACCGACGGTATGCTCGTACGGGTCGGCGAGGAGCGCTTCATCGTGCCGCTGACGCACATTCACATGAGCTTCCGCCCGGAACCGGCCATGCTCTCCACGGTGGTCGGCAAGGGTGAGATTGTCCTGCTCCGTGGCGAGTTGCTGCCGATTCTCCGCCTGCATCGGCTGTTCCACGTACCGGATGCGGTGCAGTCCCCCCTCGACGGCCTGCTGATGATCGTTGGCGATGGCCACAAACGGACCGCGCTGCTCGTGGATGAGCTCCTTGGCCAGCAGCAAGTGGTGGCCAAGACGCTGGGCGATGGCCTCGGCAAAGTGCCAGGCGTCAGCGGAGGTGCCATTCTCGGCGACGGTCGCGTAGGCCTCATTCTGGACGTGACGGAGACCGTCGAACTCGTGCAGTCGCTCGACACCGTGCCGGTGCGCAGCGAGCGACGAGAAATTGCGGCGTGAGGCGGCCAGATCCGCAGTAGCGCGTGTGCCGAACCAACGTTGCACTGAAGCTCCGGCGCCCAGGCGCCGATACCTCTCCGAACGGGGACGACGTGTCGCCGGGATCCACCCTTTACCATCGAGCGAGCCATGAGCACGCAGACAGACAGCAGCACCACCGCCTCATCCAATCGTGCCGGCAAGTACCTCACGTTCTTCCTTGCGGGTGAGGAGTACGGGTTGGAGATCCTCAAGGTCAGCGAGATCATCGGCATGCAGCCCATCACCCGTGTGCCCCGGATGCCGGAGTTCGTGCGTGGCGTGATCAATCTGCGTGGCAAGGTGATCCCGATTACCGACCTCCGTCGCAAGTTCGGTATGGCTGACGACGATACGCAGGACAGCTGTATCATCGTGGTTCAGCTATGCGGCATTCAGACCGGTATTGTGGTCGATCGCGTGAGCGAAGTCGTGGCGGTGGCCGAGAGCGACATTGAGGATGCGCCCAGCTTTGGGAACGGCATTCACACGGAGTTCCTGCTCGGAATCGCCAAGACCGGTGGCCGCGTGAAGCTGCTGATCGATATCGACAAGGTGCTGGTGACGAGCGAAATCGATGCGCTCGAAGTCGCGCAGTCGCACGTGGTCTGATTCGGTCACATCCTCTCATCGGCTCCAGGTCATGACTGTTCGTACTGTGCCCAATACACTGCTTTCTGAATGCGAACTGACCGCTGCACAGTTCGCGCGGATCACTCGCGTGCTCCATGAGCATGCTGGCATCCGGATGCGCGAGGGCAAGGAAGGGTTGGTGCGGGCGCGGCTTGCCAAGCGACTCCGTAAGCTCAACTTTGCGGATTTCGACGCATATCTCGAGTTTGTCGAGAAGGAGCCTGGCCGGAAGGAGTTCGCCGAGATGATCGACGCTCTCACCACGAATAAAACCAGTTTCTTGCGGGAAGCGACGCACTTCGACTTTTTGCGCGAGAGAATTTTTCCGGAACTCCGTGGCCCGGTGCGCATCTGGAGCGCCGGGTGTTCGAGCGGGGAGGAGCCCTACACGTTGGCGATGTTGGCGCGCGACGCGTTCGGCGAGGGCGCGAAGCGAGACGTCAAGATTCTGGCCACCGACCTGAGTCATCGGGTGCTGACGACGGCCAAGACTGCCGCGTACCCCGCTGACACCATGAGCGATGTACCGAACCAATGGTTGCAGAAGTACTGGGCGAAAGGTCAGGACGCTCAGGGGCGAGTCGTGTACGAAGCGGGGCCGTCGCTCCGCTCGCTGGTGCACTTCGCTAAGCTGAATCTGATGGAACGGTGGCCGATGCAGGGACCGTTCGATGCCATTCTCTGTCGCAATGTCATGATCTACTTCGATAAGGCTACCCAGCAGGAACTGGTGGAGCGGTACTGGGCGCTGCTGCGTCCCGGCGGCCACCTGTTCGTCGGACATTCGGAGAGCCTGACGGGACTGACACACCGGTTTCGGTATGTGCAGCCTGCAGTCTACGTGAAGTAACGTGGCTACGACCCTCGCTGCGGCGCGCGCCGCCGATCGCGTGGTTGGCGTTGCCGACCTCAAAGTTTCCTCCACCACCGGCGAGCGTCTGATTACGTACGCCTTGGGCAGCTGCCTGGGCATCGTGATCTACGATCCGGTGGCCTCGGTGGCTGGCATGCTGCACGTGATGCTGCCAACGGGCACGATTGATCTGGCCAAGATGCAGGATAAGCCAGCGATGTTTGTGGACAGCGGCGTGCCGCTGCTCTTCAAGGAATGCTACAAGTTGGGCGCCAAGAAAGAACGCATGCAGGTGAAGGTGGCGGGTGGAGCGCACGCGGGTCAAAGCGAAGAAGATGATCGCTTCCAGATCGGCAAACGCAACATGATCGCCCTCCGCAAACTGCTGTGGAAGAACGGCGTGCTCGTGCACGCGCATGACACCGGCGGCGTGCAGACGTCCCGGACGATGTGGATAGATGTGGCCAGTGGCGAGGTCACACTCAAGATCAACGGCGCCGAAAGCAAGCTCTGACTCGCAGGAATCCGACCTATGGCCTTTAACGTTCTCGTGGTCGACGACAGTGCCGTCATGCGGCAGATGGTCGTTCGCACCCTCAAGATGAGCGGCCTTCCGCTGGGTACGGTCCTCGAGGCCGCTAACGGTGAAGAAGGGCTGTTCGCACTCCAGGAGCACTGGGTAGACCTGCTGCTGCTGGACATCAACATGCCGGTGATGAATGGCGAGGAGATGCTCCGGCGTCTGCGCGCGGCACCGGAAACTGAAAACCTGCCGGTTATCGTGGTCTCCACGGAAGGCAGTGAAACCCGTCTGGCCGCGCTGCATGAACTGGGCGCAGCGATCGTCCGCAAGCCGTTCGCGCCGGAAACCCTGCGTGACACCATCCTGCGAATCACCGGAGTGAACGATGCCGAGTACTATGGTGCAGTCCCTGTCGCGAGCGACGACGGCGACTTTTGAGGAGCTCGCATTGCTCTTTCCCGAGCACCAGTTGACGGATGAGCAGACCGCTGCGCCGCTCGGTCTTGCGGTGTCGGTCGACTTCCGCGGGCCCTTCAACGGCCGACTGGTGCTCGAAGTCTCTACGTCGATTCTTCCGCTCGCTGCGAGTAACATGCTCGGAGAGCACGAGGGTAAACAGCCGCAGTTGCAGCGCGATGCCTTGGGCGAGCTGGCCAATGTCATCTGTGGCAACGTGCTGCCCGTAATTGCGGGGCAGGAGGCGGTTTTCCATTTGAGTGCACCCAAGGTGCACGAGGATGCCACGGCGGTTTCACGCGAACACGACGCGGCACAGGCGTGCACCGAGTTCGGTGTGGAAGACGGCCGCGCCCGTGTAGCGCTGTTTGTTTTCGGCGACGCCGAGGCAATGCTTGCGGTGACGGGCGCGTGACGTTCGCGCTGAGTACGACGCAGGCCGTTGGCCCATCCGCCGGCTCGCTGCGCAAGCCGGGCGTGACACGCGTGCTCATCGTAGACGACTCGGCGCTCGTGCGCCGGATCCTGTCCGAAGCACTGTCGCATCATGACGATATTGAGGTGGTGGGAACCGCCACCGATCCGTATGTGGCACGCGAGAAAATCGCCCAGCTGCGACCGGACGTGATTACGCTCGATATCGAAATGCCTCGCATGGATGGCTTGTCGTTTCTCTCCAAGCTCATGCGCCACTTCCCCCTGCCGGTGGTGGTGGTGAGTTCCCTGACACCGCAAAACAGCGAGACCGCGCTCCGCGCCCTCGCCCTGGGCGCGGTGGAGGTCATCGCCAAGCCCGGATCCTCGCTCGCGGCGGGGGAGGTCGCGGAAGAACTCGTGCGTGCCGTGCGAACAGCAGCGCACGCACGGGTTGCGAAACGCATCGAGCCAGTCGACGGCGCGCCGTCCCGACCCGCCATTGCCACCTTCAATGCCACCAACAAGATCATCGCGTTGGGCGCATCGACCGGCGGTACGCAGGCGCTCGAGCACGTGCTGCGCCGCTTCCCCGTAGACTGCCCCGGCACGGTGATTGTGCAGCACATGCCCGAGCACTTTACCCTCTCGTTTGCGAAGCGCCTGGATCAGGTGTGCGCCATGCGTGTGCAGGAAGCCAAAGACGGCGACTTTGTGGTTCCCGGCTTGGCACTCGTCGCGCCTGGCGGCAAGCATCTGGTGCTGCAGGCGAGCGGCGCACGCTGGGTCGCCAGGGTGAAGGACGGCCCCAAGGTGCATCATCAGCGCCCTGCCGTCGATGTGCTGTTCCAAAGCGTCGCGCGCAGCGCCGGCCGGAATGCGGTCGGGGCCATTCTCACCGGCATGGGCGCCGACGGCGCCAAAGGAATGCTCGCCATGCGTGAAGCGGGCGCGTACACCGTAGCACAAAATGAAGACACCTGCGTGGTGTACGGCATGCCGCGGGAAGCGGTGAAACTTGGAGCGGCAGTGGACATTTTACCACTCGATCGCGTGGCGGACGCGCTCCTCAACGCCACGAAGACCGCCCACACCACGCCCGCGCACGTCTGACGGCGCGGACGTGGTGCGGGCGTCGCGGCTCACTCGGTGCTGAGGGGGAGCCGCAACGTGACGGTGTGGCCGGTCGTACCGTGGGAGAACGTGAGTGAGCCCTGCAGCGACCCGACGAAGGCGCTGACCAGCGCCAGCCCGAGTCCTGCCCCGCGGACGCCATGCTTGGACGTTACAAAGGGCGCGGTCACGCTGTTAAATAGCTCGGCCGGGAGGCCCGGTCCGGAGTCCTGCACCGACAGTTCGAGCGCCCCCTCCACTACGGCCACCTGCACCACCAGCGTATCGCCGGCAGGCGACGCCTCATGCGCGTTGCGGAGCAACTCCACGAGAACGTCACGCCACCAGAGCACGTCGGCGGCCAATGGGGTGATCGTGCTGCCCTCCACGCGTACCGCGCGCTCGGGGGCCTCGGTCCGCAGCGTCTCCACCGCGTCGACGACGCCAGCCATGACGTCGACCGGCACCCGCCGCATCGCACCCACCCGCGCGAAGCGCGTGACGCGCTGGAGATACTGCACCATCGCGTCTGATGCCCGATGGATTTCCTCCACGTCCGGCCGGTAGCGACTCTCCGGTGGCAGGTCCGCCAGCAGAAGTTCGCTGTACGTACGGACCACCGTGGAGAAATTGTTCAGATCGTGCGCGAGCTTGCGCGCGAAGAGCGCCAGCGCGTCGGAGGGGGCTGCAGTATTTGTGGAGGATGCCATAGGTGCCGTAGAATATGGCATCACCAATCGCCTGCCACCACATGCGATGACTCGCCTTCTTCTGGGGATCTCTTCATGCTCCGTTCCACGATTCGATTGGTCGCGTCCTCCGCGTTGCTTCTCGTGCCATCCGCGATGGTGGCGCAAACGCCGCCGCCGGCCGCCGAGCAGATCGCGGCGGCGGTGCAGGCGCTCCCCAAGGAGATGCGCGACGGCGCGGGCGTGCTGGGCTATAAGGTGCCCGGCAAGCTCGAGGAATTGCGTCCGGTCAAAAACGGGATGTTGTGCCTCGCTGATGACCCGGCGGAGGAGCAGTTCCATGTGTCCTGTTATCACATCTCGATGGATCCGTTCATGGCGCGTGGCCGGTCGCTTCGTGCGGAAGGGGTGAAGGGAACGCAGGTGGATACGGTGCGTTTCGCCGAAGTAAAGTCGGGCAAGCTCATCATGCCCGTTGCGCCTGCGTCGCTTTACCAGATTTTCGGCGCCAGCAACGCCTTCAACATGGCGACCGGCACGGTTACCGGTGGTCGTGCGCTCTTTGTGGTGTATATCCCGTTCGCGACCGCGCAAAGCACCGGTCTCTCCACGACGCCGTCGGATACCAAGCCGTGGCTGATGCTGCCGGGCACACCAAAGGCGCACATCATGTTCAGCGCCACGATGTAAGCAGTCCCGCTCGCTCGCGCCCGCGGAACCGGCGGCCGTGGGCGACCGTTGCCCTGTAGCAGAGCGGCGCGGGTTCTCGATTCGGAGTGAGGCAGCAGCATGCAGGAATTTCGCAAGACCATCCGGGTGCCGGTGCCTGTGGAGACGCTGTTCGGGTGGCACGAGCGTCCGGGTGCCTTTGAACGGCTTTCGCCGCCGTGGGACAAGCCCAAAGTTCTGGAACAGACCGGGGGAATCCGGGACGGCGCCAAGGTCGTGCTCCAGGTGCACGCGGGCCCCATTCCGACCACGTGGCGTCTGAAGCATCAGGACTACATCGCCAATGCGCAGTTCCGTGACGTGATGGTGAGCGGGCCGTTCGCCCATTGGGTGCACACGCATGCCTTCCGCGCCGATGGCCCCGGCGCCAGTGTGCTCGACGATCACATCGAGTATGCGCTCCCGCTGGGGGCGCTTGGGCAGGCCGTCGCCGGCGGCTACTCCGCCGACACGCTGGCCCGGGTGTTTGCCTATCGGCACTCCCTGATGGCGGGCGACCTCGCCCGGCACGCCGAGTTCGCCGATCGTCCGCGGTTGCGCATTGCAATCACCGGCGCGACGGGCTTCATCGGCACGCAGCTGGCCGCCTTTCTGTCCACGGGTGGGCATGACGTGGTACGCATCGGTCGCGGCGCTCCGCGCCCGGGCGTGGTGGATGTGCAGTGGAGCCCCGATCGCGGACAGCTCGATCCGCGAGCGCTCGAGGGGGTGGACGCGGTCATCCATCTGGCCGGCGCGTCGATTGCCGAACGGTGGAATGCCGAGCATCGCGCCGCGCTCAAGACCAGCCGGGTGGAGGGTACCTCCTTGTTGGCGCACACGCTCGCGCAGCTCGATCGTAAGCCGCGCGTGTTGTTGAGTGGGTCGGCCATCGGCATCTACGGCAGCCGAGGCGACGAGCTGCTCGACGAGCGAAGCGCGCCGGGTGACGACTACCTGGCCGACGTGTGCAAGGCGTGGGAAGGCGCCACCGCGCCGGCCGAGAAGGCCGGCATTCGGGTGGTGCACCTGCGCACAGGCATCGTACAGGGGGCGGCCGGTGGCGCGCTGGGTACGCAGGCGCCGCTGTTCCGCGTAGGCGCGGGCGGCACGTTGGGCCCCGGGGCGCAGTGGGTGAGCCCGATTGCGCTCGATGACGAGATCGGGGCCATCCACTGGTGCCTGATGCGTGACGAGGTCCGCGGCCCGGTGAATCTGGTGGCGCCTGAAGCCGTGACCAACGCGACCTTCACCCGTATCCTCGCCGACGTGCTCTCACGACCGGCGTTTGCCTCGGTCCCGGCGTTTGCGCTTCGCCTGCTCCTCGGCGAGGAAATGGCAAACCTGACGGTGCTCGCGAGCCAGCGCGTGGCGCCGCGCGCGCTCCAAGCGGCGGGGTTTGTCTGGCGGCTCCCCGATCTCGAGGGGATGCTGCGCTTCGAGTTGGGGCGCTAGGGGGGTCCGGGTGGGGCACCGATTGGCCGTCAGTGACACTTCGCGCGGTCCACCTCGTAGTATTCAGTAATCTATGAACGTCATCCTTCTCGAGAGCGTCATCTTCATCGCCTTGTTGGCGGTGGCGAGCGCTCTTGTCGTCACGGCGCTGGGCATCACGCCACTCGGCCGGCGGTTTCGACAAACTGCGAACCGGAAACGGATCGACCGTGAGGCCGATCTGACGTGCCCCATCCACGGGTTACAACGCGACGGGGATCTCGTGCGCTTGCCGACTGGCGAGCCGCTGTGTCCGCATTGTTATAAGGAGGCAGTCCATGGCTACATCGCTTGACGAAACACTGGCCGGTTTGCGCGGCTCCATGCGTAATCCACTCACGAGTATGCCGGGTGGCGGGGATGGTGCCGGTCTGATCAAGAAACTCGCGATCGCGTTTGTGGTGCTGATCGGGCTGGTCCTCGTGGTGCGCCCAAGCGTTGCCTATATCGAACCGGGGCACGTGGGCATCGTGATCCGTCGTGGCGGCGGTGGCGTGGATCCGGCGCCGCTGGGCCCGGGCTTCCATCTGCGCAATCCCATCATGACGGCGATTCAGGAATACCCCACGTTCATGCAAACGCTCGTGCTCACGCGGGAGTCGAATGAGGGATCGCCGACCAATGACGAGATCAACGTGAACTCGGTCGAAGGGCAGCCCTTATCGCTGGATGTGTCGATGTCCTTTGAGTTGCTGCCGGGCAAGGTGCCGGAGTTGTATCAAACGTTCCGCACGGATGTGAAGACGATCTCGCATGGCTTTATCAAGCAGGCGATCCGGCAGTCGCTGCAGGAAGTCGTCGGCAACGAGGAAATTGCGGCCATTCTCGGCCCCAAAAAGGCGGAGGCGGTGACGCGCACTCAGGCGATGCTGCAGAAGCGTCTCGATCCGTACGGCATCGAGGTGAAGCAGTTCACACTCAATGAGTTTCGTGCGCCCAAGGCGGTGATGGACGCGATCTCGCTCAAGAATGTGATGCAACAGCAGGCGCTGACGGCGCAGAACGAGCTGCAGAAGAACACGTTCCAGGCGCAGGGTGACAGCATCAAGGCGGCGGGTCGTGCAAAAGCAATTTTGACGGAAGCGGAAGCGCAAGCCAAGGCCAACGAACTGCTCTCGCGCAGCATCACGGGCAGTCTGGTGCAGTATGAGATGGCGAAGCGCTGGAATGGGCAGATGCCGCAGGTGACCGGCGGCGCGATGCCGATGCTGCAGTTGCCCGGCGCTGTGAAGTAAGGGGGATCGACGATGCCACATGTCGATTTTTCGACGCTGCCAGACGCGGCGCGTGTGTGGGTGTTCGGCGCGGCGGCCCCGGTGACCGGGGCCGCCCGCGATACGCTGTTGGCCACCGTGGACGCGCATCTGGCCGGGTGGCGCGCCCACGGCGTGCCGCTACGGTGTGCGCGGGACTGGCGCGACGATCGGTTTCTCGCCATCGGGGTGGATGAGGCGGCTACGGGGGCTTCCGGGTGTTCGATCGACGGGCTCTTCCATGCACTCCGCGATGTGGAAGCGACGGTCGGGACATCGCTGGTAGGCGGCAGCGTGGTGTTCTGGCGCGACGGCGCAGGCACGGTGTCGTCGGGCGATCGCCCATCGTTCCGTGCAGCGGCGCGCGCTGGGGAAATAGCCGCGCACTCGCCGGTCTTCGACACCACCGTGATCAACGCGGGCGACTGGCGCCACGGCTTCGAACGGCCCGCCGCTGATAGCTGGCACGCCAAGCTGCTCGCCTGACCGCGAACTGCCGTGCTGCGGGGCTGTACCAAACTGCGAAGAGCTGTACCACAGATTTACCCGGAAACTGGGCGGGTGCCGCCGGTTCAGCGCAGCCAGTCGTCGAGCCGCTCGGCCACGAAGTCGTCGTCCACGAACTCCGGATTGGCCGCCGAAAGCCGAGCGATGGCTTCGCCCTGACCCACTGACAATTGTTCGTGGATGTCGAACGTCCACGTACCGCGCACCAGGCCCTGCAGGCGCAGCACTTCGAGAATGCCAGGCAGGCATCCCTGGTACGCGTGCGCCGCATCAAAGATCGTGGCGTTGGCCATGGTCAGTGCCGCGCCGCGTGTGAGCCACGCACGGGGGATGGTCTCGACGCCCGACGCGCGCCAGGCGTGAATCTCCTGTAGTAGCTCCACGGCACGCGACGTCCAGACCGCCCATTGGCCCAGCAGTCCACCCACGAAGTGACGCGTATAGGCGCGGCCACCGCTCGTCACCGGGATATCCGTGAGCAGGTCGGGGACGATCGCATCATCGTTGCCCGTATACAGCGCGATGTCATCACGGCCCGCATCGGCGAGGGCGCGCACCACGTCGAGGGTCGCGTAGCGATCGAACGGCGCCACCTTGATCGCCACCACGTTCTGGATCTCCGCGAATTCCCGCCAGAACGTGTACGACAACCGCCGCCCGCCCACCGCTGGCTGCAAATAGAAGCCGAAGAGCGGAATTGTGTCGGCCACACGCGAACAGTGAGCGAGGATCGCCTGGTCGGTGGCGTCGCGCCACGCGCCCAGCGACAAGAGCCCGCAATGATAGCCCAGCGCGCGGGCGATTTGCGCCTCGAGCACGGCTTGGTGCGTATTGCCGAGCAGGCCCGCCACGCGCACGAAGTCACGCGGCGAGGCGCCGAGTGCAGCGGTGGCCGTCTCGGCCGCCAGTTCCAGCACGGGGCGAAAGAGCCCGTTCTTCGCGTCGTGAATGGGAAATCCCGTGGTGTGAACCCCCACCGCCATGCCACCGGCGCCGGCCGCCACATAATACCGAGTGAGCGCCCGCTGATGCCGCTCGTCCATGGTGCGCAGCGGTGTCAGCGCGAGCGGATGCGCCGGAATCACCACCCCCGCCTGCAGGTGCGCGCGCACATTGAATCCTGTGGCCGTCTCAGAATTTTCCATCGCGCACCTCGAACTTGGTGGGCTTGTTCAACAGGCGACCGTTGCCGCGGATCCACGAGACCGCCCAAGCGCAGAGCGTATCGAGCGGCAGCGGAGCGAACGGCAAACACGCCTGCAGTGAGTCGGTGTTGGCGAGCAACGCCTCCGGACCCTCCGTGCCCTCGAAAACCGGCCGAATCCCCGCCGCATATCCTACGCGTTCCGCAATCTCGCGCACCGCGACGATCGCGCCGGTGACATTGAGCGCCGCCGCCGGCGTCTTGGCGACGGAAAGCGCCCGCAGCGCCAGGCGATTCGCGTCGCCTTGCCAGATCATGTTGACGTATCCAGTGTTAAGCGATACCGGTTCACCGCGGAGCACTTTGCCCGCAATTTCCGTCACCACGCCGTACCGCAAATCGCACGCGTAGAACAACCGGTACAGCAACAGTGGAGACGCCGTGCGTCGCGCCACACTCTCGAAGACCCGTTCGCGACCGATACATGACGCGGCGTATTCCCCATCGGGAACCAGCGTGTCCTTTTCGCGCGAGCCGCCGTCGGCCACAGCGCGCGGCCCGTACACGTTCCCCGTCGAGAAACACACGATACGCGATCCCGCATAGCGCTCCGCAGCGTGTACCGACGCCACGACATTTTGCGTCCACGTGCCAACCGGATCGCCGGTGGTACCAAATTTCTGTCCCGCCAACCACAGCACATTGGCGGCATCTGGAAGGCTGGCCACTGCGGTGGGATCGGCGAGATCCGCTCGCAGCACCGTGATGCCCGCCTGCTCCAGCGACGTAGCGACGGACGAATCGGAGAATCGCGAGACGGCGAACACACGGCGCGACACACTTGGGGAGCTATCGAGTGCGCGGCGCGCCATGTGTGCCAGGGAGGGACCCATCTTTCCGCCCGCCCCGAGAATCATCACGTCACCCGGCAGGTCGCGTAGTGCTGCGGCCACGGCCTCGTCGGGTGCCGAGAGGGACGCTTCGAGCGCCGCTTCATTCACGGGCGCGGTCCGGGCTGTCGGCGGCGTCATGTGCGGGCGTCGCGTTACGCGACGGGGGACACGCGGTCTGCGTTGGTTGCCGCCGCAGCGGCTATTGGAGCCGCTGGTGCCGGCACCGCGATTCCCAGCTCGGCCGCAAGGGCGCGACGCCCCGCTTCGATCCGTTCGCGCGTGAGTTGCTTGAGCCGTTGTACGTCGCGCAGCGTCATCGTGGAGGTGTCGATCGGCTCCAGCGCCTGCGCGATGGCACGGGCCGGGAGGAAGTGAAACGACCCTTTGGCCATCGCGTGCCGCGTGCCGGCAACCGCGATTGGCAAGATCGGCGCGCCGGCTTCGATCGCCAGGCGGAAGGCGCCGTCCTTGAAGGGGAGCATCTCCCACTCGCGCGAACGGGTGCCTTCGGGGAAGATCATGATCGACACTTTTTTACTCAGTCGATCGCGGCACTGGGCGATGGCGTCGATCGCGGACTCTCGCTTGCCGCGTACGAGCTTGATGTCGCCGGCCATCTGCATCATCCAGCCCATGAACGGCAGCTTGAACATCGCATCTTTGCTCAGCCATTTCATCTCCCATGGGAAACAGCTGATCAGGAAGATGTCGGCGTACGACTCATGGTTGGCCACCACGACGTACGGACGCCGCGGGTCGGCGAGGGTGCCGCGCACCCTGAACTTCCATGTGCCGGTCAGGCGCAGGGCAATGACCGCTACGATCCGGAACGCGCGCCCTGTGGCGTAGCGTCCCGGATCGAAGGGGGCCGTGAACAGCCAAATCAACGCGACGATGGGCGTGCCGAGGAGGACCGAGAGTCCGACGGCCGTCCACGCCCATGCGCTGCGCAGCGAGCTGATCACGCGGTGGGCGCGTCCATCGGGTCGGCAGGATCGAGGAAGCCCAGTTCCTTGTGCGAGCCATCGCAGAACGGCTTCACCTTCGAGGCGCCGCAGCGACACAGGGACATCGGGCGGCCTTCCGCACGGGGCGGAATGATGGCGCCGGTATGGTCGATCAGCTGAATCTGGGCGGCGTCTTCGGCCGTGATCCCGATGGAACCGTTTTTGCGAATCGTGAGTGTAATCGGCATTGCGTGGGGTCAGGAGGAGGAGGAGGGATCGACCACGAGTTCGGTCGCGTGTCGTTTGAGACGGGCGATCATGGCCGACAGCCCCGACTCGCGCGCGCCGAGTCCGATGTCCTGCATGAGCAGGCGCACAACGTCGGCAGGAAGCGCCAGCGTGACGGCCGGTGGTTGATTGTTGACCGCCGCAAAGGTAATCGCCAGCACCGCCGCGATGGTGGGCGACTGTCGGGCATTGACGTCGGCGTAAAAGTGCAGGGTGCCATCGGGATGCTGTTCGGCGAACAGATCCACCCGTGTTTGGCACTCCGGCACCGTGTAGGCGGCGCGGTCCAGGCCGGCCAGATGCTCGGGAAGCGGTTCCAGCTTCTTCGACCAGCCAAGGAGCGCCTGCATCTTGTCGTCGCGCTCGAGCAGGCGAAACTGCCGCAGGACGCGGGCCAGGGCGGGCGGCAGCGGATGGGCGGCATCCGCGGTGGGCAGGGGGAGCGGGGTGGCGTCAGGCATACGCGAATGCAATGTTGCCTCAGGCGGTGGGTCAAGCGCCGCCACCGACGTCGTCAACATCAGCGACGTGAGAAACGGCGCGGCCGCCTATTTCCCACGTCGCAGGTTCCAGGTGGGAACCGTTTTTCCATCCAGAGGCTAGAATACGGAGTAGCCTCACCTCCCACTCATCCGTGGTCCTATGCTGATTCGCCGTCCCGACGACATCAAGTCTTCCGAGATTACCCCGGAATCCGTGTATCTCAACCGGCGGGCGTTCGTAGGGACGGCCGGGGCGCTGGCGCTGGGTAGTGTGCTCACGCCCGATGCTCTCCGCGCACTCAGCGCCACGGGCCAGTCGCAGGACGACAAGCTGACCAGCGAAGAAGACGCCACCAGCTATAACAACTACTACGAATTCGGGACCAGCAAGGACGATCCCAAAGAACAGTCCAAGGATTTCCAGCCGATGCCGTGGACCGTGAACGTGGACGGGCTGGTCAAAACGCCGCGCCCATTCTCGTTCGACGAATTGGTGGGGAAGCTGCCGGTCCAGGACCGGACGTATCGGCACCGCTGCGTGGAAGCGTGGTCGATGGTGATCCCGTGGCAAGGGGTGATGCTCAAGGACATCATCGCCCGCTGCGAGCCACTTCCGGGGGCCAAGTTCCTCGAGATGACCACGTTGTATGATCCGAAGCGCATGCCCGGCCAGAAGCGCGCGGCGCTTCCATGGCCGTACAAGGAGGCGCTGCGCCTGGATGAAGCGATGAACCCGCTGACGCTGTTCGCGACCGGGATGTACGGAAAGCCGCTCCCTAACCAGAACGGCGCGCCGCTGCGTCTGGTGGTGCCATGGAAGTACGGCTTCAAGGGTGTGAAGGCCATCGTCAAGCTGCGCTTCACCGACAAAATGCCGAACACCACATGGAACGATGCCGTACCCAGCGAATACGGCTTTTTTGCCAACGTGAACCCGTCCGTGGATCACCCCCGCTGGAGTCAGGCCAAAGAGCGTCGCATCGGCCAATTCCTGAAGATCAACACCCTGCCGTTCAACGGGTACGCGGCGCAGGTGGCGTCCATGTATACCGGCATGGATCTCCGTCGGTATTACTGACCCTGCTATGACCACAGCGTCTTTCCTCACCCGCGCCGAACCCCTCGTTCGGCGCGGTATTCGTCCTGCCCTCTGGTTGCTCGTGCTGCTGCCGGCGGTCGTACTCATCGCCCAGCTCCTGCTCGATCAGCTAGGCGCGGAGCCTATCGAAAAACTGGAGAAGGGATCCGGTGAGTGGGCGCTGCGCCTGCTGGCGGCGTCGCTCGCCGTGACGCCACTCATGCGGCTCACCGGTTGGGGCTGGCTGGTCGCGCAGCGGAAATTTCTGGGATTGGCGGCCTTTTTTTGGGCGTTCGCTCATCTCAGCGTGTACATCGTGCTCGACTGGTTCTTTGATTGGAACGAAATCATCAAGGACATTCTCGAGCACTTGTATATCACAGTGGGTATGCTCGCCTTCGTGCTCATGATTCCGCTGGCATTGACGTCTACCAAAGGGGCGATCCGTAAGATAGGCGGGGTGAGATGGAATCAGTTGCATCGCTTGGTGTACGTATCGGCCATCGCCGCGTGTGTGCATTTCTGGTGGGGAGTCAAGAAGGACGTCGAGGAGCCGATCATCTATGGAGCGATCGTTGCGTCGCTCCTCGCGTTCCGGCTGTTCTGGAAACGGGGGCCCGCGACGCCCAGGTAAACCCCTCGACCCGCCTCCCATGCCCACTCCCGCCGACGCGCCTCCGCGTCGATCGGGTCCGTTCCTGACACCTGGCCGCCGCCGCTCCCTGCAGAGCATTCCGGCGGTTGCTGTGCTGGTGTTCGGGGACGGCCGGGATCGGGTAGTGCAGCTCCTGTTCAGCGCCGTGGTGCTGCTCACGAGCGGATGGATGGCGCTCGGCAGCCCCGGGGTGTCGGCGTCCGGCATAGTGCGCCTGCTGCCGGCGGCCCTTCTCGCAACGGCCGTCGCGGTACTCGCGCGCCGCGCCGCCGCTGAATACGCCCTCGATCAGGGGACGCGCAAATTCTGGCGCGTGGTCGCGGTGGCGATGGTAGTGCAGGCCGGGGCCCCGTTGTTCGCGCAGTGGCTCGTGTTGATACCATCGCCCGGTGCCGCGCAGGCGGTGCGCCTTGGGGCGCCGCACGTGTTTGCGGCACTGTTGCTGGCGGGCTTCCTGGCGCTTCCGACGGCCCCCCGCACCACGGCCGACCGGCGCACATTATGGCTGGATGCGTTCACCGTGGCGGTTGGCGGGCTGCTGGTGTTGTGGTTTGACGTGTCCGTCGCCAGCCGTTACGGCGCGATTGGTTCGATGAGCGCGTTCGTGGCCATGCACATTGACGCTATTGTTGCGCTGGTGCTGATACTTGTGGCGTCGGTGTTGTGGAAGCGCACGTTGCTCAAGTCGCGCGGGGACGTGCTGCTGCTGATCGCGCTCTCGGTACTCGTGCCATTCGTGGCGACGGTGACCCGCTTTGTCATGGTGTTGCGCGGTGAGAGTGCACCCGTGTGGTTGGCGGCGGCTACTCCGATGAGTACGGCCTGCGTGGGCGCGGCGGCGTGGCTTACCTGCACGAGCGCCATGAGCCGCCAAGTGCGGTCGCGGTCGCAGCGGGAAACGTTTGGCGTCAACCTCATTCCCTATGTGGCCGTGCTGCCGGGCTTTGGTCTGCTGCTGCTGCTGGCGTTTGAACAGGGCACGCAGCCGCTGCTGGGGTTGGTGCTCGGAGCCGCGGTGCTCACGATACTCGCGTTTCTGCGGCAACTCACGGGTACTCGCGAGGCGGTACGCGCGTTGACGGAGTCCGCGACCCGCAACAACGAGGCGCGGTTTCAGGCGCTCGTGCAGCACGCCAGTGACGTGATCATGGTGCTCGATACCGACGGCACGATCTGCTACGTGAGTCCGTCGATGGCGTCCGTCTTCGGCCATGACCCGGCAAAGCTGCTGGGCACAAACATTTCGGCGCTCCTGCATCCTGGCGACGTGGAGCATGCGTGCGAGTTCCTGCGCGAGTTGGCCCGATCCGTCCGGGTGACGGGCGGCGTGCCGGCCGCTGCCGGCGCGCTCAAGCGGGAATGGCGAATCGCCCACGCTGACGGCCGCTGGATGACCGCGGATAATGTCGGCACCAACCTGCTGCAGGAGCCAGTCATTCGCGGGCTGGTGCTCAACACGCGCGACGTATCCGAGCAGAGCGTCCTCCGGCAGCAGTACATGCATCAAGCGTTTCACGATCCGCTCACCGATCTCGCCAATCGGTCGCTCTTCCTGTATCAGGTGGGGCACGCCCTCGTGCGCACTCAGCGGAACGGAGAAACGGTGGCCGTGTTGTTTCTCGATCTGGATAACTTCAAAACCGTCAACGATTCACTTGGGCACGCGGCCGGCGATCGGCTGCTGGTCGAAGCGTCGCGTCGATTGTCGTCCTGTGTGCGCGAGGGTGACCTGATTGCCCGGCTTGGCGGCGACGAATTCGCCGTGTTGGTGGAAGAGGCGGAAAGAGCGGCCGATGTGCACGAGATCGCCGAACGGATCGGCGCGGCAATGTCGCGGCCCTTCAAGCTGCAGGGGAAGGAGGTGTTCGTGAACGCGAGCATCGGTATTGCGCGCAGCGAGCATGGCGAGACGTCGGACGTACTCGTGCGCAACGCCGACGTTGCCATGTATGTTGCCAAGAATCGCGGCAAGGGGCAGCACGTATGGTTCGAGCCCGCGATGCATCGGGCGGCACTCGACCGGCTCGTCGTCGAGGCCGACCTGCGACGCGCCATCGAGCACGAAGAATTCTTTCTCTGCTACCAGCCGATCGTGGAACTGGCAACGGGAGAGATCATCGGAGCGGAGGCCCTCGTGCGCTGGATGTGTCGCGACCGGGGTACGGTGCCGCCTGGGGTTTTCATCCCCATTGCCGAAGAAACGGGGCTCATCGTGGCAATCGGTCGCTGGGTGCTGCGGCGCGCCTGCCTTGAAGCGGTGCGCTGGACCAAGGAGCGGGGGTTACCGGTGCGGATCACGGTCAATCTCTCGGGGCGCCAATTGCAGGAAGCGGCGATCGTTGACGAGGTGCGTCAGGCGCTGGCGGAAACAGGATTGGATCCCGGCCAACTCGTGCTGGAGATCACCGAAAGCATGCTCATGGAGAATACCGCCGTGTCGATGGATCGGCTCACGGCGCTCAAGGCCCTTGGCGTCTCGCTCGCCATCGACGATTTCGGCACGGGTTATTCGTCGTTGAGCTATCTCCAGCGCTATCCGGTCGACATCTTGAAGATTGACAAAGCGTTTGTTGATCTCATCGATAAAGGAGGCGATGGTCCGGTGCTGGCTCGTGCGATCGTTGCACTCGGGGAGACGTTGCGGATGATCACCGTGGCGGAAGGTATTGAAACGGAAGCGCAGCGCAGTCATCTGTTGGAGCTCGGTTGCGAGCTTGGGCAGGGATACTTGTTCGCGCCGCCGCTCGAAGCCGAGGAGTTCTGGTCGCTCCTGCTTGCCCGTGGTGCGCGTGCGCCCTATGCTGTGCGTCGACATCGTACGATTGATGCCCAAGCCGCGTAAACCAGACAATTTCATTCCGCAGCGGCCCGTTCGGCCGCCTCGGCCGGGCCGTACCCCTGTGGTACGCCCGGCCGCTCCTGTCTTCACGCACTTCGATGCGTTCGCCGTGACGGCACCCGGTGTGGCACCGCTGGTGGCCGCCGAGTGTGAAGCGCTGGGCATTACACCACGCGAGGTGAGTCCGGCCGGCGTGGCCTTCGACGCCACGCCCGAACAGCTCTTTACGGTCAACCTGTGGTCGCGCTGTGCGAGTCGTGTGCTGGTGCGGCTGGCGCACTTTGAGGCCCGCGACTTCGCAGCGCTCGAAAAGTTTGCGGCGCGGGTGCCATGGCATCAGGTGCTGGCACCGGGGGCCGCGGTGCGGTTGCGTGTCACGTGTCGCAAGTCGCGGCTGTATCACTCGGACGCCGTGGCCGAGCGAGTGGGCCGTGGTATCACGAAGAGCATCAAGCAGTCGGAAGTACTGGGTCGCGCGCGGGACGATGAGGACGATGACGACAGCACGACGCAGCTGATCGTGGTGCGCTTCGATCACGATCAGTGCACCATCAGCGCCGACAGTTCTGGCGCGCTGCTCCATCGTCGGGGGTGGCGTCAGGCCATTGCCAAGGCGCCGCTGCGCGAAACACTGGCGGCCGCGATGCTGGTCGCGTGCGACTGGAACGGCGAGGTGCCGTTGGTGGATCCGTTTTGCGGCTCAGGAACAATCGGCATCGAAGCGGCGCTCCGCGTGCGACGCATGGCACCGGGGTTGCAACGCGATTTCGCGATGGAGCGGTGGCCGAAAGCCAACATCGGAATGCACGCCGCCGTGCGGGAGGCGGCGCGTGCGGTCGCGCTGCCGGCGGCCGGGATTCCGATCGTGCTGCGTGATCGCGACAAGGGTGCCTGTGCCGCGGCGATCGCCAACGCGGAGCGAGCCGGGGTGCTGAGCGATTTGGTCATCCAGCAGGGGCCGTTGTCGGAGACGGTACTCGATGACATTGGCGAGGCGGGGCTGGTGCTGACCAACCCGCCGTATGGCCTGCGCATCAGCGACGGCTCCGACCTGCGGTCGCTGTATGCCCGCTTGGGCGACGTCATACTCGCTGGCGGCGCGGATTGGCAGCTGGGGCTCCTGGTGCCTGAGCGGGCGCTGGCTGCGCAGACGCAGCTCGATTTCGACCCGGTGCTGCGGACCGCCAACGGTGGGCTGCCTGTGGAACTGCTGCTGTCACGCTTGGAGTAGGTGGCTGGCGGTCGACCGGTGGCAGAGCCGCGGGGTCACCGCGAAGACCCGGTGACCCGAGGCGGTCAGACGCGGAAATTGTCCGCACGCCAGGCGGTGATCTTGCTCTTGATCTCCTTGCCGGTCAGTGCGGGGTTGGCAATGACCTGCTGCACCAGTCCCGCGAGTTCCTGATCGCCGGCAAAGCGCAGCGCGATGTAGTGGCGCGGTACGAACGCGGCATCGGCGCGCGCTGCAAGATCGGCGGGGAGCAGCCGTGCATAGCGTAGCTGCTCTTCAAGACGGATGAGCCGATCCTGCGCGCGAATGGGTGACAGTCGGGACACGGTGCCGACGCCGAACAGCGCGAGTGCACCAACGAGCATGTAGGCCGTGTCGGCCCCAGGGGTGGCGATGAGCCGTGCGATGCTCCACAGCACGAAGATCATGGCCAGCGGGCTGGCAAAGAAGTGAAAGGCCGGCATGTACTGCGCGTGATTGGCGAACGACTGCGTGGGCTTCGTCATAAACGGCTCGGAGGGAGTGATCTGATCACGTACTGCGTACGGCGTCAATG
This sequence comes from Gemmatimonadales bacterium, assembly GCA_038212625.1. Lineage (GTDB taxonomy): Bacteria > Gemmatimonadota > Gemmatimonadetes > Gemmatimonadales > Gemmatimonadaceae > Gemmatimonas. Next base: position 70,166 of record JBBQUH010000005.1, on the reverse strand, counting down.
ATACGTTGTGCGTTGGTGCGGCGGGTGTCCCAGTCGCCGCGCACCACGGTGAACAACGCACCAAGTCGCCCTAAGGTGTCGACGAAGAGCTGCTGGACCTCAGCACGACGTTCCTCGCGGTCGCGGACACCATCCGGCACCCAGGGGACGTCGATATCCAATACCAGATAGTGGAGAGCACGTCGCGCTGTGGCGGCCTCTTCGATGAATGCCGGGCATCGACCAAAGTAGTGATGGCAGTACACCACGGTACTCACGAGGTCGGTGTCGTGGAGCAGCAGCGGATGGCCACGGGTCGTTGCGCGTCCGATGCAGGTATCCTCGAGCGCCATCTGGCCGTGCGCAATCGGACCGTGATCGCGGAAGTCGAGTGCGCGATTCAGTGTTGCTGCATAGTCGCGTACAAACTCGGGGACGGCCTGCACGCCGTAGTGCGCGGCCAGCTGCACCGCCAGCGTCGTCTTACCGACGGATTCCGAGCCGGTGAGCACGATCCGCGTGAGCGGGTTTGGCGTGACGGTGAGGGATTCGTTGGTCATGCGTGCACTCTCTCCGTGAACGAGCGTTGCCATTGCACGGCGCCCCACGCGGCGAGCGCCAAAAAGACGGTGTACAACACGGCGGTCAGTGGCAGACCACGATTGATGAACAGGCCGATGTAGATGATGTCGACAGCAATCCAGAGGAACCAGTGTTCGAGAAGTTTGCGCGTCATCATCCATTGTGCCACGAGGCTGGTGGCAACGAGTGCCGCATCGAGCGCTGGCAGCGCCGCGCCTGGAATGCGCGCGGTGATCGTGGCGAGGAGCAGCCACGCGGCGATCGCGGTCGCGAGGAGCGTGAGTGCGAGACGCTGTGATGTTCGGGTGACGGGCAGCGCTGAAGGAGCGTTTACCGTGGCGTTTATTGTGGCGGCCCCGCGCTGCCAATGCCACCAGCCGTACAGAGAGAGCAGCAGATACACCACTTGCAGGCCGGTGTCGGAGTAGAGACCGGTGCGCGCGAAGACCACCGTGTAGAAGCCCGCATTGAGCACCCCCAGCGGCCAGCTCCAGATGCTTTGCCGAGTCACCAGCCAGACGTTCAGAACGCCGGTGATGAAGCCGAACAGCTCGGGACAGGAGCTGCCGTGCGCAGTGAGCCAGGCACACAGGGTGGTCATAGCGGGGGAAGCTAATTAGCATACGCGCACATGACCGGGGTGCCCGTGCCGCCAGTGCGCACGGGCTGAGAGAGTCCCGCCGAACCTGATCCGGGTAATGCCGGCGTAGGGAGTCCAAGATGATGAACAGCTACAGCACGCGCCCAGGGCGCGTGCGGCGACCGCTTGTCGCCGCCATGGTGTCCGCCGCACTGGTCCTTCCCATGCTTGCCGCCTCGCCGCTGGTCGCCCAGCGACCCACGCGGCCAGACTCCGGCGCTCGCGCCGACTCGGCGCGACGCGTGGAGGGGGTGCTGGTCCGCGCCATTCGCGCCGACGAATCCGCTCCGATTTCGCAAACGACGATCGGACGCGCCGCCATTACGCAGCGGCACTTCGGGCAGGATGTGCCGATGTTGCTGCAGAATGCCGCGCCGTCCTTGGTGGCCCATACGGAAACCGGCACCCAGTGGGGGTACAGCTATCTGCGCCTGCGTGGGCTCGATCAGACGCGCATCAACATCACCATTGACGGTGTGCCGCTCAACGACATGGAGGATCAGGTCCTCTATTTTGCCAACTTCGCCGATCTGATGTCCAACGTGCAGTCGGTGCAGGTGCAGCGCGGGGTGGGCACGAGCACGGCCGGCACGGCTTCGTATGCGGGGAGCATCAACTTCGAAACGACGCCCATCGCACGCGCCGGGCAGAGCGGGGACGTGCAGGTGCAGCTGGGATCCTTCGGTGCGCAACGCGTGAGTGCGGCCTTCAATTCCGGGCTCACCGAGAGCAAGCTGGCGGTGTACGGCCGCGTCAGTGCGCTCCGCACCAACGGGTACCGTGATCATAGCGGCGTGATGGGTCGCTCCGCGTTTATCGGCGCTGGCTGGTTTGGCACGCAGAACACGCTCAAGCTGACCGCGCTGGTCGGTGTGCTGGCGGACACGCTGTCGTACACAGGTGCGACGCGCGCGGAACTCGCCTTGAACCGGCGGTTCAATCCGCTGCAGCCCGACGAGCGCGACAAGTTCGGGCAGCAGATGGTGGCGCTGGCCTACTCGCGCGCCATGACCAATGGCGGCTCGTTCAACACCACCGTGTACCGCAACTCGGCGAGCGGGAACTACGACTTCTTCGACCTCCCCGATCGCTATCGGTTCAACCTCGCCCATACGTGGTACGGCGTGACCAGCGCCTACAACGTGGAGCGCGGCGCGATGCAGTGGCACACGGGGATCAACGCCAACACCTACCAACGGGCGCACCGCGGCTACCTGCAGCCCGACACGGAACTGTACGACAACACGGGGCACAAGCAGGATGCGAGCGTGTTCACCAAGGTCTCGGTCGACGTGGGTCGCGCCCGCTGGTTTGCGGATATGCAGGGGCGTATAGCCCGCTTCCGCTACGCCCCCGACGTGAACGCCGGAATCGAGGGGCGGAGCGTCGACTGGGCATTCTTCAATCCCAAGGCCGGTGTGACGTACACGCTGGGCACGGGTGCGTCGGCGTATGCGAGTTACGGCGCCACCAGTCGCGAGCCGGCGCGGAACGATCTGTTCGGCGGCGAGGACGACCTCAACAGCGGCAATGTGGCGGACTTCGGCGATTTCTCGCGGGTCAAGCCGGAGCGCCTTGGCAACGCGGAACTCGGACTGCGTCTCGCGCGATCCACGTTCGATATGGCGGCGAATGTGTACAGCATGGATTTCCGCAACGACATCGCGCGGATCGGCGCACCGACGGCCTCGGGATCCATCCTGCGACGGAATGTGGGCAGCAGTTATCGCCGCGGGCTGGAGCTGGAAGGGGCGTATCGGGGCATCAGCCGCGTGATGCTGGCAGGTAACGCCACGTGGAGCACCAATCGAATCAAGGAGTTCACGGATTCTTCGCGTGGCACGCCGGTCGTGCGACAGAATGTGGAACCGTTGCTCACGCCGCGCCTGCTGACGTCGCATCGTGTGGAGGTCATGCCGACGTCGCGCCTCATGATGAGTGTCGAGGGGCGGTATCAGTCGCGGGCGTTCCTCGACAACACCAGCAGCCCGGACCGTGTGCTCCCCGACTACTACACCCTCGATGCCTCGGCCCGTGTGGCGGTGGGCCGCACCACGATCACGATCCGTGGGGCGAACCTGGGCAACACGCTCAAGTTCGGCAGTGGCACGGTGTCGGGATCGGGGCGCGTGCGGTACTTCGTGCTGCCGGCACGCGCGGTGTTCGTCACGGCGGGGGTGGACTTCTAGTCGTACGGCGGCGTTTGACGGCCGGCGGTGGTGAGGTGGTGGTGGTAAGGTTGTTTAGCGCGCGCTGACGTTCATCGGTCCCGAAAGTGACTGTCGCGCCTCGTCGAGCGCGCGGCGAAGCGCCAGTGCACGATCACGCGCAGTGGCCCGCGACTCCCGCAGCGCGGCGAGCAGTCGGCGCTGGGTGCCCGCCGGCAGGCTTTCGCGGTCCAGCGTGAGCAGGGCAGTGATCGCCACCTCGTAAATGGCGACCGTCGCCTCCGGGGTGCCGTTGTTGTAGAGGGGCGCGCCGCGGTCTATGGCGTAGTCTACGACGGCTACGGCGGAACTTCCGGACGCCGGGCCGTTGCTGCTCTGCGATTCTTTGGGCAGCAGCACTCGGTCGATGACGTGCACGACGCCGTTGCTCGCCGGGATATCGGCGAGTCGCACGGTCGCATCATTGATGCGCAGGTCACCGTTGGTTTGACTAATCCGCAGTGGCTGCCCCGCGACCGTCTCGGCAGTTCGCACCGTACGGGCCTGAGCCGCCGTGACGCGCCCCGCCACCACGTGATACGTCAGAATCGCGCGCAGCTTCTCACGATTTTCCGGCTTCAGCAACTCCGTCACCGTACCGGCGGGCAGGCGCTTGAAGGCGTCGTCGGTGGGCGCGAAGAGCGTGAAGGGGCCGCGGCCGAGTAAGGTTTCGGTGAGGCCGGCGGCGTCCACGGCTGCGAGCAGCGTGGTGAACTGACCCGCCGTTTTGGCGAGCTGTGGAATAGCGGGTAGTGTCGCCGAAGCCCGGGGCGGATGCTGCGCTTCGAGCGTGTTCGGGATGCTGGTGGCGCCTAGCAGGGTGGTGCCGAGCGCGAGGGAGAAGACGGTACGGTGCATGAGTGCTCTCGTCAAAGAAGGGTGGGATCCGGCAGCGATGCGTGAGGGTTCGTGGACTCGGGGTGACTGGATGCATCAGGCGACGTGTTACAAGGGGGCACGCGCCGCCGCCGGTCGGTGTCGTGATGGCCGTGCATCCAGTAATCCGCGGGCGACGAACGCCTCTCTGCACACGTCCGCTCCCTTCTGCTTCACCCTGCTCTCACACGCCTGGACATGACTTCGAATGACGCCCATGGCGCTGTGCGTGCGCATCTCGCGTTGGTCCCGCCGGACCGCGCGCGCGTGGCGTCGTCTGCAAAGGCGGTGTCCGTGACTCTCGTACCCGTCCCTCTCCTGCCGCGGATTGCGGCCGGTGACGAGTCGGCGGTCCGGGAGTGTGTGGCGCGCTACGGAGCGCTCGTGTGGTCGCTGGTGCGTCGCTGGGTGCCCGATGGCCATGACGCCGAGGATGCCGCGCAGGAGATCTTCGTTGACCTCTGGAGGAGTGCGGCGCGGTTTGACGGTGCGCGTGCCACGGAAGCGGGTTGGGTGGCGATGGTAGCCAGGCGCCGGCTCATCGATCGGCTGCGGCGGAGTCAACGCGGGATCACGTACGAGCCGTTGCCCGACGACTACGATGTGATCGACGAGCAGGAGCCTGATCTCGATCAGGCCGATCGGGTCGTCCGTGCGCGCGCCGCGGTGCAGGCGTTGCCCGCGGCGCAGCGCACCATGTTGGAATTGTCGCTGCTGCATGGGCATACTCACGAGGAAATCGCAGAGGCCACCGGCACGCCGCTGGGTACGGTCAAGTCACATATTCGTCGCGGTCTGCAGCGGGCGCGGGCGACGCTGTTGCAGGCGACACCACGGTTGTCGGAGGAGCAGGACGGATGAAGGCACCAGATCGAGCCACCCCGACCGGTCACGAGTTGCTGGTGGGAGAACTCACGGCGGCGCTATCGTCGTCGACCGCCGATCCGGAGCACGGTGCGCTACCCGCAGCGCTCGCGGCGCAAATCGCCGCCGCCGGTGAACGGTTGCTACGCGCCGACGCGTCACTGGCGACGGCACGACGGCGCCCACCTGATGCGTCGTGGCGACTGTGGAGTGGCTGGCTCGCCGCCGCGGCAGTGCTCGGGCTGTGGGTGGGGACACCGGGGCGCCGCGCGCGCGAGACGTCGCCTCCCGCTCCCCTCGCAGCGACACCGCAAGTCCCCGCACGCTCGGCGGGTGCGCTCCGCGACTCACTGCTGCAGAACGATCGCGCGCTTCTCAAGCTGGCCTGGACCTCGTCCACGGACGACGTGTCACCCATGATCGGCGGTGACGTGGTGTGGAGTGCCGCGGCGCAACGCGGGGTCATGCGGGTGGTGGGACTCGCGCCCAACGACGCGAAGCGCTCACAGTATCAGCTCTGGATCTTCGACAAGGCGCGCGATAGTCGGTATCCCGTGGATGGCGGAGTGTTCGACATCCCCGCCGGCGCCACCGAGGTGGTGATCCCGTTCGCCGCCCGCCTACCCGTCGGCGAGGCCATCATGTTCGTGCTGACCGTGGAAGCACCGGGCGGGGCAGTGGTGAGCGGGCGCGAGCGCGTGGTGGGGGTGGCGAAGAGCTAAGAGCTAAGAGCTCAGAGCTCAGAGCTAAGAGCGAAGAGCTCAGAGCTCAGAGCTCAAAGCTGAGAGCTGAGAGCACTTAGCACTTAGCACTTAGCTCTTGGCTCTTAGCTCTTAGCTCTTAACTTTTAGCTCTTAGCTCTTAGCTCTTAGCTCCTAACTCCTCCGACACCTCTCGCTGCAGTACTTCACCTGCTCCCAGTCGCGCTCCCACTTCTTGCGCCAGCTGAAGGGCCGGCCGCAGTGGGCGCAGATCTTGTCGGGGTGGCCGTTGGTGCCGCGTTGGCGCGGCGCTTTGGATTCGCGGGATGGCATGCTCGCCAAGCGGTCGGCGATGTGGCAGTGTTCCCACATGACCGACGCCGCCGACTACCCGCTCGCCCCCACCGACGATCTCCTCTTCTCCGACTATCGGCGGACCGAGGAGCTGGGCAGCATTCGTCAAGTGGCGCGCGCGCTGGCGGCGGAGACGAATTCGCAGAAGGTCCTTGAAACGCTCTGTCGTCTTTCCACGGTGCGCGGTCGCGCAAGTGGCGCGGCAGTGGCCGAATTGCATGCGGATACCGGCGTGTATATTGCCGTCTTCGGGAAAACGGGCGAGCTGCGCGGAACACGCTTTCCGTTGGCGGGCACGCTGACCGGACGGGTCGCCGAGGAGCGGCGCACGATCGCTATCCGGTCGCCCAGGGAGAGCTCACCGTTTTTTGCGGAACTCCTGCCACGGCTCGGATTCGGCCCGATTCTCCTCCTGCCGCTGGTGGCCAACCAGCAGCTGCTGGGCGTCCTCTCGATCGCTCGCGATCAAGGGCATCCGCCCTTTGACGACGCCGACGAAGAGCGGCTCAGTGTGATGGCGGATCTCGCGGCGCTGGCGCTCTGGAAGGCGCGGCTGCTCGAAGAAACGCAGTCGGCGGATGCCGCCAAGACGAGCCTGCTGGCGACGTTGTCGCACGAACTGCGCACGCCGCTAGCCGCGCTCGAGGGGTACGGGGAGCTCTTGGAGGATCAGATTCTCGGGCCGCTGACCCCGCAGCAGCAAGACGTGATCATGCGCCTGCGTACCGTGGGACGGCATTTGGGGGCGCTCATCGAGGACATCCTCACCTATGCCTCGCTCGAGGCCGATCGCCTCACCGCCCGCATGGCGCCGGTGCGGATAGAAGAGTTGATCGACTCCCTGCTGCCGTTCATGGACCCGCTGGCGCGAGAGAAGGGCATTGACTTCGCCATCGACCTCGAGCCCGGGCTCCCGGCGCTGCACACGGATGAGGCCAAGGTGCGGCAGATCCTGCTCAACCTCTGCCAGAATGCCGTCAAGTTCACCGAAGTGGGTGGGGTGACCGTGCGTGTCTCCCGTGGTTCCCCGGGGCCTGATGGACGGGCCACCGTGCGCGTCGCGGTGCGCGACTCCGGGATCGGTATCGAGGCCTCCAATCTGCAGCGCCTCTTCCGACCGTTCTCGCAACTTGAGGATGTCCCCGCACGGCGCCACCGTGGCACGGGGCTCGGCCTCTACATTTCCCGACGCCTGGCCACGCTGCTTGGCGGGCGCATTGAAGTGGTGTCGCGCCCTGGCGACGGCTCAAATTTCACGCTGGTGCTCCCCGCCATCTCCTGAGCACCTGCGGAACACGTCGTCGGCGCCGTGTTGCGCCTGTCCCTTGCGCTGTACCACGCTAGATTCACTGGGTATGACCGCAGCCATCACCAGCGTTTTCAACGACGGCATTTTTGCCGAGCAGTTCGAGCGTTATCGTCAGGATCCCGCGAGCGTCGACGAGACGTGGCGGCAGTACTTCCGCATGGCGGAGTCACTGTTCGGTGCGTCCCCGGCGTCGCCCACCGCAGCGGGCGCCCCCGCAATGGACGTGGCCTTCCTGAAGAAGGTTGCGGCGGCCGCGTCCCTTCAACAGGCGATCCGCAACTACGGCCATTACGCGGTGCAGCTGGATCCGCTCGGCGCGCCGCCGCCCGGTGCCGACGATCTGAGTCTCGAGTTCCACGGCATCACCGAGGCCGACCTGCAGGCGATTCCCGGTGCCGTGCTCGGCGACGATCGCTTCGCCACCGCAGCCGACGTCATCGCGCGCAAGCGCAAGATCTATGCAGGGCGTATCGGGTACGAGGTGTGGCACCTTGAGGCCGACGACGAGCGCGAATGGTTTCGCACCGCGTTTCGTGATGGCTTGATCACGCGGGCACTCACGCCGGAGGAGAAGAAGCAGGTGCTGCACCGCCTCAATGAGGTGGACGGGCTCGAGCGCTTCCTCGGTCGGGTGTATCAAGGCTACAAGCGCTTCTCGGTGGAGGGCACCGATACGCTCATCCCGATGCTTGATGAAGTGATCAGCGAGTCCGGTCGCTCGGGCGCGAAGGAGATTGTGATCGGCATGGCACATCGCGGCCGTCTCAATGTGCTCACCAACGTGATGGGCAAGCCGTACGAAACGCTGTTCGCCGAGTTCGAGGGACGTCACGATCACGCGGATGAAAACGCGACCGGCGACGTGAAGTATCACATGGGGTATGTCGGCTCGCGCAACGTGGACGGCGCGTCGGTAAAATTGCGACTGGTGCCGAACCCGTCGCACCTCGAAGTGGTCAATCCGGTGATCGAGGGCGTGGTGCGCGCATTGCAGCGCGTAGGTGGCGTAACGGGGGAGCGCGATGAACTCGCCGTGGTGCCCGTGGCTATTCACGGTGATGCGGCGTTCCCCGGTGAAGGCATTGTGGCTGAGACGCTCAACCTCTCCCGGCTTAATGCGCACCGGACCGGCGGGACGATTCACATCATCGTCAACAACCAAGTGGGGTTCACCACTGATCCTTCCGACGCCCGCTCCACGCACTACTCGTCCGATCTCGCGAAAGGGTATGAGATCCCGATCATCCACGTCAACGCTGACGATGCGCAGGCCTGCATAACGGCGGTGCGTCTGGCATGCGCGTATCGCGCCACGTTCAAGAAGGACGTGCTGATTGATCTGGTCGGCTATCGCCGGCACGGCCACAACGAAGGCGACGAGCCGCTGTACACACAGCCGGCGCGCTACACCCTCATCCGCCAGCACCCCACGGTGCCGCAGGTGTGGGCCGCGCGGCTGGCGAAAGAAGGCGTGCTCTCGCCTGACGAGGCCACGGCGATGGAACAGCAGGTGACCGCCAACTACACCGCAATTCATGCACGGTTCAAGGAATCGCTCCTGAGCAGCGAGAAGCATGCGCCGTGGCCGGCCGAGCCGACGCCGGCGCCGAAGGTGTTGATCACGGCGCTGCCTGCGGAACGTCTGCAATTCGTTAATGACGCGCTCTTGAGCTGGCCGGCGGATTTCTCGCCCAACCCGCGTCTCGCCAAGCAGCTCGAGCGTCGACGCGAGGCGATGGGTGAGCAGGGCGGTATCGAGTGGGGACACGCTGAGGCGCTGGCGTTCGGTTCGTTGCTGCTTGACGGGATGTCGATCCGTCTCACGGGTCAGGACGCCGAACGCGGCACGTTCTCACATCGGCACGCAGTGCTCAGCGACACCAACACGGGGCGGAAGTACGCACCGCTGGCTCACCTGCCCGGCGCGAAGGGGGCGTTCGAGATCTACAACTCGGCGCTGTCCGAAACGGCCGTGCTCGCGTTCGAATATGGCTTCAGTACGGTGGCCACGGATACGCTCACCCTGTGGGAAGCGCAATTCGGCGACTTCGTCAATGTGGCGCAACCGATCATCGATCAATTCATTGCAGCCGATCGCGCCAAGTGGGGTCAGGACAGCGGCGTCGTGCTGCTGCTTCCGCACGGCTACGAGGGACAGGGCCCCGAACATTCGAGCGCACGGCTTGAGCGGTTTTTGCAACTGTGTGCCGAGGGCAACATGACGGTGGCCTATTGCAGCACACCGGCGCAGTATTTCCATCTGCTGCGCCGTCAGGCGCTGCGCGCGAATCGTCGACCGTTGGTGTGTATGCAACCCAAGTCGCTGCTCCGTCTGCCGCAGGCGGCATCGCACCTCGGGGAGCTGTCGCAGGGTGGTTTCCAGTCGGTGATCGACGATCCGCTCGCGTCGCAGCATCGCGACGAGGTACGGCGCATCGTGTTCTGTACGGGCAAGCTGTACTACGACATGGCACTGTCGGCCACGCGGAATCCGCAGGTGGCGCTGGTGCGGGTGGAGGAGCTGTATCCGTGGCCGCATGAGGATATCGTGCGCATCATGGACCTCTATCCGGCCATCGAGCAGGTGGTGTGGGCGCAGGAAGAGCCGCGCAATCAGGGCGCGTGGACCTATGTGCAGCCGCGTTTGCGCGCTTCGGCCGGAGCGGCCGTGGGCGTGCGGTATGTGGGGCGTCCCGAGCGGGCCAGTCCCGCAGAAGGGTATGCCGATGCGCATCAGGCGGAGCAGGCCCGCATCATCACCGTCGTGATGGACACCGGCGAAGTGCCGGAAGAGCGATCGCTCGCCAAGGTGGCGCAGTGACGGTGCGTCCGCGCCGATCCCTCTGGATGACGAGCGCCGCGGCTTTCGCCGCGGCGCTTCTCGCTGGAGGCACGGTGTTACGGGCGCAGGGCGTGACACCGGAGCGTGGGGCGGCAGCGCTCGGATCTGCCTTGGCGGGCATCGGGACCACTGGGCGTGTCCTCACGATTGCTGCGCACCCCGACGACGAAGACACACCGATCATCGCGTGGCTCGCCCGCGGGCGCCATGTGGAGACCGCCTATCTCTCGCTGACACGCGGCGACGGTGGGCAGAATCTCATCGGCAACGAATTAGGCGAAGCACTCGGTGCGATTCGCACGCAGGAACTCCTCTCGGCCCGCCGCATCGATGGCGGGCGGCAGTACTTCACACGTGCGTACGACTTCGGATTCAGCAAGAACGCCGAGGAGACGTATCTGCACTGGCCCAAGGATTCGATTCTTGGCGATGTGATCCGCGTGGTTCGCGCCTTCCGTCCTCATGTCATGGTGGGCTTCTTCAGCGGAACACCGCGTGACGGCCACGGACATCATCAGGTGTCGGGGATGCTGGCACGTGAGGCCTACGAGTTGGCCGGTGATACGGTGCGATTCCCGGTGGCGGGATTCGGTCTGCCATGGACGCCGCAGAAGTTCTACCGCAGCGCGCGACAGCTGCCGGACAGCGCCACGTTACGCATGAACACAGGGGAGTACGACGCGCTGCTGGGGCGGAGCTACTACGAGATCGCGGCGGAGAGTCGGTCGCAACACAAGTCGCAGGGTTTTGGCGTGCTGCAGCGCAAAGGGGCAATCTGGGGCTATCTGTCGCGCGAAGCATCGCGTGTCGGGCCATCCGATGTGCGCATGGAACGCGATCTGTTCGACGGCGTAGACACCACATGGGTACCGCTGCGCGCGGCGACGCCGGTCGCGATGCAGCCCGTGCTCGATTCAGCCTTGGCGGCCGTGGCGCAGGCGCGTGCATCCTATCGTGCGCAGGATCCGTCGCCGATCGTGGCACCGCTGGCGCGCGTGGTAAGCCAACTGCGTCGTGTGCGTGACTCGTTGGGGCAAGAGCCGCCCGCCCTCCTGGTTTTAAGAGACGGCATACCCCCGCGCATGCGTCGGATACCGCCCGGCACACGCGTCGCCTCGGCGCCTTTGTACGATGCGCTGACGTTGTCGATCTCGCGCGCCGAGCGAGCGTTGGTGTTAGCGGCGGGGGTTGCCGTGGAAGCCACCGCGCCGCGTGCGACGTTCCCGCTTCGCGACCCGGTAAAGAACGCGGTCGATGATTCACTGCCCGTGACCATGACGGTGTACAATCGCGGTATCAGTGACGTGACCGTGGCCGCGGCATACGCGCGTCGCACGGCGGACACGGCGGTCTTGGCGGCGGCGGTTGTCGGGGCGTCGGTGGCGCCGGATAGTGCCGTGGTGGCAACACGATTCGCCGTGGCGGACGAGCCTACGTGGACCTGGTGGCGCGTGAACGGTCGTGATGGAAACGACTGGTTCCGCGCGGCGGTTGACTCGCGGGATGAACAAGAGCGAGAGAATCGCACCGCCGTGTTGGCCTATGCCGATCTGACCATTGCGGGTGTGCCGGTTACGGTGACCGTACCGGTCGTGAATCGTTTCGCCGACCCGATCAAAGGTGATCAGCAGGTTCCCGTGGCAGTGGTCCCCGGAATAACGATTGGCCTCGAGAATGTCGTAGAGTACATCCGGGCTGGCGTGCCGGTAGATCGCGAGCTTCGTGTGGCGATTCAGTCGGCGTATCCTGAGGAGGCGCGGGTGATCGTGCAGCTGCTTCTTCCCAAGGGGCTGGTGGCTGACTCCGTCGAACGCACGCGGACGTTGGGGCCTGGAGGGCGCGCTACGGTGGTGTTCCGACTTCGCGGCACGCTGGCCCCCGGGCGACATCAACTGGGCGCGATGGCGCTGCACGAGGGTTCGATAAGCACCTCGGGCTACTACACATTCGCGTACGACCACATCACCACGCAGCGGCTGTACGGCGTGTCGGGCATGTATCTGTCGGCGGTAAACGTGAAGATTCCAACGCACGCGCTCGTGGGCTACGTGAAGGGGTCGGGAGACCTCGGCCTCGAGGCTCTCAAGCAGCTCAATATCGCGGTGGAGCCGATCGAACCGGCGATGCTCGGCACCACGAATCTCTCGCGCTTCACGGCCATTGTGCTTGGGCCGCGTGCGTACGAGTCGAGTGATGAGCTGGTTCGACAGAACCCGCGCCTATTGCAGTACGCCAATAACGGCGGGACGCTGGTGGTGCAGTATGGTGCGCAGAACATGAACAACTTCAAGGTGACGCCGTATCCGCTGCAGTGGGCGCCGCGTGCGGCGCGCGTGACCATGGAGAATGCGCCGGTGAAGGTGCTGCAGCCCACGCATCCACTGCTCACCACTCCCAACCGAATCGGTGCTCCCGACTGGGCAGATTGGGTGCAGGAGCGTGCCACGTACATGCCGAGTGTGATTGACAAACGGTATACGTCGCTGCTGGCGATGAACGATCCGGATGAGCCGGAACAGCAAGGCGCGCTGCTGGTGGCACCGGTGGGCAAGGGACGCTACGTGTACGTCACGTTAGCGCTCTTCCGTCAATTACCGAACGGCGTACCGGGGGCGGCACGCATTCTCGCCAATCTGATCAACGCGCCGGCGCCGGTGGTACCGCCGAAAAGGTAGTGCTACCGGCGCACGGGCGCCGTCGTCGGACCGCCAAGGCTGAGCAGGGAACCCACGACGACCACGGCCATGGCGCCGATCACGTTGTGCCAAAGGAAGCTCACACTCGGCGCAAGAATCGAGACCGCCGCCACCGTGGCCATTCCAGCCAGCAGGCCCACAAACGCGCCGGGTGCGCGTGTGCGTGGAATCATGGCGAGCATGAAAACCCCAAGGATCGAACCATAGAAAAACGATCCGAACCGGTTCACCACTTCGATGAGCGAGCCCAGCGTAGCGGCGTAGGTCGCCACCACGCAGGCGAATACCCCCCAGATCGCCGTTGCCGTTTTCGACACCGTGAGATAGTGCGCGTCGCTGGCGTCAGGCTTGAACCAGCGCTGGTAGAAGTCGATCACCGTAGCGGTGGACAGCGAATTCAGTTCGGCGGCGATACTCGACATCGCCGCCGCGAGCACGGCGGCCAGGAAGACGCCGGCAAAGCCGAGTGGCAGGTGATCGAGCACAAACCGCGGAATGATGTAGTTCACGTCGCGCGAGGATTCACCGGTGACCCGCGCCGCCGCAGCGAGTGCTTCGGTGCGCACCGCGTTCACCGTAGAGTCGGCGCCGCGGAAGGACAGCAGGGCGGTCTGCGCGGTCGCGCGGTCGCCGGCGCGCTGCGCGGCCGAAGCGTCGCGTGCCGCCGCCTCGCGTGTAGCGATCGAGGCGCCATAACGGGATTGCAGCTCGGCGTACGCTACGGGCTCGGCGCGCTGCACCTTCGCGTCGTGCTCCGGGTTGTAAAGCATCGGGGCCGGCGTAAACAGGAAGAACAGGAACACCAGCACACCGATGATCAGGATCAGCGCCTGCAGCGGGATCTTCCAGAACGCGCTCATCAGCAGCGAGCTCCGCGCCTCATCGATCGACTTCGCCGAGAGGTAGCGTTGCACCTGACTCTGGTCCGTGCCGAAGTACGACAGCATCAAGAACGTCCCGCCGAGAATGCCTGACCAGAACGTGTACGTCTTCGACAAATCGAATGAGAAGTCGAACACTTGCATACGGCCCGTAGCGCCGGCAATGCGGAACGCATCATCGAGCGGCACCGGCATGCGGAGAATGAGCACCACCACGATCGCACTGAGAGCGAAGACGATGATGAACATTTGTTTCACGTCGGCCCACGTGACGGCCTGCACGCCACCGAGCACCGTATAGATCACGGTGGGAATCCCGATCAGCGCCACGCAGACGGTGAGGTCCCAGCCGAAGATCGCCGAGAGCACCACACTGGGGGCGGCGATGATGGTGCCGCAGGACATCCCGCGCGACAGAAGAAAAAGAAAACTGGTGAGCGAACGGGTCTTCGCGTCAAACCGCTTCTCGAGAAATTCGTACGCCGTAAAAACCTTCGCGCCGTGCAGGAAGGGTACAATGGTGACCCCGAGGATCACCATCGCAATCGGCAGGCCGAAGTAGAACTGCACGAAGCGCAGGCCGTCGGTGGCCCCTTGCCCCGTGGTGCCGATCAGCGTGACGGCTGAAAGCTGCGTGGCCATCACGCTCAGCCCTACCGCCCACCACGGAAGACCGCGATTGGCGAGAAAGTACCCTTCGATATTCGTCGTGCCGCGCGTACGCCGCAGTCCATCCACGACCACCACCGTGAGATAGGTGGCAACGATGGCCCAGTTGATCCAATGCATCGCGGCTCAGCGGAGGAAGTCGGCGGTATAGCGAGACTGCAGGAGCCAGAGCAGCGCCAGCGTCACCGCCTGAACCAGCAGGACGCGCCACAGCGTGGTACGAAAAGGAGTCGGCATCACCCCAAACTAGGCGGTCAGCGTCCCTTTCGCTTTCCCCACCGGCGCTGGATGAGCCGGGGCTCGGCTCGATCCGCTGCCGGTACCGAGGATCCTGCCAACCACGCGCTGTACCGTGAGTCCCTGCACCAGAATTGAAAAGCACACCACCACGTAGGTCATCGTGACCAGGGTATTGCGATAGGGCGAGAGTGGCAGAGACAGAGCGAGGGCCACGCTGATCCCCCCGCGCAGGCCGCTCCACGTGAGGATCGGGCGGGCGCCAACTGGTATCGGGCGCCACCGGGCGAGCACCGTGAGCGGAATGCTCACGCTGATCCAGCGGGCAAGCAGGACCAGCGGAATCGCAATGGCGCCGAGCAGCCCTGACATGCTCGTAAACTCCACGATGACGACTTCGATCCCGATCACCACAAAGAGGATGGCATTGAGGAACTCGTCGATGAGTTCCCAAAAGTCATCGAGCCGAGCCTGCGTACGGAGTGACATTGCCTGCGTGCGCCCCGTACTGCCAACCATCAAACCCGCCACCACCATCGCCAGTGCCCCCGAGAGGTGCAGTGTGTTGGCGAGGACGTAGCCGCCGGTGGTCAACGCCAGCGTCAGCAGGATTTCCACGTGGTAGTCATCTACGCGTGCGAGCAAACGATTGGTGATCCAGCCAGCGGCAGCCCCAAACAAACAGCCACCAATCGCTTCCACCGCGAACAGCTCCGCCACGTGCCCCATCGAGAACGTGCCTCCGCCGACGGCGATACCCAGCAGCACGATGAAGATCACCACCCCCACGCCGTCGTTGAACAGCGACTCGCCGGTGATCGTGGCTTCGAGATCCTTGGGCACGCCCAGCGTGCGCAGGATCGCGCCCACCGCGATCGGGTCGGTCGGCGAAATCAGCGCGCCGAACACCAGGCACCAGATCAGCGGCAGCGGCGCGTTGATGGCGTCCGTGATCAGGAACACGCCGCCACCTACCAATAGCGTGGAGGTCGCGACGCCGAGCGTGCTCAGAAGGCCGATCAGCAGCTGCTGGGCCCGGAGCTGGGCGAGGTCGACGTGGAGCGCGCCCGCAAAGAGCAGGGCCCCGAGAATGCCATTGAGCAGTGTGGCGTCGAAGTCGACCGCATTCACAAACGTGACCAGCGGCGCCAGATCCAGCACGCCCGAGCGTCCGAGGCCGAGGAGCAGGAGCGAGCCCACCAGCGCGATCGTCATCAGACCGATCGTGGTGGGCAAGCGGAGCCAGCGGTAGTTCACGTAGGCGAAGGCGGCGGTCACCGTGGTGAGCGCCGCCAAGAGTTCGAAGGGGGTCATCGCGTGCTCGGAAAAACCGGGATGTTCGTTTGGTCGAAACGACCGAATCAGGTTAACATTATAGGACAAAACGTAACAGAGAGTGGACGGAAGCAACCGAACCAGTGACGATGCGGTGACTTGGTGGTGTGCCCAGTGCTCTACGACCGAACGGATGTCGGACATCACGCGCAGCAACTCGAATTCTACAAAGTCGGAGCCGTTGCCAGGTGGCAGCGAATTGGCGGCGCTGATCGAGGCTCTCCCTTACGCGGCGGCGCTTTTCCACCGCGACGGGACGCTTCGTGCCGCAAACACGCAGGCGCGGGCGTTGTGGATGGTCGATGATCAGGCGCCGCTCGCGTCGCAGTCGTGGCACCGGGTGTTGTCGCCCCTGGGTGCTACGGCCGTCTCGCTGCTCGAGGCGACAGCTGCCGACGCGCTCCCCCACGCGCAGACGGTGCCCTGTGGGGCCGCCGGAGCGCAAAGGGAGGTTCGTACAGCGGCCGTGGGCGCTGAGTTGCTGCTGATCACGGTGCTCGACGCGAGTCCGGTGTCCGCACCGCGCGACATCCCGCAGCCCCGAGCCCACGAACTGGAGGCCTTGCTCGACCTGACGCCCGCCTCGCTGCGGATCGTAGACGTCACCGGGCAGATCGTGCGGCAGAATCGGGCCGCGCAAGCGGAGCATGCGCCGGTCCAGCCAACCACGCTCCGCGAACTCTGGCAGCGCGATGCGCCACAGCATTCGGCGTCCGCGCGTCCGCAGGCCTTTCTCGACTCGCCGGGCTTACAGGCGCTCTCTGGCGCCACGGTCACGCGGGAACGGCTCGACGTGCAGCGACTCGGCAGACGACGGGTCGTGGAGTCATTTAGTGCCCCCATCTATGACGCGGCGGGAATGCTCAGTGGGGCGGTACTGCTGGACCGGGATATTACCGACGCGCAGGCGCTGATGGCTTCGTACGAGGCGGCCGATCGCGGTCGGCGTTTCGCGGCGGTGGGGCAGCTGGCGGCTGGCGTCATGCACGAGGTGAACAACGTGCTCAACCCGATCATGTCGGCCGCGTACCTGTTGCGGCATCATGCGGAGTCGCCCGATGCCGTGCGCGACTACGCCGCCCGTATCCAGCAAGCGGTGGAAACGGGTGCCGCCCTGGCATCGCGGGTGGGGCGGTTCATCCGACAAGAGCCGGTGCACGCGGGCGGCGATGAGGCGCTCGACCTGACGGTCCTGGCGGCTGAAGTGCTCGATCTCACCGAGCCCACGCGTCTCACACGATCGGGTGCGCGCGGTATCGTGCACGTGCTGCGCGCGCTGGACGAACCCGTGCGGACGCGCGGGCTCCCAGGGGAAATCCGGGAAGCGCTGCGCCATCTGGTACAGAATGCGGTGGACGCGATGCCTGCTGGCGGCACGCTCACGATGCGTGCGTTCGTGGACGAGGGCGACGCCTGTGTGGCAGTGCGCGATACCGGGGTCGGCATGAGCGACGAGGTGCGGGAGCGCGCGTTCGAGCCCTTTTTTACCACGAAAGGGGCGCGGGGCGCTGGGCTTGGGTTGGCTGAGGTGTATGGCATCGCGCGGCGGCACCGAGGATCGGCCATCATTCGTGCGATGCCCGGGGACGGCACGGAAGTCACCTTGCGATTTCCGCATGATACCGTGCCGCTCGACGAGTCGACGTCGGTACCAGCATCGGCCACGGACAACGCGGCGCCGCAACATATTCTGGTGGTCGAGGACGACGAGGGCGGACGGGAGTTGCTGCGTCGGATTCTACAGGGTGCGGGTCACACGGTGGACGCCGTGGGCACTTGCGCCGAGGCCCGGGAGCGGATCGCGCAGCCGCCGAGCGAACCATACACCCTGCTGCTCACCGATGTCGGACTACCGGACGGCGATGGGTGGGACCTCGTGCGATATTGTCGGGAACAGACGCCCGAGGTCCGCGTGGGGGTGATCTCCGGGTGGGAGCCGGTGGCGGGCAGTGAAAACACGAGCGGTGCGGACTTCGTCCTCGGAAAACCGTTGCGCGTAGTAGAATTGCAGGATCACATTGCGAGACGCGTTGCGTCCGCCTCTTCCAACGAGTGAAGCTTATGACTGACATGCCCTCCACCATTCGCGTTTTGGTGGCCGAAGACAACGCCCTCGAGCGGTCTACCCTCGTGGACCTGCTCGGCGTGCTGGGTCACATGGTGGTTGCCGAAGTCGAGTCCGGGACCGAGGCCATTGAAAAGGCGCAGCAGTTCACGCCCGATGCCGTCCTGCTCGACATGCATATGCCCGGGGCCAGCGGTGTGCAGGCGGCGGAAGAGATCGCGCTGGCGCTGCCGGGCACCGCAGTGGTGCTGGTGACCGGCGATCTGTCGCTCACCCTTTCTATGGCCGACGTGCTGCGGAGCACCGCCGTGGCGCTCCTCCCCAAGCCGACGCCCCCCGCCACGCTCGATGCCACGCTGCGAATGGCGGTGCTGCGCGCTCGTGAACTCCTCACCGCCCGTCGCGAGGCGGCGGAGGCCAAGGAGCAGCTCGAGGCGCGGAAGCTCATCGAGCGTGCGAAAGGGCTGCTCATGCGCCGTACCGGCAGCAGCGAGCAGGAAGCGTACCGCATCATGCAGCGAAGCAGCCAAGATCGTTCAGTGCGCATGGTAGACATCGCACGCGCCGTGATCGATAGTGAACCCGGGATGAAGTCGTAGTCAGGAGATCGGCTTGGCCCCGGTGACTGGTCCGGCCACCTGCTTGACGAGCTGATACAGGAAGTCGAGTCCATCGTAGAACGACTTCACCCGCAGCTTCTCGTCGCGCCCGTGTGCGTTGGTTTCGCCCGGTGCAGAAAAAATTCCGCTCACCCCGTACGTGGCGATACCGGCGGCGCGCAGGAAGCGCCCGTCGGTCGCGCCCGTGCTCATGGTGGGAATGACCGGTACGCCATTGAACATTTGCTTGGTGAGCGCGGTGGTTGCCGCGAGCAGCGCCGGGTTGATGGCCAGCGGTGCGGCACCCTTCTCCTTCTGCGAGCTGGCATTCAGCGTCACCACCACGAGCGAATCGGCCGTCACCCGCTGTAGCACCGCGAGTACTTCCTCCGTGCTCGAGGTGGGTACGATCCGGCAGTTGACGTTGGCCGTGGCCGTCTGCGGCAACGCGTTGTCGGCGTGTCCAGCCGCGAGGCGCGTGGCGACGCAGCTGGTGCGCAGCATCGACGCGTAGCGCGGATCGGTGGAGATCCCACGGGCAGCGGCGGTGTCGGTGGGGTTGGCCACAATCGCGCGCATCGACGCGGCCAATGACGGCATCTCGACCTTGGCCGTCTGCTCGAAGAAGGGACGCGAGACGTCGTTGAGCGCCACGGGAAATACATGCCGCTCGATGCGCGAAAGGGCGTTAGCCAACTGATAAATCGCGTTGTCCTTGCGGGGGACACTCGAGTGGCCGCCGGTGTTGCGGACCGTCAGCGTGAAATTGGTGGGGAGCTTCTCGGCCGCCTGAATGGAGTGGAACAGCGGCTTGTCGTCCTGCAACGTGCCGCCGCCGCCTTCGTTGATCGCGTACTCGGCATCGATGAGGTCGCGGCGGTTGGCGATGAGCCAGCCCACGCCGTTGGCGCCGCCCCCTTCTTCGTCGGCGGTGAGCGCCACGATCAGATCCCGCTCTGGGATCCACCCTTCCTGCTTGTACCGCAGGACGTTGGCGACCAGCATCGCGGCCATCGGCTTGTCGTCGGCCGTTCCGCGGCCGAAGAAATAACCGTTTTCCTCCACGAGTACGAACGGATCGCGCGGCCAATCCGCGCGCAGTGCCGCGACCACGTCGAGGTGGGCGAGCAGCAGAATCGGCTTGCCGCGTCCCCGTCCCCGATAGCGGACCACGAGATTCTGTTTTTCAGGCGCGCTTGCCGGCCCCACCAGGTGAATGTCCGACTCGGCGAATCCGGCCGCGCGGAATCGCGCCGCCATCGCGACAGCAGCTTTGGTCACGGAGCCCACGGAATCGACCGTGTTGATCTCCACGAGCTCCTGATAAATCGCCCGCGCCACTTTCTGCTCCGGCGTGAGGGACGTGGGCGCGCCTGGGGCGCTGAAGCGCGGCTGCGCGGGAAGCGGCGCCGACACGAGGGGGGTGGCGACGAGGGCGGCGGCAAGGACGCCGACCAGCGAGAGGGGGCGGGACATGGCGGAAGGAAGCAGAGAGAGGAACGAACTACGGACGAAGCCCAACACCAAGTGAATCGATCACGACCCGCGCCGCGAGCCCCTGCACAGGGTACGACTCCGAGACCGCACCCTCGAACCACACCCGGACCCACTGACCGGTGCTGACCGACCGATAGGTGCCGGGCTGATCGTTGAGCAGGCGGACGACCGTGACGTCGTCAACCCGGACCAGCGCTTTCTCGCCGGCGTCCACGACGCCCGGACGCTGTTCCACCAGCACGATCACCGCGCTGCCTGACGGCACCACCGAGGTCACCTGACCGGAGAGGAAGGGCTCTCCCAGGGGGGCGGTCCCGTTGTCGCTGCCACAGCCTCCCAGCGCCACGAACCACGCCACGCTGGCGGTGGCTGCGAGTCGCGGGAATATCCTCCTGCCCCAACCTCTGCTCCAACGGGTGATCCGGTCTTGTCTCCGACGCATGGCCGCTCCGTGTGGTCGTCCATCCCTCGACCGGGCGCGGCGACCCCTCAACAGGAGCCCGCGCGTCGGCGTACGTTAGTATGCCTCCCGAACACGCAAAGTGTTCCCCTCTCCGCTTCAGTCCCGCTCATGACACGCTCACGCCGAGACTTCCTCAAGGCAAGCGCTGCGGTGGCCGCCGGTACGTTGGTTGCCACCCGCCCGATGTCTGCCGAGTCCATCCTGATCTCACCCCATCTGGGTGACGTCCCGGCCATCGACGATCCCGCCGTCAAGGCGTTGATGCAGGTGGCGCTCGACGCCGCCACGTCGGGTGGGGCCTCCTACGCCGACGTGCGCGTCAGCGCGCGCCGCCAACAAAACGTGAATACGCGCGACCGCATCGTGCAGGGGGTCAGTGATACCGACACCTTCGGACTCGGTGTCCGCACGTTGGTAGACGGCGCGTGGGGCTTCGCGGCCACCAGCCGCCTTGATCGCGACTCCGTCACCAATGCGGCGCGCGCCGCACTGGGGCAGGCCCGCGCCAATCGCGCGAGCCAGATCCGCCCGGTGCAGCTGGCTCCCACGCCGGGCAACCAGATCGGCGAGTGGAAGAGCCCGATTACCACCGATCCGTTCAATGTGGCCATCACCGACAAGGTCGCGCTGTTGCTGGCGGCCAATGAGGCGGCGCTCGCGGTGAAAGGCATCCGCAACGTGACCTCCAGCATGTTCTTTCTGCGCGAAGAGAAGTCGCTCATGACCAGCGACGGCTCGTACATCGTGCAAACGATCTATCGTACATCGCCGAGTATGTCGGTGACGGCGGTGTCGGCGGACTTCTCCGACTTCCAGTCGGTGCAGAGCAACGAAGTGGCGCCGATGGGCTTGGGCTACGAGCATGTGATCAACAGCAAGCTCGCCGAACGCGCGCCGCAGTGGGCGGAGCAGGCGGTGCAGAAATTGAGTGCCAAGCCGGTGGAGCCGGGTCGATATGATCTGCTGCTCCATCCGTCGAACTTGTGGCTCACCGTGCACGAAGTGATTGCACACCCCACCGAACTCGATCGCGCGCTGGGCTTTGAGGCGAACTATGCCGGCACCAGCTTTATCGCGCCCCCCGAGCAGGTGTTGGGCAAGCTGCGCATCGGGTCGGAGCTGCTGAACGTAGTGGGTGACCGTGAGCAGCCGGGGTCGCTGGGCGCCATCGGTTGGGACGACGAAGCGGTCAAGCCGGTGAAGTTCGATATCATTAAAGATGGCGTCTTCGTGGACTATCAGACCACGCGCGAGCAGGCCACCCTCATGGCCGACTACTACCAGCGCGTGGGCAAGCCGGTGCGATCTTACGGCTGCTCGTATGCGCAGAGTTGGGCGGACGTGCAGTTCCAGCGGATGCCTAACGTGAGTATGGTGCCGGGCAACAACACGAATACGTGGGAGAGCATGGTCAGCTCGATGGACAAGGGCATCGCCATTGTCGGCGACGGCTCGTTCTCGATCGATCAGCAGCGCTACAACGGCCAGTTCGCCGGTCAGGTGTTTTACGAGGTGAAGGGCGGCAAGATCGTCGGCCAGCTCAAGGATGTGGCCTATCAGTTCCGCACGCCGGATTTCTGGAAGTCGCTCAAGGCGATCGGCGGTCCGTCCAGTTATCAGTTGGGCGGGGCCTTCGGTGACGCCAAGGGGCAGCCCGGCCAGTCCAATTCGGTAAGCCACGGCTGCGTGCCGTCGCTGTTTCAGCAGACCAACATTATCAACACCGGGAGGCGGGCATGAGCGACCTCGGGCCTCGTTCCCTCTACGCACCGGCGGGGATTCTGACCCGCGCCGAGGCGCAGGAGATCGCGCAGCGCGCGCTGCGGAATTCTCCAGCCGAAGAAACGCGCGTGTCGATCAACAGCAGTGCGCGCGCGGACACGCGTTTCGCGCTGAATCAGGTCACCACGTCGGGCGAAAACCAGGACACACAGGTCACGATCACGGCGTACTCCGGGAATCGTGCGGCCAGTGTGAACACCAATCGCCTCGATGAGGCGTCGCTGGCGGCGGCGGCGCGTCAGGCGTTCGAAATCGCCAAGCTGGTACCGCCCAATCCGGAGCGGATGCCGGAACTCGGGCCGCAGACCTATGCGGCCGCGCGCGAACGGATTATTTCGCTCCCCGATCCGGCCGAACGTGCGGCGGCGGCGACGATCGTGGCCGAACTCGCGCGTGCCAACGAGCTGATTGCCACCGGTTTCATCGAATGCCGCGCCGGCGCGTCGGCGTTGGCGAATTCGAAGGGACTGTTCGCGTACGATTCGAGCTCGTCGGTGACGATGACCGCGACCGTACGCTCGCCCGATGGTACGGGCTCGGGGTGGGCCTGCACCGACGGCAACGCATTCAGCGAACTCGATCCGCAGCGCGTGGCGGCCACCGCAGTGGAGAAGGCGAAGGCGTCGCGAAACCCGGTCGCCATCGAGCCGGGCCGCTACACCACGATCCTCGAGCCAACCGCCGTTGGAAACCTGGTGCAGCTGATCGCCAACTCCATGCAGGCGCGTCAGGCCGACGAAGGCCGGTCATTTTTCTCCAAGCCCGGCGGCGGCAACAAGCTCGGGCTCAAGGTAGTCGATGAGCGCGTGACGCTCCTCAGCGATCCCGCCGACTCCGCCAGCACCAACGGTGGCTACGACGGCGACGGGATGCCGTTGGAGAAGGTCACGTGGATTGAAAACGGCATGGTGAAGAACCTCAACTACGACCGATTCTGGGCGCAAAAACAAGGCGTCCAGCCCACGCGCTCGGGCGGACGCGGCGCGCTCCGCATGCTCGGCGGCACGACCAGTCTCGCCGACATGATCAAAGGCACCGAACGCGGGATTCTGGTCACGCGCTTCTGGTATATCCGCGGTGTGGACCCACGAACGATTCTGTATACCGGACTCACTCGCGATGGCACCTTTCTGATCGAGAACGGCAAAGTCACGCGCCCGATCAAGAATTTCCGGTTCAACGAGTCGCCCATTTTCTTTCTGAACAATCTGGAAGCAATGGGCGAATCCATCCGGATCAACGCCACAGAAAATCTGAGCGCCGGCGGCGCGACGTATATGCCGCCAATCAAGGTAAGGGATTTTACGTTCTCCAGCCTGTCGGATGCGGTTTAGGAGCTAAGAGCTAAGAGCTAAGAGCTAAGAGCTAAGAGCTAAGAGCTAAGAGCTAAGAGCTAAGAGCTAAGAGCTAAGAGCTAAGAGCGAAACAGCTGTAGCTCTGAGCTCTGAGCTCTGAGCTCTTAGCTCTCAACTAGCCGCCACGAACACGCAGCCGTGGTGCTGGGCCAGCGTCACGCCGAAGATGCCATTTGGCTGCATGATCACGCCCGGATGCACCATGCTCATCGCCTTCGTGCGCGCGTCGGCGGCTGACAGTTTGTCTTTCGCTCGCACGGTGCGGATCACTGAACTGAACGCCATACCGCACGCCAGCACGATCGCGCCGCGCTCCATTTGCTTGTCGAGCGTGAGGCCCGCGAGCATGCCCGTGAGACCGTCTTCGGTCGGGGTCATGAGCACCGGATTGCGCTGCGTTTTCTTGTCGGTCATCGGGTGCACCACTTTGTTGGCCTTTGCCACATCGTACGTTTCCCAGTACGCCTGAGACATGATCAACGGGATTGCCGCATGGCGGATCACGATCACCGAGTTCAGATCGCTGGGCTGGGCCTTGAGTACGTCGCGGTAGTGATTGAGCCAGAGCCCCCCGCGCCACACCCCGGTGCCACCGTGAATCTCCGGCACGTCGAAGACCGCCTTGTACTTGCCGGTGAGCTTCTCCGTCCACGTCGTGTCAACGGCCTGAGGCTGCGGCTGTTCGACACCCTGCTGCCAGTCGACCGATGAAAATTCAGGAGTAGCGACCGACGTGCGGGCGGCGGCGTGTAGCGCGGAGGGGAGTCCGGCCAGTGCGGCCGCGCCGAGTCCGGCGTGCTTGAGGAAATCGCGACGAGCTGCGGACATGGCGGCTGGTTAATGGGAGGAAGCAGGAATGATGGCGCGAGCTGGCGCGAATGTCACGGCCCGCAGGTTCCCGGCGGTCCCGCCAATATATTACGGGATGTTCTCGCTTCTGTTGCGCGCGGCACCCCAACTGACCGAGGCGCCGGCCCGGTATACCGGCGGCGGCCTCCCCAAGGGTGGGGTCATGATCGTGGTCTTGGTGCTGCTCTATGGGCTGCCCACGATGTTGGCCTGGACGCGGCGCAGCCGCCGCCGCTGGACGATCACCGCGATCAACCTCCTGCTTGGCTGGACGATTCTGGGGTGGATCGTGGCGATGGTGATGACCTACGCGTACGAGCCGCCACCCGACGGTGAGGTGGATGTGCCACACCACCCCACCGCCTGAGCGCCTTTACGGCGTGGCGGACGATACCACAAAGAGGCAACTGCTCCGGGCGGGGATAGTGACCGCCGAGCGACCATTGGCCACGCGCGGCGCCCCGCAGGTTGCCAGCGCATCGGTGCCGGCAACCACGGCTGGCACCTGCACCTCTGCCGCGATCGTGTCATTGTTGATCAGCACCGTGTGAGCGCCGCGCTGATACACGAACTGCTGGTCGGTCACGAGGAGTTGTCGCATCGGACCACGACGTAGGTCGCGCTGTGCGGCCCGCGCGGACAGCAGCATTTGGATGTGTGCGAACACCGACTGCTCTTGTGGCGTGCGGCCGCTGGCCGCGAAGGCGTTCCGCGTATCCTCGCGCCAGCCACCGGGAAAATCGCGCCGGTTGTCCGGGTCGTGACCGCCGGCAAGCGCAATTTCATCGCCGTAGTACACCAGCGGCGCGCCGCGGGTGGTGAAGAGGAAGGTGAAGCCGAGTTTGAGGCCATCGGCCGTTGCACCGGTTTCACCCATGAAACGCGAGACATCGTGTAGGCCAAGCAGTGTGACCAAGCTGTTCGGATCGTCGTAGAGATGATCACGCATCAACATTTGGGCAACCGCGCGTACCGACTGCCCCTTCGCAAACGCATCGCGGATGGCGTAGTGCAACGGAAAGTCGAACATCTTGTCTACGCCCGTGCGGATACCATCGTGCGCCGCATGCGTCCCCTCAAAGAAGGCGATCATCGCGGGATCGCCATCGAGCACCTCGCCCACCACCGTGAGTACGGGATATTGCCGCTTGATCGCGGCCATCCAGTCGCGCCAGAACGCACGGGGCACGTAGGGCCACGTATCCTGACGGATGCCATCCATGCCGCTCATACCCACCCACCACAGTGTGTTCTGGATGAGATACTGGGCGACGTCCGGATCGTTCTGGTTGAAATCGGGCAGCAGGTTGATGAACCAGCCGTCGAGCGTGGCCTGTTGCATGGCCGGTGTGGCGTACTGGCTCGCGAGCGTCCAGGTCTGCCACGTATTGTTGGGGTGTTCGGCTTCCGAGCCGTGAAACCACGTGGAATTGGGCGGGTTCTTCACCCACGGGTGATACGGGCCGGTGTGATTCGCCACCATATCGAGGATGATTTTGATGCCCTGTCGGTGTGCGTCATCCACCAGTTGCGTGAACTCGCTGAGTGTGCCCAGGTGTTCGTCGACTGCGTACAGATCCGTCGCGCCGTAGCCGTGATAGCCCGTGGTGGGCTGCCCGCTGTACGTCTCCTTGAGGTCCAATCCGTCGTTATTGTCGTAGAGCGGATTGAGCCAGATCGCCGTGATGCCCAGCGACTTGAGATACGGCAATCTCTCACGCACTCCCGCGAGATCACCGCCGTGGTAATAGCGACCCTTGGTCCGATCAAGAATGTCGGGCGACTTGCTGGGCCGGTCGTTGGTCGTGTCGCCATTGGCAAAGCGATCGGGCATCAACAGGTACAGCACATCGTCGGCACTGAATCCCTGAAAGCGCCCGAGCGTGGGCAGTGCGGCGGTAATCGCGAACGGGGCCGACGCTTCGCCCTCGGCGGTGCGCAGGCGCAGCGGATACGAGCCCGGAGCGGTGCGCGCGGCAATTGTGACGTCCACGAAAGCATACGTGCCGGCGGGATTCACCCGCACGCGCCCACACGTGAGCCGAGGGCATTCCAAGCGCGCGCCCGTGAGATGCTGCCCGCGAATGAGCACACGCACCGGATTGATGGAGTGGTTGGCCCACCAGTTGGGAGGCTCGACCTTCTCGATCACCGGGGCCTGCGCCCGACTGACGAACGGAAGCAGCGTGGCCGCGATACACAGTCTGGACAACCCGCCCATTACACGGCCTCCTCGCGCGGTACGTTCACGCGCAATACCAGTAACGCCGCGAGGGCCATGAAGACACCACCTGCCACCACTGCGGCCATCCGGTTGTTGTCGAGCAATGTGTTCATCACCCACCCGAAGCCCAGCGAGGCCACGATCTCCGGAATCACGATGAAGAAATTGAAGATGCCCATGAACACGCCCGTCTTACCAGCAGGCAGCGACGTGGAGAGCAGCGCGTAGGGGATGGAAAGAATACTGGCCCATGCAATGCCAACGCCCACCATGGACAGTAGAAGCAGATTGGGATTGGAGATCACCGCCACGGAGCCTAATCCGGCAGCACCCGCCAGCAGACAGAGCGAGTGCGTGCGCTTGGCGCCGAATGTTTTGGCCATCCCCGGCAGAAAGAACGAGAATACAAAACACACCGCGGAGTAGGCCCCGAAACAGAGCCCCGCCCACTCTACGCCTTGCTGATACAAGGGGGAGCTGGTGTCTGTCGCACCGAAGATGTCGCGCGCCACCGCCGTGGAGAAGTAGAGCCACATGCAGAACAGCCCCAGCCACGTACAGATCTGCACGAGCGCGAGTTGCTTCATCGTTTCCGGCATCGTCTTGATGGCGGCGAGGATCTCCCGTGCGCCCGCGGCGATACCGGCGCTCCTGGCTCGTTCACGCTCGAACGCGGCCATGTCTTCCGGTGGCTTTTCCTTGGTGGTGAGTACGGTATACATCACCGCGCCGAAGAATGCGGCAGCACCTACGTAAAACGAGTAGCGCACGGTGGCCGGAATAGTCCCAGGCGCACTCGCCGCTACACCAAACCAGTTTGTCAGCATCCAGGGCATCGCCGATGCGATCACTGCGCCGAGTCCGATGAAGAGACTCTGCGTGGCGAACCCACGCGTGCGCTGTCTGGGCGGGAGCAGGTCGGCCACAAAGGCGCGGAACGGCTCCATGGAGATGTTGATGGAGGCGTCGAGAATCCAGAGCAGGCCGGCAGCCATCCAGAGCGTGCTCGACATCGGCATGGCGATCAGCGCCAGTGAACTGAGTACCGCGCCGATCACGAAAAACGGTCGACGTCGGCCGAAGCGGGGCGACCACGTGCGGTCGCTGATGTGACCGATGATCGGTTGCACCAGCAATCCGGTGAGTGGTGCGGCCAGCCAAAGCAGCGGGATCTGGTCGGGCGTCGCGCCCAGGTATTCGTAGATAGCGCTCATGTTGGCCATCTGTAGCGCCCAGCCGAACTGGATGCCGAGGAATCCGAAACTCATGTTCCAGATGGCCACAGTATTCATCGGCGGCGGTGGGGCGGTCTGATGGCTCATCGTTCGTAAGTGGCGACCAGCTCCCGGAGGCGCGTGGTCAGGTGAGGCGTCAGGTCGTCCCACGAGAAACGGAACCCCCAGTTGCCGGACTGTCGGCCGGGGAGGTTCATACGCGCGGCACTTCCCAGACCGAGCACGTCCTGCATGGGCACGAGCACGGTGTTGGCGACACTCGCCAGTGCCGCGCGTATCAGTGTCCAATGCATCGCCTGGCCATCCGTGGCGAGGTAGCGCATGGCGAAGGCCTTCTCGGCGGCGACAGTCTCGGCACTCCGCGTGGAATCGCCCTCGCCGGTGGAACTCCACCAGCCCATCGTGGTGTCATTATCGTGCGTGCCGGTGTACACCACCCGCTCACGGATGTACTTGTGCGGGATAAAATCCGATGATTGGCCATCGAAGGCAAACTGCAGGATGCTCATACCCGGATAGCCGAATTGCTCGCGCAGTGTCTCCACTGCCGGCGTGATCATGCCGAGGTTTTCCGCCACGATGGGCATGGGGCCGAGCGCGTTCGTGATGGCCGTGAAGAGCGCGGCACCGGGCCCCTGTACCCACCGGCCACTGACGGCGGTGGTGTCCTTGCCCGGCACTTCCCAATAGGCCTCGAATCCGCGGAAATGATCCAGGCGCACGAGATCGAACATCGTGAACGCGGCGCGCATCCGATCGATCCACCACGCGTACCCGGTGGCCGCCATACGCGGCCAATCATACAGCGGATTGCCCCACAGTTGGCCGGTCTCGCTGAAGTAATCGGGTGGTACTCCGGCCTGCACGCACAGGGTGCCGTCGGCCTCGAGCAGATACAACTCCCGGTTGGCCCAGACATCGGCAGAATCGTGCGCGACGTAGATGGGCACGTCCCCCATGACCTGAATGCCGCGATCCGCACACGCAGCGCGCAGTGTACGGAACTGTGTGAAGAACATGAACTGTTCTTTGTAGATCCGCGCAATTGTCGGTTGCAGTCGCACGCGCCACATCGCCAGCGCCGACGGGTCGCGCTGGGCCGCGCCCGGTTCCCACGAAGTCCAAGAGACCCCATCGTGGGCCTGCTTGAGCGCCATGAACAGCGCAAAGTCGGGCAGCCACGCGGAATGTTCTTTCACGAACGCCTCGATGCGCGTGTCGAGCGGTACGGATTCGAGCCAGCGTGTGAGCGCAGCCTGCTTGTGCGGAATCAAGGCGCCGAAGTGTACGGTATGCGCGGGCCCTTCACTCTCGAAGCCGGGCACGTGAATAAGCAGCGGATTGCCGGCAAAGGCGGAGAAGCACTGGTACGGCGAATCACCGTACCCGGTGGGGCCAAGCGGCAGCACCTGCCAGATCGTGAGGCCGGTCTCCGCGAGCCAATCCACCAGGCGGATTGCGTCGGGGCCCAGATCACCGATACCACCGGGACCGGGGAGCGACGTGGGGTGCAGCAGAAGACCGGCGGCGCGAGGGAACTGCATGCGCGAAAGGATCGGAGGGGGAATGAAGCGGCGACCGATGGGAGATCGGACGTCGCGGATACGCACCGCATTACTGCGGAAGTCGTGCCCACACGTACTGCACGGCGAGATCCGTGGTACTCCAGAGTTGCACATCGGCGCCGCTCCCATAACGCTGTGCGGACGGCGTACCTTGGGGAAACCCGTAGCTCCAGAGCTCACTATGGAATCCGGAGCGGGTCACGGCCTCGCGTACCCGGTTGGCGGCGTCACGTAGTGACCGAGCGTCCGGCGAGTTGGTAGGCATCGCGCGCAGTGCGCTCGCAACGCCCAACAGAAAGAGATTCACCTCGCGGCCCCACACCACGCGTGGTCCGTGATACGGATCGGCGAGGAATTGCTCCCACACCACCGGCGGTGCGTACGCATCATTCGCCACGGCCGGGCCGATGCGGTCGATGAACAGTCCCACCGGATAATCGCGCACGAACGTGGAGACGTCGCGCTCGCGCGCGGCGCGTGATTCGTCGCCGGAGGCGCGTTGCCCAGTGAGCCCGTCGAGGAAGAGCCGCGTGGCAGGGTCGGTGTTCACGACGGCCAGCGGTTGTGTATTCGCATCAAGCGCCACCGAAAGAAACGTCAGCGCGCTATCCGGGGCTCCTGCGCCGCGGGCTAATCGCTCTGTCCACAGCGCACGCTCCACCGGCGGCATCGCGGCCACCCGGGCAGTGACCAGACGTCGGACGTCGGGTCCATCGAGCGACACCGTGAAATGCCGGTGCGCACCCTGCCACGTGCGTACGGCGCGCTGCAACGCCAGGCTGTCGCGGACATACCGTGCCAGCGTGGAGGACGGTGCGCCTGCCGGGAGTTCGCGGATGAGTGCTTCCGATGTCCATCCCAGCGCGCCGAGCTGTGAAAGAATCTGCTGCAGCGCTAGCAGCGCATGCGGCACATAAATCGCGTTTACATCCATGGCATAGCGGCCGTTCGCATAGCCGGCGCCGCTGTCACGCCAGCTGGATGACGCCCAGCGTACGCTGTCGCGTTTCGCGAACGGGATCAGCTGATCGGCGGTAGGGGAGTCTGCGTAGCCGGCCGACTGCTCGGCCACCACGTGCAGGGCGGCGAGGATACGCGCGAGGCGCGGGCCTTGACCATCGATGGTATCGGTGAGAAAGGTCCGCTTGCGGCTGGCGCTCACGCGCGCATCGGCCAGGTAGCGGGCGATCATGATGGGCAACTGGAACTCGTCGTCGATCATGTGATAGTTCTCGCGCGTGGTGCGGCGCGTACGGAGCGCTGTCAGGGCGCGTTCGGGCTGGCCGGAGTTCAGGAGCATCACGTATTCCGCCGCCGATTCGCGGATTGCTTGGCCGCCGATCGCTTCCTCGTGACTCACTTGGCCGTTCGGCGCCAGTTTACGCAGCGCCGCGGCGATCACGAATTCCGCCATCTGCTCATGCCAGATCGGCTGCATCATCAGCGCCGACATGAGCATGTCCCGTCCGAAATACGTGGCGTAGGTGGGCAGACCGGCCATCAGCTTTTCGCGCGAGGACAGGAGTTCGACGCCTCGGATCTGGCGTTCGATCCGGCGGGCGCGGGTTGTATCGGCGCCGCGACTTACTTCGTCGGCGAAACGGAGAAAGTCGGCCGTGAAGATCTCGGTACGGGAGAGCGGTGTGAGCGGCCGCCCGGTGGTGCGAATGGTGATGGTCATTGCCAACGGCTCAGTGCCGGCGCGTGTGAGGCGCACCGAGGAGGCACCCGCTTGGGTGACGGTGGTTCGTGCGGAGGGCGTGATGATGAGCTCAAGGGAGTCGAGGCCATCGAGCGCAGGCTGCACCAGCCGGACCGACCCGGTGCCCGATGCGCCGTTGCGTCCGTGGTATTGCGGGGAGAGGCGGCCCCGCAGCTGCTTGACTGTGCTGGCGTTCAGGAGCTGCAGGGCAGCGGCGCGCGCCGCTGGGGCGGCGCCGTCGAGCGTGCTGGCGAGTTCGGCGAACTCCCGGAGGACGTATGGCGGATCGGTGAAGGGCGCACGGTGGGCGCCGTCATATTGTACGTCGCGTTCGATGCGCATGGAGCCGAACACGAAGCGTCCCAGGGTGACCGCCGGGGCATCGGTCGTCACGGTGTAGCTGGCGCTCGACCAACGGCCGGTGCGGTCTACCCGGAGGGCGCCCGTGGGCCAGGTGAGGGTTACGGGGGCGCCCGTATCGTCGCGGGCGGACAGACCGAGGCTTTCGTTTTCGCCATTGGCCCAGAGATGGACAAGCCGTCCCAGGCGCCGATCGTAATAAATCTGGAGGGTATTGCGGTCGGCGTCCCTGTAAAAGCGAGTCTCGTACCCAGCGTAGGCGACCGGATCATCCATTCCAATTTCTGGAAAAATCAGAACCGCCGGCGACGCACTGCTGCCGGCGGCGAGCTGCGCCACGAATGCAAATGCGGTAAGGCTCATTCGAGAAATCGGGGAAATGGGTGCGGTGGGGAGGGCGGACCGCGCGACGGAAGGACCGTGCCGGAATGGGTCCACGCCGCAAACTCGTCGTGGGGCCGCGCACGCGCTAGCGAGCTCTTACATAAGATAAATCTTGACAGTATGCCTATACGACTGTTTCATAGGCTTTAGTTAATCCCGCCCAAAACGCGACTCACCCCTCCCGAATCGCGATCGTACGCCGAACCAGTCTTCCCAGGTCGCCTGGGCGACGAGGCGAGGCACGCGTTTCTCCCCGCGCTCTCTGTGGTACCCGCGTCACCAGTAACGTGTTGGCGTCCGGCAGCGCCGGCGGTCCGCACTTCGCGTATGGCATGGTCCTTATTCCAGCCTTTACGGAGGCAATAATTTATGGCGGTAGGCGTCCGTTGGTTCGTCGCGGCAGCAGCTGGTGTGCTGCTTTCGGCGGGTCAGGTCAGTGCCCAAGCAACGGGCAGAATTTCCGGTCGCGTGGTGGATTCCGCGTCCGCCGGTGTGCTCGCCAATGCCTCGGTGCAGCTGGTGGGGTCCACGCTCGGCACGTATACCCGAGGAGACGGTGGTTTTCTCCTCCAGGATGTCCCGTCGGGGGCGGTGCGAATCCGCGTGGCCCGCATCGGGTACACGGCCAAGGAAGTCGCGGTCACGGTGAACGCCAACCAGACAGCCACCGTCGATGTGACGCTTTCGCCGGTGGCGGCGACGCTCACGTCCATCGTCACGGTCGGTTACGGTTCGCAGCGCCGCGAATCGATCACTGGCTCCGTGGCCACGGTGAAGGGCGATGATGCGAATGTCGGTGTGATTCCCAACGTGAACGGCCTGCTGCAGGGCCGCGTAGCGGGCGTGAACGTGATCACCAATAATGGTGAACCCGGCGCCGGCGCGCAGGTTCGCATCCGCGGAGGTACGTCGATCAGCGCGAGCAACGAACCGCTCTACGTGATCGACGGTGT
Source organism: Gemmatimonadales bacterium (assembly GCA_038212625.1). Taxonomy (GTDB): domain Bacteria; phylum Gemmatimonadota; class Gemmatimonadetes; order Gemmatimonadales; family Gemmatimonadaceae; genus Gemmatimonas. Next base: position 36,961 of record JBBQUH010000005.1, on the reverse strand, counting down.
ACCCATCCAGAATGATGCAACCGAAGCCGCCGGTATCGGCATCGGCGGCACGGCGTCGCTCAACCGCAGCCCGCTCAACACGATCAACCCGAGCGACATCGCGAACATCACGGTGCTCAAAGACGCCTCGGCCACGGCTATCTACGGCAGCCGCGGCGCCAATGGCGTGGTGCTGATCGAAACCAAGCGCGGCGCGGCGGGCGTGTCGTCGGTGGAATACGAAACGTACATGGCGATGTCCACCCCGTCGAACACACTCAACTTCCTCACCGGCGACGAATATCGCACGTACGTGCAATCGCAGGTGACGGCCGGTACGGTGAACGCCACTCGCTTGCAGAGCCTCGGCACGGCGAACACCGATTGGGAGAATGAGCTCACGAAAGCCAGCGCCACCGTGAACCACAATCTCGCGTTCTCTGGTGGTAACTCCACCACGCAGTACCGCGCGTCGCTGAACTACATGGATCAGCAGGGCGTCGTGCTCGCGAACGGGTTCCGTCGTTTTCAGGGGCGCATCAACGCCAATCATCTCGCGATGGAAGGCAAGCTGCGGCTCGCGCTGAACCTGACCAGCTCGTCAATAAATAACGACTACCTGCCGTTCGAAAACACAGGTGGCTTCGAGGGCGGGGTGTTCGCCAACATGGCGGTGTTCAACCCCACCCGCCCGGTGACCACGACAACGGATGGGATCACCACCTTCTTCGAAATCGGCCCGGGTCGGCAGTCGGTGCGGAACCCGGTGGCCTTGGCCACGCAGATCGAAGACGTCGCCACGACCGCGCGAACGCTGGGTAATATCCAGGCGTCCTATAGCTTCCTGCCGTCCCTCACGGGCTCGGTCAATGTCGGTACCGACCGCTCGAGTGGTGTGCGCAAGACGTACCTACCGCGTGCGAGCCCCGTGGGCGCCGAGTGGAATGGCCGCGCGCGTCAAGTGAACCGTGAGCTGTCGAACAACACGCTGCAGTCGTTGCTCACGTTCGCGCCGCGTATCTCGGGGTCGCAGGAATTCGAAGTGTTGGGTGGCTATGAGTTCTCCGACTTCGACAACGGCGAGTTTGGCGCTGAAGGTCGCAACTTCCTCACCGACGCGTTCAGCTTCAACAACCTCGGCGGTGGTGGTGGCGTTCAGGTGCCGCCCTTCTCGTTCCGCGAGCAGAGCCGCCTGGTCTCGTTCTTCAGCCGCGCCAACTACAGCCTGAAGGATAAGTACTTCCTGTCCGGCGCGATCCGTCGTGACGGGTCGACGAAATTCGGTGAAGGGAACAAGTGGTCGGTGTTCCCGGCCGTGTCCGGCGCCTGGAAGATCAGCGACGAAGGCTTCATGCAGGGCAAGGGATTCTCGAATCTGCGACTCCGTGGCGGGTACGGCGTGGTGGGTAACCAGGCGGTGACCCCGTATGCATCGCTGATTCTGCTCGAGCCGAATGATGGCGCGCGCTATCCGTTCGGCGACGGCGTGTTCACGGGTGTCGTGCCGACGCGTAACGCCAACCCGAATCTGAAGTGGGAGCAGACGACGAGCTACAATATCGCCGCAGAATACGGTATTAAAAACAACCGGATCACCGGCAGCCTCGAGTTCTACAATAAGACCACGGACGACTTGCTGCTCACGGTGGCCGTCCCGCAGCCGGCGCTGGTGCCCACGCGTCTCGAGAATGTCGGCAGCCTCACGAACCGTGGTTTTGAGGCCACGCTCGATGCGAACATTCTCGATAGCCGCAGCACGACGTGGTCCACCGGCCTGGTACTGGCCGTGGAGCGCAACGAAGTGCAAGATCTGGGCGGTCGCTCGTTCATCCCCACCAGCGGCGTCAGCGGTCAGGGGCAGTCGGGACAGCTCGCGCAGCGCATCATCCCAGGGCAGCCGCTCGGCACGTTCTTTGGCCCCGAGTTCGTAGGCCTCGATGCGCAGGGTCGCCAGTTGTTCAATAAGTACAAGGTCACCCGCGATGGGTCCGGTCAGGAAACGAGCCGCGCGCTCGATGGGACGACCCTGTCGCCCGGTGGTGACGACGCGGTAATTATCGGCGATGCCAATCCGGCCTACAGCCTCGGCCTGCGCAGTAACCTCAAGAAGGGGCGCTTCGACGCCAGCTTCCTGATGCGTGCCGAAATGGGCCGCGATGTGTTCAACAACACCGCGCTCGTCTTTGCGAACACTGGCGCCATTCTGCAGGACCGGAACTTCCTGAAGTCGGCGCTCGACTCGAAGCAGGCACTCTCGGAGCCGGCCATCTATTCCGACCGCTGGATCGAAGACGGCTCGTTCCTGCGGCTCCAGAACGTCACGGTGGGCTACACGTTCAAGCTGCCGTTCACACAGGGTCGCGGCGGTGACGCCCGGCTCTATCTGTCGGGCGACAACCTGCTGCTGTTCACGCCGTACACCGGTTTCGATCCGGAAGTGTTCGTCGACGCCGGCCTCGCTGCCCGTGGCATTGACTATCTCGCCTACCCGCGTGCCCGAACCTTTACCTCGGGACTCCGCGTTCAGTTTTAATTCACTCTGAACCGATCACGCAACCAATCATGAAAAATTCTCGACTCTCCCAGCTATACCGCGCCAATCGTTTGCGCGCCGCCTTCCTCATCCCGGCCGCCGTCCTGACGGTACATGGATGTACGGACCTCAGCGAATCGCCCACCAGCGCGATCACGCCGTCAAACTTCTACAAGAACGGCGACGAGGTGCTCGGCGGTGTGGCGTCGGTGTACGCAAATCTCCGTTCCACCATGTGGGGCTATTACAACATCAGTCAGGTGTCCACCGACGAAAACATCGTGCCCACGCGTGGCACCGACTGGTTCGACAACGGCCGCTGGCTGCAGATTTACCGTCAGACGTGGGAACCGAACAACGGGTCCGGTCTTGAGGACATCAGCGGTATGTGGAACGACCTCTTCGCCGGCGTGGCGCGCTCGAACGTGGTGCTGACGGCGCTTGAGACCACCGAAGTGCCCAACAAACCGGTTATCGTGGCGGAGGTGCGCGCGCTCCGCGGTTTCTATTATTACCTGCTCATGGACATGTTCGGCGGCGTACCGCTGGTCACGGACACCAAGGTGGAAGCACGGGAGCAGGCCACACGCGCGCAGATCTTTGCATTCGTGGAAAAGGAACTCACCGAATCACGTGGGGCGCTTCCCGACAAGTGGCCGGCGAATGGCTTCGGTCGTATAACCAAGGGCGGCGTCGACGCGGTGCTTGCCAGCATGTACCTCAACGCTCAGGTCTTCACGGGGACGGTAACGTCTGCCGGACTTCAGCGGGGGCCGGCCAAGTGGAACGAGGCCGTCACGGCGGCCGATCGTGTGCTCAACTCGGGGCAGTACACGCTCAACCCGAACTGGCGCGCCAATTTCTCTGGCAACAACAAGATCTCGCCGGAGAATGTGTTCGTGGTGCGGCACGCAGCGCAGGACGGTCTTGGCCTGACATTCGTGATGCGTGGCCTGCATTACAACTCGTTCAGTGATTCGCCGTGGAACGGGTTCGCGACGATTGCCGATACGTACAACGCGTTCGATAACGCCGACGCGCGGAAGTCGGTGTTCCTATCCGGTCCGCAGGTGGACGTACTCACCGGAGCCCCCATCAGGGATCGCGCCGGCAATCCACTCGTGTTTACGCCGGAAATTCGGGATCCCACACAGGCTACCGAAGGCGAAGGCGCCCGTATTTACAAGTACACGGTCGACCCCAACCGCGGCGGTGGCGGTATGAACGGCAATGATTTCGTGTATTTCCGCCTCGCGGAGATGCATATGATCAAGGCCGAGGCGCTCAACGAGCTGGGACGGACGGCCGAAGCGGTCGCTATCGTGAATCTTATTCGTGCTCGGGTGTTCACACCGGCCAAGCCACTTGTCACCACGATTAACCAGACGCAACTGCGCGAGGCCATCTTCCGGGAGCGGCTGTTCGAGTTCGTGGCGGAGGCCAAGCGGCGTCAGGACATGGTCCGTGCCGGTACTTACACGAGTGCGCGCCTGTTCAAGCCCACTACGGACGCTTTCCGCGTGCTGATGCCGATTCCGCAGAACCAGATCGAAACCAACCCGCTGCTGAAGCAGAACGCGGGCTACTGATCGACAGTCTGTCTCCAGTAGTACGGATGGTCACCACGGCCTGCGTTCACTCCGAACGCAGGCCGTGGCATTCGTAGAAGCCTTTCACTCGCGCTGTGATATCGAGAGTCGCTGCCAGAGCCGTATCTGCGATCGGCCTGCTTACCCCGTTGTTGTTGGTCGGCGCCTGCCAGGATGGAACCGCGAGTCGGCGCTCCAGCATGGCACCGCCAGTTGGGACCACGCTGTTTACGCGTATGCCCAGTGACTTTACCGGCATCCGGTTTGAAAACACCGTGGTGGACTCGCAGGAAGCGAACGTCTTCCTGTACCGTAATTTTTACAATGGCGGTGGGGTCGCGATCGGCGATCTGAATGGCGATAGCCTGCCTGAAGTTGTGATGACTGCCAATCAGGGCGGTGTCACGTTGTACTTGAATCAAGGGCAGTTCCGCTTTCGCGATATCTCGGCGCAGGCGCGCTTCAACGACAAAGCAGCATGGACCACCGGCGTCGCGCTGGCCGATGTGAACGGTGACGGACGGCTTGACATTTATGTAAGTCATGCGGGACCGGGCGCACCCGCCACCCGCGCCAACGCGCTCTGGATCAATCAGGGAGCCGGTGCCGACGGTGTGCCCACATTCACGGAGCAGGCCAAAGCGTACGGTGTGGCGGATGAGGGCTACTCCACACATGCCGCGTTCGTAGACTACGACCGGGATGGCGATCTCGATCTCGTGGTCATCAACAACTCCCCGCGCCCGGTGAACAGCTTCGGTATGCGCAACACACGCGCCGAGCGTGATCCGTACGGCGGGCACAAACTGTATCGCAACGACGGTGGCACTTTCACCGATGTGAGCGAAGCCGCAGGCTTCTGGGGCGCGGAGATCGGCTTTGGCCTAGGGCTTGGCGTAGGCGACGTCGATCGCGACGGTTGGCCCGACCTCTACGTGGCCAACGACTTCTTTGAACGCGACTACCTGTACCTCAACAACCACGACGGGACGTTCAAGGAAGTACTCGACCGCGAGATGCCGGTGGTAAGCTACTTCTCCATGGGGATGGATATCGCCGACGTGGATAATGACGGCTGGCCCGACATCTACACTACCGATATGATGCCGCAGGACGAGCAGCGCATCAAGATGACGGCGATGTATGAAGGATGGGATGTGTATCAGCGCAAGGTGCAGAACGACTACCACCATCAGTTGATGCGCAACATGCTGCAGCGGAATAACGGCGACGGCACGTTCAGCGACGTGGGTTATCTCGCCGGCGTTGCCGAAACCGACTGGAGCTGGAGTGCGCTCATAGCGGATCTCGATCTCGATGGACGGAAGGACGTGTACGTCACCAATGGCCTCGCCCGCGATGTTACCTCGCAGGACTACGTGGCGTTTCTGGCCGACAAGGCCACCATGGCGCGTGAGGCGGGCGGCCGGAAGGTCGACTTCATGCGCCTGATCGGCGCGATGTCCTCCACGCCCATCCCCAACTACGCGTTTCGCAACGACGGGGCGTGGTCTTTCTCCAATCAGGCCGCCGCTTGGGGACTGGATATTCCGAGCTTTTCCAACGGCGCCGCGTACGGCGATCTCGACGGCGACGGCACGCTTGATCTGATCGTCAATAACGTCAATCAAGAAGCGTTCGTGTTTCGCAACAATGCGCGTACCCTGCATCCCGACCGGCACTGGATGCAGGTGGCTCTGGCTGATACCAGCAAGAATCGATTCGCCGTGGGCGCTCGTGTCACCCTCGTGGCAGGCGGTGAACGATTCATGCAGGAGCTGGCGCCATCCCGTGGCTTCCAGTCGAGCATGGACTACGTCTTGAGCTTTGGCGTGGGTACACACGCGACGCTCGATACGCTCGAAGTACGTTGGCCAAACGGCGTGCGCACCCTGCGAACCAGCGTCCCCACCAACACTCGGCTCCGCATAGCGCATGACGCGTCGGCGATACCAGCCAATGACACCGTCGCGCCTCGAGCGGTGGTCGCCAGTGCTAGCGCGCCCCTGGTAACCGATATCTCGGCGCAGACCGCGTTGCCGTTTCGTCATACCGAAAACGAATTCGTGGACTTCGATCGTGAGCGGCTGATTCCCAAGCTGCTCTCGACCGAAGGGCCGGCCATGGCGGTGGGCGACGTCAACGGCGATGGTCTCGATGATCTCTACTTCGGTGGTGCCAAGGAACAGGCCGGCCGCCTGCTGTTGCAGTCGGCGGCGGGTCTGTTCGCGCCGGTCAATGACGCACTGTGGAGCGCCGATGCGATCTCAGAAGACGTCTCAGCCACGTTCTTCGATGCCGACGGCGACGGCGATCTCGATCTGTATGTGGTGAGCGGCGGCAATGAGTATTCCGATGACAGCCCGGCTCTTCAAGACCGACTCTATCTGAATAGCGGGCGCGGGCTCTTCACCAAGTCAATCGATGCGCTCCCCGCGGCGACCGTGAGTGGGTCCCGCGTGGTCGCTGCCGATTACGATGGCGATGGCGATCAGGATCTCTTCGTGGCAGGCCGAGGGGTGCCGTGGCAGTATGGCGTGGTGCCGCGCAGCATGCTGTTGCGGAACGACGGCCGTGGGCGCTTCACCGATGTCACCGAGGTGCGGGCGCCAGGCCTTGACCGTGTTGGCATGGTCACCGACGTGCTCTGGCAGGACATCGATCGCGACGGACGCCTTGATCTGCTGCTCGTGGGCGAGTGGATGCCGGTGACGATCTATCGCAACGCCGGTGCCGGCAAGCTGGAGCGGCTGGCGGCGGCAGGGCTGGAGCAGTCGCATGGCTGGTGGAACCGGATCCACCCCGTAGATCTCGACGGTGACGGCACCAAGGAGTTCGTGCTGGGCAACCTGGGACTCAACAGTCGCTTACGCGCTACTCCCGCCACACCCGTGACCATGCTGGTCAAGGACTTCGACGAAAACGGTTACGTGGAGCAAATGCTCGGCATGTACAACCAAGGGAAGAGCTACCCGTTGGTGTTGCGTGATGATCTGATCAAGACCATCCCAACGCTCAAAGCGCGCTTTCTGAATTTCAAGGATTACGCGCTCAAGACCATGGATGACGTGTTTCCGCCCAGCGAAGTGAAAGACGCGCTGCGCTACCACGTGTCGACGTTCGAACATGCGGTGTTGCGCCGTAGCGCCGCTGGGGCATTCACGCTGACACCACTTCCGCGCGAAGCGCAGCTGGCTCCGGTATACGCGGTGTACGCGCGCGATCTGAATGCCGACGGCCACGTGGACTTGCTGCTTGGCGGAAATTTCGACGGCTTCAAACCGGAGATCGGCCGTATGGCTGCCACGCAGGGACTGGTCCTCCTCGGTGATGGCGCCGGCGGGTTGACCCCCGTGCGTGCCGAAGTGAGCGGCTTTCGTGTGCCGGGGCAGACGCGTGATATACAGCGCCTTCGCACGCGCACCGGCGATCGCGTGGTGGTTGCACGTAACAACGATGTCCCGCTGGTCTTCCGGATGACGCCGTGATGCCAATGCCTCGGCGTGTTCACTCGGTCGCTGCTACCGCCGCGCGGGTCGTGCGACGGTCCGCTGCCGTGCTCGCACTGGCCGGCGGCGCCAGCGCGTGTGGCAGATCGGCCGCCGACGCGGCAATGCTCACATCGGCTGAGCCCCTGCACGACGCGATGCACCAACTGACCAGCGTCATCGTGTACGACATTTTCAGCCCGCCGCAGGCAAGTCGTGTGTATGCGTACGCCACGGTGGCGGCGTACGAGGCCATGCGTCACGGCGATACCACCTATCGCTCGCTGGCTGGGCAGCTGCGTGACCTCACGCCAGTCCCCAGCCCGCAGCCGGGCGTTGCGTACTCGTGGCCGCTGGCCGGCGTGCATGCGTTCATGGCGGTTGGAAGACAGCTGACGTTCTCGCGCGAGCGTATGGACTCGCTCCGTGTGGCTCTGGATGCCCGCTACGAAGCGTCGGGGCTGCCAGCCGACGTGTATGCCCGATCGATCGCGTACGGCGACACGGTGGCCGCCCACATGCTGGCCTGGGCGAACACGGATGGCTTCAACCAGTCGCGCGGGCTTCCCAAGTTCAGCATCACCAGGGATCCGGGACGCTGGGTGCCGACGCCACCCGCCTACATGGATGGCGTGGAGCCCAATTGGCACACGCTACGCCCCTTTGTTTTGGACTCAGCCTCCCAGTTCCGCCCTGCAGTGCCGCATCCATTCGATACCACGAGGACCAGTGCGTTCATCCGCCAGGCGCGCGAAGTCTACGAGACCGGAAAAACGCTCTCCGATGAACAGCGTGCCATTGCCGCCTTCTGGGACTGCAATCCGTACGTGATGAACGTGCAGGGCCACACGATGTTCGCCACCAAAAAGATCACGCCCGGTGGCCACTGGATGAGCATTGTGAGTGTCGTATCGCGTCAGGCCGGCGCCGGCGTCGTGCCATCGGCCGATGCCTACGCGCGCACCGCGATCGCGCTGGCCGATGGATTTATTGTCTCATGGGATGAGAAGTACCGCTCGGCCGTCGTCCGCCCGGAGACGGTGATCAACACGTATATCGACGAGAAGTGGCAGCCGCTACTGCAAACGCCACCGTTTCCCGAGTACACCAGCGGGCACAGCGTCATCTCGACCGCCGCGGCGGAGGTGCTCTCGCAGGTCTACGGCGACTCAGTGGCCTTCGCGGATTCCACGGAAATGGAGTACGGCCTGCCCACCCGCTCGTTCACATCGTTCAAGCAGGCCGCAGGCGAGGCGGCTATCAGCCGCCTCTACGCCGGGATTCACTACCGCCAGGCGATCGAAGAGGGACAGCTGCAGGGACGACGCGTGGGTGAGCTGGTGCTGCAGCGCGTGCACACGCGTCCGTGATCGCGTCGTGAGGCATCGGGCCCGGATGATCGAGCGCCTGTTCGTTGGCGTTGGTGTGATGCTGCTTGCCAGTTGCGAATCACCGAGAGCCGCGCCCACCGTGCCGCCACTGTTCGAAAGGATTGCTCCGGCGGTATCGGGCATCTCCTTCGAGAACACGCTTCCCGAAGCACCGGAATTCAACATCCTCAACTATCTCTACTACTACAACGGAGGCGGGGTCGCGGTTGGGGACGTCGACGGAGACGGCCTGCAGGATCTGTATCTCACCTCCAACCTCGGCGAGAACCGCCTTTATCGGAATCTGGGCAACTTCCGCTTCGAGGACATCACCGCGAAGGCCGGTGTCGCGGGCGCGGAGGGCTGGACCACTGGTGCGGCCATGGCCGATGTGAATGGCGATGGCAAGATCGATCTCTTCGTGTCGGGTGTGCGCTATCTCACGATGCAGGGACGCAACATCCTCTACGTGAACAACGGAAACGGAAGCTTTACCGATCGCACCGAAGAGTACGGGCTGTCGTTTGCCGGATTCTCTACGCAGGCCACGTTTTTTGACTACGACGGTGACGGTGATCTCGACATGTATCTGCTCAACCACTCGGTACACACCGAGCGGCAGATCGGTGTGGCCGCGCGTGGCGGAGAACGCCACCCCGTGGCTGGCGATCGACTGTACCGCAATGACGGCGGTCGCTTCACCGATGTCAGCGCGGCCGCCGGCGTTTACGGCAGTGTGGAGGGATACGGTCTTGGCGTGATGGCCACTGATCTCAACGGTGATGGTTGTCCCGATCTGTACATCGCCAATGATTTTCAGGAGAACGATTTCTACTACGTCAACCGCTGCGACGGCACGTTTGTCGAGTCGATCACCACGGCCACCGGCCACACGAGCCGCTTCTCGATGGGCGTCGATGCGGCCGACATGAACAACGACGGCCGCCCCGATGTGATGGTGGTGGACATGCTTCCCGAGCAAGAGGCCATTCTCAAGAGTTCGGCGAGCTCGGAGAGCGCCAATCTTTTTGAGATGCGATTGCGTGCCGGCTATCACCCGCAGTACCCGCGGAATACGCTGCAGCTCAATCTCGGTGGCAATCAGTTCAGCGAAATCGCGCAGATGGCCGGCGTGTTTGCTTCCGATTGGAGTTGGGCCCCGCTCTTCGCCGATCTCGACGACGACGGGCAGAAGGACCTGTTCATCACGAACGGCATCTACCGGCGCCCCAACGATCTCGACTACATCAACTACGTGGGCAACGAGGCCGTCCAAGCGTCGCTCGCCAACGGGGTTTCCCGCGAGAATCTCACGCTACTCCAACGCATGCCGCAGATCCCGCTGCCCAACCACGCGTACCAGAATACGGGCGCGTTGGGGTTCGTGGATCGCGCGCAGGAATGGGGACTCGCGGAGAAGGGTTTTTCGAATGGCGCCGCGTATGTGGATCTCGATAACGACGGCGCGCTCGATCTCGTCGTCAACCGCATCAACGCATCGGCGGCGCTCTATCGCAATCGCGCGCGCACTGAACGACCCGGACACCATTGGCTCACGGTCCAGCTCGCGGGGCGCGCCCCCAACACGCTGGGCGTGGGGACGACCGTCGTTGCTGTAACCGGGGCTACGCGGCAAACAGTGCAGCAGCAGCCGGTGCGTGGCTTTCAATCAAGTGTTGACCCTCGCCTGCACTTCGGGCTGGGGGCAGCGGCCACGGTGGATTCGCTGCTGGTGATCTGGCCCGATCGCCGGATGCAGATACTTACCGGCGTGTCGAGTGATCGACTGCTCACGGTGTCGCAAGACAGCGCCACGGAGCGCTGGCAGGTACCAGCGTCCCGTGCGCCTCGGGCCGAGGAGGTGTCGGTCCCGAGCGGCCTCGCCGTCCCCCATGTGGAGAACGATTTCCTCGACTACAACCGGGAGCCACTCATGCCGCATGGTCTCTCCACCGAGGGGCCAGGGCTGGCTGTGGGCGATCTCAACGGCGACGGACTGGACGACGTGTTCGTGGGCGGGGCCAAATGGCAGAGTGGCCATGTCATGCTGCAGCAGCGTGACGGACGCTTCGCGGCAAGTGCGCAGCCGGCGCTGCTGGCCGACAGCCTGGCCGAAGATGTGGATGCGCAGTTTTTCGATGCCGACAGCGACGGTGACCTCGATCTGTACGTGGTGAGCGGTGGCAATGAGTTTTTCGAACAGGCACCCGCGCTCAAAGACCGGCTGTATCTCAACGACGGACGCGGTACGTTCGCGCGCAGTGTAGATGCGCTGCCCGCCGATTACTACGAGAACGGCGGCGTCGTCACGGTGGGTGACTTGGACGGCGATGGACACCCCGATCTGTTCGTGGGGGCGCGCGTTGTGTCACGGCAGTACGGCAGGATCCCTCGCAGCGCCGTATTGAGAAACGATGGGCGCGGGCGCTTCACCGATGTGACGGCGAGCGTCGCGCCCGCTCTGGCCAGCGTGGGCATGGTATCCGATGCGGCGTGGGTGGATCTCAACGGCGATCGTATGCTCGATCTGGTGGTGGTGGGTGAGTGGATGCCCGTGCGTGTCTTTATGAACCGCGCTGGGAAACTTGCGGCGCAAACCAACGATCCGGGATTGGCACACTCCTCGGGATGGTGGAACAGTCTCACCGTGGCCGATCTCAACGGTGACGGCGCCCCCGATTTGGTGCTGGGCAATCTGGGGCTCAATGCGTACGTAAAATCCAGTACCGCCCAACCGGCCCAACTGTTCGTGAATGATTTTGCGAGCACCGGCACGCCGAAGGCGATCCTGACCTTCTACAAGTTCGGCGTCCGTTATCCAGTGGCCGGTCGCGACGATCTCGTAAAACTGATGCCGACATTACGGAGCAAGTATCCCTCGTATGCGGCGTTCGGCGCCAGTCGATTGGAGGACATCTTCACTACCGCCGAAGTGCGCGCGGCGACGGTATACGAGGCGCAGACCTTTGCCAGCACCGTGGCCCTGAACGACGGCACAGGGCGCTTTACGTTGCAACCGTTGCCCGCGGAAGCGCAGGTGGCCCCCGTGTACGCCAGCCTGGCTGCAGATTTCACAGGCGATGGCCACATGGATCTGCTGGTGGGCGGCAATCAGTACACCGTCCCCCCGATGCTTGGCCGCTACGACGCGAGTCACGGCACGCTGCTGATCGGCGATGGCAGTGGTCATTTCAAAGCGGCGGATATTGCCGCTGGTGCAATCAGGCTTGACGGACAGATTCGTGGCCTGCGTCGGCTCAAACACGCCAGTGGTGTTCCCTACCTCGTGGTCGCGCGCAACAATGCGACGCTGCAACTCTTCCGCCTTCCCGCCTCCCGATGGAACTGACTCAGATCACCACGTTGGACTACGTCGTCATGGCGATCTACTTCGCCGTGGTGCTCGGCATTGGCTGGGTGCTGCGACGGAAGATGCAGACATCGAACGACTTCTTCTTGTCGGGGCGTTCGTTGCCGCCGTGGGTGACGGGACTGGCCTTCCTGTCGGCCAATCTTGGCGCGCAGGAAGTGATCGGCATGGGGGCATCGGGCGCAAAGTATGGCCTTGCGACCAGTCACTTCTATTGGATCGGCGCCATTCCGGCCATGGTGTTTGTCGGCCTCTTCATGATGCCGTTCTACTATGGCTCAAAGGCGCGATCAGTCCCCGAGTATCTCAAACTGCGCTTCGACGAGAAAACCCGTACGCTCAACGCCTTCGCCTTCGCGGCTATGACGGTATTCTCCAGCGGTGTGTCGATGTATGCCATGGGCAAGTTGCTCAATCTGCTGCTGGGCTGGGACTTCGACACCAGTGTGCTCGTCTCCGCCGGTATCGTGCTGGCCTACGTGCTGCTCGGTGGGCTCACGAGCGCAATCTACAACGAAGTCCTGCAGTTCTTCATGATCGTGTTCGGCTTTGCCCCCCTGGTGTGGATCGGCCTCAAGAATGTTGGCGGCTGGGGCGGCATGACAGACAAGCTCGCTGCGGCAGCCACGGCGCGTGGCCTTCCCGAGTACGCCTACACCAACGTGTGGCAGGGTATGGGATCGGCGAGTACGAATTCTATTGGCATCGAGTGGTTCGGCATGGTCATGGGCCTCGGCTTTGTACTCTCGTTCGGCTACTGGTGTACCGACTTTCTCGTGGTGCAGCGCGCAATGGCGGCCGATTCCATGACCGCCGCACGTCGGACACCGCTCATTGCGGCGGTACCCAAGATGTTCTTTCCGTTCCTCGTCATCGTACCCGGGATGATCGCCTTGGCGATGGGCGATAACGTCATCCCACCCAAGCTCACATCGGCCGGTGCGCCGCTGCTCGATAGCATGGGCAACGTGGTGCTCGACTACGATCTTGCCACACCGATGATGCTCGTGAAGCTCTTCCCCTCCGGCATGCTGGGCCTCGGGCTCACCGCGTTGATCGCGTCGTTCATGTCGGGCATGGCGGGCAACGTCACCGCATTCAACACGGTGTGGACCTACGACATTTATCAGGCGCACATCAAGAAGACGGGTACCGACGCGCACTACCTGTGGATGGGACGCGTTGCCACGGTGGGCGGCATCGCGCTCTCGGTAGCGGCCGCCTACGTGGCTGGTGCGTTCAACAACATCATGGAGTTCCTGCAGCTCGTCTTCGCCTTCGTGAATGCGCCGCTCTTTGCCACGTTTGCGTTGGGCATGTTCTGGAAGCGCAGCACCGGACACGGCGCGTTCTGGGGGCTGGTGGCCGGCACGGTGGCACCGGCTGTACACCATGGCATTTCCCTCGCCGTCGGCTCATCACCCGGCGTGAAGGGCGGCTACTTCGGGGCCATCTTGTCGTACCCGAGCGAAATGGCGCAGACGTTCTGGACGGCCATCGCGGCCTTCACCACCTGCTTCGTGGTCACGATCATCGTGAGTCTCATCACGACACCCCGCCCCGAAGCGGAGCTGGAAGGGCTGGTGTATTCACTCACGCCCAAGCCGGTGGACGACGTGAAGCACTGGTATCAGAAGCCGTCGGTATTTGCGGTGATCGTGCTCGCGATCACGGTGCTGCTGAACATTCTCTTTTTCTGATCGATCCTTTTTCCAGGAGTTGAACCGATGAGTGGTGCCGCTGGTGGTCTGGATCTCCGCTATCCGATCGGTGGGCTGTTTTGTGTACTGGGTGGTATCCTCGCCGTGTACGGTCTCATCACCGGTGGCGACACGGCGATGTACGCACGATCAGGCGGTCTGAATATCAACCTCACGTGGGGAGCGGTGATGGTGGTGTTCGGCGTCATCATGCTCGCGCTGTCCGTGCGCGCCTCACGACGCCGCTGAGCCACCGCCTCGATGTCAGGCGCGCCGACGGACGCGAAAGTTCCGGTCGATGAGCAGGTCGGCCAGCGCCGCTTGACGGGCGACGATCTTGTGCTCGATGCCAAGGATCGTGTCGACGATCGGCTCATACATGTCCCGATTCCGAGCCATGCGCCGCTCGTGCGTATCGGCGTGTGTCGCCTCGAGGAACACCCGCGCATCGAGCGAGGGCAGGTTGAGCACGTACGTTCCCTCCACAATGAGCACGCGGGCATCCATAAAAAGCAGCGTGTGCGTGTCGAAACGATTTTCAGGATAGTTCACGAGCGGCGCCACGACGCTCGGCGCCCCCGCGCGGAAGGCTGCCAGATGCTCCTCGATCAACGCCAACTGCACCTCGTGCGGACCTACGGCCGTGAGATCCGCCACGCGGAATGCGTGATTGGTGCGCGGAGGACGTTCGAAGTAATTGTCCTGGTTGATCAGCACTGCCGTCAGTCCCTGCGCGGTGAGCGCTTCGGCCAGACGGGCCGCCGTGGTGGACTTGCCGCTGCCCGATTCTCCGGCCACACCGATCACCGAGCGCGCTCGCGTGGAAACGCGCAGGTCTGTGGTGAGGAGCGCGAGCAGTTCGCTGGTCAGCAGGTCCATGCGCGAAACAGGGTGTCGAGTGGCGCGGTGGCGGCAGTGTCGAGAAACACGAGGCCGGTGGCGGTATATGCCATGCCTGGTGTGCCGAGTGACGCACCGCTCCGGCCGTGGAAATACTCCTCGAAATCGAAGTGCGCGAGTTGAGCAATATGCTGATGGGTCAGCATGCGCAAACGCTCGGCGTCTTCGTGCCGATTATGTTGCGTATAGGCCAGCGCCAGCCAGCCGAGCCAGATCGGCCAGATCCCCCCGTTGTGGTACTCGTGCGGCCGGTTCCGGAAGCCGTGCAGGTGGTAGCGCGAGAGCGCGGGCCAGTCCGGGTCCGATTCGTCGATCACTGGTGTAAACGCGGGTGGCAACCGATCGTGCGCCACGAACGTCGTGGTCATCGCGTCGAGCGCTCGCTGGCCCAGCGTGGGCGCCAAATCCGACAACGCGAGCAGTGCGCAGGCCGCCAGATCGATGTGCTCGTCGGTGCGGACCGGCGAAATGGCGGCCACCGGGAACCGGCGTACCCCGCCGTACTTCCAGTCGCCGTCTGGCCAATAATGCGCGCCAATGGCCAGCCCGATCGCGGCCGCTTTCCGGCGCATCGGTTCGTCGTCGAGATGATCCGCCAACAGCCGCAGCCCGAAGCCGCGCAGTACCTGATCGTACAGGATGTAGCCGTCAAACGGATACTCGTCGGCCCAATTGCCGCCAGCCGGGACATACAGCAAGTGTCGTCCGTTGTACTCGATGCCTTCGAGCAGCGCGATCACGCGTTCCACCGACTCACGGAACTCGGCGTACTCCGCGTGTCCGGCCCGGCACAGCAGCGCCACGCCCACCAGATACCACGTGGCCGAGTCGAAGCGCGGGGCGAGTGTGCCAAAGCTCACCGTGCGGGTGCCATCCGGGTGTGCGGTCACGTTCGAGGCAATCTGCCCCTGCGCCCCCTGGTGGGTGCGCAGCAGTTCCAGCGTCCGTCGCAAACCAGCGATGATGATCGCATCGCCGGTGATCAGTCCCGCCGTTCCAGCCATGATCGCGTCGCGGGCGAACACGGCGGCATAGTTGGCCACCACGGTGCGTGAGGCGCGGATGCCGGTCGGTACGCACAACGTGTGCAGCAGGGCCACAGAGTCTGAAAGCGCAGGCATGTCCTTCATGGAGAGCAAATGGCCAGTACGATGAGCGGACCGGCGACATCGGCGACCGCCGGAGTAAAGCGTGCACCGCGTCCGCGATTGTCTTTCGGGCAGATCGTGAACATGAACGTTGGCTTCTTCGGAATCCAGTACAGCTTTGGGCTGCAGCAGAGCAACATGAGCCCGATCTACAAATATCTGGGTGCCGACGAGGCCACCCTGCCACTGCTCTGGCTGGCCGGTCCGATGACCGGCCTCATCGTCCAACCCATTGTGGGGGCGCTCAGTGACCGCACCCTCAGTCCACGTGGACGTCGTACACCCTTCTTCCTGATCGGGGCCGTGCTCTGCTCGCTGGCGCTGCTCGCCATGCCATTCAGCCGCACCCTCTGGATGGCGGCCGGTCTGCTCTGGATCCTCGATGCCGCGAACAATATCACCATGGAGCCCTATCGGGCCTTCGTGAGTGACCGTCTCGAGCACGAACAGCACTCGCTGGGATTCCTCACGCAGAGCGCCTTTACCGGCCTCGGACAAACGCTCTCGTATCTCACGCCGTCGGTGCTCGTGTTCCTCGGCATGAACCGCGATAGCGTGAACGATCGCGGGATCCCGACCATCACCATGCTGGCGTTCCTGATGGGCGCCGTATTTTCGATTATATCCATTTTGTGGACGGTGAAAAGTACACCGGAGCTACCCCTCACTCCTGCGGAGCGAACACGCATCGAGGCGTTGCCGCGCGGATTGGGAGCCGCCCTGCGGGAAATCGCCGACGCATTCCGTGAAATGCCCACCACCATGCGCCAACTGGCGCTGATGAAGCTGTTCCAGTGGTACGCGATGTTCTGCTACTGGCAGTACATCGTGCTCTCGTTATCGGTCACGTTGTTCCAGACATCCGATGCGAACACCGCCGGATTCCGCGAAGCGGGGCTCGTGAACGGACAGATCGGTGGGTTCTATAACTTCGTGGCGTTCGTGGCCGCGTTTGCCATGGTGCCTTTCACGCAGAAATTGGGGCCCAAAGTCGTGCATGCCATCTGCCTCACCCTGGCAGGGATTTCCATGCTCGCCATTCCCACCATCACAGATCGCGTGTGGCTCTTTCTGCCCATGATCGGTATCGGCATGGCCTGGGCGAGCATCATGGGAAATCCGTACGTCATGCTCGCCGACTCCATTCCCAAGGAGCGGGTTGGCGTGTACATGGGGATCTTCAACATGTTCATCGTGATCCCCATGATGATCCAGATTTTCACCCTGCCGCTGTACTACAAGTCGCTGCTTGGTGGCAATCCGGAGAACGTGATCCGTTTGGCTGGCGCGCTGCTGCTTTGTGCCGCCGTGTCCGTGCTCTTCGTAAAAGTTGGTCACGGCAGTACGGGGAGCCATCCCGTTTCCGAGCACGCACACTGATGCGCGCTGTCCTGCACCCCGTCTGCTCACTGCTCCTCGCGGCAGTGGTCGTGGCCGCCTGTGCGCCCGCGACCGATCGCGCTGCCGCGAAGTCCGTCGCCCCCGACACCGCCCCCGCGCCCGCACCGCGCTACGACCCGTCGCGCGATCTTGGCGCGCTCTTCGTGGATGCGCAAATGATGTCGGTCTATCCCGACTCAAAGACCCTGGTGGACGCCACCCCGAATCGTGACCCGGCGGTGATCGCCGATGCGTATGAAGCTGAGAAGGGGCAGCCGGACTTTTCGATCAACGCGTTCGTACGGCGTGAGTTCACTGCACCGGGTGCAGCGGCTGCCGATTTCCGCGCGAACCCGGCACATACGATGGAGGCGCATATCACGGCGCTCTGGCCAGCGCTGACACGCGCCGCAGACACTCCTGACGCCCGCTCCACGCTGCTGCCGCTGCCGCTGCCGTACATCGTGCCCGGCGGTCGCTTCCGCGAGATCTACTACTGGGACTCATACTTCACGATGCTCGGTCTGCTCGCTGATGGACGCACCACCGACGTAGCCCATATGCTCGACAACTTCGCGCACCTGGTACGGACCGTCGGGCATATTCCCAATGGCAATCGCACGTACTACCTGAGCCGCAGCCAGCCACCGTATTTCGCCGCCATGGTAGGGCGTTACGCGGAGGCCACCGACTCCAGCAAGGCGCTCGTGTATCTCGACGCCTTGGAACGTGAGTATGCCTTCTGGATGGATGGCGCCGACAGCATGGCGCCGGGCACGGCGCAACGTCGTGTGGTGAAGCTGGCAGACGGCACGGTGCTCAATCGCTACT
The DNA here is from genome assembly GCA_038212625.1 of Gemmatimonadales bacterium. Classification (GTDB taxonomy): domain Bacteria; phylum Gemmatimonadota; class Gemmatimonadetes; order Gemmatimonadales; family Gemmatimonadaceae; genus Gemmatimonas. The sequence continues at coordinate 18,673 of JBBQUH010000005.1, read as the reverse complement.
GGGACGATCGTCCCGAGCCGCGCCCGGAGTCGTTCAAGGAAGACTTCACCCTCGCGCTCACACTCCCCGAATCGGCGCGGCCGGCGCTCTACCGGAACTTGCGGGCCGCTGCCGAAAGCGGCTGGGATTTCTCCAGTCGCTGGATGCGGAATCCCCGCGATCTGCGTACGCTCGAAACCACCGCGCTGGCGCCGGTGGACCTCAACAGCCTGCTCGTACATACAGCGCGTACCATCGCGGCGTTACGACGGGTGCGCGACCAACGTGGCGATAACGCCGTGGCCGATCGCTTCTCGGACGCTGCCGATGCGCGTTCGACCGCTATTCGCACATTGCACTTCGATTCCACGAGCGGATTCTTTTACGACCTCCGCTGGGCCACCGGCGAACGCGTTACGGATCGACCCACACTGGCCGCTGTAGTGCCGCTGTATCTGGGGATCGCTTCGAACGAGCAGGCGGCCGCGGTGCAGGCCGTGCTGGCGCGGGACTTCCTCAAGCCGGGCGGTTTCACCACCACGCTGATTCGGTCGGGCCAGCAGTGGGATGCTCCGAACGGCTGGCCACCGCTGCAATGGCTCGCCATTGAAGGCGTGCGGCGTTACGGTGGCACTACGCTGGCGGACAGCGCGCGCACGCTATGGTTGGCGCTCAACCGGCGCGTGTATCAGGAGAGCGGCAAGATGACGGAGAAGTACGATGTGTGGGACCTCCGCCGGAAAGCCGGTGGCGGGGAGTATCCCACGCAGGACGGGTTCGGTTGGACCAACGGAGTCGCGCAGCGCCTCGCGCGCCAGCGCTAAAGCGCGCACCGTGTAGTCATGCACTCACGCTGGTGGGGCATTGCGGGTATGCCGTGGCCGCTACCGCGCGTCGCAGCGCCTTCACCAGCGGTGCCACACGAGCGCCGTCTCAGCGCACGGGTGCCACCGAACGGTGGCGGACGCTGAGCGCCGATGCAGCGATCCAGTGCCGGTACCCACACTTTGTGACCGCCATTGAGATCGAACACGCCCTCGGCGTGTGGCGCCAATTCGGCCGAAAGCACCGCGATTCGCTCCTCCTCAGACCACGCAGAGGGCCCCGGCGCCCCCAGCGACCCGTGAGCTCTGCGAACAGGCAGACGGCGGATCGAACCACCCCGCGACACAATATTACGCGCGGGGTCTGACAGTGCGCAGCACCTTCAGGCATACTTCAACCGTAACGCTACGCTTCCCGCGAGGTGCTCATAACCCGTCGTCGATTTCTCGGTACCCAGCTCCGCGATTATTCGCGCATCACCTGGTTCTTTGAGCGCGTCTTCTGGGCGATGCATCTCGCATCACCCAGCCGGCTCCTCGCAACGAGTCGGGTGACGCATGTGAACTCCGACGCCTTTCGGGATGATCCCCATGCCTCCACCATGCGGCGTGCGCGTCGCACCGAGAATTATCTGATCGGATGGATGGTGATCGAAGGGGGGCTGGTGGTGCTGTCGGCGATGTCGACTGCACTGCCTGCGTGGATCCCGGCGGTGCTGGTCACACTCCGCATTCTCGACATCTTCCAGTCGGCCGTAAACCTGAGCGTCTTCGATCAGCTCCGGACGGAAGAATCGATTGTGATCTCGTCGGCGGTCCGTACGCTGGTCCTGAGCTTCCTCAACTACCTCGAACTGTTGGTCTGTTTCGGAATCCTCTACGCCAGCATGATCGACCGGCTTACCGGTGCGCAACATTGGACCGATGCGTTCTATTTCAGCGTCGTGACGCAGCTGACCATTGGCTACGGCGATATCAAGCCGCTCGGGATCGCCAAGCTCGTCACCATGGTGCAGGCGCTGATTTCGGTGGCGTTCACCATTCTGATTTTCGGTCGGATTGTGTCGGTGTTGCCGCGGATCAACAGTGTCCTGACCCACGAGGCCAAGGACTGAACCACGGTTCGCACCCGTTCTGTCAGACCCCGGTCGTACCATGCAGAATCCCTTCACTACGAGGTGCTGCATGGAAGCAATGTTCGTGACCGACCACGCGCCGTACACGGCGCCCGACGGAACAACCGGTGTCATAGTCCGCGGGCTGCTCACCATCTCGGGCCAGGTGCCCGAAGGTCGTCCCCACACGCCCATGGGACTGTCCTTTGTCCTCGACCGGAGCGGCTCGATGGGCGGCGACCGCATCGAGGCGGCTCGCACCGCCGCTGCCCGGGCCGTCGAGCGGTTGCACCCTCAGGATGTCGTCTCGGCGATCGCCTTCGACGACACGGTGGATGTTATCGCGCGCCCCGCACGAAGGGATCAGCAGCCGCAGCTGGTCACACGACTGCTCGCCTTGGACGTTGGCGGCAGCACGAATCTCAGTGGCGGTTGGCTGCGCGGCCGACAGCACATGGAACAGGCGCTCGGCCTTCTCGGCGGCATGGCGGGCACGTCGCGGCGTATCGTGCTGCTTACCGACGGCCACGCGAACGCCGGCATCACCGATCCCTCCACGCTCGTTGAATTGGCGCGCACCGCACGGCTGATGGGTATCACCACCACCACCATCGGTGTCGGCGAAGGATACGACGACGACCTGCTGCGCAGCATGGCCGATGCCGGCGGTGGCAATGCGTGGTACGTGGAACGTCCCGATCAGGCGGCGGATGTACTCGCCGAGGAGCTGGGGAATCTGCTGTCGGTGGCGGCGCAGGGTGTTGAGGTGACGCTGTCGCTCAGCGACGCGGTGGAGGTGCTGGCGGTACACTCCGACTGGCCAACCACGCGCCCTACGCCCACGGCCTGGCAGTTCGATCTTGGTGATTTATACGCCAGTGAGCCCAAGCCGCTGCTTTTTGAGCTGTTCGTGCCGTCAACGTCAATGGGTGCGCTGCGGGATGTCACGACGCCACTGGCAACGCTCTGCATCACCGCCGACGTCGTCATCGCGCAGGGCGGGGTAGAACGCCGTACCCTGTCTCTCCCGATGGCCGCCTCACTGGAACAGCAGTCCGCGCTCCATCCTGAAGTGGAGCAGGCCGTTGTGCTTGCCCGGGCCGCTCGCGCCCGCGAAGCGGCAGCGCAGTATCAGCGCAGCAACAATGGCGAATCGGCCGCGCAAGAGATGATGGACGCGGCGCACCTGTTGCAGAGTAGCGTCCTGATGCAGGATCCGGCATTCGTCGGCATCCTGAAGGAGCAAGTGCAGGATCTCCTCACGCTGCAGGCGCAGTACCATGAGGGCACCTTCTCCGAGCGCGATGCGAAGTACCAGATGCAGCGGAGTTACAACGCGAAGCGCGGCAAACGGAATTACGATTCGCAGCTTGCACGCGATGAACGAAACAACGATTCACCCAACGCTGTCCCCTGAGGCTATCCCCGGACCACGCGCGGCGCGTACCGCTCGAGATCCCGTGCCAGAAACAGCGTCGCCAACACCATGAACGCGCTGATCAGGAAGGGACTTTCCTCGCCGAACCGATCGAACGCATAGCCCAGTACGATCGGGAACGCGACGCGCGTGATTCCACCATACGTTTGTTGCACTCCCATATACAGTCCGCGCTCGGCGCTACTTACCACGCGTGACAGCATGGCCGTGACGCATGGGAAAGTGAACGCCGTACCTAACGGTAGCAGTGTCACGGCCAACACCAGAAACCAGAGGTTCGGCGCGAGTGCCATCCCCACCAGGCCGGCCGCGAGAAAAAGCAGTCCCCAGCGACTGAGACGTGGCTCACCGAAGTGGTCCACGACTCGGCCAAGGAACAGCGCGCGAATCACCACGCTCAGTGTGCCGATATACATGAAAAAGTAGCCGATCGTATCGGCGGTGACACCGAAGCGATACGCAAGAAACAGCGCCAGGATTGCCGTGGTGCCCTGAAACGCGCCAATCGCGATGCCGTAAATCCAGATCAGTCGCGATGCCGGTTCACTGGGGTGACTGACCACCCGGAACACGGCCTCGCGCGAGCCTTTGCGCACCGGCTGAGATCCATCGGCGTTCAGCGCTTCGGGGCGCCGTGTTTCGGTCAGATAGCGTGAGGCGAAGATCACGTTGACCACGCAGAGCCCTGCTGCGACGAGCCCGGGCGTATGCGGCCCAAGCTGTTGCACCCAACTGCCGATCACTGGACCAATCGCCACGCCGGCGTTGGTGGCGGCCGACAGCCATCCCAGGCTCTTTGCCCGATCTTCCGGGCGCGTGGCATCGGCCACGTACGCCTGAATGACACTCACCGTGCCGCCGCCCGCGCCCTGCACGATGCGCGACAGGAACAGCAGCCAGAGCGTGTCCGCATAGGCAAACACCACATACGCAATGGCGCTGGCCCCAAGGCCTACCATCAGTGCCGGGCGTCGGCCGTACTTGTCGCTGAAACGTCCCCACAGTGGCGCACTGAGCAGTTGCGCCACGCTGAACGAACTCACCAGCAATCCCACCACCAGGCCACCGGCGCCCAGATCCTTCGCGTAAAACGGCAGCAGCGGGATGATCATCAACAGGCCGAGCATGTCGATGAAGGCCGTGACCATCAACACCGTCAGCCTGCCGAACGCGCTCTTCCCACCGTCGATCGGATGTTCGTCCGTGTCCGACGCATTAGTACGCGGAGGTTCGCTGGCGCTCATTCCGTCTTGCCGAGCGCTGCCGGTGCGACACTCCGGCCAACCACGCCCGCCAACGCCACGATGGTCAGCAGATACGGGATCATCTCTACAAATTGACTGGGCACCAACTGCGCGCCCTGCAACTGGATCTGCAACGTTTCCGCACCGGCAAAGAGCAGGCAAGCCACCGCGACACGTACGGGCTCCCAGCGGCCGAAAATTACGGCCGCCAGCGCGATAAACCCGCGCCCGGCGGTCATGCTGTCGCTGAACTGATGTTGGTCGAGCGCGAGATACGCGCCGCCCAGGCTGGCCAGCGAGCCCGCAATGAACAGGCCTTTGAGACGTAGCGCCGTGACCGCGACGCCGAGCGTGGCCACGGCCTCGGGCTTCTCGCCCACGGCCCGGACACGCAAGCCGAACGGCGTGTTGTATAGCACCCAGCCCAGCGCGGGTAACGCAATCAGTCCGATCCAGACGATCGGATTGGAGAAGCTCGCCAGCATCGCGTTTCCTGCACCCTCACCACCAAACCCGGCCACGCGCGGCGAGTTGCTGGCGCTATCGAACGTCAGACGCAGAAAGAAGCGCGTGGCGGCCACCACCAGCAGATTGATCGCCACCCCAACCACCACTTGGTTGGCTTTGAACCGCAACGTCGCGATCGCAATGACACTGGTCACTACCGCCCCACCCACCAGCGCGCCAAGTAACCCCGTCCACGCGCTGCCGCCGTAGTAACTCCCCAACGCGGCACCAAACGCCCCGGCCAGCATCAGGCCCTCAAGACCGAGTGCAATGACGCCCACTCGCTCCGACATCACACCACCCGCTGCGGCGAGCAAATACGGAATGGCAATCCGTATGGTCTGCAACAGGAACGCCAACAGCATCATGACTCGGCGCCCTCACGGTGCTGCACGCCTTGGCGCGCGTCCCGGTAAAATGCCGCCGTTACATTGGCCGCCGCCGCCCGCAACTGCTGCTGCACCTCCGGCACGGCCGTCGCGACCGCGAGGATCACCACGGCCGTGAGGATATCCGTAAGCTGCTTGGGCACGATGGCGTTCACCGCCAACCCGCCTTGCGAGAGCGTGGCGAAGAGCAGCGCGGCCGCCAAGATGCCAAGCGGGTGACTTCGCCCCACCAACGCCACCGCGATGCCGAGAAATCCGGCACCACCGGCAAACCCTTCTTCATAGTAGCCTTTGTAGCCTAGCACAAAGTTCATGCCGCCCAGTCCGGCCAGTGCGCCCGACAAGCACATGGTCACAAAGAGCACCCGCGGCACCCGCACCCCGCCGTACTCGGCGGCATCCGGCTGCAGGCCCACGGCGCGCAACTCATAGCCACTGCGGGTGCGGAACAGATACCACCAGCTCACCAGCGCGGCGGCCACTGCGAAAAGAATCGTCCAGTTGGCGGCGCTGCCGCGAAACATGACGAAGCTGTCGGAGAGTCGCGGCACCAGGCCAGCGCCAATCAGCGCGGTGTGCAGTGTCTCGGGGACACGGAGCTTGGCCGACACCAACCAGTTCAACAGCGCAAGTACCACAAAGTTGAGCATGATCGTCACGATCACTTCGCTCGCTCCAAACTTCGCGCGCAGTGCACCCGGCACCGCGCCTACGCCAGCGCCCACCACCATCGCCGCCAGCAAACACACGGGCACCGCCAAGAGCGCCGGCGTGCCGGCGGGCAGTACGAGCCCCATCATGGCCGCCCCAAACCCACCGGCGGCGAGCTGACCTTCCGCACCAACATTGAACAGCCCCGCACGACCAGCCAGCGCAAACGCGAGACCGGTGCAGGTGAGCGTCGTGGTCTTGTACAGCACTTGCCCGATGCCATACGCGTTGCCCCACGTGCCCTCCACTAACAGGCGGAATACCGTAGACGGTGCTTCGCCAAACGTGAGGATGAGCAGGTCACCCACCACCGCCGCAATCGCCAACGCCACGAGCGGCGGCAGCACACCGCCAAGAAATCCACCATCGCTCTTGGGCGTCGCGCGCGTCAGCACGCGCGCCTCTGCGGTGCTCTTCATCTCCACGTTCGGTTTCGCGCTCATGCGGCCGCTCCGGTCATGAACGAACCAAGCAGCTCGGCCGAACACTCGGCTGCCGGAAGTATGGTGACGAACCGGCCGCCGTACATCACGGCAATCCGATCCGACAACGCCAGCACTTCCGGTAAATCCGCACTGACCAACAGAATCCCCTTGCCCGCATCGCGCGCACCACGCAGCTGCGCATGAATGAATTCAATCGCGCCTACGTCCACGCCGCGCGTGGGTTGCGCCGCCAGCAGCACCGAGAAGTCGCGCCCCATCTCGCGCGCAATCACAATCTTCTGCTGATTGCCACCCGAGAGGGCGCGCGCCGCCAGCGACGCGATCCCCGGCCGGATATCGAAGCGTTCGATTTGCGCCGCCGCATGCCGCGCGATCCGTTCCGTATCCAGCCCGCCACGTCGTGAGTAACGATGCTGCTGGCCAAGGATGAGGTTGTCGGCAATCGAATACTCAAGAATGAGTCCGCGTCGATGCCGGTCTTCGGGAATGTGCGAGAGTCCGCAGTCGGCGCGCTCTCGCACCGACAACCCGTCAAGTGCGGTCGGACCTAATTGGACGTGTCCGCTCCTGGCGCGTCGTAGTCCGGCAATCGCCTCCAGTAACTCCGTTTGCCCGTTCCCTTCCACGCCGGCAATCCCCAGGATTTCGCCGGGATTGAGCGTGAAAGACAACCGGTCCACCGACGACGTCCCGCGATCGGAGATCACCGACAGGTCGCTCACGCTCAGTGCGGCCGACCCACGAGGCGCACTCACTACGGCCGGAACACGCGGTGCCGCGTCGAGATGCAACGCGACGTCACGCCCCACCATCGCCCGCGCAATGTCGCGCGGCGTGGTGCCCGCCGTCGGAAACCGAGAAATGGTCAAGCCGGCGCGCATCACGGTGATCGTGTCCGATACGGCAATCACTTCATCGAGCTTGTGCGTGATCAGCACCACCGTGCCGCCATCAGCCTTGAGCGTGCGCAGCACAGTCCACAGATCCTGCACTTCCGGTGGCGAGAGCACGGCGGTGGGCTCGTCGAGAATGAGCACCTTGGCCCCGCGATAGAGCGCCTTGAGAATCTCCACGCGCTGCGCTTCACCGACACTCAAATCCGCAACCTTTGCGGTGGCGTCGACCACCAATCCGCACTTGCGGCTCAGCGCCGTCACTTCGGCAATGGCACGCGCCGTATCAACGCGCCACCCCTTGGTGGGCTCACGGCCAAGCACCACATTCTCCGCAACCGTCAGCGTGGGTACGAGCATGAAGTGCTGATGCACCATGCCGACACCGGCGGCGATCGCATCGGGGGTCTTCCACCCGGTGACGTCGCGCCCGTTCACCTGCATGGTGCCACCGTCGGGCGCGTACAGGCCCGCCAACACCCGCATGAGGGTACTCTTACCGGCGCCATTCTCGCCGACCAGCGCGTGAATCTCACCGCGCGCCACATCGAGCGACGCATCGCGATTGGCGACGACCCCGCCGAAGGTCTTGACGATGCCGCGCATCCGGATCGCCAGTGCGTCGCCGTGTTCTGTTTGCACACTCATGCGGGCATCATCGTGTGCTGGGCACGGTGATACGACCAGCCACAATATCGGCGGTCAGCGAGTCGAGGCGAGCGCGGACGGCATCGGGAATGAGCGCCTTGTTGTTGGCGTCGTACACGTAACCGACACCCTGTTCGGCGAGACCAAACTGCTGAATACCGCCCTGAAACGTACCGTCTTTCACAGCCTTGATGGCCTGAAATACCGACTCGTCGATGCCTTTCACCATGCTGGTCAGCACAAAGCCCGGTGCCTCGCTGTACTGATCGGCGTCCACACCAATGGCAAGTTTGCCCGTGGTCCGTGCCGCTTCGAAAACGCCTAGCCCGGTGGAGCCGGAGGCGTGAAAGATCACGTTGACGCCCTGGTTGTACATCGCCAGTGCCATTTCCTTGCCCTTCCCGGGATTCCGGAACGCCTCGGGGGTGACGCCGCCGTAGTTCACCACCAACTCACAGTCGGGGCACACGTACGTGACGCCCGCGCGGTAGCCGGCTTCAAACTTGTGGATCAGCGCGATATCCATACCGCCGATAAAGCCCACCTTCTTGCTCTTGCCCACCAGTGCAGCGAGGGCGCCGACCAGAAACGAGCCTTCTTCTTCACGGAACTTGAGCGCTACCAGATTGGGCGGCATTGGCAGCGGTTGGCCCAGACTGTCCGTTGCTACGGCGTAGTCCACGTCGGCGAAGCGTACGTTCGGGTACTCAGCCGCCAGCACGTTGATATCGTCGGTGAAGATGAACCCCACGCCGACCACCAGATCCATCCCTTCCGCGGCCAGCAGGCGTAGCCCGGCCTCCCGGTCAGAGCCCTCCCCCGGCTCGATGTAGCGCACGCGCGCGCCCAGTAACTCCGTGGCGCGCAGGCCGCCCAAATAGGCGCCGTCGTTGAACGACTTATCGCCACGTCCGCCCACATCAAAGACGATGCCCACGTCGAGACCTTCGGACGTGTCGGCAACCGTGGCCCCGGAGGGATGGACGGTCAGGAGAGCAACGTGGGCGAGGAGGAGCGCCCCGATGAGCAGAAAAGTACGGCGCATGGCTCCGAAGGTTCGCAGGCGAGCGCCCCAGCGGGAAGGGGTGCCGGACCGCGAATGCAACCGGCGACAGCGACTTTTACCGCGTGGCCGGCGCCAGTCGCCAGAGTCCGTGCAACATGTCGCTGGCAAACACGCCACTGGACGACCAGTGCACGCCCCACACGTACACATTCGGCACCGTCGCCGTGCCGGTAAAACGGGCCACTTCGCGTCCCATTAACCCCAGATCACAGCGCCCGTCGGGGGTCCGCTGCGCGGCGGTGCAGGTACCCAGATCCCCGCGCACGTCGAGCACGCGCACCCCGCCGTTGTAAAAGGCGGCGTACAGCAGCCCGTTGGCTTCATCGACGCTGAAGTTGTGGGTGCCGGCACCGGGCACGGTGAAACGCGCGACTTCCACTGGCGCATTGAGGTTGGTCAGGTCCAAGACATGCACGTCGCCAACGGAGGACGACCCGATCACTCCCGGCCCTTCTTCGCCAACCATCAGGTACTGCTTACGACTCGTGGCGGGGTCGTGCACCCACCACATGTTGTGCACTTTGCCACCAATGGTGGTCGGGCGGCTGATCCGCCGCGGCGACGCCGGTGACCCGCCCTGCGCCCCGATGTCCCAAATACCGGTGCCGTCGTTCCATTCGGCCGTGAAGAGAAGGCCGTCGCGCACGAACACATCATGAATGAACGGATTCCCCATGACCTGCGAGAACACCGTTTGCGGAACCGCAGGGTTGGCGAGGCTCATGATCACCAACCGCGACGGGACGCCATTGGCTGGGTCGACGGCGCAGAAGGCGTAGAGCGTACCGTTCACACGCGCCACTTCGGCGGTGTGCACGCCATACTGCAGTTCGCCGCCCGTGGTGCGCACCAGTAACTGCGGCGCGCGTGGATTGGCCAGCGAATACACGGCCAGTCCGCCATTCGGGTTGGACTCGATCGCCACCACCAAAAGCGAGCCGTCATCGCTCACCTGCACGTCGCCGGTGGTGGTGGCGTTGGCCACGAGCACGGAATCCACGAGCACGGGCGTCGGCTGCGTCACATCCCAGATTTTGATGGTGTTGCCGCGTACACCGCCGCGTGTACCCCACGTGCTGGTGTACGCCGTGGTGCCCCGCACCCACACTTCGCTGGTGTAGCGCTCATTCACCGCCGCACGCCCGAGCACGGTCAGCGTGGCGGCGGTGGGTGTGGGGGGAACCGGAGTTGGCGGGTTCGCGGCCGCGATCACGGTAAAGGTCAGCGCGGCCGGAGCGCCAGTGATTCGGTCACCCGTACTCAGGCGACTTTCACTCAAAATCGTGATCGAGCTGGTTGCTGGTGCTGCGCTCGTACCCGCACTCAACGTGAGCACAGCCGTTGTCTGGGTACCGGACAATGTCGCGGGGATGATGCTCGCCGTCACTCCCTGTGGCAATGGCCCTGCGGACAGCGTGACCTCGCCAACCGGCCCTACACGCGTCACGAGTACCGACATACTGGCGTTGGATCCCACCGAGGCCGTGAGATTGGTCGTGGCTAAGTCCACACGAAAACCGATCGGCGTCACTGCGGCCGGCGGATCAACAAGTTCCGAGTCGCAGGCGACAGCTACAAGCGACGTCGCCAGCGCAAACCCGATACGCGCGAATCCGATGCGCGCCATCGTGTGCAGCCCGATACTACGGCGGCGACATCCAGCAGCGAGACGAACCATAAAAAGTGCCTGAGTATAAGCGTGAGTCACCGCAGAACCCCGTACCGGCCCATGCGCGATCGCATGGTGCCCGCCTGCACCCGCACACCGGCTGAGATCGACCACAGGGCTGAGGCTCCGTAAAACTCCCGCGGCTCGAACACCGTGGGAAGACGCAGCGCGCGGGGACGCGCCTGCGCCACTTCAACGAACGGCATGAGCATCGTGCGGGCCGCACGCACATGAAGAGGCGGGGCACCGATCTGCACCGTCCCCACCGTGAAGCGGGTAATGCCGATAATCTGAAAATCGACGTGGCCGTTGGCCGTGCGGAACAGATCCAGCAGCCGTTCGCTCTCCGGACGATCGGTCCGCTCAGCGCGTGCCGCCATCCGCCAGCCGCGCCACGACAACATACCTTCGGCCAGCACACTCTCGTAGCGAAACGCCGTCTGTCGTCCTTCCCCCTCCTCGGTGCGCGCGTACTCCAGCAGCAGGTAGCGGGCGTTCTCCGCGTGCTCCATGCCGGCCATCGCGTCAGCATCGTGCGACGCGTGATGCTCACTGGCGCCGCGCTGCGAAACGCGATCGAAGCGCAACGACACACTGGTTTGCCGGTGGTCGAACGCGCCGCCCTGAATGATTCCCGGCGAGCGCACAAAGGCGTGACTACCCTGCAACTCCAATCCGCGCGCCGGTGATGCCGTCACCCGCGTTGATCGTGAATCGCCAACCCGCGACCACTGCGGCGCATCGAAAGGTCCGGTGGGTTCGTCGCCATTGAACCACGCCTGCTCGAGCGTCACATGCCGCGACGAGGTCCCCGCCTGCAGCGCGCCGTGCACCTGCACGCGCTCGATAATCTGCGCGTGATGATGATTGACCGGATACTTCACAAACGGCCGCATCATCGGATCGTCGGTGCCGTACGGCGTGAACCCTTTGCCCGCCGCGAGCGACGCACGGAGCGGGAAACGCCGTGGCGTAGTGGCCGCCACCATCAGCTCGTGCACCAGCGTGTGCGGATGCCGGCGATCTACATACCCTTCGCCGTAGATACCAGCATTGAGCTCGCCGCGGCCCAACGTATAGCCTTCAAAATTAAGCGTGCCGGTGAACTGCAGCGCACCCAGCGCTGCCTCGCCCATCACATTGGGCTGGGTCAGATACGCTTCCCTCTGCGCACGCCCCAGCAGCGCCGGGTTGGCATGGGTGGCCACGCCAACCGCCATTCCGCCGAGCCGCGCTCGTGGTGGCGCACTGGCCAAAGCCACCGACTGCGCGCGACTCGACGTTGCCAGTCCCGCCCACAGCGCCAGCCCAAAAACAACGATCCCGCGCTGTGGATTCATCGGAACGAACTTACTTGATCGGCTTGTAGCGATAGCCCTGAATGGCCGCGCCGTCGGCCTTGATCGTGACCTGCTTGGTCTCGCCCTTCTTGATCGGCCCAACGGATTCGGTCGCCGTTGCCACCACGTTGCCGGCCGCATCGAGGAACTCGGCGGTCACGCTGTAGGTGCCGTCCTTGGCCGCCACTTGCTCCAGCGCCAGCACCAGCGTGGAATTCTGCGCACCGCGCGTAAAGCCCGCCACGTCCACCTTCACCGGGAGGTCGTCCGCGATCGTGTTGTACTTCACCAGCGAGTCCGTCCACGCCTTCTTCTCGGCGGGTGCCTTGGCACTCTTGCCTAGCCCCTGCGACGCATACGCAAACATCATCCACGCGTCGTAGTTGTTCGGATCGATGCTCACCAATTTCGCTGACGGATCGAACATCTTCGCAAACATGTCCTTACCGTAGTATGTCGCGGCCAAATTCCGCAGTGCGTCGCGCGCGTTGGGATTCTTCTGCACCGCGAGCTCGAAGAGCTTGAGTGCGTCATCGCTCTTGTTGGCGCGCGTGGCGATCACCCCGCCCATCGTGAGCGAAATGTCCGTGGCCTTCTCCGGCGCGGCCAGCAGCGCCGCGTACACCGTGGGGATCTGCGCCGTATCCTTAGCCAGAATGAGCGCGTCGGCCCAGTTGCTGATCAGGTTGGGCGCGTCGGGACTCTCCGCATTCACCATCAGCAGTTTCTGGAACGAGCCCGCCGCCGCCTTCGCCGTTTCCATCTGCTCGGCGCCAGTTTGCCCCTGTGCCACCTCGAGCTGGCCGACCGCGATGTAGTACAAGGTGCTGGTCGTCAGATCCTTGTACGTCGTATCGCTGCCGGCACGCTCCACCACGGAACTCCAGTTTGCGAGCGCACTTTTCTTGTCGTTGCGCGCATTGGCCACGTTGGCCAGTACATAGTACGGATACGGACTCTCGGTGCTCAGCAGCAGCGACCGCTTGGCGTAGTAATCGGCCGAGTCCAGCTTGCCGGTGTTCGACGCGTCAAGTGCAGCGCGCGTGAGCGCCAGCCAGGCATCGTTCTGGCGCAGCGCGGCCACATCGGTTTTGCACGCCGGGGCGGCCGTTTCGATGGCCGTGAACGCCGCGTCCAACTGCACCACGATGTCGTAGGGCTGCTCGGGGTTGCCCGCCAAGCCCAGCTGCGCGCGTGTCGGCGTATCGCCGAGTCCGGGCTCCATAGCCCACATCACCAGCGCCTGCGACAGCATGTAATTGTAGCCCACGGGGTTCTTCGCAAACCGCTCCGGCTTGGTATCGAGCTCTTTCATGATGCCCATGAGCACTTTCTTGCGGTCTTCCGCGTTCTGTGCTCCACGAGCTCGCTGGAAGGCCAACGACTGGACCGCGAGCTCTTTGGGCGAGTTCGGGTCGATCTCGCAGGCTGCGGCAACACCGCCGGGCTGTGCCGGGGCGGTGAGGGGGGCGAGGGTTCCGGCCAGTGACAATACGGTCATGGTGCCGGCGATACACGTCAAACGCATGACGTCTCCTGAGTGCGGAAAAGAGCGGGAGAAAGGCCGGAGGCCGGCCGGGGGTTCAGTTGGGGACCCGATGTCCTTTGATTCAAACCTACTATGACTGACCGGATCCGCACGCGGTTCCTTGTGCTGGGCAGCGGGGTTGCAGGATTACACACCGCCTGGCGCGCTTCGGCCCACGGATCGGTGACCGTGCTCACCAAGCGCACGCTCTTCGATTCCGCCACGGCCTACGCGCAGGGGGGCATTGCGGCCGCCCTCGGCGCCGGCGATTCACCGGCGCTCCACCGTCAGGATACGCTCGCCGCCGGTGCGGCGCTGTGTGACGCTGAGGCGGTGCAGGTGCTGGTCGAGGAGGGGCCGGCCCGCGTGCGCGAGCTCCAGGCCGCCGGCGCCCGCTTCGACCTCGATCCGCAGGGCGACTTCAAGCTGGGCAAGGAAGCCGCCCACTCGCGCCACCGCATCGTGCATGCCCACGGCGACCAGACCGGCGCCGAGGTGGCCCGAACCCTCGTCGCCAAGGTCCGCGAGACGGCCAATATCCGGGTGGAAGAGATGGCCCGGGTGCTCGACCTGCTGCTCTACGAGGACGAGACGGGGGTGCACTGTGCCGGCGTCCGGGCGTCTATTGAAGGCCGACCGGTGGAAATTCTGGCCGACGCCACGGTGCTCGCCACCGGCGGGTGCGGGCAGATCTACCGCTATACCACCAATCCGCAGGTCGCCACCGGAGACGGGTTCGCGATTGCCCATCGGGCCGGTGCCCGACTGGCCGATATGGAGTTCGTGCAGTTCCACCCCACCGCACTCGACACGGCAGAGAACCCGCTGGCGCTCATCTCGGAAGCGGTTCGCGGCGAAGGGGCGATTCTGCTCAACGGGCGCGGGCAACGGTTCATGCCCAAACGCCATGCAATGGCCGAGCTCGCTCCGCGCGACGTGGTGGCGCGTGAGATCTTCCGCGAACAGCAGGCCCACGGCACCGTATTCCTCGACGCTACCAAGCTTGGCGCAGGCTTCGCCGAGCGATTTCCTGGTATATTTCAGATCTGTCGGGCCCGCGGCATCGACCCATCGCAGGAACCCATCCCGGTCACCCCGGCCGCGCATTACATGATGGGCGGGGTGGTCACAGACCTTGCCGGGCGCTCGTCCATTGCTCGGCTCTACGCCGTGGGAGAAGTGGCGCGCACCGGGGTACACGGTGCCAACCGGCTCGCCTCCAACTCGCTGCTCGAAGGGCTCGTGTTTGCCGAGCGTGTGGCGCGCGATCTGATCGAAACGCCGACGGACTTGCCGGTACCCGACGCCCAGCCATGGACGGTGCCGCCGCTCGACGATCGCGGCGCGGCGCAGGTGGCCGCCGACGAAATCCGCCAGCTGATGTGGGAGCATGCCTCTATCGCACGCACCGCGCCGGGACTCCGTCGCTGTCTGGCGGCGCTGCAACAGATCGGCACCCGGCTGGCACCCGGCGCCACCGAAGAGCGCAACCTCCTCACTACCGCTATGCTCGTCACGGAGGCATCCCTACTGCGCAAAGAGTCGCGGGGCGGGCACTTCCGGAGCGATTTTCCAAAGACGCGTCGCAAGTGGCAAGGGCGACACATCACCTGGTAACCGACCGTGACCATCGATCACACTGAGTCTTGATCTCATGACGATTCTCGAAGCGCACTACGACCCCGCACTGGCCGCCGAAATCCGCGAGCTCGCGAAAGCGAAGAACGCGGTCATTCTCGCGCACAACTACGAGCGCCCGGAAATCCAGGATGTCGCGGACTACGTGGGTGACTCGCTTGGCCTGTCGCGCGAAGCGGCAAAAACCGAAGCGGAGATCATTGTATTTTGCGGCGTGCATTTCATGGCCGAGACAGCGGCCATTCTCTCGCCGCAAAAAACCGTGCTGCTGCCCGATCTCGCCGCAGGTTGCTCACTCGCCAGCACCATCGACGCTGATCAGTTGCGTGCGTGGAAAGCGGAACACCCCGGCGCCGTGGTGGTCTCGTATGTCAACACCACCGCGGAGGTCAAGGCCGAGAGCGACTACTGCTGCACGTCGGGCAATGCGGTGGATGTCATCAACGCCATCCCGGCCGACACCGATATTCTCTTCCTCCCCGACATGTTCCTTGGCGCGCACGTGCGACGTGAAACGGGCCGTGAGAATATTCACGTGTGGATGGGTGAGTGCCACGTGCATGCCGGCATCGACCCGGAGCACATCACGCGCACCCGCGCCCAGTATCCAAACGCCGAGTTTCTCGTGCATCCCGAGTGCGGATGTGCCACGTCGGTGGTGGAGGCGATCAGTGCCGGGGCGATCAGCCCCGACAACGCGCACATTCTCTCCACTGAGGGGATGATCAAGCGGCCGCAGCATACCACGAACGACACGTTCATCGTGGCCACCGAAATCGGCATTCTTCACCGGCTGCGTCGCGAGAATCCCGGCAAGCGATTCATTGCAGCCAACGATCAGGCACAGTGTGCGTACATGAAGGTGACCACGCTCGCCAAAGTGCGTGACGCCCTGTTGTACAATCAGCATCGCATCACCGTTCCCGACCACGTCGCGGAACGTGCACGTACCGCGATCGAGCGCATGGTCGCGATTGGTGGTCACCCCGCAGTCAGCCCCTTCAGCCCCGAGGATCCTGGCGAATGAGCTCCTTCCACCCGCCGTTGCGTCCCACGCCACCGCATGGGCTTCCCGTGCTGGCGCCGCGAACCGTCACGCCGTTGGATATGCACGCTGTGGTGGCGTCCCCGCTCGCGTTTCCGCTTACGGACAGCGAAGTGACGGCGCACGTCCGGGTGGCCCTGCACGAAGATCAAGCGTTCAACGATGTCTCCACGCTTGCTACGGTGCTCAGCACGCGCCATGTGCGCAGTGTCGTGGTGGCACGTCGTGACGGCGTGATTGCCGGTGTCCCGTTAGCCATCGCCGCCTTCAAGCAACTCGACGGCGCCTCGAATATCCGCGTGGAAGCCGAAGATGGCACGCCGGTAAAGGCGGGCGCGGTGGTGCTCGCCATCACTGGCCACGCTCGCGGCATGCTTGCGGCCGAACGCACCGCGCTCAACTACCTGCAATATCTGTCCGGCATCGCCACGCTCACCCATCGCTACGTGGAGGCGATTGCCGGCACCAACGCGCAAATCCTCGATACGCGCAAAACGCTGCCGGGATGGCGCACGCTGGCGAAGTACGCGGTGCGGGCCGGTGGGGGCACCAATCACCGCATGGACCTCCGCAGCGGGGTGCTCATCAAGGACAATCACCTGGTCGCCATCGGTGGCGATATCGCCATGGCCGTGTCGCGTGCCCGCGGCCTCGCGATGGTGGGCACGCCCATTCAAGTGGAGTGCGACACGCTCGAGCAACTCGACGCCGCGATCGCCGCCGGTGCCGACTGGGTCTTGCTCGACAACATGTCCCCCGCAATGCTTCGCGAAGCCGTGGTCCGCGCCGACGGACGCGTGATCACCGAGGCGTCAGGGGGCGTGTCACTCAACACCGTGCGTGAAATCGCCGAATCCGGCGTAGACCGTATTTCGGTGGGGGCGCTTACCCACTCCGCGCCCGCGCTCGATCTGGCCCTCGATTTCGACGGCCTTTGAGCCGTTGCCACCTGTTCTTCCCCACCACGTACCCGTTGGGGAGGGGTTTCTGCCATGCCCGTGCGAGTTCCGCTCATTACCGATCACGCGTCCCGCATTCTCCTCGAAGGGCTCGTAGACTACGCCGGGCTCTTTCCTCCGGCCGTGCTGTCCATGTCGACGGCTGTTCGCCAATATGCCCACTATCGTGCCAGCGGGGCGGGGTGGGTGCTCGGTCGGTTCGTGTGCCCGGCTGCGGATCTCGCGCAGTTCTCCGAGATCGCCGAGCCACTGCTGCCACGAGACGCGGGGGCGATACCGTGGCGTTTGAGTGTCATCGGGAGTGGCGATATCGCCGCTGATCTTCTGGCCATCGCGGCGTTCAACGAACGGCATCGCGTGTGCTTCGAGGAGTGCGGCGCGATAGTCGATGTACTCGAAGTGAAAGCCGGTAGCACCGACCAGATCGCGGCCATCCGGCAGCAGGTGCCGACCACCATGACCGCGTACGTGGAAGTCCCGCTCGATACGTCGATGGATGGGCTGTTCGCGGCACTCGCGGCGCACGGACTGCGCGCCAAGATCCGCACGGGCGGCGTTACCGCCGCCGCGTTCCCGTTGGCCGGCGCGATCGTGGCGTTTTTGCGCGCGTGCCTCACGCACGACGTGACCGCCAAGGCCACCGCGGGCCTGCATCATCCGCTGCGTGGATCGTATCGGCTGACGTACGACACCGACGCGGCCACCGGGCGCATGTACGGATTTCTGAACGTGTTTCTCGCCGCTGCGCTATTGCTTGACGGCGGTACCGATGCGGAGGCGCTCGCGCTGCTCGAGGTGGCAGATGCCGCGACCCTCGACTGGCAGGAGCTGCACGTGACGTGGCAATCCCCCGCGCGGCTGGTGACGCTCAGTCGGTACACGTTGCAGCAGGTGCGGGAGCGCCTGATGGTGAGCTTTGGCTCGTGTTCGTTTACGGAGCCGGTGGAGGAGTTACGGGCGTACGGCTGGCTGTAGATTGTCGGTGGCTGGCGCTGCGCGAACGATGACGCTGGCACGGAGAACTGCAGGAGAACTGCTGAAAAGTCTTGCGGCGGATTTGCACCGCGTGGGATCATGGAATGAGGCGCGTTGAGCTCGTGGTGTTTGGTGGTGGCCGTGATGTATCCGGCGGACCCTCCTACGCGCGTTGTCGATGTCAATGCCGAACAGCTGGCCGTACACCGTGCTCTCGCGCCGAAACAATCCGTCAAGTTTTCGCGTAAATCTGCGGTAA